>JAGVSR010000122.1 GCA_019137195.1 Alphaproteobacteria bacterium
CCTGCCTCGCCGCCTCGTCTGCCGTGGCGAAGAGCGGCCCGATGTCGACGTCGAAGCCGAGGTCGGCGAACGCGGTCGCGATCACCTTCTGACCGCGGTCGTGGCCGTCCTGGCCGAGCTTGGCAATGAGGATGCGCGGGCGCCGCCCGTCGTTCGCCTCGAAGGCCTCGACCAGCTTCTGCACGGTAGCTACGTCCTTGCTCATCGCTGCCTCCGACCGATAGACGCCCGAGATGGCGCGAATGTCCGCGCGGTGGCGTGTGAAGACCTTTTCCATCGCTTCCGACATCTCGCCGACGGTCGCTTTCGCGCGAGCCGCCTTGACGCAGAGGTCGAGAAGGTTGGCGTTGCCCTTGGCGCCTTCGGTCAATGCTGTGAGAGCTGCTTGGCACTCCGCCTCGTTCCTCTCGGCGCGGAGCCGCTTCAGCTTCGCGATCTGGGCCTCGCGCACGGCCGCGTTGTCGACCTTGAGGAGATTGATGTCGGCGTCCTGCGTGATGCGGAACTTGTTGACGCCGGTGATGGTCTGCTTGCCGGTGTCGATACGTGCCTGCGTGCGCGCCGCCGCCTCCTCGATGCGCATCTTCGGGATGCCGGCCGCAATCGCCTTCGCCATGCCGCCGAGCTCGGCGACCTCGGCCATGTGCTCCTCGGCCTTCATGGCGAGATCGTAGGTCAGCCGCTCGATGAAGTGGCTGCCGCCCCACGGATCGATGACGCGGCAGGTGCCGCTCTCCTGCTGCAGGAGGAGCTGGGTGTTGCGCGCGATACGGGCCGAGAAGTCGGTCGGCAGCGCGATCGCCTCGTCGAGGCCATTGGTATGCAGGGACTGCGTATGCCCCTGCGTCGCGGCCATCGCCTCGAGGCAGGTACGGGTTGCGTTGTTGAACACGTCCTGCGCCGTGAGCGACCAGCCCGACGTCTGCGAATGCGTCCGGAGAGACAGCGAGCGCGGATCCTTGGGATTGAACTCCTCTTTGATCAGCTTCGCCCACAGGAGACGCGCCGCGCGCATCTTGGCGATCTCCATGAAGAAGTTCATGCCGATGGCCCAGAAGAACGACAATCGGGGCGCGAACGCGTCGACGTCGAGGCCCGCGGCGACGCCCGCGCGCACGTACTCGACGCCGTCGGCAAGCGTATAGGCGAGCTCGAGGTCGGCGGTCGCACCCGCTTCCTGCATGTGGTAGCCGGAGATCGAGATCGAGTTGAATTTCGGCATCTTCGCCGACGTATAGGCGAAGATGTCGGACACGATCCGCATCGAGGGCGTCGGCGGATAGATGTAGGTGTTGCGCACCATGAACTCTTTCAGAATGTCATTCTGAATGGTTCCGGCAAGCTTCTCAGGTGGCACGCCCTGCTCCTCGCCCGCGATGATGAAGAGCGCGAGCACCGGCAGCACGGCGCCGTTCATGGTCATCGAGACGGTCATCTCCTGGAGCGGAATGCCGTCGAACAGCGTGCGCATGTCGTAGATGCTGTCGATCGCTACTCCGGCCATGCCGACGTCGCCCCGGACGCGCGGATGGTCGCTATCGTAGCCGCGGTGGGTGGCGAGATCGAAGGCGATCGAGAGCCCCTTCTGGCCGGCCGCGATGTTGCGCCGGTAGAAGGCGTTGCTATCCTCGGCGGTCGAGAAGCCCGCGTATTGGCGGATGGTCCACGGCTGGGTCACGTACATCGCGGGGTAGGGGCCGCGCAGGTAGGGCGCGATGCCGGGGTATGTGCCGAGGAAGTCGAGCCCCGCGGTGTCGGCACCCGTATAGATCGGCTTCACCGGGATGCCTTCGGGCGTGTGCCAGACCTCGCCCGAGGCAGCCGGGGCGGCGCCGCCGTCCTGGCTCTTGGCATCGAGATCGATCTTCGTGAAGTCGGGGATCAGGGTCATGTCGGTTCGATCCATCACGCGTTGATGCCGAGTTTAGACTGCAGATCGGCGAGTGTCGCCACCGCGTCTGCGCCCGCAAACAGAAACTGGTCCACACCGGCTGCGCGAAGCGCAGCTTCTTTGTCGCCGGGCCGGCCGGCCATCAGCACGAGCCTGGCGCCTGCGGCTTTCAACGCGCGCGCAGTCGCTTCGGCGTGGACGGCGTTGACCGCGTCCGAGGAGCAGATGCAGGCGGCGGAGGCGCCGGAGGCCTTGAAGGCGCTGGCTGCGGCCTCGCCGTCCGGGTAGCCGTCGGTCATCGCCGCCGCGATGCCGCCGGCGGCGAGGTAGTTCTTGATCCACGTCGAGCGGACGTTGTGGTCGATGACCTGGCCGATGGAGGCGAGGAACACCGCGAGCTGCTTGCCGGTCTTTTCGGCATGGGCGTCCGCCGCGTCCCGGAGCGCCTCGAAAGGCTCGGCGAGGCGGGTCATCGAGAGGGGACGGACGCTGACGGCAGCGGTCCGATCGGCGGCCGCAGCCGGCGCCGGCCACGGCTCGGCCTTGACGCCGTCGTCCCCCAAGAGCGGAAACGCCGACACGCCCGTAAGCTCGATGCGCCCCGTGGCGATTGCCTTCCTGCGCTCGGCCGCCGTCGCCGCGATCTCATCCTGGAGCGCGCCTGACGACAGCCCTGCCACGATGCCACCCTTCGCCTCGATGGCCTGGAACAGGCCCCACGCCCTGGTGGCGAGGTCGTCGGTGAGGCGCTCGACGTACCAGGAGCCGCCTGCAGGGTCGGCGACGCGGCCGAGGTTGCTCTCCTCCTGGCAGACGATCTGCACGTTGCGGGCAACGCGGCGCGCGAAGGCGTCCGGCCTGCCGAGAGCCATGGTGAAGGGGAGCACGCAGATGGCATCCGCGCCGCCGAGCGCACCGGCGGCGCACGCAATGGTCGTCCTCAGGATGTTGTTCCAGGGGTCGCGCTTCGACATCATGCGCATGGAGGTGACGGCCGAGAGGCGCACGCCTTTCATGGCGTCCGCTGCTCCGCACACCTGCGCCACGCGACCGACGAGCCGGCGCAGCGCGCGCAGTTTCGCGAGGCCGAGGAACTGGTCGTCGTCGAGCGATACCACCGGCTCGATCTTGGGGAGCGCGTCCTTCACCGCGACGCCGGCCACCTCGAGGGCACGCAGATAGGCGACAAGCGTTGCCAGGATTGCGGCGAGTTCCTGAGCTTCGCTCGCGCCCGCCATGTGGTAGGGCACGCCGTCGGCGCGTAGCGCCTGGACGCTTGTCGACGCCAGCGTGGACTTTACGAGCACCGCAGCATCTGCAAGCGCCGCATCGATGGACTTTGTCGAGCGACCCGTGCGGGCTAGGTCGCCGATCGGGTCACCGCCGAGACTGCCGCGGCGCTTGGCTGGCGAGATCCCGGCCTTGTCCCAGAGGCCTGCGAGGGAGGCAGCGGCTTCGGCAGTCCTGTCACCGGCCACGAGCGATACCGGGCACATGTCGAGCAGCACGCCTTTCAAGGCTCGCTCGAGGCTCGCCGCGTCGGCCGGCAGGCCGACACTACCGGGTGCGGCGATCTGCAACCCGATCGAGGTCACGCCGCCGTCAAGGTCCTCCAGGATGGCGGTGTTGGCGGCCACCGGATCGGTCTCGATGTGGAATTGCCGGATGTCCCAGCCGAGCCCCGCGCGCCCGGCCCCCGTTCCGCGCACGAACGGCGCCTCGGCGGAGAGCGCGTCTCCCGGCGTGTAGAGCGGCTCGACCCGCAGGCCGTCGGCTGTCCTCGAGACCAGCCTTTTCTCGAAATCGGCGCCCTTGATGGCCTTGTCGACCAGCGCGCGCCACTGGTCCCGGGAGGCCGCCTCGAACCCGTCAGCCAGCTTCACCATCCCCTCAGCACCCGCCGTCATGCCCGTTCCTCGCTATTTGTTTGGCGCTGGCGCCTCTCGTTCCGTGAGCCGGCCGCCAGCGCGGAAGTGCCTTGCGCTGGCGCCACCCGTGCGAGCAGCCGGCCGCCAGCGCTGGGCGCGTTATCCGGCTGTTTCTATAGGGGGAAGCGGGCGGCCGTGCATCCCCGAAATCGCCCAATAATGCCGCACACCAAGCCGTTGCGTGCCGAACCGTGCCGGCAGGTCGTTCCCCGAATCGACACCCCGCCGCGGCCGAGACCAGCCGCACTGGCATCACAAGACTTATGCACGCCGATCTGCGCCTTACACCCCGGCCGCGGGTTGGATCGGGGGCTCGAGCATGCCATCTCAAAGGTGATCCCGGCCGCTGAGTCGCAGGCGCGTGCGCGCCGCCGTGGCCGGGCGGCAGAAATTTCCCTCGCGGATTTCCGCGCGATCTTGGGGGCAGGCATGACGGCTTCGGCAAAGGCAATGGCGGCGGCAACTGAGCCTGCGCCCGATCCGCGCGACTACGTGCAGGACGGCCTCATCCTGATCGGCGCCTCGAAGCAGGGCCACGATATCGTGCCCGAGTGCATCGAGCTGGCGCTCGCCAACCGGCACGGCCTCGTCACCGGAGCCACGGGCACCGGCAAGACGGTAACGCTGCAGGTCCTCGCCGAGGGTTTCTCCGCCGCTGGCATCCCCGTCTTCGCCGCCGACATCAAGGGCGACCTGTCGGGTATCGCCATGGCCGGCGAGCCGAAGCCGCAACTCGTCTCGCGCGCTGAGGAGATCGGGCTTACCCGCTACGGCAACACCGCCTTCCCGACCGCCTTCTGGGACATCTTCGGCAACGACGGCCACCCCGTCCGTGCGACGGTCGAGGACATGGGTCCACTCCTGCTCTCGCGCCTCATGGAGCTGACTGAGCCGCAGGAAGGCGTCCTCAACATCGCCTTCCGCTGGGCGGCGGACGAGCGCGCAGCCGGCGACAAGAAGATGTCGATCCTCGATTTGAAGGATCTGCGCGCCGTCATCGACGAGATGGGAAAGCGCGCCGCAAGCTTGAGGAGCACCTACGGCAACATTGCCCCCGCCACCGTCGGCGTCATCCAGCGCCGGCTCCTCGTGCTCGAGGAGCAGGGCGCTGACCGCTTCTTTGGCGAGCCCGCGCTCGACATCATGGACTTCGTGAAGACGGCCCCGGACGGCCGCGGCGTCGTCAACATTCTCGCCGCCGAGAAGCTCATGAATACGCCGCGACTGTACGCGACGTTCCTTCTCTGGCTCCTTTCCGAGCTGTTCGAGAAGCTGCCCGAGGTCGGCGACCTCGACAAGCCGAAGCTGGTGTTCCTGTTCGACGAGGCGCACCTTCTCTTCGACGAGGCGCCGAAGGCCGTCATCGACCAGGTCGAGCGCGTGACCCGCCTCATCCGCTCCAAGGGCGTCGGCGTCTACTATGTGACCCAGAGCCCCGGCGACGTGCCGGACCGAATCTCGGCACAGCTCGGCAACCGCATCCAGCACGCGCTCCGCGCCTTCACGCCCCGCGAGCAGAAGTCGATCCGCGCCGCCGCCGACACCTTCCGCCCCAACCCCGACATCGACACCGAGCGCGCCATTCAGGAGTTGAAGGTCGGCGAGGCGCTGGTCAGCTTCCTGCACAACAAGGGCGAGCCGTCGATGGTCCAGCGGACGCTGATCCGTCCACCCATGTCGCGGGTAGGTCCGCTGACGCCTGCCGAGCGTCAGGCGCTCGTCGCCGCCGACAAGGTCAACGGAGCCAAGTACGGCCACACACTCGATAGCGACGCCGCGCACGCCCGCCTCGCCGCTCGCAACACGGTCGTCGGCAAGATGCAACAGAGCTTCCGTAACGCGTTCGGCAACATCCTTGGTGGCAAGCGCTTCTCCTGAGATCGCGCGTCCCGCCTCCGCGTTCGAGTTCGAAGTCAATCGAAACGTGGCCGTCGCCTGAAGTTTCCGTTGCGCGTCGCCCCGACGGTCCTCACAAGCAAGGGAGCAATCCATGGGCTTTCGCTTTCAGAAGCGCATCGGCGTCGGACCTGGCGCACGCGTCAATCTCTCGAAGACCGGCGTCTCGGCTTCGGTCGGCGGCAAGGGGGCGACCTTGAACGTCGGTAAGAAAGGTCCGATGGTGACACTCGGTATCCCCGGCACCGGCATGAGCTACCGCATGCACCTCGGGGCCGGCACCATCATTCTCGGCTTGTTCCTCGTCATGGCCGTGGTCGGCGCCGCCTACTACGTGCATCCGGAGGTGGTGCAGGCCGCGCTTCACTGGTGGCAGCCGAAGTGGTTCTGATGATTTGCCGGGCGCGGGCTTTTATCCGCCCCTGTCCGGCTCTATCTTTTACGCATCGGGTGGTCCCCTCGCCCCACGCCTCTCCCGAGGGGCAGGGGGGACTTGACCCCGAAGGGCGCCTAGCTCCGGCATGGCAACCGGTACAGGCTTGATCCACGTTTCCCCCTGGGAGCAGCTTGGGGAGACGGCTTGCAGACGTCACGACAGGCTGCGCTCCCCGATGCGGGGCCTACTGACAGATTTCCATCAGGCGAATAGGCGATGACCCAGTCGGTACTGCAGGACGGAAAGATCTTCCTCGGCAAGAGCACCAAGCCCGAATACCTCGAGCTTCGCTTCGGCAATCGCCACGGCCTCATCACCGGCGCGACAGGCACCGGCAAGACGGTGACGCTGCAGGGCCTCGCCGAGGGCTTCTCCAGGGCGGGCGTGCCCGTCTTTGCCGCCGATATCAAGGGGGACCTCTCGGGCGTTGCGGCCGTCGGCGAGCCCAAGGACTTTCTCGTCAAGCGCGCCGCCGACGTCGGTCTCGGCGCCGACTGGAAGCAGCAGGCATTCCCGTCGATTTTCTGGGACGTGTTCGGTGAGCAGGGCCATCCCATACGAGCGACCCTGCAGGACATGGGGCCTCTCCTCATCTCGCGCATGCTCGAGCTCAACGACGTGCAGGAGGGTGTGCTCAACATCGCCTTCCGTGTCGCCGCCGACGAGAAGTTCCCGCTTCTCGACTTGAAGGACCTGCGCGCCATCATCGCCAACGTGTCCGAGAACGCCAAGGAGCTGCAGGGCAAGTACGGCAACGTCGCCGCGGCCTCTGTCGGCTCCATCCAGCGCCGCCTCCTCGTGCTCGAGGAGCAAGGTGCCGATAGATTCCTCGGCGAGCCGGCGCTCGACATCCACGACTTCATGCGCATCGCCCCCGACGGGCGCGGCGTGATCAGCGTCCTGGCCGCCGACAAGCTGATGGAGAAGCCGCGGCTCTACTCGACCTTCCTGCTCTGGATGCTGACACGCCTGTGGCAGACGCTGCCCGAGGTCGGCGATCGCGACAAGCCCAAGCTCGTATTCTTCTTCGACGAGGCGCACCTCCTCTTCAACGATGCACCCAAGGCGCTCATGGAGCGCATCGAGCAGATCGCGCGCCTGATCCGCTCAAAGGGCGTAGGCGTCTACTTCATCACCCAGAATCCAGCCGACGTCCCGCAGACGGTCGCGACCCAGCTCGGTAACCGCGTGCAGCACGCGCTCCGCGCCTTCACGCCCCAGGATCAGAAGGCAGTCAGGGCCGCAGCCGAGACCTTCCGCAAGAACCCCGACATCAATACCGAGAAGGCCATCCTCGAGCTCAAGGTTGGCGAGGCCCTTGTCTCCATGCTCGAGAACAAGGGCGAGCCGTCGATCGTGCAGAGGACACTCATCAAGCCGCCCGAGAGCCGCGTCGGTCCTGTCACGGCCGAGGAGCGCGAGGGCGTCATCCAGTACAGCCCTTGCTATGGCAAGTACGAGGAGCCGGTCGACCGCGAGAGTGCCTACGAGATGCTGACCAAGCGCACGGAGGCGGCTGCGGAGGAGGCGGGCACCGGCGGCGGCTGGGGCGACATCATCTTCGGCGGCGGCTCTGCGCCGGGCACAAAAGGAAAGCGTGGTTCGCAGGGCATGGGCGACATGATCAGCAAGGAGCTGCAGCGCTCGATCTCGCGGACCATAGCGACCACCATCAAGAACATCGTCGTCGGCTCCATCAAGGGCGGCCGGCGTTAACCCTTCTGACGGTTGCGCTCGCCGTGCGGTTTGGGGTAGGCCCGGCGCAGGATGCAGCTTCGAGGAAACCCGGATGCGCCTGTTCCTGCTCGCCTGTGCCGGCGGGGCCCTCGGCTCCGGGGCGCGATATTTGACCTATGTCGCCGCCGCCTACTGGCCGGGCACGGCCTTCCCGTGGGCGACCCTGACCGTCAATGTCGTGGGCTCGTTCGCTATGGGCATTCTGATCGAGCTGATCCTTCTCCGGTACGAGGGCTCGCTCGAGCTCCGCACCTTCCTCGCTACCGGCATTCTCGGCGGCTTCACCACCTTTTCGGCCTTCTCGCTCGACGCTGTTCGTCTCTATGAAGGCGGCGAGGCGGGCGCGGCCGTCATCTACGTTCTGGCGTCGGTCGTGCTGTCGATCCTGGCGTGCTTCGCCGGTCTAGCCATTACACGGGCGGCGCTCTCATGACTGCAGAGGACAACAAGGCGAGCTCGGACAAGAGCCCCCGCGTCGAGACCATTCATGTCAAGGACAGCGAGGCGGGCATGCGCCTCGACCGCTGGTTCAAGTCACGCTTCCCCGATGTCGGCCACACGTACCTGCAGAAGCTGCTTCGCACCGGTCAGGTGCGTGTGAACTCGAAGCGTGTCGAGGCCAATGCCCGCGTGGAGGCTGGAGACGAGGTGCGGGTTCCGGTCATCGCGCGCACTAAGAGCAAGGCTGCAGGTGCCGCAGGCTCGGGCAGCGCGCCGCAAGGAGCCTCGAAGGCCGACCGCGAGTTCATCGAGCGCATGATCCTCTACGAGGACGATGATGTCCTGGTCCTCAACAAGCCGGCCGGCATCGCCGTCCAGGGCGGCACGGGCACGAAGCGGCATATCGACGGCATTCTCGCCGGCATGGCCGACCGGTTCGGCGACCGGCCCCGCCTTGTCCATCGACTCGACCGCGACACCTCGGGTGTGCTGCTCGTCGCCAAGACCCGGGCTGCCGCCGCCAAGCTCGGGCGCATTTTCCAGACTCGCTCGGCCGCCAAGACCTACTGGGCGCTCGTCAAGGGTGTGCCGCGCCCGCCGCAGGGAAGGATCGAGGCCGCCCTGGTCAAGGCCTCGGGCCCCGACGGCGACCGCGTCCGGAAGGCCCTTCCGGGCGAGCAGGACAAGGCCATGCATGCCACCACGCATTATTCTGTGATCGACAAGGTGGCGAACAAGGCCGCCTGGGTGTCTCTTAAGCCCGTCACCGGTCGCCAGCACCAGCTGCGCGCTCATATGGACCTCATCGGCCACCCGATCGTCGGCGACAACAAGTACGAGGGCGGCATGGATCTGCCGGCCGAGAACATGGACGCAAAGCTGCACCTCCATGCCCGTCGGCTGATCATTCCGCACCCCTCGGGGGCCGGCAAGATCGACATTACCGCACCGCTGCCGCCGCATATGCTCGCCACCTGGGAGCTTTTGGGGATGGATCCCAGCCGGTATGATCAAGAACCTGACGGCGAGTCGCCGCGCAGCGAGCGGGAGAAGCGGGAGAAGAGACGATGAACGTTGGCGGACTGCTCGACATCATGATCGCGTGGCTGCCCGCGTTCATTCTCATCGCCGTCTGGATCTACATGTACCTCGACACCCGCAACGTCTACACGGGGCGGAGCGGCAAGAGCCACGGCGAGCTTCTGGAGGAGCATGTCGCCGAGCTGCGCCGCCAGAACGACCTCCTCGAGAAGATCGTCAAGGATCAGGAGGCCCGCCTGCAGCGGCTCGAGACCCGGCGTCCGAGCGGCGGCGGTGGCGGTTCGGGAGCGGGTGGACGATGACAGTGGCCGGACCCTTCGATGCGGTGCTCGGCATCCTGGCAGCGCTCGCTGCAGCAATCATGGTGCTGACCGCGTCCAGGCATGTCCGAAGTGTCACTCGTGCTCCGTCCGGCCGGCCCTACGTCGAGGTCGTCCGCGACCTCTACGAGGAGACGGCGCGCCGCGCCCACCTTTTGGCTGTGGCCGCTAGCGCCCGCGACGCGCGCCTGACCCGGCTGGAGCGGCGCTGACGCATCGCGCTCCTGGCAGCAAGGTGCTATGCGGGCGCCTGTGAACCTGGCCGGCCCCACATGAAACTCTTCATATTCGATTGCGACGGCACGCTGGCCGACAGCCAGCACATGATTGTCGCCGCCATGAACGAGGCGTTCGCCGTCCACGGTCTGCCGCCGGCCGAGCGGGCACGCGTGCTGTCCGTGGTCGGCCTGTCTCTCGAGACGGCCGTACGCCGCCTGCTTCCGCCGCGGTCCTCGGCCGAGCTCGTCGCCAAGCTCGCCGACGACTACAAGGCGGCCTTTCACGAGCTCCGGCGTGTCGAGCATGTGGAGCCGCTGTACGAGGGCATCCGCGAGGTGATCGAGACGCTGGCAGCACGCGAGGACGTACGGCTCGGGATCGCCACCGGCAAGTCCCGTCGCGGCCTCGACGTCATTCTAGAGCGCGAGCGCCTCGGGGCCCATTTCTCGACCATCCAGACTGCCGACACCCACCCCTCGAAGCCACACCCGTCCATGATCTTGACTGCGCTGGACGAGACCGGCGCGCTGCCCGAGCGGACACTCATGATCGGGGATACGACCTATGACATGGAAATGGCGCGCGCCGCGGGCGTTGGCGGGCTCGGTGTCGCCTGGGGTTACCATGAGGCGCGCGACCTCAAGGGCGCCGGCGCGCATCTGGTGGTCGAGCGCTCGGGAGAGCTTCTGAGCGTCCTCGACAGCCTGCTCGCCCTCATGGAGACCGACGCATGAGCGACACGAACGACGACGGCCGCGCGGCGCCGCCGAGCGGCCCGCGAATCCCGAAAGACGCGCTGCGTCCCCCGCTGCCGAAGCGCTTCTACAAGGAGGTCGCGACCGAGCCCGTGGCCGGCGGTCACCGCGTCCTGCTCGACGGGCGGCCCGTCAAGACGCCGAAGAAGCGAGCGCTGGAGCTGCCGGCCGCTTCACTCGCGGAGGCGGTCGCCGCCGAGTGGCGCGCACAGGGCGCCGAGGTCGATCCGGCCGCCATGCCGCTCACGCGCATCGCCAACACGGCCATCGACGCGGTCGCCGACGCCAAAGCCGAGGTGGCGGCCGACCTGGTCTCGTTTGCCGGCACCGATCTGGTCTGCTACCGGGCCGAGGCACCGGCCGAGCTGGCGCGGCGGCAGGCCACCGCCTGGGATCCGGTCCTTGCCTGGGCGCACGAGGTCTTGGGCGTCCGCATGGCCGTGACCGAGGGCGTCACGCACGTCGCCCAGCCGGGCGAGGCGCTCGACCGCGTCAAGTCCGCCCTTGACGGTGCGGGAGCCTTCGAGCTGTCGGCACTGCACATGATGACCACGCTGACCGGCTCTGCCCTGCTGGCGCTGGCGCACGCTCGCGGCGCGATCTCGGCGGACGAGGCCTGGGCTGCCGCACACGTCGACGAGGACTACCAGATCGAGCTCTGGGGACGCGACGCAGAGGCCGACGAGCGACGGGAACGGCGCCGCGCCGAGTTCGACGCCGCGAGCCGGTTGATCGCACTGCTGCGCTGATCTGATTTGGAGAATGGTAGCGGGAGGCGGACTTGAACCGCCGACCTACGGGTTATGAGTCCGTCGCTCTAACCACCTGAGCTATCCCGCCGTCGAGGCTGTCTAATAAGGAGACCGGCGCGAGAGGTCAAGCTCGCGCCGGTCTGTTACTTTGATCTGCCTGCCGGAATTGGGTGCGGCCTTGTTGCAGGCGGCGGCCCCGGATCAGCCCTTCTTGCGGAAGTGCATCATCGTGAAGATGCCCAGCGGCTTGAGAGGCTCGCTGTAGGTCAACTGTAGGTTCTCGCACCCCATCACGCGAGAGACGTCGAACACCGGGCGCCAGCCGATCAGCTCGGCGAATGGGGCCATCCGCCGCTCGACCCAGCCGCGCACGCCGTCCTCGGTGCTGAAATGATTGACGAGCACGACCTCGCCGCCGGGCTTCGTGACGCGCGCGAGTTCGCGCATCACCCGCTCCGGGTCGGGTACCACGGTGATGAGGTACATGGCCGCCGCGGTGTCGAACGTGTTGTCCGGGAACTCAAGGTTGCCGGCGTCCATCTCGAGGATGGCCTTGACGTTCTTGAGCCCGAGCTTGGCCACGCGCTCGCGAGCCTTCTCGAGCATCTCGGGCGACAGGTCGATGCCGGTGACCTCGAGGTGGGGTGCGTACTCGCCAAGCGCGAGCCCGGTGCCGACACCGACTTCGAGCAGGCTGCCCTGGCGCGTATTGAGGTATCGCGCGGCGCTCTTGCGGCCCTCAGTCGAGACCTTGCCGAACGTATGGTCGTAGACCGGCGCCCAACGGCGGTAGGCGGACTTGACCACGTCCTCGTGGATGTGACCGATGTGGACGATCTTGCCGTCCTCCTTCTCGACGGCCTTCGAGAGGATGCGGCCCGCCATCAGGCCGCGGTTGCGGTCGCCGGCCACTTGTTTGCCGTCCGACTGTTTAAGGCGTTCTTGTCTCAACGGTTTCATCTTTCCCGCTCGAGGTTGACCTAGACGGCCGGCATCGGCGCGATCACGCTGCCGGCACTCACGAATTGCGGCTTCAACGTACGGGCGATCCAGCCGCCCCCGAGGACCCGCGCCTCGGGCGAACCGTCCGCATAGAACACGCAGGCTTGGCCTGCCGCGATTCCGAGCTCTCCCTTGTCGAGCAAGACCTCAGTCCGGCCGGCCCTGTGACGGATCCTGGCCGGTACCGGTGGCTGGGTCGAGCGCACGCGGGCAAAAATGCTGAGACCCTCGGGAGGCAGCGCCTCGAGCGGGCCATCGCCCAGCCAGTTGACGTCCCTAAGAACCAAGCCATCCGTTTGCAATAAGTCACGTGGTCCCACGACGACCTCGTTCCTCTCTGCGTCGAGCCGGACGACGAACAGCGGCTCGCTCGAGGGGACGCCCAGGCCGCGCCGCTGCCCAATCGTGAACCCGATGATTCCATTGTGGGTTCCGAGCTTGCGCCCGTCGGCGTGTACGATCGCACCGGGCCGGGTCGCGCCCGGCTTCAGCCGCTCGATCACGCCGGTGTAGTGGCCCTTCGGTACGAAGCAGATGTCCTGGCTGTCGGCTTTGTCGGCGACCGGCAGACCCAGCTCGCGCGCGATGCGGCGCACCTCGGCCTTTTCCATGCCGCCGACCGGGAATACGAGATAGTCGAGCTGCTCGCGGGTGGTGGCGAACAGGAAATAGCTCTGGTCGCGCTCGCCGTCGACCGAGCGCAAGAGCGCCGGCCCGCACGGTCCTTGCCGCTTCTGGATGTAGTGCCCCGTCGCCAGGGCCTCGGCACCGAGCTCGCGGGCCGTGCTCAGAAGGTCGCGGAACTTGATGTCCTGGTTGCAGTTGACGCACGGGATCGGCGTCTCGCCCGAGAGATAGCTGCCGGCAAAGGTCTCGATCACGGCCTTTGAGAAGCGCTGCTCGTAGTCGAGCACGTAGTGGGCGATGCCGAGCGACTCGGCCACCCGGCGCGCGTCCTGGATGTCTTGCCCGGCGCAGCAACTGCCCTTGCGCCCTGTCGCTTCGCCATGGTCGTAGAGCTGCAGGGTGATCCCGACCACCTCTGCCCCGGCCTTGACCAGGAGAGCCGCAGCGACCGAGCTGTCAACGCCGCCCGACATGGCCACGACCACGCGCTTGCCCGCGAGGCCTGCCAAGCCTGAAGCCCTAGTCGAGGATGTGGTCATCGGGTCGTCAGTTCAGTCTCGAACCTGCAAGTCGCCGGCGTGCGGCGCAAGAAAACCGCGAGGGCGACCTTCTAGCACGAGGCATGGTGCCATGCCAGGATGCTTACTTTTGCACTTATGTATGCTCGTTGCGACGCAATTGCGGCGAAAGACGACACATGATGAGTATGGCTTTGAACAATGTATTGTTATGGGGCGTCCAGGACCCGGCAACGGCCGCTCCGTCAACCCTAACGGGTGCGCTATCGTGAATGCGACAGCGCTTTATGCTATGTTTACTCAATGACTTAGGGTGAGCTTAAGAGCATTCGCTTACCATCCGGAGCTGGTCAATAGGTGTATCGAGTATCATGGCCGAACAACAGCATATGAGAGCGCGCGTGCGCTACGTCATCGGGCCCGACGGGAGCCCTCTGACGATTGCCGACCTGCCGCCCAAGGACACGAAGCGATGGGTCATCAGGCGTAAAGCCGAGGTCGTCGCGGCCGTGCGTGGCGGCCTTCTGTCCATGGAAGAGGCGTGCGACCGGTATACGTTGACGGTCGACGAGTTCCTGTCCTGGCAGCGCTCCATCGACAAGCACGGGCTGCCCGGGCTGCGCGCGACGCGCATCCAGGACTACCGCGGCTGACAATTCCGGCCTGTCGAGGCTCCTGGCGCGACGTTCGGCTGGCGCGTTTCGCGCCGGCCATTACTCTTTTGCACCAAGCTTTGTGCCCGGCAGGCGTTTGACCGAGGCGCCTCGTCTCCTTAGGGCTTCTTGGCCGCCTTGGCGGCCGTCTTTTTGCCTGAGGTCGCTTCCTCGGGAGCCGCGCTCCACCCGGCCGTCATCGGCGCCTCGCCACATCCCTCCTGGCCATGTGCCCAACGCACCGTGTCGGCCTTCATCCGCGTCGCAAGCGGTTCGGGTATGGTGAAGTTCTCGGCTTCGACATGAGTGCTGCCCTCGCCGGGCGCAATGCCGATGCGGAAAGCGCGCAGGCTGCGCGGGTCGGAAGCCGTTTCGTCACGGGTCCGCACGACGATCTCCGACCGTCCGCCCTTCGACGGTGGGGCAGCCTCGGCGTGATAGATGTAGGCGCCCTTGAGCGGGCCGGTGGCGCCGAACCAGCAGGTGAGGGCGCCACGCGCGACGCTGGTGTAGACCTCGGTCGGCGATCCCGTAATCGCCTCAGTGCCCGAAAGGGCCGGCAGCTCGATCTTGGGCAGGTCCGGCAGAGCGGCGGGCGACAATCCGCCCCCACCGCCGCAGCCGGCGGCTGCGAGCGCTGCGAGAATGGCCAGCCGCTTCAGCCTCGAGTCGCCCATGATCCCTGGACAAACCTGCTCCTGACATACCGAACAGCCGGGTGTCCCGTGTTGAAACGGTCCCGGTCCGTCTGCGGTCAATGTCAGAGAAGAGGGGCAATGCCAAGGCGGCAGCCTGTCAGGCCGCACGAGACCTGGGGAAAGCCGTCGTTCGCGAGCTGCGAGCAGTCGGTCGTGAGTTGTCGGAGGGCGCCCGCGGAGCGACGCGCCGTCCACTCTCGTGGTAGCCGGCGAGGCTCAGCGCAGCGCGGCGCTGCGCATGCCGTCGGGGCGACGGCGCGGCGAGGAGTCGTGACGCACGTCGGCAGCCGCGAAGCGGGCCAGCTGGGCAAGAGCCTCCTCGTGCTCGCGGCGCGCGGCCTCGAGACGCTGCAGCAGCTCGGCCGTCGAGGCGACGAGGTTGTTGCGGCGCTGGGCGGCCGACTTGGCAAAGGTGGAGTAGGCGAAATGGCTCTGGTCTTTGACGCCGGTGCGCTCTTCCTCGGCCTGGATCTGGCGCTCGAGATCCGACGCCATGGTCTCGAACTCCCGGATCATCTGCTCGAGATCAGCTACCTTGCGGCCCTTCTCGTCAGCCTCGAACCGCTTGAGCTTCAACGCGCTCTCTCGTGCCTTCATCGTCCGATACCCCTGACCACGCTCGAACCCTGTCTGCCGCTGGCTAACAAGAACCGTGCCAACGTGCCGGGGGGACGTTTTGTAAAGTCCATGACCTCCGGCTCCCACGCGCCCGATCGGACGCTGGTTCCACGAGCATCTGGTGCGCTCTTACGGAACTCGGATGACTATGCCACGTGCCAATTAAGTTGCGGTAAAGCAACGCTCTACACAAGTTTCTTAAATGTTCATGTGCGACCGCACTATTTCGAGAGGAATGATCTAGGGCTCGGCGGCGAATTCTGATAACTGTTGATTCGTTACGAGTTTGGCTTGAACGCTAGCGACTCGATCCTACAGGCGGCCGGCCCCAGTCGGTAGATCTGCCGCCAGCAGGGCCAGAGTTTGCGGGTCGTTAGGTCCGGCTCCGTCTCGTATCCAGTTCTCCCGAAATCCGCGTGCTGTCTCTGCCTCGGTGCTTACCGGGGAGCGGTAGGCTGTTGTGCAGGGTTGCTCCGTTGCGTGCGTGCCGGCCCGAATAGAAAACAAAGCGTTCGCGTGTCGCGGAATGGCGCAAGACTAAATTAGGGTTTGTTAACCTCTGTTGGGTAACTTCCTAACGATGACTTAGCCCGGGAGCGGGTCTTTCCCGGGTCAAGGTAGGGTTCTCTTCACTGACGCGGCAGCCGGCCTGGCGGGGCACGGACGAGAGGAAACGGGACAATGCGTGTTCTCCTGATTGAGGACGATAGCGCCACGGCGCAGAGCATCGAGCTGATGCTGCAGTCGGAGGGGTTTAACGTCTATACGACGGACCTTGGCGAGGAAGGGGTGGACCTCGGCAAGCTCTATGACTACGACATCATTCTGCTCGACCTCAATCTGCCGGACATGAGCGGCTACGAGGTCCTCAAGACGCTCCGCGTCGCCAAGGTGCAGACACCCATTCTCATTCTCTCGGGCCTCGCCCAGATCGAGGACAAGGTCCGCGGTCTCGGCTTCGGCGCCGACGACTATATGACGAAGCCGTTCCACAAGGACGAGCTCGTCGCCAGAATTCACGCCATCGTGCGTCGCTCGAAAGGGCACGCACAGTCGGTCATCGAGACGGGCGATCTCCGCGTCAATCTCGACACCAAGACGGTCGAGGTCAACGGCCAGCGCGTCCACCTCACCGGCAAGGAGTACCAGATGCTGGAGCTCCTCTCGCTCCGTAAGGGTACCACCCTCACCAAGGAGATGTTCCTCAATCATCTCTATGGCGGCATGGACGAGCCCGAGCTCAAGATCATCGACGTGTTCATCTGCAAGCTTCGCAAGAAGTTGCAGGCCGCGACCGGCGGCAAGCACTACATCGAGACCGTTTGGGGCCGCGGCTATGTGCTCCGTAACCCTGGCGACGAGGGCAATGTTGCGGCCTGAGGCCGGCATCGTCGAGCAGGACGCCGAAGGGGCCCGTCAGGGCCCCTTTTCTTTTCTTCGGCCGGTGCCTCCCGCCATGGGGCTACGCGCCACCGCCGAGCCGGCCCCGACATGACCATTTGTTAACGTCCGGAAATATTGCCCGACGGGACCCTCTGGCGCTAAGAGGATGCTCAAAACGGCCTGCCGGGAGCGCAGGCCCGAGCGTACAGCCGGAGAGGACACGCATGAGGTTGGGTCATTACTGGAGCATTGCCGCTGCCTGTGCGGCCATGGCCCTCGTGCCCGTGGCGTCGAACGCCGCCGCCGACGCCGAGGAGGTCGAGCAGAGCGCCCAGCAGCTCATCTTCGAGAGCCCGCACCTCGATCTCGTCGGCAAGGGCCGCGAGATCACCTACCGCTACGAGCACCAGGTCTCGGACGAGACCCGGTTGGGCAAGCCCTACAGCGACGACATCCGCCTGTCGGTGACCAAGGTCGACGCCGAGGGCAAGCGTGACGTCAAGATGCAGGTGTTCTTCAAGGAGCTTGCTCGCAATCCATGGAGCGAGACCGGCCTGACGCTCAACCCGATCCTGATCTGGTTCTTGAACAACTGCGTCAACCAGTTCAGCAGCATCTCGGCCTCGGGTCAGTTTGCGGACCTCAAGAACCGGTTCAAGCAGGGCTTCTACGAGGATGCGAAGCTCGAGAAGATCAAGGCGGCCTTCGACGGCAAGGACATCGACGCCTTGAAGCTGACGATCATGCCCTATGCGCGAGCCTCGAACGCGCGCAAGATGGATGGCTACGAGCGCTCGACCTTCGTCGTCGTGTTCAGCCCCGCAATTCCGGGCTACTTCCTCGAGCTCACGGCCAACATCGAAAGCCGCAAGCAGAATTATCCCAAGATGACCGAGAAGGTCTCGCTGGTGAAGGTGGGAGAAGCGCAATGATCAAGATGAAGCAAGTCGTTCATGCCGCCGCAGCGGCAATCGCGGTCCTTGTCCCGGCCGTCGCCGCGGCCGAGGAGCTTCACATGAACGATTATCCCACCAACACGCGCGCCGACTATGTGTTCGGATGCATGCAGGCCAATGGCCAGACCCGCGATGTGCTCGACAAGTGCTCCTGCTCGATCGACGTCATCGCCAGCATCCTTCCCTACGACAAGTATGTCGAAGCCGAGACGGTGATGTCGTTGCGGCTCCGCGGCGGCGAGAGCGTGGCGCAGATGCAGTCGAAGGTGATGGTCGATAAGGTGCATGAGCTGAAGCTCGCTCAGATCGAGGGTGAGCTGCGCTGTTTCTGATACCGGTGCGCCGGCGTCTTGAATGAGGAAGGGGCGCTGCAACCGCAGCGCCCCTTTTCGATTTGCGATTGCAAGGCCGGCGGTTACGAGCCCTTGGGCATCGATGCGCCAGTCATGACGCGGCCGTCGACATCCTTGGCAGTGACCTCGATGGTCTCGTCCGCAGCAGGGGCATAGGTGAAGCGGATGTTCGGGTCCTCGCTGATCGAGATCCCGCCCGACATCGAGAACACGGTCTCGCCGCCGCGCTTCACCTCCATGTTGGTGATGTACTTGGCGAGGATCCAGAAGCCGGTCGCCTGATTCTTCTGCAGGCCCGAATATTGCGGGTGCTTGATCATGAGGAGGCCCTCACGCATGCCAGGTCCAGAATCGCCGAGCGACTTGATCTGCATCCGCCCGATCTCGGCGAGCACCGCGTCGGGATCTTTGAGCGCCGGAGCCGAACAGCCTCCCGCCGCCTTGACGAATTTATAGGCCATGTGCAGCGAGCCGTCGGCCATCTCGGCGACCGCGCGCACATTCGAGTACATGTCCACCCGAACGCGGGTCGAGATCATGCGGTCGCCGTTGCCGGCGGCCGGGCCGAACGAGAACTCGGCTACGACCGGCATCGGGTTCTTGTCGATGACCAGCGTGAGCTTCTTCACCTCCGCCGCGTGTGCGGCCGGGATGCGCATCGTCACCGGCGTCAGCGCCGCGTCCTCGGCCCTGTCGGGTGCCTCGAGTGCGACGACGTCGTCGACGGCGATCTCCCGCGACTGGAACACGTCGCGCTGCAGGATGGGCCAGGGATCGATTTCCTCTGGCCGGTCGGCCGCCGCGGGCAGGGTGCTCATCACGCCCGCCGCCATCACCGCCGCCGCCAGGGCCCCAAGGCGGGTGAGACGTCTCGTCGCCATTACTCTCATCGAAAGTTCCTCCTAGCTATCGTTCGCCCCGTCGTTGCTTCATGGGCGTTCGGCTTGCAGCATGTGCCCGCAGCATATTTCATGCGTCGTATGCGTGGCACCCGCTCTACTCCCACTCGAGCTCCGCGAAAGCTGCCGACGCGTTGCGCGCATTATAGTCGTCGAACAGCAGCCACGCATTCTTTTCGGACTGGCCGGCGACGACCATGGCGTCGGCCAGGGTCTTGCCCTGCTTGATCAGACCCCGGATGTCGACCGCGAGCGTCTCGAGGTAGTGCTGCAGCGGCCGTGCGCCTTCCGGCCAGGGCATCGATGGCGGTCCGTGTCCCGGAACCACGCGCGCAGCAGGGCTCTTCGTCATTTCCTCCATGAGCGCCATCCAGCCCTTGATCGAGCCGTCGATGGTGGGCACGTGGCCAGAGAACAGAAGATCGCCGAGATATAATGTGTCGGTCTTCGTGCAGCGGACCGTCAGGTCGTTGTCGGTGTGCGCCGTCTTGCGCGGCACGAGCTCGATCGAGCGCCCCCCGAGATCGATGGTTGTCGGACTGTCGATCCCGCGTGTCGGCATGACGATCTTGGTTCCTTCGAACGCCTTGTCACCGAGAAGCTCGCGGTTGCGCTCCATGTAGCGGTCCGCACGCGCCGCGAGTCCGCGCGCCATCTTGTGGTGGGCGACGAATTCCGTACCCTCGGCCTGGAACGCTCCGTTTCCGAACACATGGTCAGGGTGCATGTGGGTATTGATCACGTAGCGGATCGGTCGGTCTGTGACCTGACGCACGGACGCGAGCAGTCGGGCGCCCATGATCCCGCTGCCGCTCGTATCGATGACTGCGACGGCTTCATCGCCGACGACGAAGCCGGGATTAGAGATGTCGCCCTCATTGTCGGGTGCGAACAGGGCGTGCCGGCCTTGATGCACGAAGCAACCCGGAGCAACCTCGACCGCGAACCCTGTGGGTGCGCCAGGCTCGGCCGCAGCGGCGGCCGCGACCGGCCGCCAGAACGGCCAAGTAAGAAGAGCGGCGGCCGCGCGAACGATGGTCCTCCGTGATGGCGCGGAGGTGGCGGTAGGGTCGATATGGCGGAGCATGGAGGGGTTCTGGCGTTGGTGTCGTGGGTTAGGATGATATACTTACAATAAAGCTCATGCGCCATGCCGCCGATCACGAAATGCGAGCGTGCGCGCCAACAACAGTTCCCGGCAAAATTCAAGCGGAAAATGTCGCAGTTTCGACGGCAAAAACTATACGTGCGCCGCAAAATTCTTTGCTGCATTGCATCAACTAACCGCTGTGCCTAAACAAAAATACGACAGTAGAACTGTCCTAACTCTGTTGCAGGAAAATTGATCCGACGGATTGTCTTGCGGACATCACGAGAAAGTGTCTACATGTGACCGCGATGACGGAAGGGGAGAGCAGTGCGCTCAGTGCGGCGCTCGGCACGACCAAATCCGGATGCAAAGGCCAGAATGGGAAAACCCTCGCTACAGGCCTAGTCCGTGAGGATCGCTCTTAGTCATCGCAGCAAGCGTGGCAAGAATCGCTATGGAGGAAACGCGATGCGCAGAAGTGCACTCGCATGCGGCCTGCTCGCTTCCGTTGCTCTGTCGTCGTCCGCTTGGGCGAACGCAGACGTGGCGAAGGCGGTGTCGGACGCCAACAACTGGGCGATGCAGCAGGGTGATTACCTTGGCTGGCGCTACTCGAAGCTCGACCAGATCAACACCGGCAACGTCAAGGACCTCAAGGTTGCTTGGCAGTTCTCGACCGGCGTTCTCCGCGGTCACGAGGGCTCGCCGATCGTGATCGGCGACAAGATGTGGCTCCACTCGGCCTTCCCGAACATCGTGTATAACCTCGATCTCTCGTCGCCCACCGACCCGAAGATCGTCTGGAAGTACGAGCCGAAGCAGGATCCGTCGGTCATCCCCGTGATGTGCTGCGACACGGTTAACCGTGGCGTGCAGGTTGCTGGCGACACCGTCATCCTCGGCCAGGCTGACACGACCCTCGTCGCTCTCGATGCCAAGACCGGCAAGGAGAAGTGGAAGGTTGTCAACGGCGATCCGAAGCGCGGTGAGACCTACACCGGCAACCTTCTGATCGTGAAGGACAAGGTCATGATGGGCATCGCGGGCGCCGAGTTCGGCGTTCGCTGCCACGTGACGGGCTACAACCTTGCCGACGGCAAGAAGGTGTGGCGCGCCTACTCGATGGGCCCCGATGAGGATCTCCTCGTCGACACCGAGAAGACCATGTCGCTCGGCAAGCCGGTCGGCAAGGACAGCTCGCTCAAGACCTGGACGGGCGATCAGTGGAAGACGGGCGGCGGCTCCACCTGGGGCTTCTACTCGTACGATCCGGAAGCCCACCTGATGTACTACGGCACCGGCAACCCGTCGACCTGGAACCCGGGTCAGCGCGCCGGACCGGATGGCAAGCGCATCGACCAGAAGTGGTCCATGACGCTCATGGCTCGTAACCCCGACACCGGCGTGGCCGCCTGGCTTTACCAGATGACCCCGTTCGATGAGTGGGACTACGACGGCGTGAACGAGTCGATCCTCACGACGCAGAAGATCGGTGGCGCGGACCGCAAGGTTCTCACCCACTTCGATCGTAACGGCTTCGCCTACACCGTGGACCGCCTCACCGGCGAGCCGCTGGTTGCCCAGCCGTACGATCAGGATCTGAACTGGTCGTCGGGCGTCGAGCTCGACAAGTCGAAGCCGAACTATGGCCGTCCGACCGTTCTTGATGCCAAGTCCACCTTCCTGCAGGGCACGGACGTCAACACCAAGAACATCTGCCCGGCCGCTCTGGGCTTCAAGGATCAGCAGCCGGCTGCCTACTCGCCGCTGACGAACCTGTTCTACGTGCCCGTCAACAACGTCTGCATGGACTACGAGCCGCAGAAGGTCTCGTACACCCCGGGTCAGCCGTACGTCGGCGCGGTGCTCTCGATGTTCCCGCCTGAGGGCAAGTCGAACACTGGCCACTTCACCATCTGGGATGGCGCTGCTGGCAAGATCGTCGCTCAGCATGACGAGCCGTTCTCGGTCTGGTCGGGCGTTCTGACCACGGCTGGCGGCATCGCCTGCCACGGCACCCTCGAGGGCTACTTCAAGTGCCGCGATCAGAAGGGTGGCGCTGAGCTCTTCAAGCACCGTCTGCCGTCGGGCTCGATCGGCAACGTGTTTACCTACGCTCAGAAGGGCAAGCAGTACGTCGGTCTGTACTCGGGCGTTGGTGGCTGGGCCGGTATCGGTCTCGCCGCTGGTCTCGAGAAGGCCACGGACGGCCTCGGCGCAGTCGGCAACTACGCCGGTCTGAAGTCCTACACCGCTCTCGGCGGCACGCTCACCATGTACTCGCTGCCCTAATTCGGGATCGTGAGTCTGGAACAGGATCGGCGCGGGGAAACCCGCGCCGATCTCTTTTATTGATGGGGGTCGTCGCGTGACAGCGGCCCTGGCCGCTTGCGCTGGCGAGATGAATTCTTCGTCATGGAGCGGATGGAAACTTGCAGCCTGCGTCAACTGCACTAATTTCGAATTCGTGATCTAACCGTTACGATCCTGATCTACGAAAGCTGCCCTCTCAAGAGCAGCATCGAAACGTCAAAAAAGCTCCAGGAACAGGGGAAACGCGTGAAAAGGCTTGGTTTTGCACTTCTCGCAGCTGCAAGCTGCATGATCGGCTTCGCTAACATCGCCGCTGCTGACAATCCGGCTCCGCCGGCCGCTGCCGATGGCACCAGAGGTGGCGGCACGCTCGATGCCACCGACGGCAAGTACAAGCTTCCGGACGGCACGCCGACCTTCAACATCAAGGCCGACGGTACCGTCGACTGGTTCACGTACTCGGGCTACAAGCGCTTCCATTCCGAGTGTCACGTTTGCCATGGCCCTGGTGCCGAAGGTTCGACGTTCGCGCCGGCCTTGAAAGACTCGCTGCTGACGATGGACTATCAGACGTTCGTCACGACCGTCATGAGCGGTCGCGTGCGCAAGGTGGCGGGCGGCACCGACTTCGTCATGCCGGCCCTCGGTGACAACAAGAACGTCGCCTGCGTCATCGACGATCTCTATGTCTACATTCGTGCTCGTGCCGTTGGCGACCTGCCCTTCGGCCGCCCCGAGAAGCGCGAGGACAAGCCGCAGCCTGCCAAGGACTACGAGAACGCCTGCTTCGGACCGTGATGTCTAGGCGGCCCACCGCATAGTACGGCAGCGAGCAAACATAAGCACCCGGGCGACAGGCATCTGTCGCCCGGGTGCGTCCGTTTTGGGAAGCTCGTGTTGCACCGCGTTTCGAACGCGCATCGCCAACATAACGAAGACGTAACTTGCCTCGCCCGCATGTCCATCGAGTATACCGGGAAAAAGTCGCGCCTCTCGGCGGTTCGAGGCACGACGGCGACTAACCATCCTGAATCAGCAAGGGAACATGAGAATGCGTGTTTCGAACCGTTTGTGGGCTGGTGTTGGCACGGCCGTGCTTGCCTGCGGCCTTGGTGCCGCCGCACTGGCTGCCGACGCCAATGTGCCGGATCTCGTCAACCGTAAGGCGCTCCGCGTGTGCGCCACGCCGTCGAACCTCCCCTACTCGAACGAGAAGCTGGAGGGCTTCGAGAACAAGATCGCGAACATCATCGCCGAGGAGCTCAAGCTTCCGGTAGAGTATACTTGGTTCCCTCAGGCGCCAGGAATGGTGAGAAAGACACTCGCTGCCAAGCGCTGCGATGTCATGATGCAGACCGTGCAGGCGGACGAGTTCACCCAGAACACAAACGCCTATTATCGCACCACGTACGCCATCATCTACAAGAAGGGCCAGGGCCTCGACGGCGTGACGTCGATCTTCGACCCGAAGCTCAAGGAAAAGCGGGTCGGGATCCAGGCGGGCCAGCCGGCCGCCGACTATGTCGCCAAGGCGGGGCTCATGGTCAAGGCAAAGCCGTACCTTCTCCAGGTCGACACGCGTTACATCAACCCCATGAAGGACATGATCGACGACCTCAAGAAGGGCGATATCGACGTCGCCATCCTGTGGGGCCCGTTCGCCGGCTTCTACACCAAGGACGACGCGGACCTGACGGTCGTGCCCATGCTCGACGAGCAGGCCGGTCTGCCGAAGCTCGAGTACCGCCTGACCATGGGCGTCAGGAACGGCGAGCAGGACTGGAAGCGGCAGCTGAACGCTATCATCAAGAAGCGGCAAGGCGACATCGACAAGGTTCTGCTCGATTACCGCGTGCCGCTCATCGATGAGGACAACAAGCTCATTACCGCGGCGCGCCAGTGACCTTGCCCGGCTGAAAGCGTCACCGTGACAACTGCCGGCGGGCGAGCTATTGGCTCTCCCGCCGTTTTCTTGTGCCAATCCTGCCAGAGGCAATCGAACGATGACCGCCAAACGTTGGCTTGCCGGCACCCTGCGTGCGCCCCGCTTGATGCTTCCTATTGCCCTGATTGCGCTCGCCGCTGTCGGCTCAGGTGCCGCCACGGCGGGCGGGCCGGAGGCCGCAACCACTATGACGCCGAACGGAGAGCCGGCGGCTGCCTCCGGCGGTGCGCCGGCATCAGGTACGCCCGCCGCCACACCGGCCGTCGCCGACCACGGCGAAGTGGCCGAGCCCGACGGCTACCGCGAGGACCATTATCGCACCCCGGTGCCGCGGACCCTCAAGGGTGCCCGTGTCATCACCACGGTCGAGGCGGAGGCGCTTTACGCCGAAGGCAAGGCCGTCTTCATCGACGTCTATCCGCGCGCGCCGAAGCCCCCGAACCTTCCGGCCGGCACACTGTGGCGGGATCCGCCTCATACGACCATCAAGGGCGCCCGCTGGCTGCCGAACGTCGGCTACGGTCTCCTGCCGCCCGACGATCAGGCCTATTTCGCGGCGAGCCTCGAGACGCTGACCGGCGGCGACAAGGCGAAGGCGATCGTCTTCTTCTGCCTGCGCGACTGCTGGATGTCTTGGAACGCGGGAAAGCGCGCGATGAGCCTCGGTTACGGCAACGTCATCTGGTTTCCCGACGGCACCGACGGCTGGCAAGAGGCTGGCAACGATGTCGACAACGTGAAACCGGACGCGAAATAGCGGTCCGCAGCCTTGCACCGCCTCGCGGCGCTGAGCCTCTCATCCTATCCGCACCCCCCTCGGCGCGGGCCAGACGTTGGCCAACGCGGCGCATGAGGCCGAGATTTGGCCGCCGGCACCGGGGGCCGTCCCGATGCCTTGGGGATGGGGTAGGGATGAGAGACGTTGCAACTTCCCCCCAAGGCGCAATCACCGGGGTATGAGCCGCACTTGGCAGGTCTGCGCCGTCGCCAGCCTCGACCGAAGTGCGAGAGCGTCGGCGACTATTTCTTCGCGAGCTCGGCCATGATCAGCTCGCCGGCCTGAAACAGCCTCTGCTCGATGATCACCGGCACCTCGCAGGCGATCGGGATACTGTTCTGCCGTTCCTGGTAGATGCGCGAGGCCCAGTCATACTTGTCCTGGGCTGCCGCCATCTCAGTCGTCACCTTGTCGTCGCCGGCCATTGCCTTGGCTTCGAGCGCCCCGAGCTCGCTACCCTGCTTTTCGATGTCCGCAGCGCGCTCCCTGAGGCCGGCGATGAACTTCTCGAGGCCGCTCATGACCGTGCGCCGCTGCATCGTGAGCTTGTCGAAGAGACCGGCGAAGAGCAGCGTCAGTTTGGCGTCGCGCTGATCGGCCGGCAAGGTTGCCGCCCAGCTCTTGAGCTTCTTGCCGGCTTCGTCGAGCGGCACGCGGCGGGAGGCCAGCGTGTCGAGAACCGCCATCAATTCCTTGTCCTCCCACCAGCCCTTGAGACCGTCGATCGACGGGCCTTGCCAGACCGCACCGACCGTGAGGTCGGCGACTTTGCGCTGCACGCACGGCCAGTCGGGGTTGGCTGCGTCCTTTGCGATGGCGGCGCCCGCCCCTAGAGCCAAGAAGGCGACCGCGGAAAGGTTAAGGCGAACGATGTTTGCAGTCATGGCTGTTTCTCTTTCATTCCCGTGGCGCCGCCGAGCGCCTTGGCGGTTTGTTCTAACCCTCCGCCCGGCTCAGGCACCCCCACCGGGGCCACCGCGCCGGGCGATCAGACCCTTGGACGGATTGTAGGCAAATACGGCCGCTGCCAGGAACAGGATCGTGCAGGAGACGACGACGATCAGCGATACCAGGTCCACGTGCCCGTAGAGCCCGAAGCGGATCAGCTCCACCGCGTAGGAGAATGGGTTGAAGCGGCAGATCTCGTAGAGGAGCGGGCTCGATTCCCGTATCCGCCACAGCGGATAGAGCGCCGACGAGGCGAAGAACATCGGGAAGATGACGAAGTTCATGACGCCGGCGAAGTTCTCGAGCTGCTTGATGATCGACGACATGAAGAGTGCGAGCGAGCCGAGCATCAGTCCGGCGACGACCAGCGCCGGAATGACGAAGATGTAGCCCATGACCGGCTGCAGAGCCGCGGGCACGCTGGCGAAGGTGATGATCGACGGCTCCGTCATGCTCGGCACGATGCCTTCGAGCCAGTGCGGTGCCTCGTAGCCGGTGAACAGCTTGAGCTCGGTGATCGGCGGCGGCTGGATGCTCCAGAAATATGCGACTAACAGGAAGGCGAACACCTGGAGTAGGGCTACCGATACGCCGCCGAGCAGTTTCGAGACGAGCAGGAACGAGCGCGGGAACGGGCTCACCAGCAGCGTGCGCATGGTTCCCGTCTCACGATCGTACACCATCGACAGCGACGACTGCATGGCGTTGAAGAGGAGAATCATGCCGACGAGGCCCGGCGTCACGAACTCCTCGTAAAGCACATACGATTGGTAGGGCGGAATGATCGACACGCCGAGCACCTGGCGGAAGCCGGCGGCGAAGATGAAGAGCCAGACGAGGGGGCGTACGAGTGCCGAGAAGAAGCGCTCGGTCTGGTGCAGGAACCGTAGCACCTCGCGCCACACGATCCCCCGGAAGCAGGCGAAATAAGCGGCGAAGCCGAGCTTCCTCGGCTCGCTCGTCACGGTCCCCGTATCGAGACTCTGCGCTACGGCTGTTGCTCCGGCGCTCATGCCGCCTCCGCAGTGATGGTTCCAGTGAGGCCACGGAAGGCGTCGCGCACGTTGGCCGCTCCTGCCGCCTCGAGGAGGCCCGGCACGGTTCCGGCGAAGAGAACCTTGCCCTTGTGCAGCACGACGACGTTGTCGGTGGCGCTGATCTCGTCGATGAGGTGCGTCGCCCACAAGACGCCGAGCTTTTCCTCGCGGACGAGGTCGCGCACGATTCCGATCACGCTCTCTCGCGAGCCGATGTCGAGACCCACCGTCGGCTCGTCGAGCAGGAGCAGCCCTGGCCGATGCATGAGCGAGCGGGCGATCTCCACGCGACGCGCCTGGCCGCCCGAAAGCGTCCGCACTTTGGCGTGGGCGCGGTCCAGCAGCCCGACTTTTCCGAGCGCGTCGTTCGCCCGCTTCTTCGCCTCGCGTCCGCCGATGCCATGGAGCGCGGCATGATAGTGGAGATTTTGCAGGAGCGAGAGATCGCTGTCGATGGCCTTGCTCTGGAAGCAGACGCCGAGCCGCTGCAAGGCTTGCGTCGGCCGGCGGCGCACGTCGTGCCCAAGGATGCGAATCTCGCCGGAAACGTTGTCGTAGAGGCGGGTGACGAGCGAGAATAGCGTCGACTTTCCGGCCCCGTTGAGACCGAGAAGGACCGTGAAAGAGCCTTGCGGCACGACGAGCGACACGTTGTCGAGAACCCGGTTCTCGCCGAAGCTATGGCTCACGCCGCTGATGACGAGCGCAGCGGCACCGGCGCCTGATGACACATCCTTGCTCATCGCCAATTTGTGCTCATGTCCTGCTCCCACCCACGGCCGGCCCCTTATAGGCGTGTGTTTGCGGCCCTACAAAGTGAATTATCGACAAGGTTCATGAGACCGGTCCGTCTCGCCTCCCTGCCTCAGTCGGGCGACGACACCACGCCCCAAGGGTAGCGCCCCACCTTGATCGATTTGACCGGTTTTTCGCTCGCGACGTCGATAACCGTCACATCGTTCGAGGTGCCGTTCGTTGTGAAGAGCAGCTTCTCGTCGGGCGTGAAGCCGAGGTTCCAGACCCGCTGGCCGACCAGGATGTACTTCTCGACCTTGAGCGTCGCCGTGTCGATCACGGCCACCCGATTGGCCGGTCCGAGGGCCGCAAACGCCTTCTTGCCGTCCTTGGTAAAGCGCACGCCGACCGGCTGGATCGCGTCCTTGGTGATGCCCTGGATCTCGAACGCGATCTTGCCGGCGATCTTGCGCGTCGAGGCATCGATGACCGTGATCGAGCTCCCGATCTCGGCCGACACCCAGACCTGCGAGCCGTCGGGCTTGTATTGTGCGACGCGGGGCCGATTGTCGACCAGCACGTTGTCGAAGTTCTTGTGGGTGGTTGTATCGATAAAGTGGGCCATGTTCGTCGTTTCGGACGTATTGACCAGCACCTTGCCGTCGGGGCTCATACCCATGCCCTCGGGCTCGACGCCGACGGGAATGTCGAGAACGACGTTGCCCTTGAAGATGTCCACCACGGTGACGAGGTTGTCGTCCTCGTTGGACACGTAGAGCGGGTTGCCGTTGGCATGCAGGATCGGCAGCTCGGGATCGGGCCCCGAGGGCAGGGTCTTGACCAGCTCGTAGGTCTTGGCGTCGTAGACCTCCATCTGGTTGTCGTCCGACACGCAGACGATCACCCACTTGCCCTCGTTGCCCATGATGATGCCGCGCGGGCGGTTGCCCGTCTTGATCGTGTGAACAACCTCGAGCTTCTCGCTGTCGATGACCGAGACGGTGTTCTCCTTCTCGTTCGATATGAACACGCGGTATGCCTCGGCCGGCGTCGTCGCCAAGCCCACGAGGAGCGCCAGCATTGCGGCGGGCAGCGCGGCATTGGTACGGGTTGGGGGGCTGGTCAAGGAAACGCCTCCTGTTGGCATTGTCGTACGAGCCAGAGCGTCAGAACGCTCGGCGGGATGGCTATTGGGCAAAGGCTTTGCACTTGGTTTCGGGCTTATCGACG
>JAGVSR010000108.1 GCA_019137195.1 Alphaproteobacteria bacterium
ATGGACTCAGCCTTGCGCCGGCCATTTCGAAGGACGCCGCCGACGAAGCCGCCGACATCCTTCACCTCGTCGCGCCGAGCGCGTGGCATGCCATGATATTCGGAGAACGTTTCCGGTGTCCGGGTTGGGACGTTCAGCCGCGCAGCCAGCTCGGACCAAAGCATTTCCCGGTTTTGCCAATCGGTCGCCCTCCTAGAGCGACCGACGGCTATCGTCACCGGTCCGTCGTGTCTTATTGCTGCCTGGACCATATGACACCTCGTTTCGTTATCACGGCCGAGAGGCCAGCGTTTTGTATCATTCGGTTGCATATGTAGCACGGTTTAGGGTCTGTGTGCTCGTCGGTCGTTGCAAGGTAAAGCGTCGCGCCTTGGGCGTTCGCGGCGCAGATGAGGGCGTTCTGCTCGGCGTGGACGGCCACACATGCGCTGTATTTGTCGCCCTCTGGCGGCGGGCACGTATCTCTCGGGCACACGCCGCGGTCACAACAATTCGCTTCGCCCCGCGGCGCTCCGTTGTAGCCGGTGGCAATGATCCGGTCATCCTTGACGATGACGGCGCCATACTGCCTATGGAGGCATGTGGCCCTCGTGGCGACTACCTCGGCCAGGCTTAGGTAATACTCGTCCTTCGTAATTCTCATTGTTTGAGCACCCCCCGAGCGACCGTGAAGCCTGCCCACAGCGCGCACCACAGTGTCTCGTACCAAGGCGTGCGCTTTGCCGCATCGTATGCCGCGTACTTGGCCTTTATCTCGGCGAGGCGCCGGCGGTTCCTGATCGGGGCGACGGCGTCGTGCAGGCTCTTATTCATCATCTGCCACCTCCTGGCCCAAGTACTCCGTAAGCATTTGCTCGAGCAGGTCGCGTGTGAAACCGGGATAGCCTTCCTCAAAGGCCTCGGCGAGCGCCCGCACGGCCGACATAGCACCCGACTTGTTGAAACCGCCATAGACTAGGGTCTCAAGGCCCATGCTGATCGTGTTTTCAGGCTCAATAGTGATGCCCTTATTCATGATGCAGATGACGCCCTGACCGCGGCGCTCGTAGTCGTAGTCGCTGCGCCCGTGCTTGGTGCCTGTAATCTGGACGTGGACGGCTGGGTTGTGGGCCGCGTTGGCGGCGATGAGCTCTTGCAAACGTTCCATTATTCTTCCTCCTGCCACTTGATTCGCTCAAGTGTCCTTAATTCGTCGATAAGTGCAATAATCTTGTGGTGCGCGTATTCCGTAGCAGCGGCGGCCGAGTTCCCCCGGAGGCGCTCTGCTCGCGCCTCCAGGAGAGCCGCCTTGCTCTCACGGTACGCCTGAAGCAGAAAGTCAGCCCCGGCGCCGGTCATGTCTATTGCCCTCCAGAGTTGAAACCCTTATCATGCGGTCCAAGTATGGCATGCGCAAGAGCACAAGCTCACCTCGCCGCACACCAAGTTTATAGTCTACGATCTTGTCGCCGCGCTGGACGTGGATGATCGTCCCCAGCGGGAGCTTCCGGATGTCTTTCATTATTCAGCACCATCCAACCACAGCTGGTATGCTCCGGAGTCCAGCCGTATGACTGAGAAACCACCCCGGTAATTGAGCGCCTCTACGTAATCGGCGGCGGCGGCCGGCGAGATGTGGAGGTCTTGAAGCTGCCAGGTCTCATCGCCGGACTCAGTGCATACACCCCGAGAGGCCCTAGGGCACTGGGTATGCTTGGCGCAGGTGTTGCAAGTCTTGTTCATGTGTCATCTTCCTCCTGAAGTGTTTTTGCGAGCTGGCACATGGCGCTCGTTATTGTCGCCATTGTGCCGAGAGGCACGGGGTCAAAGTCGTCCGCGACGGCCGCGGCCATTTTGTCAAGGCGCCGAAGCTGCGCCATCAAAATATTCCTCACTTCATTCATAGCTAGCGCCCTGTGGAGCCGAGGCCCTCGGTGCCGCGCTCGACGGCGGGCTCAGTCGTAAATTGGGCGAGGACGACCGGGACGACCACTAATTGGCCGATGCGGTCTCCGGCGTGAACGGTATAGGCGGCGGGGCCGAGGTTGCTCAGCACGGCGTGAATCTCGCCGCGATAGCCCGAATCAATCGGGGGCAATTCGCACACGATGCCTTGCGCACTGAGGCTTGACCTCGGGAACACGAAAGCTGCAAAGCCGTCCGGGAGAGCGATGCCAAAGCCGAGCGGCACCTTGCGCGTCTCGTGCGGGCCGAGTGTAAAACCCCGAGGGGCGAACACGTCGGCGCCGGCGTCGTTGTGGTGGGCTCGCGCTGGTTCGTGCTTGCCTCCAAAATCAATCAACTGAATCCTCATATTATCCCTCCCGCGAGTAGGGGAAAGTCCTCTCGGACGATGTCCCCCGGGCTCGATGTCTTCCGAAGAGGCCGGCCGCAGGTCATACCACCCTCGGCGCACTTGGCCTGCATGCAGGACGGTCCGGCGGCGCCAAAGAGTGCAGAGCTCTCAGCGAGGAGCAGCTCCCAAAGTCGGAGCATAACGTACCGGGTCTCGTCGGTATTGCGCCGACAAATTCGCTGGCCGATCATGTGTTTCCACTGGTAGGGCGTCGCGCTGATGATAAGCACGTTACGGAGTCCTTGGGGCGCCGTGTAGCCCGCCGAATCGTTGTCTAGTCCTAACTCAACCGCTTGGGCATACGCGTCCATAGACGCCGCGCAGGACCTCAGGAGAGCCGATACGACATCGGGCCCAGCCTCAAGAGCTTTATACGGAACCACGAAGCCGCTGTCGTGAGAGTAATCGCTGTACTGGAGCGAGGCCGACATGAACTTGACCTCGTTTTGGTGCCGTGTGATTTGGGCTAGGAACCGTCGGCTCGCGCCGACGACCACGGCATTGATGACCGCGAATTTTTGGATGGTCGGGTGCGGCAGCGCGGCCATGGTCTCTAGCGTGGTGGCCTTATGCCCTTTGTTGTAAAGGGCCATAAAGTCCGTGAGGTTCTTAACCTTGTGGCCGCGCTGGGTCAGTCGGGCCGCGCACACCATCATTTGCTCGGCGTGCTGGATCGCCTCGGGGTTTAAGAGCGAGACCTCAATTCTATTCATTGGTGGCCTCCTCTTCTTCGACGAGCGCCCTCAGAAGGATCAGGTAATTGATGGAGTCGGTAATCTTTTCAAGCCAGCGGTCCATTGACGAATCAACACCGGGTTGACACATGTCCGAAAGAGAGACGAGGTGCTTGGCGAGCATGCCAAAAAGCGCTTGCGCTGGGGTCTCACCCTGAAGCGCGGCCGCCTTCGTGAAGAACGCGAGGCGATCGGTCTCCTTGTTGTATTCCTCGCCCTTTGTGTCGAGCAGGAGCTCGCTTCGGCGCAGCTGGTCGTGTACCACTTGGGTAAATCGCTCTTGGTTCATGGTTATCCTCCTAGTCCTTTTTATAGTAGTCGCATTCGTAGGCGTCCGCCTTGAGCGGCAAGCCCTTCGCCCAATCGATTGCCCCACCCATGATGGCGGCAACCTCAGCGGCCGAGCTTCGGCCTTCCGGTACCTCACAGATGACCTCATCGTGTACGTGGAAGACCACGGGAAGGCCGGAGGCCTCTAGCCGAGTGATCGCGACGGCCAAACAGTCTCGGGCGGTCGCTTGAACGATATTCTCAACGAGCTTGGGCCCGTAGGACTCAATCCGCCCCCAAGCGCCTGACGCCTGGAGCGTCCCCTCGTACGTGATTTGGTCGTTGATGATGGCCGGCTTGACGTAGCTCAATTCCCGGCCGCTGGGCAGTCGAAGCCTCAAAAGCGGGCCTTGCTGCCGGAACCGAAGTCCAAAGGGGAGGTCGGTCTTGACCTTAGTCGTAATGGTTTTTCGTGCGGCGTCGTCTGTCGCCCACCAGAAGCGCGTAATGGCCCTATTTGCGGCTCGCCACGTGTTGACCAGCGGCCGGAGTTCCGGCTCCGTGAGGCCCATATTGAGCGCACCCATGGCCCGTAGCGCGCCGACCGATCCGCCGAACCCGAGAGCGAGCTCGGCGATCTTGCCTCTTTGGCGCATGGGGTCTCCTCGTGTGACGCTCCCCGGGGGAAGGTTAAACATCTGTTCGGCGCTGGCCTCGTATATTCTGCCGTGGGTATCGAACACCTCCAGCCGCCACTTCTCGGAGGCCAGCCACGCGATTATCCTTGCCTCAATCGCGCTAAAGTCTGCTACGATGAATCGGTGGCCCGGCGCCGGGATGAAGGCCGTCCGGATGAGCTGCGAGAGCGTGCCCGTGACGTCATCATATAGTAGCTCAAGAATCTCGCCCGACCCATCGGCCACGAGCTGCCGGGCAATGTCAAGGTCTCGGTCGGGCATTTTATTCTGGGGTAGGTTCTGCATTTGGACCAAGCGGCCTGCCCAACGTCCCGTGCGGCCCGCTCCATAAAAGAGCGTCAGCCCTCGGATGCGCCGGTCTCGGCACGCTGTCCTCATCATCGCATTGTATTTCTCGGTCGACGTCTTGGCGAGGCTCGCCCGAAGGTCTAGCATGTCGTTCACCTTTTTACTGTCTGCGGCCTCGCGAACGTCGGCGATCTTGTCTTTTCGAAGGCTCTCCACCTCAATGCCCGAGACGTCCTCAATCCAGCCTTTAAGCTGGGCGGTGCTCTTCGGGTTCGCGAGGCCGGTTAGGGCCTTTGCCTCATCAAGGAGGCGGTCCTTCGTGTAGGCGTCGATGGAGAGGGCGTTGCCGGCGAAGGCCACGTCAACTCGCACGCCGCGGTCGTTGATGCGCTGGTCCAAAACCCACAAGGGTTGTTCGGTCTCGACGATCGGGAAACGCTGCAGGACCTTCCGAACCGCGCGCTCGGTCTCAACATCTTGCCGGTTGTAATCGATGTAGAGTGCCCAGCGATCCGGGTCATGTGCCGGCAGGTTTCGGGTGCGGTGGCCGTTGGTCTTCGTGGCCTTGCACGGCAGCGAGAAGTACCTGATGAGCGCCGCGCCGGCTTTGAGCTTTTGCTTCTCTTCGGAGAGCTTGAGAACCGTACCGACGGCCGCCAGGCTTCCGGGCAGACCGAGCTCCCGGGCGAGAACCGCCGTGCAAGACCATTGCTCGGCCGGCAGCTCTCGCCGAAAGTGTGCCGCGAGACACGTACGCTCAAAGGCCGCGTTGAAGGCCGTCTTGATAACCTGAGGATCAAATAGGGCCTCGACCAAGGCTTGCGGGATGCGCTCGCCTTGCGCAAGGTCAATCACCTGCGCCGGCTCGTCGTCCCAAGCATAGCCAAAGAGTAGAATCTCAAAGTCCTCACTTTCGGCGTAAACGTGCACGCCGGTTTTCGTCAAAGGCTCCGAGCTGTATGTTTCGATGTCGATGGCTAATGTGCGCATGAGGTTTCCTTTCGGGGGCACGGCGACCGCACCCCCAATCGTTTGAGTTAGTCTAGCAGGTCGTCGTCCTCCCAACCGTCATCCCAATCAGAATCAACCACGACCGCGCCACCGAGCGGCTCGCCGTCATAGAGCTTCATGATGCCGTTAAGACCTGCCGAGACGCCGCGGTTGCCTCGGTTGGAGTATACATAGAAATTGAGGATCGCGCGGCCATAGCAGCCACTGTAGAGCTCAGAAGGATCAGTCAAAGGGGTCTTGTCTGCGTTGACGATAACCGGCTTGCGCTTGGTGCTCGTGGTCATGACATAGTGCCCTTTGCACTCAGGCCCGAACTCGCCGCCGTTGGCGCGCTCGCCGTCGCCGTCATGCATGGTGTGCTTGAGGTCAGTCGGCAGCTTCGTGCCGGGGTTGAGCTCAAGGTAACGAGCTTTCGCCGCTTCCATCGCTTTCTTGATCTTGGCGATGGTGGCCTTGTCCGATTTGGGGATGAGCAGGGTGACGGAGTACTTTGCATCCTCGTCGGGTTCTGCGGCTCGGGGGGTGAAGAGGTTGCAGTAGCTAAAACGAACCTTGCCGGTGGTGATCTGTGTTGCGCTTGCCATGTGTGGTTCCTCCTTATTCTTCGTCAAATGCGTTTAATAAGAGCTCGGCGGGCTTGTAGGCCGGCCGTTTGTCCTTCTCGGGTGCGAGGGTTGGCTTGCCCTCGGGCTTAACGATGAGGTCCTTGAGAATCTCGGCGACGGTCTTCTTGCCAAAGTCTTTCTCCATCTGCGTGAGCGTAATGAGCTCGCGCTTATAAAGAAGGGTGGGGTCGATGCCGGCGGCGGTCATCGCCTCAGCAACTTTTAGTTCGTCCTTAAAGCGGCGTGTGCTCCGGCCCTCAACGAGCTTCCAGCCTTCAACCGAGCCGCCTTCGTAAAGCGTCCGCATGCAAAGGGCCTCGAGGTCAGCGAGCCAGGTCTTGAGGTCTCCGGCTCTTTGGAGAATCGCACCAGCCTCGTCGGGGGTGAGAATCAAAGGGTCCGGGGACTCGTCGAATAGCTTGAGGTTCTCGTCGGCTCGGGCCTTGCACTGTTCCTTTGCTCTGCAAAACCTGCAGGCGTCGGCGCTGGGCGCAAAGTCGCCCTCACCTTTGTAGGCCAGCATGGCGCGAGGCTTGACATAGTTCTCAGCCCAGTCAAGGAGTTCTTGTGTGCTGATCTCGTCGGTACTCGGGTGGTCTGAGATACGGGGCTGGATGATTGTGATGCGCACTCGGTCAATATCGTAAAGCGCACCGTAGCGCTCGATGGCGCCGAGAGCATACAGCCGCATTTGTGTGTTGCCGACGGCGTCGACACGGTAGCCTTTGCCGTACTTAAAATCGATAACCTCGATTTGGCCGTCTGCGACAATGATGCAGTCTCCTGTGCCGTGACCGCCGGGAGCCCAACGTGAGAAGTCCAAGCCTCTCACCTCAAGCTCAATCTCTGCGTCGGGGCAGTGTTTCCGTGTTTCGTCGTACCGGTTTTTGATGAACGATGCGTACCCGTTGGCGCACACTTGCATTTCCCGGTTGTAATACGGGCCTTGTGCCAAAACGTCGCGGTGGTTCTCGTATGCCTGTTCGGAGAGGAGCCCGAGCCAGTATCGGGCCGCGAGCTCAGCGAGCTCGTGGGCAGCCGTCCCCTCTTCGGCGTACGAGCTCGTCCTGTCGGGGAACTGCGCTTCAAACTGAGCGCTCGGTGTGCAGGCGAGCCAGCGGGAGGAACCGCTCGCCGAGAGCATTGCGTGCTTAGGCATTTGCCGCCTCCAATTCCCGCATGAGCGCCGGGTATGCGGTCTCCGGAATCGCCGAGAGCTTGTCGGCGCCGAACGTAGCGAAAATGGTCTTAAGTGTTTCTTGCTTGCCGGCCTTGGAAAGCTTCAGGGCAAGCGCGCGGACGTCGGTCTTGCTCACGGGTGTGCCTGTGGGCTCCCCGGTGACGTTTTGGGGCGCGTCGGGGGCTAGGGGCTTGGTCTCCTTAGCCTTGGGTGCCGGAGCCGGTGTGGGGTCGTTCTGGAGCTCCTGCGAGGCTTGGGCCTTGACCGCAGTCTCGGCAGTTGTCAGCCGATGGAGCACCTCATTTAGTAGCTCCAGGTTTTCAGGCGTGAGGTCGAGCGTCAGGGTGATTTGTGTCATGGGGTTTTATCCTCCTTTGTGTTGAAGAATATTTCGCAGGCGTCTTCGTGGGGTAAGTCGTAGCGCTGTATGATCTGAGCGATCTCGGATTGGTTGAAGGTCGCACCTCGTGCGCCGTTCAACTTGGCGTTTAGCCTTGAGAGGCTCAGACCGAGGGCCTTGGCGAGAGAGGCCTGCGTGTCTTCATGTCTTGCCATGTGTGCGGCGAGCAGTGGTTTTTGCATTGGGATCCTCCTCTCTACTGTGATACGCAGGCCGTGCGGTTCGTGCACCTCATTAAGTATACCACAAATTACCAGACTTGTAAATAGCCTTTTCTTGTTTATTTCACTTTTTTTCTTGTTTTTGAGAAGAAATATGGAATAAACGAGAAGTTGGCGCCCAAAGGCCAGAACCCGGGGTTAGAAATAAGAGCCCCGTTTGGGGCTCTCGTCGGTCGTGATTAGCCCAGCAGCTCGTCGTAATCGGCCTCGGCCTCATAGTCATCAAGGGCGCTCAGCAAACCATCAAAGTCTTCGTTGGGGCCGAAGGCGTCGGCGATCGCGGCCACCACCAGCAGAGGCACGTCGTACTCGACGGCCACGCTCTTGAGGTACGCCTCTCGGTTGGGATAACCCCGGGCTTGATAAATGGTGTTCATAATCTTTCCTCCTTCTATTATATGGCGGCCGTTAGACCGCCTTGCACCTTGTGAGAACCGTTTGCTTCGTACCGTCGCGCGAAAGGGCCTTCAGCTTTTCTCAAGCCCAGGAAGGGCGTCTGCGCGAATCACGCTCAACTGTGCCATGGGGTTTCCTCCTCTCATACTCTCAATTATTATTTTACCACTTCTGGTAAGGAATGTACACCGACAAACCAACCAAAGTTTGGCCCAGTAATACTGGTAAAAACGAGCCAAGTAGCACTTGTAGCAGATTATTGGGCGTTTCTATAACTTTTTGGAATTAGAGAGAATATGAGCGCTTATATCCATATTCTCTCTAATTTCAAATAGTTTATAGAGATAATCTGCTACAAGTGCTACCTAGGGCTCCAAAAGGCAAGCGGTGCATGGCTTTTGCTAGGTAGCACTTCAGGTAGCACTTCGTTTTGGAGTGCTACCGAGTGCTACTTATCGTGCGCTTTTGGCTCAAAATGCACGGCCTTTTGAGGGGTTTGGCCTCCGGGGTCCATTCGGCACTAGCGCGCCGAGTGCTACCTAAACCGACGGAGTGCTACCTAATAAAAGGCCTTAGGACTCGTCCGGCGCGCTTGGGATGAGGTCCTCCGGCTCGCAGTCCAGGGCTCGGGCGAGCTTGAGAGCAATCCGGAGCGTGACGTTTTCAATGTTGATTTTGCCCCGCTCGATCTGGTGAATCTTCATATAGTTGACGCCGCTCCGGGCGCTGAGCGCGTGGAGCGTAAGCCCGCGGGCGCGTCTGAGGTTGGCAAGTCCGGTCATGCTTATGGACCTCCTTTTT
>JAGVSR010000055.1 GCA_019137195.1 Alphaproteobacteria bacterium
ACGGCGGCCATGAGCCAGCCCTCAGAGACTTCGCCCACCCCGCTCGGCACCACCTTCTCATACCGCCTCATCCGTGAGGACGGGACGGCTCGGCTGGGCGAGATCGCGACGCCGCGGGGTGTCATCCGGACGCCCGCGTTCATGCCCGTCGGGACGGTTGCGACCGTGAAGGCGCTCTATCCCGAGCAGGTACGCGCGTCGGGCGCCGACATCCTCCTCGGCAACACCTATCACCTGATGCTGCGCCCGGGACCGGAACGCGTGGCGCGGCTCGGCGGGCTTCATTCCTTCATGCGCTGGAGCGGGCCGATTCTCACCGACTCGGGCGGCTTCCAGGTCATGAGTCTCGGCAAGATCCGCAAGATCACCAAGGAGGGGGTCGCGTTTCAATCGCACATCGACGGCTCGCGCCACATGCTGTCGCCCGAGCGCTCCATCGAGATCCAATGTCTGCTCGGCGCCGACATCCAGATGCAGTTCGACGAGTGCATCGAGCTTCCCGCCGAGACGAAGGAGGTGCAGCGCGCGATGGAGCTGTCGCTGCGATGGGCGGAGCGCTCGAAGCGTGCCTTCGAGGTGCAACTCGAGACGGGTGGGGCGAAGCGGGGACAGGCACTGTTCGCGATCGTGCAAGGGGGCGTCGATCCGGCGCTCAGGCAGCGATCGGCCACCGAGCTCGTCGCCATGGATTTTCCAGGGTACGCCGTCGGCGGGCTCGCCGTCGGCGAGGGTCACGACGTCATGCTGGCGACCCTCGAGGAGACCTTGCCCGTGCTGCCCGCGACGAAGCCACGCTACCTCATGGGCGTCGGCACGCCCGAGGACCTGATCGAGAGCGTGCGCCGTGGCGTCGATATGTTCGACTGCGTGATGCCGACCCGCAACGGCCGCCACGGCATGGCGTTCACCTGGGGCGGCCGTCTCAACCTGCACAACGCGAGGTTCGGTGAGGATCTCGCACCGCTCGACGAGGCGAGCTCCTGCCCCGCCGCGCGCGACTACTCCCGCGCCTACGTGCATCACCTCGTGAAGTCGGGCGAGTACCTGGGCGCCATGATCCTCAGCTGGGTCAACACCTGCTTCTATCAGGACCTGATGTCCGCCATGCGCAAGGCCATTGCCGAGGGCCGCTTCGCCGAGTGGGCGGCGGAGACGAAGGCAAGGCTGGCCACCAAGCCTTAGGGCCCACAGAGAACGCTCACAACGGCGAGGAAGACTCGCCTTGCGGCACGGCAATAATTCAGCTGCCAGCCCAAATCTGCACGCCGGCATCATTCATTTGAATGACGCGCGGGGCCGACAGAACGGCTAACAATTCAGCGTTCAATCGGAGTTTGGCTGCGGACCAGCGGTTCGCTCGATCCTGTCGATTTCCATCGTGAACTAGGGAGATCCCCATGGCCACCTATACGATCAGCCTCACGTCCAGCAGCGTTCTCGCCACGGACACCAACGCAATCTCCAAGAGCGAGTCGCTTGCGAGCATCCTCAACGTTCTGGCCGGCGGGTACCTGCTGGCGCAGGGGACGCTGGGTTTCACCAATGGCGCGCAGCTCGAGGGAGCCGGGGCGTGGACCGTCAACGTGTCGGGTGCGATGGGCTCGTTCGCGGACGGCAACAGCGGGCTCTACCTGCCGGGCGCCGGCACGGCGACGCTCAACGTGGCTTCGAGCGGATCTGTTTTCGCCGCAGGACCCGGCAGCGGCTGGGGAGTCTACAGCGAGCGTGTGATGAGCATCAACAACGCCGGGAGCATCGAAGGCACGACGCTTGGCATCCGCATCCTCGATGCTGCGGACGGCGACTCGACCTTCATGAATTCGGGCAGGATCGCCGGCGAGACTGGGATCGAGTTCGACAGCGGCGCCACCGGCACCCACAAGATCATCAACTCCGGCATCGTCGAGGGTACCAACGGCATTGCCATCAGCGGATCGGGTGGCACGGCCGCCATCGAGCAGGTGACGAACTCCGGCACCATCGTGGGGACGGTCGAGCTCGGCGCCGGCGACGACAGCGTCAGCAACTCGGGGAGGATCACACTCGGCGTCTCCATGCTGACCGGTGCTGACACCGTGACCAATGCCGGCACGATCGGTGGCTTCGTAGACATGGGAGTGGGCGACGACAAGCTCTACAATCGCGGCCTCATCGACGGCGATGTCGGGTTCGACGACGGCGCAGACCAGGGCTTCAATGCGCTCCGCGTCAGCTCCAAGGCCTACGGTGGCATTATCGACGGCAATGTCGACATGGGGGGCGATGCGAGCGCCGATACTTTCACCAACGCAGTTGCATTCAAGATCAAGGTGGCGGGTAAGGACAAGGCGGTCGTCGCGGGCGGCAAGGTTCTGGGCGACATCGACTTCGGCGACGGCAACGACACCTTCAACAACACCGCGTCCGTCAAGATCAAGGTCGGGACCGCACTCAAAACCGTCATCGCCAGCGGCGTCGTCAACGGCGAGATCGACATGGGCGCCGGTAACGACACCTTGAACGGCGGCTCGACCGCTGAAACCGTCGTCGACGCTGACGGGACTGACGTGATCAAACTTGGCGCCGGAAACGACACTTACATAGCATTCAACTCGGGCTCTGATGGCATCGACGATATAGACGGCGGTCTCGGCACCGATACCTACTATATCACGGACACCCTCGATCAGGTCCTCATAAATCTCAACTCGACTGCGTTCGGAACGTTGTTTCCAGCATTGACCGCAAGAGGCCTGGGCGTCGGATCCTCCACCACCGATCTGGTCAAAGGATTCGAGAATGCAATCGGGGGTGGGGGTAACGACTTCATTTACGGGAACACCTCGGGCAACGAGCTGTTGGGGAACGACGGCAACGACACCCTTTGGGGCGTCGATGGCAACGATACGCTTCGGGGAGGTGCCGGCACCGATAGCGCTTACGGCGGCGGTGGTAGCGATCGGCTGGAGGGTGGCTCAGATGCCGACAATCTTTATGGAGACGCGACGGGCACGACCGCACCGGAGGGATCGGGCAGCGACACGCTCATTGGAGGCGGAGGCGACGATCATCTCTACGGAGGACGCGGACGCGACGTTCTGACTGGCGGTGACGGGACCGGACCTGACGGATCTTTGGACACGTTCCACTTCGCTAGCAAACTCGATAGCGGCATGACGGCTGCGACGCGCGACGTGATCACTGACTTTGAGGGGAGTGGTGCTGTCGGAGGCGATCTCATCTCTGTCTTGGACATCGATGCCAACGAATCGACGCCGATCGGCACGAACAATGAAGCGTTCACCTTCACCGGCAACGACGGCTTCGGCGCCTTCACGGCGGCGGGCCAGCTTCGCTTTGAGATTACGGCGGCGGGCACGATCATCTGGGGCGAGACCAACGGAGACGGCAAGGCGGACTTCTCGATTCTGGTCCAAGGCGTGCATCATTTCTCGACCGTTTCGGGTGACGACTTCTTGCTCTAGTGTCCCGACCGCGAGGTTCGTCATATTCTGCGGTAGGCTCTGAACGAACGTCTCGGTCGAAAGGACTCTAGCAAGCCGTTGATCTCGTGTGGCTCCCAGTCTGGAGTCCGCTTCAGAACCCAGCCGCGAGAATGAAGCGGTCTTCAGAATCGCCACACGAGCGAGCTTGCGGCTGAGCAGATGTGCGATGACGCATCGGACCTCGCAGCAGCGGCCTTTCTGCCGTCGCCCGGTTGTCCCGGTCCGTGACGGACTTCGCGGCACGCGGGCTCCCCTTGCCCCTTGCGCTTCTCCGGCCGCCCCCGGATAGTACCGGCCATGACGCGAATCGGCTTCTATTCGGGCTCCTTCGACCCCGTGACCCTCGGGCACACGGACGTGATACGGCGTGCCTGCCGTCTGGTCGACCGGCTCGTCATCGGCATCGGCGTACATCCTGCCAAGGTGCCGATGTTCTCTGACCCCGAGCGCGTCGCGATGCTGGAATCCGAGACGGCACAGATCGCGCGCGATACCGGCACGGCGATCACCATCATCACGTTCGACAATCTGGCCGTCGAGGCCGCGCGGATCAACAAAGCCAACGTGATCTTCCGCGGCCTGCGCGACGGCACCGATTTCGACTACGAGATGCAGATGGCGGGCATGAACGGCGCCATGGCGCCGGCCGTCGAGACCGTATTCGTGGCCGCAAGTCCGTCTGTCCGGCATATCGCCGCCAATCTCGTGCGCCAGATCGCGGCCATGGGCGGCGACGTCACGCCGTTCGTGTCGCCGGGCGTTGCGCGCATGCTCGAGGAAAAGGCTGCGGGCAAGCATTCCTGAGCAGGAACCAGCCCGCGACGTCATGAGGGGAGACCGCGTGTCATGAGACTCTTGAACGCTGTGTCGTTCGCATTCCTTCTCCTGGGGCTCGCCGGTTGCGGTCCTTCGACCTCGATCGAGGGCAACAAGGCTGTCGACCAGGCGACCACACCGTCGGCGGCGCCCAGTGCCGGGGCGGGGGGCGGCGAAATCCTCGTCATGGAGCTCAAGACCGGCAAAGTCAGGATCAAGCTGCGTCCCGACCTCGCACCGAAGCACGTCGAGCGGGTGAAAATGCTGGTTGGCGAGAAGTTCTACGACGGCCTCAAGTTCCACCGCGTCATCCCGGGCTTCATGGCCCAGACCGGCGATCCTCAGGGAACCGGGCAAGGTGGCTCGAAATATCCGGATCTCGCCCAGGAGTTCACTCTCACGGCCTTCGAGCGCGGAACGATCGGCGCGGCGCGCACGGCTGACCCCAACTCCGCAAACAGCCAATTCTTCATCTGCTTCACCCATACGCCGCATCTGAACGGCAAGTACACGGTGTGGGGCCAGGTGATCGAGGGGATGGAGCACGTCGACAAGCTCGCTCCCGGTGAGCCGCCGGCGAACCCCGACAAGATCATGAGGATGTATCTGGAATAGTGGCGTGCCGCCGGGGAAAGGCATTCGGCTGGCCATCAGTGGGCGTCCACCCGGACAATGCCTCCCTTGACCCACTCTGCCCTTTAGGTCACGAAGGGCAAGGCTTTGCCCATTTGCGGCCGCCACCCCGGCACAGGCAGGGGTCCGCCCAGTCTGGAGACTTGGACGGAGACCCGCTTCTGCGGGACGGGCGGGGATGCGTGATTGGGCGCCTTCCCTTCAACTCCGGTTGCCGGCTCGCGGCTGCCGGTCGCCGATCCGGAGACACCGCATGGCCACCCCCGAGAACACCCTGATCATCGAGACGACCAAGGGCAAGGTCGTGATCGAGCTTCGTCCCGACCTCGCGCCGAAGCACGTCGAGCGCATCAAGACGCTCGCCCGCGAGAAGTTCTACGACGGCATCAAGTTCCATCGCGTCATCGAGGGTTTCATGGCCCAGACTGGCTGCCCGCAGAGCCGTGGCACCGGCGGCTCGTCCTACCCGAACCTCCCGGCCGAGTTCAACGCCGAGCCGCACGTCAGGGGTGTGTGCTCGATGGCGCGGGCCTCGAATCCGAACTCCGCGAACAGCCAGTTCTTCATCTGCTTCGACGACGCGACGTTCCTCGACAGGCAATATACCGTGTGGGGCAAGGTCATCGAAGGCATGGAGAACGTCGACAAGCTCGCCCGCGGCGAGCCGCCCCGTCAGCCCGACGCCATGGTCAGCGTTCGCGTGGCAGCGGATGTCACGTGACAGGCACCAGTGTCGGACCCTCCGGGTCCGACACTGCTATTGCTATCGTGAGGACGTCGCGTGAAGAGGCCGTCACTGATCATTGCCTGGGGTGCCGGTCTCCTCGGCGCTACCGGCGTCGCGCTGGGGGCTGTTGCTGCCCACCGCGTTCCGGAGCCCGCGCTGGCAACAGCGGCTCAGATGCTGATCGTGCATGCAGCGGCCGTGCTGGCGCTGGCGTCGATCGCCAACCAGAGCGAGCGCCCGGGGATCTGGATCATCGCGGCTGCGCTGCTGATGACCGGCATCACCCTCTTTGCCGGGGACATCGCCTCGCGCGCGTTCCTGGGCGACCGCCTGTTTCCCATGGCCGCCCCTATGGGCGGCAGCACCTTGATCGTAGGCTGGCTCGCGTCGACCATAGCCGCCTCGCTATCGCTACGCGGTCGCGGCTAAGACAGCGAAAATCGCTGCCCACGCTGGATGATACAACACTAAGACCAGCGCCGGTGGACCAGATTCCGCCGAAGGGCCGCGCCGTTTCGCCGGAGGCTACTTCTTCTTTCCCCCATCCTTCTTCGGCTTGCGCTTTTCCTTGGTGGAACGCTGCTCTTTGCTCATGGCTATCTCCCTGCATCACGGCAACGGCTGCGGCCAAGCACGGCCTACTCGCCTATGTGCAGGCTGCGCCTCCCTGCGAGTCTGTTCAAGAGGACGGGGCGGGGGGACCGCAAATATTCTTCCGGTGCCGCGCCTCGGGCAGCCCTGCCGTCACCTTGCCCGCCAGTGGCGAAGGATCGTATGAGGCAGCGAGCCATGCGCACCGACCTGTTCGACTTCGATCTTCCCGAGGGCCAGATCGCTCTCACCCCCGCCAGTCCGCGCGATGCCGCGCGGCTGCTCGTGGTGCAGCCGGTCATCGGCAGCGAGCCGTGCCTCAAGGACCTCGGGGTGCGCGATCTGCCGGATCTACTGAGGCCCGGCGACGCGCTGGTCCTCAACGATACGCGAGTCATCCCGGCGGCGCTCGAGGGCCGGCGCATCCGCGGCGGCCTCGTGGCAAAGGTCACCTTCAACCTGTTGAAACGTGCCGCTCCAGATCGCTGGCGGGCCCTCGCCCGTCCGGCAAAAAAGCTCGAGGTCGGCGACCGCATCGAGTTCTTCTCGCGCGCGGCCGACGATGACCCTGCCCATTGTCGGACGGGGTCTGAGGTGGGGGGTGCGCCTGAGTTGCCTATCCGGGCTTCGGCCGCTCCCCAGCCCTCCCCCACAAGCCGTGACGGGGCCTGCACAGCGGGCCACTCCGCCTCACGCGCAAATGCGGGTCCCCTCTGTGCGGTCGTAAGCTCGAAAGGTGAGGCAGGGGAGGTCGAACTCGCGTTCGATCGCGCCGGGTCGGCGCTCGATATTGCCATTGCCGACGTTGGAGCGATGCCGCTGCCGCCCTATATCGCCGGCAAACGCGCCGCCAACGCGCGCGACCGGGAGAGCTATCAGACGATCTTTGCCGACAAGGATGGGGCGGTAGCTGCGCCGACGGCAGGCCTCCATTTCACTCCGGAGCTCTTTGCGGCGCTCGAGTCGAGAGGTGTGTCTCGCCATTTCGTGACGCTCCACGTCGGCGCTGGGACGTTCCTGCCGGTCAAGGTCTCGGACACGCGCGAGCACAGAATGCATGCCGAGTGGGGAGAGGTATCGGCAGACACGGCCGCCGCGCTCAACGCCGTCCATGCGCGAGGCGGACGCGTCGTCGCCGTGGGCACGACGTCACTGCGTCTTCTCGAAAGCGCCGTGGGAGAGACGGGCGAGATCCGTCCCTGGGCCGGCGAAACCGCAATCTTCATCACGCCAGGCTATCGCTTTCGCGCAGTAGACCTGCTGATGACGAACTTCCATCTGCCGCGCTCGACGCTCTTCATGCTGGTGTCGGCCTTCTCAGGCCTCGACGCCATGCAGAGCGCTTACGCCCACGCAATTCGCGACGGCTACCGGTTCTATTCCTACGGCGACGCATGCCTCCTCTTCCGCGCGCATGACTAGGCGAGCAGGCGCGGCGGCGGCGTCGGATGCCATCATGGCGGATAGGGACGGGTCCGTTTCGGCGTAGCGAGCTACCCTCGTCCCGGCTTTACGCGAACGCCTGGCGCTGGCCGCTCGAGCAGCACCTCGCGGCGGAAGCGGTAGAGCTTCGCAGGACGGCCGCCGGTGCGGGTCTTGACCTCGCCGGTGCATTCGACAAGGCCGGCGCTTTCGACGAGGCGGCGGAAGTTCTGCTTGTGCAGATGCGGACCTAGGATGGCCTCGACCGTCTTCTGCAACTCGAACAGCGTGAACTCTGGCGGCATGAGCTCGAAGATCACGGGGCGATACTTAATCTTGGCGCGCACGCGGCTGATCGCGGTGGCGAGGATGCGCCGGTGATCGAAGCGCAGCGGTGCGCCGAAACGCGGCAGGCTCGCCCATGCGAGCGCGGCCTCGCGTCCGTCGCGCCGTGCCTCCTCGACGAGCCCCGCCTCGTAGAGAAGCTCGTAGCGGTCGAGAACCTTTTCCTCGTCCCATGCGGCGCCGTCGAGCCCGAAACAGATGCGCACACGTTCGGCCCTTTGGATAGGCCGCGCAGAATTCGGACTCTGCACAGGGCGCTCGGCCCATTCGCGGAGCCGGGGCTCGATCTCCGACGTGAGGAGCTCGGGACGGCCGCGGCGCCAGTCCTCCCAGGGGAAGAAGTCATACCAGCTTCTCCAGGAGCCACGCGTGACGGCAGAGGCGCTGGCGATGCTGGTGAGGGCGAGGTAGCCGATAGAGACCACGTGGGGAGCGACATCGCCTGGCTCGGCGTGGCGGCCGCGGTCGCCGAACGTGTAGAGCTGCTCGACATAGCCGAGATCGAGACCGGTCTGCTCGGCGACCCACGACCTCAAGCCACTATCGAGCGTGCGGTGCGATTTGGGAGAGAAGGGGCCGAACGGCAAGCCTTCGAGCCCACCGGCGTCGTCGCTTTCGCTCCGGATCGTCAGCACCATCGGCTCGTCGGCTATGACGGCGACGATCGCCGCATTGAGCCCGATCTCCACGC
>JAGVSR010000154.1 GCA_019137195.1 Alphaproteobacteria bacterium
GGAGGATGGTCTCGCAAGTGAAATGCGCTCGTGGGTGCTACTCGCGGCCGGCTCGCTCGCGGTCGCCGGCGTGTTTGCGTTCCTGCTGGCGCTCTCGCGCGTGCCGGGCAGCGAGCGATTGGTGCATTGGCCGCTCGAGTTCTTCCCCAAGGGTCTCGTCATCCACGTCGTATTCTCGCTCGTGGTGTGGTTCCTGGCCGTTTTCTCGCTGCTTGCCACCTTCGCCGCACGCGAGGCGGCTCCTGGCCCCCTGCGCCTCGAAGGGCTTGGCCGCGTCGGCCTCGCGCTCGTGGCGATGGCCTTCCCGCTCCTGTTCCTGCCGGCCTTCGGCGAGCGTTCCGAGCCCACGCTCAACAACTACATCCCCGTCATTATCGACCCCTACTACTACGCAGGCCTCGTCGTACTGGCGGCCGGCATTCTGATGCCGGTGCTGCGGCTTCTCGCCAATGTCGCGACAGCCCACAGGCCGGTGACCGGCCTCGTCGGCGCCATGACTGCGGCTGGTGTGGTCTACTTGATCGCACTCTCGTCGTTCGCGGTCGGGACCGCGAGCGTCTGGGGCGAGCTTCCGTCCCGGCTTATGCACGAGCACCTATTCTGGGGCGGCGGCCACAATCTTCAGTTCGTGTATGCGATCCTGATGCTCTCCGGCTGGTTCCTGCTGGCCCGCGCAAGCCTCGGCGGGGCGGCCATACCCGACCGCACGCTCGTCCATGCGGCCGGTCTCGTTGCGCTGCTCGCCCTCCTATCGCCGGTCTTCTACGCCGTGCTCGAGCCATTCTCGCCCGAGCAGCAGGAGGCGTTCCGGCTGCTGCAGTTCCTGCTCGCCATCCCGACCCTCCTGGTCGCCGTGGTCGCTGCCGGCGCCATGCTCCGACTGCGAAACGGCGCCGGTCTCTCCTGGCGTGACCCCGCGCTCCTGGCGCTCGTGCTGTCGTGGGCCGTGTTCGCGTTGGGCGGCGTCATGGGTTTCCTGCTCGTAGGTCAGGACACCCGTACGCCGGCCCATTACCATGGCGTCATCGCCGGGGTGAACCTCACCGCCATGGGCGTGATGCTGAGCTTCGTGCTACCCCGAGTCGGACGACCTGCCTCACCCCGGGCTCCTGTCAGGTTGCAGCTCATTCTCTTTGCTGTCGGCCAGGCCATGGCCTCGTCGGGCCTTTTCGTCGCCGGTGGCTACGGCGCGCCGCGCAAGACGCCGTCCGGGGCGGTCGACCTCGTCGATGCGGCCCGGCTCGGCATGGCGCTCCACGGGTTCGGGGCGCTCATTGCCGTCATCGGTGGCGTGATGTTCGTGGCCACTGTGCTGCACGCCGTCCTGTCGCGCCCACGCGGCCCCACCGCTGCCGGACCGAAACGCGCTTCTTGACCCGGATGCTCCAGAATCAGCCGCATTGTCGCGGCCCCCGACGCGCCTAGCAAATCATGCCCCGAGTTGATCGGCATCAAAGGCTCAAGGCCCGTTCCGGGCGCACACATAGCTGAATGAAGCTAGAGGCGGCCTTTGGCTTGTCGAGGTATATGTCGCAGCCGGATTGCAACGATAGCATGAGCGGCTCCCGCCGCGGTGAGGGCAGCCTCACGCGGATCAAGTGCCAGGGCTGCGCAGTGCGTACGGCCTCCCTTTGCAGCGAGGTTTCCGACGAGTGCGCCAACGCGATCGGGCGGGCATTCCATCGCCGTCGCGTGCCGGCTGGCCAAGTGATCTACTCGAGCGACCAGAAGAACAAGATCTTTGCCGTCGTCATCTCGGGCGTCGTCAAGCTGACCAATGTTCGTCCCGACGGCCGCCAGCAGATCGTCGGGCTTCAGTTCCCGGCCGAGTTCGTCGGCCGTCCCTACTCGGGCACCTCGAACTTGCTTGCCGAGGCCGCGAGCAACCTCGAGCTCTGCTGCTTCTCGGGCGACGCTTTCGAGGCCATCATGCGCCGCTATCCCGAGCTCGAGGGCGCGCTTCTGAAGCGCACGCTCGATAGCCTCGATAATGCCCGCGAATGGATGTTCATGCTCGGCCGCAAGACGGCGCACGAGCGCGTGGCGAGCTTGATCTACATGATTGCCGAGCGGCTGACGCATCCTGGCAACCGCAAGGAGCCCATGGAGACCTGCCGGTTCGAAAGCCCGCTGTCGCGCACGGAGATGGCGGATTGTCTAGGGCTGCGGCTCGAGACCGTAAGCCGCCAGCTCGCACTTCTAAAGGCGAAGGGCGTACTGGCTTCGAGCCGCAACCGGACCTTCGACGTGCGCTCGATGAGCGAGCTCCGGCGCTGGTCCGAGAGCCCGGTCGAGTAGAGGGCTCGGCCCGCTGGCGGGTGTTGCCAGAGGGGGGGCGCCGCAGGCAACATCACGCTCCGAGGGCGGCCCGGGAGCCTTGGAATTGGCGCTTTCCTCGCCTCAACGATGGTCTCGCGACCGAGATGCGATTCCGAGCCTGCGATGCTGCGCGCCCCTCACCCGATGTACCTGGCAGTGGCCCTGGTGATGGCCGCCTGCACGAGCGCGCAGCCGGCGGGACCTCCGGATGCCACTGCCCCGGGCCCAGCGCCGACGCTCGACGCAGGGACGCGTGCAACGCCCGTCGTGCCCGGCCGGCCGTCGCGCGTATTCATCATGGCTGCATGGGGAGCGGACTGCCAAAGCCTCGCTGCGCCTGAGATCACCATCACCGAGCCGCCGCGTCAGGGCGATATCTCGTTCGTCCCCGGGCAGGAGACGACGATCGCAGCCTCGGCACAGGGCACGTGTGCGGGCCGCAGCGTCTCCGGCACCGGAATCTATTACACGGCGCGGCCGGGAGCGAGCGGCAGCGACCGCTTCTCCGTCACCGCCCGCCTCGCTACGGGCGAAACGACGGCGCGCACGTTCGAGGTCAGAATCGCGGAGTAGGGTCGGACCGGCGCGAGGGTGCCGAGGGCCGGGTGCAGACGGACTCCGTTACGGACGTCGTGTCGAGCCCATACGGGCACGATCCGCGTCCTGGTGCGCTGCGACGTGCCGGCGCCGCTCACCGGCCAACGAAGATGCGCGAGAGGAGCCGCTTTACGAAGCCGATGCCCCAGCGAAAGATCAAATAGTTGATGATCCAGGCGAGAACGCCCTTGTTCTCGAAGCCGAGCAGCCGGCCCAAGATACCGCGGATGAGGTCGGCGATGACGCTGCCGCTCATATTGCCAGAGCCGCCCGTCTCCCCCTGTCCTCCCGGGAAACCGCCGCGGCGGATGATGTCGCCGAGATCGCCGTAGGGATTGTCGTCCTCCGGCACCTCGACCCGGTCGGTGGAGCGCCGACGCGGAACAGGGACGCTTTCGCCCGGCACCGGCAAGGGCGATTGCTGGCCGACGCCGCCGCCCGTCGAGGAGGGGACCGGCTCAGCACTGCGAGGCGCCTTCTCGCCCGGAAGCGGAAGCGGGCTTCCCGCGAGCTGTCCCACGATCTTGCCGAGATCGCCGGAAGCCCCTTTGGCTATGCCGGCCATCGCCACGGCGGCAATCGTCGGCAGCATCTTCTTGATCACGTCAGCCGGCACCCCCGTCTCGGCCGCCGCCCGTGCGGCAACCCCGCGCGAGCGGTCCTTGGTCCAAAACACCTCGTCGAGCACGTCCAGCCCGAGGCGCTCGACCTCGGCCGGTGCCACTGCCTTGGGATCGTCCAGCATGCGCCGCACGTCTGGCCGGCCCATGGTGCGCACGAGATCCGCGACGCCGCCGCGGGACAGTGTGTTGCGCTCGATGCGCTGAGACAGCTCCCTCAGGACCGCGTCGGTGGCAGCTGCAGCCTCCATGGGATCGAGGTGGTACGTCCTGGCAAGATTGGAAATGGCCTCTCCGCCTTGGGCCTTGGCAATGATATCGGAGATCTGCACGGGGATGTCCTTGGGATGGTGGGCGCCGACCAACGCGCCTCGGGCCGTTGTGTCACAGGGCTCCATTTACGTGCAAGGGTGAACACCGCGACCCCGAGGGCACAGTCGGCGGGAAATCGGGTTTGCCGCCCTCGTACCGCCGTGCGAGACTTCTAACAAATTCGCGTTGCATCGCAGGCGAACACGACTGAGGACATTCTAGATGCCGAATACCGCCATGAAGCTCGCCGCCGTCGCCGTGGCGCTCTCGACACATCCCGCGATGGCCGGGAACGACAGGCCACAGCCGCCACGCGAGCGCGACTGCAAGCCCTACAACAGCCTCGACGGCTACTATGGCAATCCCTGGTGCGAGGGGTGGAATAACGAGGGTGGCGGCTACACGATCACCTTTGACCGCGCCCCGGACGGCCGGGTACGGATGCAGCGCGGCTACGAGCGGCCCCGGTCCGGCGATTCCCTCGCCCGCTGACCCCGCCTCCCACGTTGCCCGCCGTGCGGCGCAACGCCGCTCAGCCATCTGAGCTAATGGCCTGACGCGCGATTTGGCGCAGGCACACCGACCAAGGCACGAGACGTGGCCTGGTTGCATCGGCCGGGATCATTTGGCATGGTCCCGCCCGACTCTCGCCATCATGTGTGCGGGACGCAGCGGCTGGGATCTCCAGGGCGCTGTTTTCTCACGACAAATCAACGGGTCTAAGGGGAAGCCAATGACCGATATCCTGTGGGGGATCCTCGCCTGCGCGGCGCTGTCGATTCTCTATGCCTATTTCACCGGCCAGTCGGTGATGAACGCCGACGGCGGCAACGCGAAGATGCAAGAGATCGCCGGCATCATCCGCGAGGGCGCCACCGCCTACCTCAACCGCCAGTACAAGACCATCGCCATGGTCGGCGCGGTGATCCTGGTGCTCGCCTGGGCGCTGCTCGGACCGCTCACAGCCGTCGGCTTCCTCATCGGCTCCGTGCTCTCGGGCCTTGCCGGCTACATCGGCATGAACGTCTCTGTGCGCGCCAACGTCCGCACGGCACAGGCCGCAACCCAGTCGCTCGCCTCGGGCCTCGACGTCGCCTTCAAGGCCGGCGCCATCACCGGCATGCTCGTCGCCGGCCTCGCGCTCCTCGGCGTCGCCGGCTACTACTACTTCCTTACCGGCCCGATGGGCCTCGAGCCCGGCAGCCGGACGGTCATCGACTCGCTCGTCGCGCTCGGCTTCGGTGCTTCGCTGATCTCGATCTTCGCCCGCCTCGGTGGCGGCATCTTCACCAAGGGCGCGGACGTCGGCGGCGACCTCGTCGGCAAGGTCGAGGCCGGCATTCCCGAGGACGATCCGAGGAACCCGGCAACGATCGCCGACAACGTCGGCGACAACGTCGGCGACTGCGCCGGCATGGCGGCCGACTTGTTCGAGACCTACGCGGTGACGGTCGTCGCCACGATGGTGCTCGCGGCCATATTCTTCGCCGGCCAGCCGAACCTCGCGGCGCTCATGGTCTATCCGCTCGCCATCTGCGCAGCCTGCATCGTGACCTCGATCATCGGCACGTTCTTCGTCAAGCTCGGGTCGAACAATTCGATCATGGGCGCACTCTATCGCGGCATCATCGCCTCGGGCGCCCTGTCGGTCGTCGGCCTTTGGGCGGCAACGCAGTATGTCCTCGGCGGCTACGGCCCGGTCGGCACCGCGGCCGGACAGGAGATCACGGGCGTGAACCTCCTCTGGTGCGGCCTCGTCGGCCTCGCCTTGACCGGCGCCATCGTCTGGATCACGGAGTACTACACCGGCATCGGCTTCCGTCCCGTGCGCTCTATCAGCCAGGCGTCGGTCACCGGCCACGGTACCAACGTGATCCAAGGCCTCGCCGTGTCGCTCGAGTCGACAGCACTGCCGACGATCGCCATTATCGCCGGCATCCTGATCACCTATAATCTCGCCGGCCTCTTCGGCACCGCGATCGCCACGACCACCATGCTCGGCCTGGCCGGCATGATCGTTGCGCTCGACGCCTTTGGTCCCGTGACCGACAACGCCGGCGGCATCGCCGAGATGGCGGGCCTGCCGAAGGAGGTCCGCCGCTCGACCGACGCCTTGGACGCGGTCGGCAACACCACCAAGGCCGTCACCAAGGGTTACGCCATCGGCTCCGCCGGTCTCGGCGCTCTGGTGCTGTTCGCAGCCTACAACTACGACCTCAAGTACTTCATCGCGAATGCCGACAAGCATCCGTTCTTCAAGGACGTCCAGGTCAACTTCGGCCTCGATAATCCCTACGTCGTGGTCGGTCTCCTGCTCGGCGGCCTCATTCCCTATCTCTTCGGCGGCATCGCCATGACGGCCGTCGGCCGCGCCGGCTCCGCCATCGTCGAGGAGGTGCGGCGCCAGTTCAAGGCCAAGCCAGGCATCATGAAGGGCACGGACCGCCCCGACTATGCGGCCGCTGTCGACCTGCTCACGCGTGCTGCCATCAAGGAGATGGTGATCCCGTCGCTGCTCCCGGTGCTGTCGCCGATCGTGCTGTTCGTGGTGATCAACGCCATCGCCGGCAAGGGCGCGGCCTTCTCGGCCGTCGGCGCCATGCTTCTGGGCGTCATCGTCACCGGCCTCTTCGTCGCCATCTCGATGACGTCGGGCGGTGGCGCCTGGGACAACGCCAAGAAGGCATTCGAGGACGGCTTTGTCGACAAGGACGGCGTCAAGCACGTGAAGGGCTCGGAGGCTCACAAGGCTTCCGTCACCGGCGACACGGTCGGCGATCCCTACAAGGACACCGCCGGCCCTGCCGTGAACCCCGCGATCAAGATCACCAACATCGTGGCGCTCCTTCTGCTTGCGGTCCTGGCGCACAGCTGAGGCCGTACCGCCTGCGCCGGCGTCCGGCCCCAGGTCGGGTCCCGGCACTCAAGAACGCATCGAAAGAGGCCCAGCGAGAGCTGGGCCTTTTTTTTGACGCCAAGCTTGTATGAGCAGGCTCGTGGCGCCGCTGCTTGCGTTGTTTGCGTGTCCCCCTCGCACCTCAACGACGACATGCACGAGCTCGGGCCCAACCCTGTCGAGCAACGGCTGGGCGAGACAACTGAGGTGCCTCCCGCGACCCTCGTGACAGCTCCGACGGTTCCCTGGACCGGCGCGCGTCGCCGATGACCGGCCGACCCGGGGCCTCGCATCGGCTCGCCCGCATCGCGATCCCGCACTACGGGTGTCGAGCAGATTGCGTCGCCACGCTCCATCCGGAGCACTGGTTGCCAACTCGTCAGGCCGCCCGTGCTCCTGGAGACGCGGCGGGCTGTCGCGCGCTGCGATGCTCTCGTCGCGAGCATCTCTACTCCGAGCTCTCGTGTCGCAGCCGCGATGCCCCCGCAGGGCACAGAATGAGAGCGCCCGGCCGGGAATAGGGACTTCACAGGGCTCCGAATTGTGCTATAGACCGCGCCACGGAGCCGCTCCTTTGGGGCGGCTTTCGTTTCGGCGCCCGCCCGGGAGCGGGGTTACGCCGAGTGCCGCTTGCGAATGGTGCCCCTAGCACCTATCTCTTTCGCATCCGGACAAGATTGGTGACGCGGGGTGGAGCAGCCCGGTAGCTCGTCAGGCTCATAACCTGAAGGTCGTTGGTTCAAATCCAGCCCCCGCAACCAACTTTTCCTCTAGATTGGCCGGTCATTTCTTGACGTGCGCGACTTTTGTGAGTTTGCGCGGTCCCCGATCGGGCGCCGGCCGGTTTCCAATCGAGCGTGCGCAGAGCGGATTCCTACACCGTGCGTGGGGACGTCAGCGCATCCAGAACTCGGAATTCTGAAAAGCGCGGAACCGGATGAGCCGACGCCTCGTGGACCGTCCGTAGACAGCGGCTCCACAGATCTCGAGCGGAGCAGCATGAGATCCGGTGATCGACCTGTTCCGCGATCGGCAACCTGGCGGCCACACCCGGTCTGCAGACCGGGTGCGAGGGTTGCGAGGGCCGGCTGCCGAGGTCAGCCAGCCCTAGCTCATCGCGGAGCCGTTCGGTTGGGGCAAGGACTTCGCCCCATCCGCGAAGCGATGCTGCACGGCCTCGCGCGCGGTCGTCTCCAGATCGCGCGGACCATGACCGCTGATCGTCTCTCCAAGCTCCCGAGACCCTGGCCGGCTCAGACGCGCGAGCCCAACAGCTCCACACCGACCGAAAACAAGCGCATTGGAAGCGGGGATACAATCCACGTCCAGAACGCTTTTCGGCGGCCCACTAAGCGGCGGGGCGTCCGACACGCAATTGCGCGCGACGCACACCTCCCGCGCTGCCAGCCATCTTCCCTCGCGTCGACCGCTCGGCCTGCGCACGCTCCGAGAACACCGAATGATCGTTCGGCGGACCCGCCACCAGATCGTTGTGCCGGCGGGTGAGGGTCGCTCGGCTGCGGGCCTCGGTGAGCGCGATCTGGCGGTTGGCCAACGCCTGGCGAGGTCTCGGTGCGGCTGCCCGCTCGCTGTCGTGCCGCGACACCTCGCGACGCTCGGCGACGGCCACTTTCGACACGCGCAGCGCGGGTTCGCCATCTGCTGCCGGCACATCGCCAGCGGCCGGTTTGCGCTCGTCGAGGCTCGGCTGCTCGAGCAGGGCGACCGTTCGCTCGGCCGGCATTACGAGATCCGACATCGTCGCGGCGACACGCTCCATCTCAAGGACTGCCTCGGCAGCAGCGATACTGGTCGTCTGCATCGACTCGACCGCGAGCCCGGTCTCCTTGCCGGGTTCGAACGGATCGTTGAAGGCGATGCGAACCGGCTTTGCCTCCGGCTCGGCGATCGGCACCATCCGCGCAGCGTGCGCGGCCTCCAGGGCCATCAGAGCCCTCATGCCCGCCGCGGCGGCGTCGAGGCTTGCAAACTCGCCGATGAAACCCGGCACGCGATCGTACTTGCGGCCGCGACTGTAGGTGGCCTCGGTGCGATCGGGCGCGTCGACGATCATCACTTCGAGTTTGGCCACGCCGCGATGGCCGAAGCCGAGCTTGTCGGCAGTCGCGCGCGACAGGTCGAGCTTTCGACTGCCCCAATAGGGGCCGGCGTTGTTGACGCGCACGACGGCGGCGCCGCGGTTCACGGGCGACCACACGAGGAGGGTCGTGCCATCGGGATAGATCGGACTCGCGACGTTGTCGGGACGATCGGGGGAGAACCGCTCGCCGGAGGAGGTTAGGCCACAGGGATTGTAGCGGTCGCGGGCACAGCTGTCGTAGTGGGAGGCGGACAGCGTGACGCTGGTGCCGACGAGGCGCTCCATCTCGGAGAGCGACTTCACGCGGTGGCAGGTTCCGTAAAAGCAGTAGGTGCTGCCGGGCGTCTTGGCTTCGGCGGCGTCGCTGAATGACGCCGACAGAAGAAGACTGCCGACGATTGCTGTGGTCAGGCTGGCCGGGCCTGTCCAGCGCGCAAGCGGGCGCGCATGGCGTTTCGAGGCTCGCATCGATGTCTCCGTTGATTGCTGCGGACAGACCGATCGGCAGTCCCGCCTGTTCCGTCGACCGGCAAGGCGCTCAAAGCAAGCCAATGTGACGATGGCGAGATGAGAATGGTCGCAGCACACCGGCGCCGCTGATGCCGGGACAGGCCAATTCAGATCAGCCCTTGTTTTTCAAGGACTTTTCTGAGTTCGCTCACAGCTGTGCCAAGGCGCGCTGCGTCGGTTGAGCGCAGCACGAGCTCGGTTCTGTAGCGGCCGTCCTCGAAATGCGGATAGCTGCCCATGGCCACATCCGGAAACGAATTCTGGTGCTCGCGGAAGAGGTCCGCGATCTCGGCTTCCGGCCGTTCGAGGCTGATCGACGTCGATTGCATGCAGGCGCCGGTCTCGATGTGGGACGTCGCATCCTTCAGCATCGATTCCATGATCGACGGCACACCGGCCATGACGACGACGTTCTCGATCATGAAGCCTGGCGCGATCGAGACCGAGTTTGCGATGAGGCTCGCCCCTTCGGGGATGCGCGCCATCCGCAAGCGAGCCTCGTTGAGCTCGAGCCCGCGCTTGGCGTACGCCGGACGCATGAGTGCCACCGCACGCTCATCGATGCCGATCGGGACACCGAACGCTTTCGCGACCGCATCGGCCGTGATGTCGTCGTGCGTTGGACCGATACCGCCAGTCGTGAAAACGTAGTCGTAGCGGGTGCGAAGGTCGTCGAGCGCCGCGACGATGTCTCCCTCGTCGTCGGCGACGACACGGACCTCGCTCAGACGGATTCCGATCGAGGTCAGGTGCTCGGCGATGGTGCCGATGTTCTTGTCCTTGGTGCGCCCCGACAGGATCTCGTCGCCGATGACGAGCGCCGCCGCGGTCACGATCTTGTCGCTCACGACTCTCACTCCCTGCGCATGCCTACGACCGGAGCGAAGTCTCCCACATGAGCAAGGGACGTGTCATCCAGGGATGCGAGGTCTCCTCGCCCTAGCGCGCAAGCGTGATCGCGGTTCCATCAGGATCGCGGAGCCAGACGATCAACCGGCGAACAGGCCGAGAATGCGGGCCCATATCCCTCGCGCGGTCGCCTGCTGGCGCAGAGCCTCCTCGGCCGCCCGGATCTCGCCCACGGCGGCCTCCACCTTGAGCGCGAGGAGCATCTCGCCGCGGACCGCACTGGCCTTCGTGGGGTCGCCTGTGGCGCCGGCGCTGTCAGGCGCAGCACCCTCGAGCCGGACGCCCGCTGGCAGCACGGCCATCAGCTCGGACGTGTCGCGGATGCCGGCGTGGGTGCCGATCGACGCCTTGCTCTCGCCGTCGCTTGCGAGCCAGGCGTCGCCACCGGCCTCGGCATAGTATTTGGCGGCGTTGACGACGCGGACACCCTCGTTCGCCCATGTGGCCGTGAGCTTCTCCGCGAGGGCCTGCTGCGGCGCCTGATTGCCGCCCGAGTCACCGAGGAGCACGATGGTCTTGAAGCCTGCCGCCTTGAGGCTTTTCGCAGCGCCCTCGAGCACCGCGGCGAACACGTCGTCGTCGAGGCTCAGCGTGCCCGGATAGGCCATGTGGCCCGACCCGGTAGCCGGATCGCCCTCCGGCACGTAGGCGAGCACGGGAGCGACGAGCGCCGAACCGAGCGCCAGCGCAATCCGCCGCGCCGTCTCGGCGACGATGAAATTGTGCTTCCCCGTCACCATGTGGGCGCCGTTCTGCTCGGTACCACCCGTGGGCACGATGGCCGTCGTCTTGCCGGCCGCGATGGCGTCCCTGATCTCGACCCAAGTCATGCGCTCGATCTCGACGATGGGCGGCTCGCCGGCTGCGTGGGCGGCATTGGCACCGCACATCAGCGCAATGAGCAGCGATACGAACATCGAGACTTGCAGGGCAAAACGTTGCATCGGCATGGATATACCGGAGGTGATGGGGTTGCGGCACACGGGCTCGGCAGGCCATCATTACCGTCCGGAGCCTTAATTCCGGGTTCAAGAATTCCTTACAATCGACGGGAAACACATGAGATTCCAAAAGCCGCTGGTGCGCGGGCGCCTTCTCAAGCGCTACAAGCGGTTCCTGGCCGACGTCACCCTCGACTGTGGCACGACCGTCACGGCCACCTGCCCCAACACGGGGTCCATGCTGGGGCTCGCGGCACCCGGAATGACCGTATGGCTTTCCGAAAGCGACAGCCCGACCCGGAAGTACCGCCACACCTGGGAGCTGGTGGAGGCGGCACCAGCGGCCGCGAGCGGGAAGGGTGCGGTGCTGGCGGGAATCAATACCGGACATCCCAACCGCATCGTGTCGGAGGCCATCGCGGCAGGCGCCATCCAGGAACTCGGTGGCTACGCAGGGCTCAGGCGCGAGGTGAAGTACGGCTCGAACAGCCGCATCGACCTCCTGCTCGAGGACCCGGCAAGGGGCCTCTGCTACGTCGAGGTCAAGAACGTCCACCTCTCGCGCAAGGCTGGGCTCGCCGAGTTCCCCGACTCCGTGACCGAGCGCGGCGCCAAGCATCTCGCCGAGCTTTCCGAGATGGTGCGCGCGGGTCACCGGGCGGTGATGCTGTTCCTCGTCCAGCGCGGAGATGCCAAGAGGTTCTCGCTGGCGGCCGACATCGACCCCGCCTACGCCAAGGCGTTCGCCCTCGCAACCACAGCCGGCGTGGAGGCGCTGGCGTACCGGTGCAAACTCTCTCCCGCGGAGATCCGGATCGACAAGGCGATACCCATCGTGGTGTGATGGTCCCGAGCCCGGCCGCCGGGTAGACCGGCTGAAACCAAACCGTCGCCGTCCGCGAGCCATCGGAGTTCCGTCACCTACGAAACCGGAGGCTGGATTTCGCGTATTATGGGCATTGGAAAGCGGGACCCGGTGCGCCTGGACAGGCTGCCGCGGGTCCCGGATCAGGAGATAGCCCATGCCCACACGTCGCCAGTTGACGTTTGCGGGAGTAGGAATGGCCCTTGCCGCAGGGCTAAGCCGGACGGCCAGCGCCGCCGAGGAGTCCCCCATGTTCGAGATCGTGAAGACCGACGCCGAGTGGAAGAAGGAGCTGACGCCGGAGCAGTTCTACGTCATGCGCCAGCACGGCACCGAGCGGGCCGGCACCAGTCCGCTCGACAAGAACTACGCACCTGGCGAGTACCACTGCGCCGCCTGTGACCTGCCGTTGTTCACGTCCGCGACCAAGTTCAACTCGGGCACCGGCTGGCCGAGCTTCTACGCACCGATCGACGGCGCCGTAGGCACCTCGACCGACTGGAAGCTCATCTACTCGCGCACAGAGGTGCATTGCCGCCGCTGCGGCGGGCATCTCGGCCACGTGTTCGACGACGGGCCCGAGCCGACCGGCAAGCGCTACTGCATGAACGGCGTAGCGCTCAAGTTCGTGCCGAAGCCCGCCGCCTGATCGGCGCGCGACACCACGGAGGTCGGGCAGCGTCCGCCCGCTAGGCCCGATCTCCCTACCCTGCAACCAGTCGGGTCTCGATTTGCTCGCCCCGACAACCAATTCAGTTTTGGACACGAGGGACCGATCCCATGCTCCACCGCACAATTCGCGCGGCCGGCTTCGTTGCGGCCGCATCGCTCCTCTGGCTCGCGCTTTCGCCGCTGCCGGCGCTCAATGCACAAACCCAGCCCGCCCCTGCCGCCTCCGGCTACACGACCGAGGTCGCGACCTTCGGGCTTGGCTGCTACTGGTGCGCCGAGCGCGATTTCGACAAGGTGACGGGCGTTCTCGAGACGACCTCCGGCTTCATGGGAGGACGGCGCGCCAATCCAACTTACGACGAGGTCGCAAACGGCGGCACCGGACATATCGAGGTGGTCGAAGTAAAATACGATCCGGCGCAGGTGAGCTATTCTGAGCTCGTGGAGTTCTACTGGCACCATACCGACGTACTCGACGGGCGCGGCCAGTTCTGCGACCGCGGTCCGACCTACCGGCCCATCATCTTCACCCATACGCCCGAGCAGCAGCGGATCGCCGAGGACGCCAAGGCCGCGCTCGACGCGAGCCATCGCTTCGATCGGCCGGTCGCGGTCGAGATCCGCCCCGCCTCGAAGTTCTGGCCCGGTCCCGAGGAGCATCAGAACTACTACAAGAAGCGCCCATGGACCTACACGTTCTACCGCCAGGGCTGCGGCCGCGACGCGAGACTGAAGCGCCTGTGGGGAACGCAGGCGATGTGAGGGCCAAGTACCACCCCGTCAGGGGAACGGGTCGGCGGAGGGCAACCCTCAGAGCTCCATGCTTCGGAAGCCTCTCCGCCCTCGACCTCTCGCGACGACGTGAGAAGAGTAGTCGAGACTACTGCGCGGCCTCTCCGAACTGCAGCTCGGCAAGCCGGCCGTAGAGGCCGCCCTTGGCGACCAGCTCGGCGTGGGTGCCTTCCTGCACCACCCGGCCCTTGTCCATGACCAGGATGCGGTCGGCCTTCAGGACCGTCGCGAGCCGGTGGGCGATGACGAGCGTCGTACGGTTCCTCATGACGTCCTCGAGCGCAGTCTGCACCGCGAGCTCGTTCTCAGCGTCGAGTGCGCTCGTCGCTTCGTCGAGCAGCAGGATCGGCGCGTTCTTCAGAATTGCCCGCGCAATCGCCAAGCGCTGGCGCTGGCCGCCCGAGAGCGTCACGCCGCGCTCGCCGAGCCGCGTCTCGTAACCGTCGGCAAGCGCGCGGATGAAGGTGTCGGCCTGAGCCGCTCTGGCCGCCGCCTCGACAGCCTCTCGGGTGGCGTTCGGCGTGCCGTAGCGGATGTTCTCGGCGACCGTGTCGGCAAAGATCGCCACCTCTTGCGGCACCAGCGCGATACGGCTCCGAAGCTCCTCGAGGCTCGCCTCGGGAAGCTTGACGCCGTCGATCGCGATCGAGCCCGACTGCGGATCGTAAAAGCGCAAGAGCAGGCTGAAGATGGTGGACTTGCCGGCTCCCGACGGCCCGACGAGGGCGACCGTCTCTCCGGGGCTGACGCGGAACGAGATGTCCTTCACCGCAGCGACGTCGCTGCGGGCCGGATAGGCGAAGCTCACGTGATCGAGCACGATGGCGCCCTTCGCCGGCCGTTGCATCGGCTTCGGATTGGCGGGTTCCCGGATGACGGGCTTGGCCTCGAGCAGCTCGGACAGGCGCTCCATCGAGCCAGCCGCCGTGTTGATCTCGCCCCAAACTTCGGACAGCTCGCCGAGCCCGCCGGCCGCAAACAGCGAATAGAGGATGAACTGACCGAGGCGGCCTCCGGTGATCTCGCCGGCGATGACGGCGCTGGCGCCGTACCAGAGGATTGCAGTCAGGCAGAGCGTGACGAGGAAGAACGTCAAGCCGAGCAGCGCAGCTCGCGCTCCGTTGCGCGCCCGGGCAGCCTCGAACGCGCGTTCGGCGGCCTCTGCGAAGCGGGACGCGACGGCGCGCTCGTGATTGGCCGCCTGCATGGTGCGCACGGCACCCAGGTTCTCCGACGCATAGGCCGACGCCTCGGCGAGCGTATCCTGCGCGGCCCGCGAGCGGTTACGTACGAGACGGCCGAAGGCGACGAGCGGCAGCACGATCAACGGAATGGCGACGAGCACCAGGACCGACAGCCACGGGCTCGTGACGAACATCATGACGAGGGCGCCGATCAGCATGATGGCATTGCGCAGGATCTGCGAAAGCGCAACGCCAGCCACGGCCTTGACCTGCGTGGTGTCGGCGGTCAGGCGGCTCATCACCTCGCCGGAGTGCGTCGTCTCGAAGAATTGCGTGCCGAGCAGCGCGACGTTTCGGAACACGTCCTTCCTTAGGTCCGCGACGACGCGCTCGCCGAGCCAGTTGATGAGATAGAAGCGTGAGCCGGAGGCGATGCCGAGCACGCCCCCGAGCAGGATCAGCATCATGAAGTACTGATCGATCAGCCGGCTGTCGCTTGCACCGAATCCGTAGTCGATCATGCGGCGGACGGCCAGCGGCACGGACAGCATGGCGACCGCCGACACCACGAGGGCGACCAGAGAGGCGATCAGCATTCCCCTGTGCCTCAGCACGTAGGGTTTCAATGCCGCGAGAGGCTTCAGCGAGCGTCGCCTGGTCTCCTCGGCCCCGGATACCGCTTCCGTCACACTCGCCTCCGCAACTGCGCTGACCGAGACCGCTGATTTGTTGCTGCTCAATAACTTAGCTCGCCTGTCCAGGCTCGAGGCCCATCAATGGAGCCGCGACAAGCCGGCCGGACCATGCCCGAGGGGAGCCTCGGGCTCAAGGGGCGAGGCCGGCGCAGCGGCGGATCGCCACCCCTGCCGGTCGGGCATCGGGCCCGTCGCCCAAGGCCTTGTGTCGCGGGGGCTTCTCCACTATAGAGGCCCATCCTCGAATTCGCGGCTGAGCGCGGGTGGGGCCTCGGGGCCCCGGACCTATGGCTGCCGCCCTTCCTGAAGAGCCACGGCAATGAAAAAAGAAGCTGATGTGCATCCCGACTACCACCAGGTTAAGGTGGTGATGACCGACGGCAGCTCGTTCGTCACGTACTCGACCTATGGCAAGGAGGGAGACGAGATCCATCTCGACATCGACCCCTCGACGCATCCGGCCTGGACCGGCGGCGACCAGAAGCTGATGGACCGCGGCGGCCGCCTGTCGCGCTTCAAGAAGAAGTTCGAGGGCATGTTCTGAGCTCTTTCGATGCTGGACAGACGAACGGCCCGGACGAGCGTCCGGGCCGTTTCCGTTTGTCATGATCGCAGACGGAGAGCCTGGGGATCGTCGCCTGTAGACGGCGTCCTCCCCTCGACGGGCAAGAGCTAGTTGGGCCGGCTGAACGCGAGCTGCAGGCGGCGCATCTGGCTCTGGACAGGATTGACGGCGACCTCGGCCTCGACAGGCGCCTCGGGTTTGACGCTCATGGCACGGTCGAGCTGAACGATACGGTCGTGGAGGGAGAAGCTCGCCTCGATGAGCTGGCGCAGACCGTCCGGAAGATCGGCAAAACCCTTGATGTGTGACGGCCGCCCGAAGGCCTGGAGTTTGACGCGAGCGCGCTTGCGCTGCGCCTCCTCCTCGGTGATCTCTCCGTCCTTGAGCGCGCGGCGGATCAGGAGCCACGAGGCGAGGTCGAGCAGCCGCGTCGTGAGCCGCATGCTTTCGGTTGCGTAGAGGACCGTCGTGGCGCCGGCGAGACCCTTGCTCTCACGTCGCCCTTCTCCGTCGAGGTAGGCGGCCGTGCGCTCAACCAGGCCCATGCCCTCTTTGAACACCTGATCGAACTGCTCGGAGGCCTGGAAGCGCTCACCGAACGAGACGGTTGTTCCCCGTCCGGCAGAAACATTCTCAAGACGCGATCTATCACTCATGACACGCTTCGACACGGACGCTTACGCTCCTGCAACCAGATACACCGTTCTAACCTACGTGGCCATAGTTAAAGAGTTGGCCCAAGACGAGGCAGCCTTGTGAGAGCCTGTGCAAAAAAAGAGCCGCTCGATCGAGCGGCTCTAAAGTCAACAGGGAGGCGTCAAACAGGGTGGCTAGGCACCACCCGCTATCCAGAGGACTGGATAGCCTCATAATAGGACAGCAACCCTAACGATCTCTTAAAGCGCCGCCGGCCATCGAGCGGGCCACCTTTACGTTTGCCGGCCGGCGCGACATCGAACCTGTGTCCGCAAGGATCTGCGTTGCGCCACAATTCGAGGTACTTTTGCAAGGTTTCCTCAACGCGCTCGATCGTGCTCATCGCTTGAACAACTCGGCCGCCGCGGCCTCGTGAGCGCGCTTTTTTGCCAGCTCGGCCTCGACCCGGCCGATCTCGGCTTTCAATGCCTCGATGCGGAGAGCAAGTTCGGCCACCGACAGCGTCTCGAGGTTGTCGCCGACAGCGGCAGCGGGCTTCGGCTTCGCTCTCACGTCGTCCCAATCCATGGCGTGCCTCTTCAGTTCGCTTGCGCTCGATGATAGCAGATCCAATCCGGCCGCGAATGCCGCGGCGCTTGGCGGCCTCAGTGGCCTGCCGATCGCCGCCGCCCGACTTGTCACGCCCTCCCCAACTCGGGCAAGAGAGGCGGCGTCAGCTCCAAGGATCGATCCATGACCGCCCTCTCCGCCACCATGACCGCCGTCGCCATCAAAGGAAAGGGCGGACCGGAGGTGCTCGTCGGCGAGACGCTGCCGGTGCCGGAGCCCGGGCCTGGCCAGGTGCTCGTTCGCGTCAAGGCCGCCGGCGTCAACCGGCCCGACGTGTTGCAGAGAAAAGGCCTCTATCCTGCGCCCAAAGGACATTCTGAGCTCCCGGGACTGGAGGTCGCTGGCGAGATCGCAGCGACAGGAGCCGGAGCAACCCGCTTCAAGGCCGGCGACCGCGTCATGGCGCTCGTCAACGGCGGCGGCTACGCGGAATACTGTCTCGCCGACGAAGGCGCGACCCTTCCTGTTCCAGAGGGGCTCTCCGACATCGAGGCCGCGGCGCTGCCCGAGACGTTCTTCACAGTCTGGCACAACGTGTTCGAGCGTGGTCGGCTAGCGGCGGGCGAGTGGCTTCTCGTCCACGGTGGCACCAGCGGTATCGGCGTCACGGCCATCCAGCTCGCAAAAGCCATGGGCGCGAAGGTCATCACGACCGCGGGCTCGCCCGACAAATGCATGGCGGCCCGGGCGCTCGGAGCCGATCGTGCTGTGGACTACCGCACCGAGGACTACGTGGAGGCAGTCAAGGCGGAGACCGGGGGGCGCGGCGTAGACGTGATCCTGGATATGGTCGGAGGTGACTACGTCGAGCGCAACATCCGGTCGCTCGCCGACGACGGGCGCCTCGTCTACATCGGCTTTCAGTCGGGCTCGCAGGTCACCGTCGACCTGATGCGGGTGATGTTGAAGCGGCTCACCGTCACCGGCTCCACCTTGCGCATCCGCTCGAGCGACGTGAAAGCGGCGATCGCACGCGCCGTCGAGAGCCACGTGCTGCCCCTTGTCGCCGCAGGCAAGATTCGGATCGTCGTCGATCGAACCTACCCGCTCGCCGAGGCGGCAGCGGCGCACGCGCGCATGGAGACGAGCCAGCACATCGGCAAAATCGTGCTCACCGTCTGAGGCAGATCAGCATCCCCGTTGAGATGCATCAACGCCAGGCCCAAGTCCCGCTTCTTTTTCCGGCTACGCAGTCTGCTCATCGGCGGCGCACGGCCTCAACAAGGCCGCGTCGGCAAACTCCGCCTGCCTTGCGGGCGACGACTTCGAAAGGTGACCACATGAATAAGGCTGTCCTCTTCGCTACGCTGGCCATTGCCAGCGGGGCTCAATTTGCTGCCCCGGCGACATGGGCTGGCGGACTTGGCGGAGCTAATGCTCACGCCGCTCCAAGCTCGCTGGTGACGGAGGTCGGGCGCCGGCATGGCCCGCCCCGCGGCGTCGTCGTCGTGCGGCCGGCGCCTCGGCCGCACTCTCACGTCTACGTGCGCAGATGGAACCATCGCCCGCACTACGGGTCGATCGTCGCCGGCCTCACGCTCGGCGCCATCATCGCCATGACGGCGGCCAACGCCGCGCCGCCGCCTCCACCGCGCGACGATCTCTGCTGGTACTGGGCCAACCGCTCGCATACCCGCGGCTACTGGGACTACTGTGATTGATCCCTAGCGTACGGTCCGGCGCGCAGATGCGGCTCAATGGTTCTGCGCGCCGGACTTCGCGTCCGCTCCCCCTGCCTGCCTGCCCCGCATGATGAAAAGAAGGTTGCGGGCGTAAATGAACAGTCCGAATTGACCGAGAATGATGACGGGGTCGATCTTGTAGATCCCGTACGCGAGGACCATAAGTCCGCCGAAGAAGCTCATGTACCAAAAGCTCTCGGGCACCACCGTCGTCTTCTTCTTCTCCGACGCCCACCACTGCGTGATCCAGCGCAGGGAGAACATCGCCTGCCCGGTGAGGCCAATCGTGAGCCAAACAATGTCGGTGGCGGTATGGCTCATCCACCAGTTGTAAACGTTGTCGAGCAAAGGCCGATCTCCGGACTCGTGTGGCGTCTCACAATTGCCGACCCGCATCCGAGCGACCCGGCGGTCGGCAATTGCGAGATCGACGCCACACCAAACCAACGATTCTCCTGGCGTACCTTAGGGCTCGCAAATCCCACTGAGCCAGCTGGACATTGAACGGCATTTGCGAACCGGGCCACGGACGCCGCGCCCCCTCTTGCCCGGGCTACGGCGCCTTGTCGAGAGGTGCCTGCGACGCCCCCGACCTCTCGACAATCTCCGGCCAGCGCGTCCGCTTCCTCACCCAGCGCACGCCGATGAGGTCGTAGATGCCGACGAGGGCGCGCCCCAGGTTGGTGTACTTCGAGACCCCGGCGACGCGCTGCCTGTCGTTCACCGGCTCGTAGATCACCTTGTGTCCATAGGACTGAAACAGCGCTGGCAGATAGCGGTGCTGGCCGTGGAATGCCGGCAGAACGAGGTAGGCCTCGCGCCAGTAGGCCTTGATACCACAGCCTGTATCGGGACACTCGTCCTTGAGGAGCGCGTCCCTGAGCCAATTGGCGAAGCGCGAGGCTAGGCGCTTCGAGCTCTCCGCCTCGCGCTTGACGCGCCAGCCGCCGGCCAGCGCCGGTCCCGAACTTCCGGGCGCGCCGAGCTTGCCGACGAGGTTCGGAATATCCCTGGGATCGTTCTGGCCATCGCCGTCCATGGTGGCGATGACGGCGCCGGTGGCCGCGAGGATACCGGTGCGCATGGCCGCGCTCTGCCCGTTGGGCTTGCTGTGGCGAATGAGACGCAGACGGGGATGCACTGCCAAGCGCTGCCGGACCTCATCGGCCGTGGCGTCCGTGCTGCCGTCGTCGACGACAATCACCTCGCGCAGCATCGCCGCCGGTACCGCCGCGAACGTCTCGTCGACGAGACGGCCGATGTTCCCTGCCTCGTTCAAGGCCGGGATGACGACGGACACCTGTGGCGCAGAAGTGGGGGGCTCGGACGTGCTCACGCTCGGGTCCTCGATTCCTGACAGGGCCGGGCTCTCATAGCTCAGAAGCCGCGGCAGCACCATGAGGGGCGGCGATTCCGACCCCGTGATCAGGGCTTACGGTAACCGGAAAGGGAGAAGAAGCGCAGCTTGCGGCCGTTCACCTGCGTGAGTCCGCCCGGAGACCCGAGCTCTTCCGCCTTCTGAAACGCCCCCGTGACCCCAGACGGATCGGTTTTCCGCGTCACAAGCAGTAGCGGTTCGGGCTGGCCGGGGACGAACGGTTGCATGAGCTCGAAGTGGTCCCGGGGCCTCGGTCCGGTCCGCCAGGCGAGGACGGGGGTCGGCTCGGCGCGCGCGTAATAGAGGAGGCTTGCAGTCTGCTCGCGGTCGTCGGTCAGGATGGCCTGGAACGGTCGTCCTCTCGCTCTTGCGTCCGCCAGCATGTCACGGGTAAGGCTCGCGAGCTCGCGGTTGCCCATGGTGCGCGCCAACGGATCGCCGACGACCGGGAGCGCGAAGCGTCCGGCGAGCGTCGTTGCGATCACGATCAGGATGGCGAGCGCGCCGTTGACGATGAGCGATCGGTCGCGCCAGCGCTCCTCGCCGTTCCGGAGCATGTAGGCCGTGACGAGGACGACGGCGGGCACGTAGGCGATCGCCGCCCAGTTGGGGTGGGCGCGCGAGATGAGGGCCTGAAGGGTGATGATCGCGACCAGCGGGACCGAGAAGGCGACGAGGAGGCGGTCGCGCGGGTCGAGGCGCTGTGCGCCCGACCAGGCCCGCCAAAGAAGTGCGATGAGCGTGCCGAACAGCACCGGCCCGAACACGCCGAACTGCGCACCGATGAACTCGAGCGCCGACAGCGGATGGAACAGGCTTCCCTCCCACTTCGCGTTGTCGGCAGTGTGCGAGAAGGTGGCGAAGCTGTGCTGCGAGTTCCAGATGAGGTTCGGCACAATGAGAAGGATGCCGAGCAGGAGCGCGAGCCAGATGGGCGGACGTTTGAGGGCCGCGCGTGCAGCAGGCTCGAGCCAGACGTAGATTGCGGCGCAGACCGCGAACCACGCCATCGCATACTTGGCGTTGAGCCCGAGCCCGAGCGCGACGCCGAGGATGAGGGTGTTCGACCACTCTCCAGGCAGCCTCGGAGCTGTCCCTTCCCCCTCGAGGGGGAGGTATGGGGCGGAGGCGACGCCCTGGCCATCTGTGTCGGGCTTCGCCCCGCCATTTGTCCCTGGCTGCGAGGAGGAGGGGAACAGCAGCCCCGCCAGCGCGACCAGCGCCAGGGCCCAGGCGAAAAGGAGGGGAACGTCGGTCGAGATGATCCCCGATGAGACGGAGACGCCCGGCAGCGTGGCGTAGGCGATGGCGGACCAGTAGCCGGTCCGCGGGCCATAGAGCGCGCGGCCGAGGAGAAAGACGAGGAACGCCGTCGCGGTGTGGATGAACGGCGCGGGGAGACGGACACAGAATTCGCCGTCGCCACAGACCGAGGTCGAGAGAGCAATGAGCCAGGCAATGAGCGGCGGCTTCGAGTAGTAGCCGAACGCCGGCTCTCGGCTCCACGCCCAATACTGGCTCTCGTCGAAATACAGATCGGTGCCGTTCATGGCCAGCGCGACGATGCGCGCGCCCAACAAGACGAGCAGGATCAGTGCGAGTGGCTTCACATAGTCCCGTGGCATTGCCATTGTCACTCGTGCTGTCTCAGCCCAAGAGCGCCCTCGTCCTGCCCCTATCCCCGAAGGAGAGGGCACTCGGCGAGCGCTCCTTGACGGGCCGTGATCTTCCTACACATTCCAGCCCCTTTTCCACCCCCGCCGAGGCTCATCCGCTGACGTGAGGGTCAGGCTGTTGGGGGCCTTTACCACGCCAGCCCCGTCATCGCGGCCACCGGGCGCACGGGACCGGGGAACAGGCCGTCGATGGCAGCGGCATCGAACGCCGCGCCGGCACGCAGATGGACCGCGCTCGCGATATAGACGCTCGCAATCCCCGCCGCTGCCGCGCCGTCGATGTCGGTCCTGGCCCCGTCGCCGATGGCGAGCAGGCGCTCGCGCGGGACGGCGGCGCCGTGTCTCTGCTCGAGCGCGGCGAACGCCATCTCGTAGACAGGGAGATGCGGCTTGCCGGCATAGACGACATCGCCGCCCATGGCCTCGTAGGCGCGGGCGAGCGCGCCCGCGCAGTAGACGATGCGCCCGCCGCGCTCGACCGTGATGTCGGGGTTGGCGCACAGCATCGGCAGCGCCCGGGACCGGCATCGGGCAAGGATGTCCGCATAGTCGTCTGCCGTTTCCACCTCGTCGTTGAAGAGACCGGTACAGACGACGCATCCGGCCTCGTCGACCGGAACGAGGCTGACGCCGAGGCCGTCGTAGATGGGAAGGTCGCGCTCGGGGCCGAGATGGAGCACCGGCTCGGCCCCGCGCTTGGCGATGAAGGCGCGCGCCGCATCGCCGGACGAGACGATCACGTCCCAGGCGTCGCGCGGCACACCGATGCGGTCGAGCTGAGCCGCGACGCTGGCTGCCGGCCTCGGGGCGTTCGACAGGAGGAGAACGGTCCCTCCCGTGTCCCGAAAGGCCCGGCAAGCCTGAACGGCAGCCACGAACGGCGACACGCCGTTGTGCATGACACCCCAGATGTCGACCAGCCACGCGTCCTTGCCGGCGGCAAGGGGCGCGATCGAGCTGATGATCGGGACGGGCACTAGGTGAGCCGCAGACGAGCTTTGCATGCCCCCTGCCTAACGGCCCGCGACGGACCGATCAAGCTGCCGCGTCGCGATGCCCCGCGACCGCGTCGACCTTCATGGGACGCGGCACACCGAACAGCTGGCCTTGGCCGAGGAGGACGCCGAAGCCGAAGATGCAGCCGCGCTTGTAGTCGCTGTCGATGCGGTCCACCACGAGCGCCAGCCCCTGCGAGGCCAGATGCCGGCAGACGTCACCCGCCGGAACGAGACCCGACGGCGCCATCAGGCCCTCGAGGAATACGTCGGCGTCGAGCTTGACGAAGGCAAAGCCGCAGCGGGCAATGACGTCGAAGTCCATGTCCAGGTCGGTCACGTCCGCGAGCGCGAAGCGGAAGCCGAGCGCCCTGAGCCCGGCGAGCGCACCCCACTCGGGTGCCTCGAAGCCTCTGACATCGCCTTGCGAGAACGACAGCACGAGCTGTCCCGCGGTCGAGGGACGGGCAGCGATCGCGCTGCTGACCTCGTCGAGGAAGCCGTTGTCGGAAAGCGATTCCCCGGCGTAGGTCGAGAACACCGAGCCGTCCTTGCCGCGCTCGGCGAGACGGGCGGCGACATTGGCCGTACGCACGATCTTCATGGCATCAATGAGCGGAAGGATTCGATGGCCCTCGATTTCGCCCCTGTTATCGTCGGGGGAGAGGGCCTCGCCCGAGGCGCCGCGCAGCCGCACGGTGACCTCGTAGTGGCGGGCGCGGTTGTCGTCGAGCCCCATGATCGGCTCGAGCAGCACGTCCATGCGGCCGGCGGCGATCGCCTCCGAGAGCGCCGCAATCCGCGCACGCCCAGGCGCGACCGGTAGCGGCGGCGGCACCGGAGCGGTGGGCGCAGCGGCTGCCGGGAAGTGTCTGGCATCGCGCGCGGCGGCGAGCGACGCCTCATCCGCATCGAGGCGCGGAGCCGCGCCGCGGCGCATGGCACCGGCGGTCGTGCGTAGCGCAGAGAGCGACGCCTCGATCGGATCCTCGGCCGAGACCGCGGCCGGTGCGTGTGCAATCCCTCCGGCCTGTACCGGTACCGGCGGCGGCTCGAGTGCCGCCTCCCTCTGCTCGGTGGCATTGACCTCGTCGGCGAGCTTTTTGATCAGGCTCTGGATCACCTCCACGTCCTCGCGACGCGGATAGCTCGGCTCCTCATCGCGAGCAGCCTCACCAATCGCCGGCGGCTCGGCGGCTGACCTTGGTACGGCGTCGCCAAGCGGCACGAGCGGGGTGCGCAGCGCCGGCCCGGCCACAGCCCCGGCCTCCTGCCCCTGCGCTGCAGGCGCGCCGGCATCGCGCGTGCCCTCGAAGCGCGGCGCACCCGGCGCGTACGACCAGTAGCTCTGAATGGAGCCGACCGGCGGCGGCGCATAGGATGCCAGCGACGGAGAAGCGAGCGGCGGTGGTGAAAAGGACGGCTCTCCGGGCAACGGCGAGACTGCGGCCTTCAGGGACGCGATCGAGGCTTCGAGCTCTGGCGGCAGCGGTTGCGGCTCGGCGGCGAGTTCGGCCGATGTCGGCGCGAGCGACCCGAGCGCAGACGATGGCAGCTCGACGATCTCTGCGCTGTCGGGCTCGGCATCGACCGAGACCGAGCGCTGAGGCACGACGCCTGGGAGCCGAGGGGCGTGATCCGCGGACGGCGAAGGAGTAGCGGGTTTGCGCACCCGCCGCGCCGCACGGGCCGGCGGAGCCCGTTTGGCACCTCGCTTCGTGACGGCATGACCGGCAACGAAAACGGCAAATAGCGCGCAACCGGCGCCGACCGCCCCGCCCGGTGGCAGCCCCCCCTGCACCGCGAAGGCGACACCGGCCGCGGCGGCCACGATCGCCATCGCAACCAGCACGATAACGTCGCCCGCCTTGCTTTCGGCAGCGGCCGCAACCTCTGGCGAGAGTGTCGGGCTGGTGGTCAATTGATCTGCATTCATCGTTGGCCGGCCTGCGTTTGCTGCCCAGAATCGCTTTGAAAAAGCTTTTATTCAGGAGGCCGGGAACTCAACCGCCCGTGGCCGGCTTTGCACGCTTATCCACAGCCCCTCACTCACGCGGCACCACCGCCGTGGCCGTTTTGCATCGCGCTGTGACGCCGTCCCGGATCGTTGTCCCCCATCTTTCGTACCCGGTCCGCACCGTTGATCGATCCCGGATAGGGATGCAGTGTCAGACACTTGGGGCACGCAACCCGCAACCGCCACGATTTTGGCCGGACGCCACCCGCATTCCGTCACGAGTGGGCCGCGCGCCAACCCGAATCCGGGAGCTGTTTAGGTGTCGTTAGCCGAATCGGGATGCTATCGTAGCTCCCGGGCCGCAGTCGTTGTCCGGCGTTCGTTGGAGAAGAGCCCGATGTTCATGAGTGTCGTCGCCCCCGTTCCGGGTGTCTCGGTCTATCCCGAGCTGGCCGGCATCCGCGTGCTCCTGACAGGTCTCGACCGCGAGACGGGTGTCGACGTGGCCCGCGCCTTCGCAGACCATAAGGTTCGCCTCGTGCTGCAGTCGGCCGATGCCTCGCCGCCGGTGACCGAGTTGGTGTCGGTGCTCGCCGAGACCGCCGCCGAGATTCGATTCTTCAACGAGCCGATCGGCGCCGACCCCGTGCGCTTCGCCCAGACGGCGGTCGCAGCCTTGGCCGGCCTCGATGCCGTCGTCAACCTCGTCTCCTTCACGGCGCACGAGCTCGCCGGTCTCGACGGACGCGCGAGCGTCGAGGATCTCGTCGCCGACAAGCTCTCGGCCGCAGTCCACATCACGCGCGTCGCCGCCAACCGCATGAGCCTCACATGGACCGAGGGCTCGATCCTGAATGCGGTGCTGATGCCGGCGCCCACGACCGAGCGCGAGGCCGCACTTGCCGGCTACGTCCGCGCGACGCTCGCTGCCATGACCAAGGGCGAGGCGCAGGCAGTCTCGGAGCGCGCAGTGCGCGTCAATGCCCTCGGCCCGCGCTCGCTCGTCGACGCTGAGCGTGCCGGCGCCCATCTTTCGTCAGGTCCCGAGATCGCCTCGCTCGCGCTTCACCTCGCGAGCCGCAAGGGCCGCCAGCTGTCAGGCCACCTTTTCGACGCCGAGCAGGTCGTGCTGCGCGATTGTTGATGCCAAGAGCAACACGTCCGACACGTCGCGGGTCGCCTGCCGGATGTCTTGTGTCTGGCAACATTTGCTAGTCTCCGCCTCACATCAGTGCGCGTGCGTGTGATGCATGTCCGGAACGTGCGGATGGCTGTGCCGCATGCGTTCGTGACGGTGCCAATGAGCGTGTGGCTCGCCCGGCGGATCGTCGGGGCCGTGCTCGTGCTGGTGGTGCTCATCGTGCATGTGCTGGTGCGAATGCTCGAGTGGCTCGTGCTCGTGCTCGTGCTCGTGCCTCTCGGTCAGATGCAGCCACACGCCGGTCGCCATCAGGAGCCCCGCGATGCCGAGCTGGACGGTGAGAGGCTCGCCCAGCACCACGAGCGATGCCACCGCCCCGAGGAACGGCGCCGTCGAGAAATAGGCGCCCGTACGCGCCGTGCCGAGATCGCGCAATGCCCGTACGAATAGTGCCAGGCTGACGCCATAGCCCAGAAAACCGACGAGTGCCGCGCCGGCAACGGCCGCAGCGTCCACAATGGTGCCCCCGGCCCACAGGCCGGCGAGCAGGCTGACCGGGCCCGCGACCAGCCCCTTGATCTCGACGATCTGGAGCGGGTCGGCGAGCGAGACCTTGCGGGTGAGATTGTTGTCGAGTGCCCAGGCCGTGCAAGCAGCCACGATCAACAAGGGCCCCATGAGGCCGTCCAGGGTTGGCGCACCGCTCCAGGCGAGCACGACCGCGCCGGCGACAAGGCACGCCATTCCCGTGGCGACCCGCCGATCGAAGTTCTCGCCGAACGCGAACCAGGCCAACAGGGCGGTCGCGACACCCTCGAGCGTCAGCAACAGAGACGCCGTCGACGCAGCGGTGCGTTCCAATCCAGCCATGAGCAGGATCGGCCCCACCACGCCTCCGGCCAGAATGGCGCCCGCGAGCCAGGGTAGGTCCTGACGGGTGAGCGGCGCTTCCGCCGTCTGGGGGCCGGCCAGGCGAGGGAGCAGAATTCGGCGCCAGATGGCTACGCCGGCGCCGGCACCGCAATAGAGAAGGCCAGCGAGTACAACGGGCTCGACGGCACCTAGCAGCGCCTTGGCCGCCGGTGTAGAGATGCCGAACAATGCAGCCGAGACGAGGGCCAGCCCAACAGCGTGGTAGTTCATGAAGGAACCATAAGGCGAGCGATGGCGGTAGGCCATAGCCGCGCCATGGATTGCCTGCCCCGATGAGCGACTTTTACATCTGGCTCGCCGGCATCCAGTCCGACGTCGTTCATCTGCTCGCAGGCGGTGTCCGCGAGGCGAGCTTCACGGCAGCCGTCTTTGCATTCTGCCTGGGAGCACTGCACGCACTCACGCCCGGACACGGGAAGGCCGCCATTGCCGTCTTCTTCCTTGCCAGGCCCGCCGACATCGCAAGAGGTGCCCGCCTCGCCCTCACGGCCGCTCTGTTGCATGTCCTGTCCGGGCTGGCCGTTTACCTCGTCCTGCGCGTCGCCCTGGGCATGGCGCCGACGATGTTCGGACGCCCCTCGGCCAGCTTCACGGTGATCGGTTACGGCCTCGTCGCCATTTCCGGAGCCACAATGCTCTTGCAGAGCGTCTCGGCGAGACGCGCCAGCGATGCCGAGACGCACAGCCTGACCTTGGGGGTGGGCCTCTTGCCCTGCCCGCTCACCATCTCGGTGCTCGGCTTCGCGTGGAGCCAGTCCGACGCGCTCACGGTGGCACTCGTGCTCTCGTCGCTGGCACTCGGAGTTGCCTTCACCATCAGCACGGTTGCGGCGATCGCCATCGTCGGGCGCC
>JAGVSR010000148.1 GCA_019137195.1 Alphaproteobacteria bacterium
GACCGTGAGGCTGACCTTGCGGTTCCCCTTGCGGGCCGTGGTCGCCTCGAGCTCGGCGACGCGCTCCTCGAGGTCGGCGCAGCAGTTGCCCCCGAGGTCGGCTGCGGACGCGCTGCCCGCGAACCCGGCCATGAGGCCAGCCGCCAGCAGGGCGCTGATGCTGTAGGTTTTCATTGTTTGGTCCCCAAGTGTTTGAACGGCGCCGGCCCCGCGGATACGCGATCGACCACACTCAAGGTGGCCGTATTACAGCTGAGACTGACGAGACTTGCCAACTAGCTCACTGGCAGGAAGCAAGGCCTGATTCGTGAACTTGACACAACGGCATGTTGGCCCGGTGCGTGGCCTTGGCGTTACCGTGTGGCGATGCGGTCACAATCCATTGGCTCTAAGTCCATCATTTTTCTGGACACATGGGGGGCCGCATCCGATGGGAGGCGGCCCCTCGTTCGCCAAGCAACTCGATATCAGATGCGTCCGGCGCGCACATCCTCCTCAGGATTCGAGGTGATGGAGTGGATCGAGATGTCGGCTCCCTGGCGCTCGTGCTCGGGGGTCAGCCGCAATCCGATGGCCGCCTTCAATGTGCCATAGACAATGACGCCGGAAGCAAACCCGGCGGCGGCGCCCATGAGGCTGCCTACGAGCTGCGACAGGAACGTGACGCCGCCAATGCCGCCCGCGGCCTCGAGGCCGAAGATGCCACAGGCAATGCCGCCCCATAGTCCACAAAGGCCGTGCAACGCCCACACGCCAAGCACGTCGTCGACCTTCAGACGGTTGGTGGAGACGATAAACATTTGGACGAATAGAGCGCCGGCGACGATGCCCGTCAGCAAGGCACCGATCGGATGCATGATGTCGGACCCGGCGCAAACGGCGACGAGACCGGCCAGTGCGCCGTTATGCACGAACCCCGGGTCGTTGCGGCCGACCACGAGGGCGGACAGGATGCCGCCAACCATTGCCATGAGCGAGTTCATGGCCACGAGACCGGAGATGGCTTTCAGGCTCTGTGCGCTCATGACGTTGAAACCGAACCAGCCGACGCAGAGCAGCCAAGATCCCATGGCAAGCCAGGGAATCGACGAGGGAGGGCTGGCGATGGACCGGCCCTTTTCGTACCGGCCGAGCCGGGGCCCGAGCAGGAGGACGGCGGCGAGAGCGGCCCAGCCGCCAAAGGCATGCACCACGATGGAGCCGGCGAAGTCCTTGAACTCGGCACCGAGGCCGATGCCAAAGAAGTTTGCCTGCAGCCCGAAGTTCTTGTTCCAGACCACACCCTCAAAGAGCGGATAGCAAATCCCAACCAGAACCGCCGTGGCGATACACTGGGGCAGGAAGCGTGCTCTCTCGGCGATGCCGCCCGAGATGATGGCCGGCACCGCAGCGGCGAACGTACAAAGGAAGAAGAACTTGACGAGTCCGAAGCCCTGCGCGCCGTAGTCAGGCCCGGAAATGGTCGCGGCGCTGGCCAGGAAGGTCACACCGTAAGCGATCCAATAGCCGATAAAGAAGTAGGCGACCGTCGAAATCGCGAAGTCGACCAAGATCTTGACGAGGGCGTTGACCTGGTTCTTGTGCCTGACCGTGCCGACCTCAAGGAAGGCGAAACCGCCATGCATGGCGAATACGAGAATGGCGCCCACAAGGACAAAAAAGACGTCGGCTCCCTGTTGAATTTGATCCATGACTCCCCCGAGTGATTATTTTTTGTGCGCCCAGCCCGCCTTGAGAGCGTCTTGCGTAGGCAAAAGGCAGACAGAACAAGAATTATGCCAGGACCGACATTTTGATGTATCTATCTGTTAGAATTAATATTTGTCTTTGATGGTCAATGCTGACCTTGGCAAATTTGCCTATCATATGGGCACACTACAAAACTGGCCTGCCTCGCTAGAAGGCAGGCCAGATCCTGGCAGCGACAGGCGCAGCAAGCTCAGCGCACGCGGCGCGGGTTCATGTAGAGATCGGCTTCCTGGCGCTCGAGCTTCGGCGCGATGCGGCCGGCGCGGATGTCCCGATAGAGGCTGCGCATGTGACGGCGGCAATCGGTGTTGAAGACGATCATACCCGCAAAGAGCTTCATGACGGTCAGCAGACGCTTGGAGGCGTGTCCCTCCTTCACCTTGCCCTTCCACTTGCCGCCGATCGAAAGCACCTTGCCGTCGAGATGGCCGACCATCACTCCCTTTTCGTCATAGAGCGTGTAATCGCCCCCGAGGTTGATCACGTCGCGGCGCAGCCGGTAGAACTCAGGCGTGCCCTTCTCGTCCATCAGGAAGAACGAGAAATACTCCGGCAGGAACGGCCACTTATTGGCCGAGCGCTCGAGGTAGATCATGAAATTGTCGTCGTCTGTGTTGATCGAGTAGGTCATCACAGGCAGGCCGCGGGCGCCGATCGTCTGCTGGATGGAGCGACCCAGCATCAGGTCGGCGGTGGCACGCCAGCCGAGATTGGCCGTGAAGAGCTTGAAGACCAGGCGCTTGTCCATGCCGACCGCCTTCTTCCACAGATCCTCGCGGTATCCGAGGAGCCCTGTGCGTTCGCCGTTCTCGATGATCTCGGCGAAAATATCCATGTCTGACGTGAACTGGCGCGACTTCGACTTGTTGCGGGCACGCTTGTAGATGCCGAACTCGGTGAAGTTGAAGTTGGTGATCCACACGTCGACGACGAAGCGGTGCCAGCCGTCCTTTCCGGGGACCTCGCGCCGGTCGGGCGCCTTCGGGGTCGTTGCAGCTTCCTCGAGGGCGTCGCGCGCCGCATCGGCAGCAGCCGCCTCGGCGGCGGCATCGACGACTTTCAAGGCACGGGCAGCAGTCATAGGAAGCCTCCGGTCTCGATCGCCCGCCTGGGGGCGAATCAATTGAGTTGCCGGAAGGCTAGCACCGCGCCCGTGACCCAGATCAGGCGTGGAGGAAAATGGCGTTGGAAAACTCGGAGCGAGCGCGTCAGGGCGTCCGGGTCAGGCGCGGCTCCCAGCCAGCTCGGCGAGGCGGGTCTCGGGTCGGGCGCCGATATGACTGATGATCTCTGAGGCGGCGAGACCGCCCAGGCGGCCGGCGGTCTCCATCGAGGTGCCGGAGGCGAGGCCAAAGAGGAAGCCAGCGGCATAGAGGTCGCCGGCGCCGGTAGTATCGACGACGTGCTCGACCTTTTCGGCGGGAACCGTGGCGACCGTTCCTCTGTCGAAGATGACCGAGCCCTTGGCGCTGCGGGTCAAGACCGCAAGCGGCACATCCTTCGCGGCCCGGGCGGCGGCCTCGTCGAAGCTCGCTGTTTCGTAAAGGGAGGTAATCTCGGCCTCGTTGGCGAACATGATGTCGATACCGCCCTTGATCAGGGAGAGAAACTCCGCGCGGTGCCGGTCGACGCAGAAGCCGTCCGACAGGGTGAGCGCGACGCGGCGGCCGGCAGCCTTGGCCATTGCTTGAGCCTGGCGGAAAGCAGCCTTGGCCTCGGGACGGTCGAACAGGTAGCCCTCGAGGTAGACGACCGCGGAGCTGCGGATGAGGTCGGGATCGACCTCACCGTGGTCGAGCTCGGTCGAGATTCCGAGGAAAGTGTTCATGGTGCGCTCGCCGTCGGGAGTAACCAGGATCAGCGAGCGGGAGGTGGGAGCGCGGCCATCGACAGCCTTGGAGTCGAAGCGAACGCCGGCGGACGTGATGTCGTGGCGGAAGATGCGGCCGAACTCGTCGGCAGCGACTTTGCCGATGAAGGCGGCGCGAGCGCCGAAGGAGGCGAGGCCGACCATGGTGTTGGCGGCCGAGCCACCCGAGATCTCGATGGCCGGCCCCATGGCTCCATACAGCGTGTCGATGGTGGGGGCATCGACGAGGCGCATGTGTCCCTTGGGAGCGCCGTGCTTCACGAGAAACGCGTCGTCGCAGCGGCCGATGATGTCGACGATGGCATTGCCGATGGCAACCACGTCGTAGCGGATGTCGGTCATGAGTCCCCCTCTGGCGGGCTCCCGCTGTCGCGTCGCCACCCCAGCTCTTCATCTAGCGTGCTTCTTCTCGGAAAACCGGTTCCCACTTTTCCGGAAGCACGCCATTCGGCGCGCACTATAGGGGGGAGACCGCGGAGGGCAACGCGGCGAGTTGGGAGGAGGGACACATTCGGCCTTGAGGGGCGCTCGGTCAGTAGCTGACAGACGGTCCAGACGTCGTCATCACCCGCGCCCCTTCGCCAGCATCGCGAGCGCCAGCAACAGCCGCTCGGCATGGGCTTCCTCTAGGGGACCGGCGAGGCGGGCGGCGCGAGCGGTCTCGGTGATGCGGGCCAGTGCCGCCGTGAGGCGGGGCGTGGTCCACTGTCGGCACTGCGCGGCCATGGCGTCCTTGAGCTTGAAGTGGAGCGGCGGGCGCAGCGAGCGGACCGCATCGTCGAAGCTCTTGCCGCCGTCGAGCGCGGCACGGACGCGATGCAGGCGCTGAAAGTAACGCTCGGTTGCGAGGATGATGCCCTGGGCATTTTCGCCTGACGAGGCGGCGCGGCTGAACTCGAACGCGACCTTGCCGGGCTCGCCCGAGGCGACGGCGACGAGGATGCGGTCGATGGCGAGCTCAGAAGCGTCACCGACGATCGCCTCGACGTCGGCTGCCGTGATCTCCTGCGCCCCGTGGGCATAGAGCACGAGTTTGTCGATCTCGCTCCTCGTCATGGCGCGGTCGGCGCCGAGGCGGCCGACGAGAAGGGCCCTGGCGTCTGCACCGATCGTCAGCTTCTCGGCGGCAAGCGCCTCGCGCACGACGGTGTCGAGATCGCGGGCCTCGTCGGCGAAGCAGGCGATGGCTGCCATGCGCGGCGAGGCCTCGAACAGCGTCAGCAGTGCGTCGCCTTTTTTCACCGTTGGGCTTTCGACGATGAGCACGCCGGCCAGCGGAGGGCCCTCGAGGATCGGCTTCAGTGTTTGCACGTTGATGCGGCGGCCGGTTGCGGCACGTACGATCTTGCGGCCTCCGAACATCGGGATGGTGCCGAGTTCGTTCATGAGCCGGCCGGAGTCTGTCTCGAGGTCGCTATCGTCGAGGCGCAGCACCTCTCCGTCGTCGCGCTTCGCTATGGCGGCAGCGAGGGCCTGACCGCGCTCCGCGATGAGGCCGGCATCGCTGCCGTACACGAGAAAGGCGTAGAGCCTCGGATCGGGAGACTTGAGGAAGGCGCCGGCCTGATGTGACTTGACGGCCGTCATGACGAAGGGGCTCGCGCAACGGTTCTGAAAAGCCGGTCGGTTCCGGACGTCTCTGTCCGGTAATTGCGCCGACCTACGCGGCGCCGGCGAGGAAGGCTGACAGCCGCGACTTCAGATCCTCGGCGACGGTACGCGCGGCGCGGTTCTCCGCGTCCTCGCGGGCGCGCACGTTGGAGAAAATCGAGGAGTAGCGCTCGAAGCCGGCGCGGCCATAGCTCGTGCCCTGGAGCACGACCTGATTGTCGGCGATGCGGATCAGCTTGAAGGCGGCATCGAGGTTGTAGATCTGGCTGCCGGCGTGGCCGTCGATACGTACCAGCGTCGAGGTGACCGTCTCGCGGACTGCGATGTCGAGCTTGTAGGCAGGAGGCACCTGCGTGCCGCCGCCCGTGGTATCGAAGATGAGCTCGTTGCGGACCACCTGACCGACACGGCCTGGAATCGGCACGACCTCGACCTGGGCGAGCTTCTGGTCGGCCTGAGCGCCGATCCCGGAGGCGCCGTAGAGTGGCTGAAAGCCGGTGGCCCCGCAGCCGGAGAGCAGCGGAAGGACGACGGCGATCGCCGCCGCGGCGCATGCCGGGCGGGCCGTGATTGACAGCCGTGGTCTCTTGGATCGCATTTCCCGAGCTACTCGGACCCCTTGAGCCTGCCTCGCCGCCCCGTCAGGCCGCGCATCATGCAACGATATTCACGATCCTCTGCGGCACGACGATGACCTTCTTCGGGGCCTTGCCGTCGAGCGCACGCCTGACGGACTCGAGAGCCAAAGCTGCCGCTTCGACTGCCTTGGCGTCAGACGTTCGCGGAACGACGATCTCGTCCCGGCGCTTGCCATTCACCTGTACGGCAAGGGTCACTTGATCGTCAACGAGCAAGGCCGGATCGGCCGCGGGCCAGGCCTCATTGGCGACGAGGGTGTTGTAGCCGAGCCGCGCCCAGCATTCCTCGGCCAAATGAGGCATCATGGGGGCGATCATCTTAACGAGTATTTCTCCGGCCTCGCGGAGGATTACGTCCAGGCCATTGCTTTGCTTCGTCAATGCTGCCGAGAGGGCATTCGAATACTCGTAAAGACCAGCAACCGCCACATTGAAGCGCAGGCCCTCGATGTTGCGGGCGACGGCATCGACCGTCTTGTGGGACGCCCGTCGCAGCTCCAGCGCCTCGGGGCCGAGCACGGCCGGGATCTCGGCGCCGCGGGGTGCGGCCTTGTCGGCCAAGTCGTCGATGATGCGCCAAATGCGCTGGATGAAGCGGCCGGCACCCTGGACTCCGGCCTCGGTCCAGATGACGTCGCGCTCGGGCGGGCTATCGGAGAGCATGAACCAGCGCGCGCAGTCGGCGCCCCAGTGGGCGATGATGTCGTCCGGGTCGACCAGGTTCTTCTTGGATTTCGACATCTTGACGATGTCGCCGATCTCGACCGGCGCGCCGGTGGCAACCTCGGTTGCCGTGCGGGAGGCCCCTTCTCCCTCGATGCGGATCTCGCTCGGCAGCAGCCATTGGGCCGGATCGGAGCCTTCCCGCTTGTAGGTCTCGTGGGTGACCATGCCCTGGGTAAACAGGGCGGCGAAGGGCTCGCGGAGGTTGGATCTGCTGCCGTGACCCGAGTCGGCCATGGCGCGAAAGAAGAAGCGCGAATAGAGCAAGTGCAAAATCGCGTGCTCAATGCCGCCGATGTATTGGTCGACCGGCAGCCAGTGAGCCGCGGCCTCCTCGTCGAGCGGCGTCTTGGCATCTGGCGACGTGAAGCGGGCATAATACCAGGAGCTGTCGACGAACGTGTCCATGGTATCCGTCTCGCGCCGGGCCTTCTTCCCGCACTTCGGACAGTCGGCATGCTTCCAGATGGGGTGCCGATCGAGCGGGTTGCCCGGCTTGTCGAAGGTCGCATCCTCGGGCAGCCTGACGGGCAGATCCTTGGCAGGGACCGGAACCACGCCACAGTCGTCGCAGTGGACGACCGGGATCGGGCAACCCCAGTAGCGCTGACGCGAGATGCCCCAGTCGCGCAGACGATAGTTCACCTTGCGCTCGCCGACCGGTTTCTTGCCGAGCTTGGTCGACTCGAGGCGCTTGGCGACCTCGTCGAAGGCCTCGGTTGTCGTCAGACCATCGAGGAAGCGGGAGTTGATCATGGTGCCGGCACCGTCGAAGGCCTTGTCGCCGACGGTGAACGTTGCCTGCTGCTCACCCGGCGGCAGGATGACCGGCACGACGGGCAGGTGGTACTTTCGGGCAAAATCGAGGTCGCGCTGGTCGCCAGACGGACAGGCGAAGATGGCGCCGGTGCCGTAATCCATAAGCACGAAGTTCGCCACGTAGACCGGCACCTTCCACTCCTTGTCGAAGGGGTGGATGGCGCGGATGCCGGTATCGAAACCCTTTTTCTCCGCCGTCTCGAGGTCGGCTACCGAGGTGCCCATGCGCCGGCATTCGTCGCAGAAGGCGGCGAGCTCCGGACTCTTCTCGGCGGCGGCCTTGGCGAGCGGATGGTCGGCGGCGATGGCCATAAACGAAGCGCCGAACAGCGTGTCAGGGCGCGTCGTGTAGATCTCGAGCTCGGAGAAGCCTTTGGGCGCCGACTTCTTGTCGAGCGCCCAGCGGACCAGCATGCCCTCGGACTTGCCGATCCAGTTGGCCTGCATCAGGCGCACCTTCTCCGGCCACTTGTCGAGCGTTCCGAGCGCGTCGAGGAGCTCGTCCGAGTAGGCGGTGATCTTGAAGAACCACTGGGTCAGCTCGCGCTGCTCGACGAGGGCTCCGGAGCGCCAGCCGCGACCGTCGATGACCTGCTCGTTGGCGAGCACCGTCATGTCCACGGGGTCCCAATTGACCTTGGACGACCTGCGGTAGGCGAGGCCCTTGTTCAGGAGGTCGAGGAAGATCCTCTGCTGGTGCCTATAGTAGTCCGGGCTGCAGGTGGCGATCTCTCGACTCCAGTCGAGCGACAGGCCCATCGACTTCAGCTGACCCTTCATGGTCTCGATGTTGGCCATGGTCCAGGTGCCGGGGTGAGTCTTCCTCTCCATGGCGGCGTTCTCTGCCGGCATGCCGAAGGCGTCCCAACCCATGGGATGAAGCACGTTGAAGCCGCGGGCCCGCTTGTAGCGGGCGAAGACGTCGCCCATGGTGTAGTTGCGGACGTGCCCCATATGGATGCGCCCCGAGGGGTAGGGGAACATCTCGAGGACGTAGCACTTGGGACGCAGGTCCTTGTTAGAGGCCCGAAAAATATCGGCTTTCTCCCATTCCTTCTGCCAGTGCGGCTCGCGGTCGGGGGCGTTGTAGCGTTCGGTGGCCATGGCGGGCGGAAGCTCTATCGGGAGGGGGTGAATTTTGGAGCGTAATGAGCCTTAACGGGGGGTGGGGGTCAAGTGCGGACGATCCGCCTGTCCGGGCGGGGGCTGCCCGCCAAAAAAACCGGCCGGCCTTTACCATTAGAGGTCGGCCACCTTTGCCTTGGCGGCATCAACCCGGGGTAACACTGCCGTCGGCGCGGCACATTTGCCGGTGACGGCCAGCATCGTACATTGCTCGTCGCACGTCGCTCGGTGGCCGTTTTCGGCCACAGGCAGCCCTGCCGGTGGCGGCAATCGCCTCCGCGGCCGATGGCATTGGCCCGGGCGGCGGCGGCCACCGCGGCACAGTTTTGGCGAGCTTTGCTCGCGCCCTGCTGCGCGAACGCGCGCATGTCGGCCGGCTGCCCGGCACCTGCAACGGCTGCGAACGCTTGTTGGCGTGACTGGTGAATTGGTCCAACAGTTCAATTACTTGATGCATAATGTGTCGTTCATTTTCGGCAGGCTTGTTGCCGCCAATGAGGAAATTCCGACGCAGAGATTTGTGCGCTGCATCATCGTTCTTGTCGCACTGCACAAAAGTAGTATTGCGCTGCAACCTAAATTTGGACTTTTGTAGGGGTGCATGGCGCTTGGCTCGAACTCAGAGCGGGACATGAAATTTCTAGTCGTCGAAGACCACCCCCTTTACGCTTGCGCTCTCGAGAGCGTGATCATCAGCTCGATGCCGGGCGTGCAGGTGGTGCTGGCCAGCACGATCGCGGAGTCAAAAACCGCGCTCGAAGGTGGGTCCTATGCACTGGTTCTGCTCGACTTGTGGCTGCCCGATTCGAACGGGTTCGAAGGACTGATCGAACTCAGGATGCGGCGACCGTCGGTGCCGGTCGTCGTCATATCGGCGTTCACGGAACCCGACGTCATTCACCACTCAATTGCGTGCGGAGCCGCCGGCTTCATTCCGAAATCCGCCACTAAAGATGCACTTGTGCGCGACCTCCGTGAGGTGCTCGCCGGCAACGTACCGATGCCCGAGAAATATCAGCCGCCGCCAACGGGCGACTCTCCGGAGACGGAAGCACTGCGGTCCAAGCTCGACTTTCTCACCCAGCAGCAGCTGCGCGTTCTGCAGATGATGTGTCAGGGCCTGCTCAACAAGCAAATTGCCCACGAGCTTGGCATCGGCGAGACAACGGTCAAGGCTCACGTCAGCGAAATCCTTCGAAAGTTCGGAGTTTGCTCGCGAACCCAGGCCGTTCTCGGCGTGGCGAGAGTGCCCAGATCGGCAGACATCGTCATGGGCCTGGTGGAGGACCGTGGCAGGCCGCTCCAGCTCCAGGGCGCCAGGAAGCAACTCATCTCGTGAGGCAGCCATGCGAGGCTGGCAGACCGACCCAGAAAATCGGCCCGGGATTGCTTTGGCGATCCTCGTCGCGGTCGTGGTTTCGGCGTTCGCTCTCTACTTCGGGTTCTAGCCATCCGGCTCCGTGGCCTCGGCGAGCCTCGGGCTCGCAACCGGGTCGACGCCGAGGGCTCCATTCTTGTGCCGCCGGAAAGGGGTTGGCTCGCTGGCGCGGCATGCTACAAGCCCAGGAAACGGAGGATCCTATGCCGACCATGTCGAACTCGCGCCGCAAGAAAATCCAGGCCCGCCATCGCAAGGCCAAGAACGCCAAGCTGCGCGAGGCGAAGGTCGCCAAGAAGGCGCGCAACGCGGGCTAAAGGCCACGCGCGTTCCGGAAATCGACCGATTGGACGATCGGCGACCGGTTCCGTTACGCACCTGCGATCGGCTGTTTTCGACCTATTTCTTGACCTTGCGGCGGCTCGTCCTCGATTGCGGGGGCGCGGCAGGTTTGGCTTTGGGCGCGGTCTTCGCCGCCGGCACCACCGGCCTTGCTTCGAGCCCGGCGAGGAGCGCTCGCGCGCGTCCCGAGATGGCTGCGACGATTTCGGGGACCAGCGGGTGAGGCCCTGCCGGCATGGCGGCGACAGCCTCGGCGGCGGCGTGTAGCTCCTTTTGAACCTGGCCCGATAGGGTTGCAACCCGGGCGACGAGACGGGTGGGGTTCAGGCCGCAGTCGCGGGCAAACTCTTCCCAATGCCGACGCGCAAGATGATCGCCGCGGTTCTTGCCGGCGATCTTCTGGGCCAGGTTCTGGGTCACGCCGTCGAACACCGACGCACACATCACGTCATAAAGCGGGGCGAGCGAGAAGCCGCGGCCCGAGATCATGAGCGAGTAGTTCTTGGCGTGGGCGTCCGTATTGCAGCACAGCACGCTGAAGATGACGTGATCGAGGAGGGCCAGCACGTCGGGCGCGCGCATCGCGTTGTGGGTCAGCGCGAACATGTCGGCTAGCGTCGGGCCCTTGATGCTGGTCTGGTTCGCTTCGTATTTGGCCGAGGGCGGCTTGCCGAGCGCCTGGCAGACGTCCTCCTGATGCAGGCGCCGGCAGCGCCCGTCATGCTCGAGGCGGTCGTAGCGGCGGATCAGGAAATAGGCGCGCTTGCCGGCCTTGCCGGTCGTCACGTCAGGCACACTCAAGCCGCAGCGCCTCGCCAGCGTCAGGCACAACGCCTCATTTGGAACGCTGCCGTAGAGGCGGTCGCTATCGGGCTTCAGGATGTGGGTGGAGGGCGCGCCGTTGACGGGAATGCAGATGCGTCCGTCGGCGTCGATGGCCACGCCGAGTTTCGTCTGCACGCCGGCGAGCGACATCGACACGCCGTCGTCGCCGGCCAGAAAGGGCTTTGCCGGCAGCTCGTTCAGGATGCGCTCGAGCGACGCGGCAGTGGCGATCGGCTTCCAGTCGCCGGCTCCCGACGTGCCCGGCTTGCCGATGGAGAGCGCGCCCGCGGTATCGCGGCCGATCTCGGATAGGATGGCAATGACGTCCTCGGGCGCCGCGCCGAGCATCATACCGATGGTACGCAGCTGGGTGCCCTCGGGCAGCAAATTGGCGGCCCATGGCAGAAAGACCGCGGGCTTCACCGGCCCCGCCGACAGCGGCATCAGGTACGAGAGCGGAAAGGCGCCGCGAGTCGTGATCCAGGACGGCTCGTAGACGAACGAGGGGCCCTCGACGTCCGCGGCGATGGTGCCGACGCGACGTGTCTCGTAGTAGACGGCAAGCTCGCTCACGGCGGCAGGCCTTCATCTGCCGGTAGGTCCGGAAGCAGCGCGCCGGCCGCGCCATCGCTTTCCATGAGATCGAGGACGCGAAGGCCCACGGCTTCGGCGGCGAGAAGCGCCCGGCCGAGCTGGCTCGTGGGCTTGCCGCTTTCGAGGTCGATGATAAAGCGCCGGCCGAGGCCCGACGCGAGCGCCAGCTCGTCCTGGGTCATGCGCATCGCCTTGCGGCGCGCCCGGATGAGGGCGCCGAAACGAACGGCGTGCTCGGTCGCCACCCGCGCTGCCGTCGGGAGCTGGTGGTGGGTTGCCGGATTGATTGCTGACTTTGCCATGGCCTGTGTTCCCGCCTTGTAACTTTTACCATCGTTCGCGTGTGTGGCCAAGCTAAAGTTCCTGAGCGGGGCTTTTTTGCCCCCGGCTGCGTTCCAGATGGCGCAAAGTATCAGATCGGGTACATTTGCGGCAAAAGCCGCGCGTCTTCCTTCAAATGTACCTTAGCGGGAATATTGCTATATGCAGCGCAACACCGGCCCCACCGACCCGGGCACCCCAACCCTCCGAAGGCTGCGGGCCGGCTCACACGGAAAACTGTCATGACCGACCCCACATCCGGCGCCGCGGCACGGCTTATCGAGATCCAGGATCGCATCGCCAAGGCGGCGCGCGCGGCGGGACGCGATCCAAGATCCGTGCATCTCATCGCGGTCTCAAAGACGTTCGACGCCGAGGCGATCAAGCCGGTGCTCGACGTGGGCCATCGTCTGTTCGGCGAGAACCGCGTGCAGGAGGCGAAGGCGAAATGGCCCGGACTCAGAGCGCACTACCCGGACGTCGAGCTACACCTGATCGGGCCTCTGCAATCCAACAAAACGAAGGAGGCAGTCGAGCTGTTCGACGCCATCCACACCCTCGACCGGCCAAAAATCGCCAAGGCGATCGCGGACGAGATGCAGAGGCAGGGCAAACGGCTCAAGCTCTTCGTCGAAGTCAACACCGGCGAGGAGCCGCAAAAGGCCGGAATCATGCCCGCCGAGGCGGGAGCCTTCGTTGCCCACTGCCGCAACGACCTCGGCCTCGACATCACAGGACTCATGTGCATTCCCCCCGTGGAGGAAGAGCCGGCCGTCCACTTTGCATTTCTTTCGAAGCTCGCCCGAGAATGCGGACTTGCCGAGCTCAGCATGGGCATGTCGAGCGACTTCGAGGCCGCAGTCGAGCTCGGCGCGACCTACGTTCGCGTCGGTAGCGCCATCTTCGGGCACCGGTGACGGAGGCCAAATCGCAAACGGCAAATCGGGCGAATTGGGTGGCGGCTGCCCTTTCCGGGCAATCCCGCTCCTCATTGCGGCTATAAAACAGCGCTTTCGCGACGCCGTGATTCCCCGATGACGAACCCAAAAGCAGGCATTTGTTCGCGACCCGTACTTCTCGGCAGTGCAAAAGAGTCACAATTTCAGATACTACCATTCGTTCGTTTATTTCATTTCATTTAATCTCCCTGGCGCGACATGGCGATTACCTTCATCTTCAACGCAAGCGAATCGCCTGCCAGGAGAAGACGCAGTCATGTCCGAAACGAAAACTGGCCGCGGACGCCCAAAAGGCAGCGGCCTGGACGACAGCGTCCAACTCGCCGCTATCGAGAAACTTTTGGCGGCCGACCCGACACTCAAGCCGACCACAGCCATCAGAAAGATCGGGGTCACCAATCCTTCGGCCGTACGGCGGCTGCGCGACAAGCTCAGTGCGCAGCGCACTATTGATCCAGCCGAAGCCGCCGTGCCTCCCGACGTCATCGTACAAGCGGCGAAACCTGTGGGGGACGTGCCGCGCACTTCGTCGATTGCCTGCCCTGCCATGCCCGAGGCCAAGGTCAAGGAACGCGCACGTGTGCGCCGTGCCGAAACCGAAGTCGCGAAGGCTCCTGCGAGGAAGGCCGAGACGACCCAAAAGTCTCAGGAGACCAAGCCGGCAGAGTCTCAGTCGGCAGCGTCCGTTTCACAGGCTCCGGCAGTCACCGGCCTTGAAGCGCAGTCGGAGTGGCTCGCGCGTATCGGCGGGCTCGGCCTCAAGGCCTTCGTGGCGTCGTTCGAGTTCCAGTTGGCGTTTCTCGGGCAGGCCATGCGCCTGCCACCGGTGACCGCTGCTCTCAAGCAGCAGCTCTTCCTCAACGAGATGACGCTGTCGTTCCTGCCGGGTATGCCCACGCGCACCCTGCACTGACGTCTACCCTCCAAGCATCGAAATCCTTGCGGCCGCTTCCCCAGCGGTCGCCTTTTTGTTTGTGTGTACCTGGAACCCGACGTGGCGGCCGGCTTACAGCTTGCGTAGCGCCACGGACTCGATGCGGTGGTCGGAGGTCTTGCGGAGGATCAGGCCAGCGCGCTGGCGGGTGGGGAGAATATTCTCCTCCAGGTTTCTCAAATTGATCGTGCTCCAGAGCTCCTCGGCGCGGGCGCGGGCGCTGTCGTGCGAGAGCGTCACGTAGCGATGGAAGAACGCTGCCGGATCGCGGAAGGCGGTGCTCCGGAGCTTCATGAACCGCGTGATGTACCAGTCGCGGATCACGCCCGGATCAGCGTCGATGAAAATCGAGAAATCGAAAAAGTCGGAGACGAACGGAATAGCCTCGCCGCCGCGCGGAAGGCCTGCAGCCTGCAGCACGTTCAGGCCCTCGACGATGAGAATGTCGGGGCGCTCGATAATCGTCTTCTGCCCCGGCAAAATGTCGTAGTGAAAATGCGAGTAAACGGGCGCCTCGACTCGCGCCTTGCCGCTCTTCACCTCGCCGAGGAAATTCAGCAGAGCGGTGGTGTCGAAGCTTTCCGGGAACCCCTTTCGGTTCATGAGCCCGCGGCTTTCGAGCTCGGCGTTGGGATAGAGAAAGCCGTCGGTGGTGATGAGGTCGACGCGCGGGTGATCGGGCCAGCGAGCGAGAAGCGCTTTCAGAACACGGGCCGTAGTGCTCTTTCCCACCGCAACGGAGCCCGCAACGCCGATGATGAAGGGCATCTTGCCGTCGCCGCGACCGAGGAAGGTCGACGTGACGGCGTGCAGCTTCTGCAGCGCGGCGACGTACAAGTTCAGGAGGCGGGAGAGGGGAAGATAAATCTCCACGACCTCATCGACCGACAGCTCCTCGATGACACCCGATAGCTGGTCGAGCTCGTGGGGCGCGAGCGTCATGGGCGTATCGGCACGCAGCTTGGCCCAGTCGGTGCGCGTGAAGACCTGGTAGGGCGAGAACTGCAGATCGTCGGGCAACGGCGCGGGATTCCATCTCGGCTCGACCCGAGGGGGCTCCGACAGCTTGTGCCTCACGAGTTCCATCTACGTCGCGGTCCGTGCCGCCTTCTCTTCGAGTCCGGACTGACCCATGCGCCGCTCCAAGACCGCAAGCACATCGGCAAACGGCACACCGCGCGCCTCGAGCAGCACGATGAGATGATACACCAGATCCGCGGCCTCCGCTCTTAGAGCTTCGTCCGATTGGCAAACGGCGGCGATGACGGTCTCTGCCGCCTCCTCGCCGAGCTTCTTGGCGCAGCGCTCCGGCCCGCCGTCGAGGAGCTTCCGCGTGTAGGAGGTCTCGCCGGTCGCCGTACGGCGGGCGGCAATGGTGGCGGCGAGCCTGTCGAGGATGTGCTCAGTCATCGTGCTCGGTCGTACCCCCTTCATCATGGCCCTCGTCCCCCGGGGAGGACGGGTCCGGAGAGGTGCCGGCTGCAACAGCCTGGCTGAAGCAGGCTCGATCGCGACGGACGACCGGAGACGTAGCATCAAGCACGGCTCGCCGCGCGGAAAATGTAGGCGCGTGCGATGAAGCGTCCGAGCGAACGCTCGGAACAACCTAAGGTGATCAGAGGATCCCGCCCCGGGCTCAGGAGCCCGGCATTCCGGCCAGCCGCATCCTGATGTACTCGAGCTGGTCGAAGTTGCCATACTTGATGACGAGGTGGCCGCTCTCGCCAGATCCACGCTTGATCTCGACCTTGAGGCCGAGCGTGTCCGACAGCTCCTTCTCGAAGGCCCTCGTGTCGGGGTCCTTCTCCCTCGCCTTGCGGCCAGACGGGCCTTCCTCGCCGATCGGCCCAGTCTGGACCAGTGCCTCGACCTCGCGCACGTTCAGGCCGCGCTCGACGATGCGCTCGGCGAGCGACTCCGCGTCGTCGCGGCCGACGAGGGCGCGCGCATGGCCAGCCGTCAGCTTGCCACCCTGCACCATGGCCTGGACGGCCTCGGGAAGCTTCAACAAGCGCAATGTGTTGGCGACGTGGCTGCGGCTCTTGCCGATGATCTCGGACAGCTGCTCCTGGCGGTAGCCGAAGCGCTCGATGAGCTCGCGATAGCCGGCGGCCTCCTCGATGGCGTTCAGGTCGGCACGCTGGACGTTCTCTATGATCGCAAGCTCGAGCACCTCCTTGTCAGAGAGGTCGCGAACGATGACCGGCACCATGTGCAGGCCTGCCTTCTGGGCCGCTCGCCAACGGCGCTCGCCAGCGACGATCTCGAACGAGGACGGCTGGTCGGGATCGCGGCGAACGATGATGGGCTGGACGAGTCCTTTGCTCCGGATCGATTCAGCGAGCTCGGCGAGGTCGTCGTCCCGGAAATCCTTGCGCGGGTTGAAGCGACCGCCTTTCAGCAGGTCGACCGCGACGAGCCGCTGCTCACCTTCGGCGGGGAGACGGACATCGGCGGGCGCGGGTGCGTCGCCGATGAGGGAGGCGAGACCGCGGCCCAGGCGGCTCTTTGGCAAGGGCAGGTTCATTGGTGGTCCATTCCCCGTCGATGGTGTCGTCCGAGCGCTCGTCGCGCGGTCACTCGCACTCGTTACGCAGCCTTGTGCCGACGCTCACGCTCGATGATCTCGGTCGCGAGCCGGATATAGGCCTGGCTGCCGGCACAGTCGTAGTCATAGAGCAGGATCGGCTTGCCATGAGACGGGGCCTCCGCCACCCGCGTATTGCGGGGGATGACGGACTCGTAGACCTTGGGGCCGAAAAAGGCGCGCACGTTGTCGGCGACCTCGCGCGAGAGCGAGGTGCGGGCATCATGCATCGTCAGGACCACCCCTTGGATCTCGAGGGCCGGATTGAGGGCACCCTTGATCTGGTCGATGGTGTCCTTGAGCTGTGAAATTCCTTCGAGAGCGAAGAACTCGCACTGAACCGGCACCAGAACGGCGTTGGCGGCGGTCAGGGCATTCAGCGTGAGCAGGCTCAGAGACGGCGGGCAGTCGATCAGAACGTAGGAAAAGCCCTGGTCGGCCGGACGGTTACGAAGCGCCCCAACGAGACCATTGACGGCATCGCGGAGCTTGAAGGGGCGACCGGCGTCGCCCTGCATCTCGTTTTCGAGGCCGACGAGGTCGGCGTTAGCCGGAACGACGGAAAGGCCGGGAACCGCTGTCGGAACGGCGACGTCGATCAGGCCGGCCTCACCGACCAGCACGTCGTAAGTCGTGCGTGCGCGGGCCTCGGGCGTTACCCCGAGCCCGGTCGAGGCGTTCCCCTGCGGATCGAGGTCGATGACGAGGACGCGCTCGCCGATGGCGGCCAGTGCCGTGCCAAGGTTGATGGCCGTAGTGGTCTTGCCGACGCCGCCCTTCTGGTTGGCGCACCAGCACGCTCGCTTCTGCGTCGGTCAGGCTCGGCTCACGCCGGCAGTCGAACTGCCAGCAGCCCCTCGCCTCCTCGATTTCACGCCCGGCATCGCGACCCTTGAGGAACAACGCCCTGGTGTTGGCGCCGAACCAGGGCCGGGAGAGCGCAAGCAGCGACTCGAGGCTCGCCAGCGCCCGCGCGGTGATCACGTCAGTTGCAGTTACCTTAGCCTGAGTCGAAAGCTTTTCTGCGCGCTCTGCCCGGATGTCCACAGGGGCCCCCGTGCGACGGGCGACCTCGCGCAGAAACGCAGCCTTCCTGCTGTCACTCTCGACCAGGGTCACGCGGGCCCCTGGCCGCTCGCGGAGCATAATTGCAAGCACGAGCCCGGGGAAGCCTGCTCCGGACCCGAAATCGATCCATGCCAGCGCGCCCGCGGGAGCGTAGGCCAGAAGCTGGGCGCTATCCGCAAAGTGACGATGCCAGAGATCGGGCAAAGTCGACGGGGCCACGAGATTGATGGTGCGCTGCCACTGAACCAGCATGGCGGCGTATAGCTCAAGCAAATCAACCGTTTCACGTGAAACGGTGAACTTGGCCGCGAAGTCGTCGGCTGAGGTAATGCGGATCGGCGTCATGGAGTTGTGCTTGCAATGATCGGCGGCATCTCATGTCCCGCATTGTGTGTGCAGCGCACAATGACGAGCGCCCCTGCAGCAATTGTGCATTGCACAATGAGCTCTGGTCGACCGACGGACCTGTCAGGCGCGCCTGCGCTGGGCGCCCTTTTGGGCGTGAACGAGCAGGAGCATCAAGGCCGACGGCGTGATGCCGTCGATGCGCGCGGCTTGAGCCAGGGTTGCCGGCTTGTGCGCGGCGAGCTTCTGACAGACCTCGGTCGACAGCCCCTCGATAGCGGAAAGATCAAGATCTCGCGGCAACTCGATGCCGGCGTCGCGCTCCAACGCGGTGACGTCGGCGTCTTGGCGGCGAACGTAGGCCGCGTAGCGGGCATCGACCTCAAGCTGCGCGGCAATAGACGAGGGTATGCCGCCGATTTCGGGCCAAATGTCCATCAGGCGTGCGAGATCGATGCCTGGTAATGCCAAGAGGTCGAACGCGGTACGCCGGCGGCCATCCTGATTGACGTCGAGCCCCTGGCGCCTGGCCTCAACGGGCGTGAGGGACCGTGTATGCAGAAGGTTGGCTCCTGCGGCGAGCGCGGCTCGCTTCAACTCGAACGCGGCCCGGCGCTCGATGCCGATGCAGCCGAGCCCCTCACCGCGTGGGGTCAGGCGCTGGTCGGCGTTGTCGGCGCGGAGGCGAAGGCGAAACTCGGCGCGCGACGTAAACATCCGGTAGGGCTCGGTTACACCACGGCAGACGAGGTCATCGACCATCACCCCCAGGTAGCCTTCGGCGCGGGAGACGACGAGCTCCTCGTTGCGGCCTCCAGCGGCGAGCGCCGCGTTGAGGCCGGCCACCACGCCCTGCGCACCCGCCTCCTCGTAGCCGGTGGTGCCGTTGATCTGGCCGGCGAGAAAAAATCCTGGCAGCGCCTTCACTTCGAGCGTTGGCCTCAACTCCCGCGGATCGACGTAGTCGTACTCGATAGCGTATCCCGGACGCTGGATTGCGACGCGCTCGAGGCCCGGCATTGTGCGCAGAAACGCGGTCTGCACGTCCTCCGGGAGCGAGGTCGATACGCCGTTCGGATAGATCGTGTCGTCATCGAGGCCCTCGGGCTCCAGGAAGACCTGATGCGACGAACGATCTGCGAAGCGGACGATCTTGTCCTCGATCGAGGGGCAGTAGCGTGGACCGACACTCTTGATCTGGCCAGAGTACATCGCCGAGCGGGCGAGGTTGGCGCGAATGACGTCGTGGGTGGCCGGGGTCGTGTGTGTAATTCCACAGGAAATCTGAGGGTTGCCAATCGCCACCGTCAGGAACGAGAAGGGCTCCGGTTCGGCGTCGGCTGGCTGCATATCGAGGCCAGACCAGTCGATCGTGCGGCCATCGAGCCGGGCGGGGGTGCCGGTCTTGAGCCGCCCCATGCGAAGGCCGAGGCCATACAGACGTTCAGAGAGCTTGAGCGCCGGGCTCTCGCCGATGCGGCCGGCGGGTATGCGGCGGTCTCCCATGTGAATGAGGCCATTGAGAAACGTGCCGGTGGTCAGTACGACCGCTCCGGCCGAAAGGCGCCGGCCGTCGCCGAGCACGACCCCTTTGACGGAGGCATGCGGCCGCTCGGGGCGCCGCCGTCCTGACTCTGGCTCCGGATCGGCCACCTGGCCCGTGCTTCCGTCCTTTCCCTGCGAAAGGATCAGATCCTCGACGGCCCCTTCAATGACGACCAGACCGAGCGTGCCGCGGATCGCGGACTGCATGGCGCTCCGGTAGAGCATTCGGTCGGCTTGGGCGCGGGGGCCTTGGACCGCAGGGCCTTTGGACCGGTTCAGGAGGCGGAACTGAATGCCCGCGGCGTCGGCGACACGGCCCATCAGGCCATCCAAGGCGTCGATCTCGCGGACCAGGTGCCCTTTTCCGAGGCCGCCGATGGCCGGGTTGCAGGACATCTCGCCGACAGTGGCAAAGGAATGGGTGACAAGGGCCGTGCGCGCGCCCATGCGAGCAGCGGCCGCTGCGGCCTCGCAGCCGGCGTGCCCTCCTCCCACAACGACGACGTCAAAGGTCTGATCGGACATGAGATCCAACCGTGCGCAAGGCGCGAGGAGCGCTGTCATAGCCGAAGCCAGCAGAGGTGGCCAGGGGGCGTCACTGAGGACGTGACGCGTGTTTCACGTGAATCAGTCGTTAATTGGTGGCCGAGGCGTTAACGCTCGTTTCACGTGAATCATTGGCAGGCGGGGCGCACGATATGGCGCTCGGTCTTACGCCTCTCCTGTCCTCCTCTCGGCGGGTCGACGAGACCTCTGGCGGGACCTCGTCCGTCGCCGTGCTGCTGACATCGTGTCCTCGCCCCGAATCCCGAATCGTTTCACGTGAAACTCGGCGGACTCGGGCAAGCATTATTTTCCGATGCAGAAGCGACCGAACACCTGGTCGAGCACGTCCTCGGCGTCGATGCGCCCGGTAATCCGGCCAAGCGCTGACGCGGCGCGGCGAAGATCCTCGGCGCGAAGCTCCGTCTCTCGAGCATCGCCCGCAAGGAACGCGTTCAAGTTCCCAAGGCACTCGTCGATCAAAGCTCGATGGCGGGCTGAACTGATGACCGGATCAACTGTGCCGGTCGAACCGCCGGTGCGCTCGGCCACTGCGACAGTGAGGCGCTCAACCAGGGCGCCGACACCTTCACCGGTCTTGGCCGACACCGCGAGATCATACTCTCGGGCCATAGGAGCGCTCGCAATATCGACCTTGTTGACGACCTTGATCATGCGGAGCGGACGCGCAGAAATCTCGGGAGGCAAGTCAGCCGCCGGCTGAGACGCATCGATGAGCCAGAGGACGAGGTCGGCCTCTCGCGCCGTCAATAGGCTACGCCTAATGCCTTCGCCCTCCAGGCTGGTCCCCGCCTCACGGATGCCGGCCGTATCGGCGACGATCACGGGATAGCCGCCAAGATCGAGACGGACCTCGACGACGTCGCGGGTCGTGCCCGGCTCGTCCGAGACGATGGCAGCATCCCGGCGCGCGAGGGCGTTCAGAAGACTCGACTTTCCCGCGTTGGGCGGGCCCAGCAGGGCCACCCTGAATCCGTCGCGGACGAGCTCGCCGCGACGTCCGTCGTCGGCATGGCGCCGGACCTCGTCGTGAAGCTCCTCGATGACTCGGCGCGAGAGACTGACGGCATCCGACGAGACGTCCGCCTCGTCGGTGAAGTCGATGGCGGCCTCCACCAGGGCAGCGGCGTTCAGGAGCTTGGTGCGCCAGCCCTCATAGAGCGTCGAATTGGCGCCACTCATCTGGACCAAGGCCTGCTGCCGCTGGGCATCGGTCTCGGCCTCGATGAGGTCGGCGAGGCCTTCCACCTGGGCAAGGTCGAGCCGGCCATTGTCGAACGCTCGGCGGGTAAACTCGCCGGGCTCGGCCATCCGGCATCCAGGCAAAGTTGCCAGTGCGTCGAGCACGGCGCGGACGACGCCGGGACCGCCATGAACCTGAAGCTCGGCCACGTCCTCGCCAGTCTCGCTTTTCGGGGCGGCCGACCAGAAGACGAGCGCCTCGTCGATGATCGACCGGGTCGTGGGATGGCGCAGCTTGCGCAACACCGCCATCCGCTTTCGCGGCAATGGCGGCGCCATGGTCTCGATCACCTGGCCCGCGCGGGGACCGGATACCCGGACGACCGCGACGGCGGCGCGGCCGCGACCGCTTGAAAGTGCAAAGATGGTGGGCTTTTCCGTCATTGGAGCCTAGGGTCGGAAGATGGCGCGGGAGAACATCATGAGCGAGAATCGGCTGGGACGCGAGACGAGCCCCTATCTCCTCCAGCACAAGGATAATCCGGTCCACTGGTGGGCGTGGGGTCCGGAGGCTCTCGGCGAAGCCAAGGCAACCGGCAGGCCCATCCTGCTCTCGGTCGGGTATGCGGCGTGCCATTGGTGCCACGTCATGGCGCACGAGAGCTTCGAAGACGCCGAGACGGCGCGCGTCATGAACGAGCTCTTCGTCAACATCAAGGTCGACCGCGAGGAGCGTCCCGACATTGATGCCATCTACATGGGGGCGCTGCACCGACTCGGGGAGCAGGGAGGCTGGCCGCTGACGATGTTCCTCGACGGCGACGGGCGCCCGTTCTGGGGAGGGACGTATTTTCCCAAGCGTGCGCAGTGGGGCCGGCCTGCCTTTGTCGATGTGCTCCAGCAGGTGGCGAGGATCTACCAGAGCGATCCCGATAAGGTCGAGAATAATGCGGAGGCTCTGGTGCGCTCCCTCCAGGAGGGTTCCACAAAGCAAGGCTCACCGTCGATCCTCGCCGATCTCACCGACTCGTTCTTCAAGAGCCTCATCGGGCGCATGACGGGGATTGTCGATCCCGAGCGGGGCGGTATCAACGGGGCGCCGAAATTTCCGCAATGGAGCTTCTTCTGGCTCTTGTGGCGGGGCGCCGTGCGGTATGAGGACAGGCCAGCGCAGCACGCGGTCGAGACCACTCTCGCCAACATCTGCCAGGGCGGCATCTACGATCACCTGAGAGGCGGCTTTGCGCGCTACTCCGTCGACGAGCACTGGCTCGTGCCGCACTTCGAGAAGATGCTCTACGACAATGCGCTGCTCATCGACCTCATCACGGATGTCTGGCGCGAGTCGGCGAACCCGCTCTGGAAAGCGCGGGTGACCGAGACCGTCCAGTGGCTCGAGGCCGAGATGATTGCCGAGGGCGGCGGATTTGCAGCCTCACTCGATGCCGATTCCGAGGGTGAGGAGGGCAAGTTCTACGTCTGGGCGGCAGCCGAGATCGCAGCGGTGCTCGGCAAGGAGGACAGCGACCTATTTTCTCGCGTCTACGACGTGTCGCGAGGGGGCAACTGGGAAGGTCACAACATCCTCAATCGCCTCGGCTCAATGGACTTCCTCGACGAGGCGAGCGAGGCCAGGCTCGCGGGGGGCCGCGCGACTCTTCTCGCCAAGCGGTCCACCCGCGTGCGTCCTGGCTGGGACGACAAGGTTCTGGCCGACTGGAACGGTCTCATGATCGCTGCGCTGGCGCGTGCATCCCAGGTGTTCGGGGAGCCTCGCTGGCTCGAGCTCGCGCAGCGCGCGTTCTCCTTCGTAGAGCGCGAGATGTCGAGCGGCGAGCGGCTGATCCATTCCTATCGCGGGCGGGCAGGGTCGGCGCCAGCGTCGGCGGCGGACTATGCCAACATGATCTGGGGCGCGCTTCGGCTCTACGAGGCGACCGTCGCGCCACGCTATCTCGAGGCCGCCATCGGCTGGACTCAAGTGCTTGGCCGGCACTTCTGGGACGAACGGCGGGGTGGCTATTTCAACACGGCGGACGACACGGCGGACGTCATCGCGCGGCTCAAGATCGCCAGCGACGACGCAGCACCGAACGCTAACGCGGTCATGGTCTCCAATCTCGCCTGGCTTGGACTGCTCACCGGCGACCAGGACCATGTGCGGCGCGCCGAGGACATCGTTGCTGCGTTCTCCCCGGATGCCTCCGCGAACGTGATCGGTCATGCGGGTCTCCTGGCATCAAGCCTCGACCTCCGGGCGCCGCAGATCGTCGTCATAGCGAGCGCCGGAACGGCGGGTGCCAACTCTCTGGCCGCGGCCGTGCGCAGCACCTCGAATCCGGGCGCGCTCGAGATTGTGCTACCTGCAGCCGCGGGCGACCTACCGCCCGGTCTTGCCGGCAAATCGCCACTGGCCGGACGGGCCGCGGCCTACGCCTGTCTGGGCCCCAAATGCTCCGCGCCGATCCAGCGGTCTTCCGACCTCGTCGCGCTGATCAAGATCCACCGCGTCCCGGACGAGCCCGAGACGTAGTGTCGGCCAGCCGATGTTGATCCGCTGCGACCGTGGCGCGCGAGAACCGGCCCCTTGTGATGGGACGCGAAAGCCGACTGCCTCAAGTCGGAAGCTACGCTCTGTCGCGGCGGTACCGCTCGGCACAGCCGTTGAAACCAGATATTGATATTTGTGCTTCACAGCGTTGATAATGAAAGGGAACTACCCCTGACGCGATCGGGTCGATCGGCAACGGTCAATGCACGCTTAGGAGGAACGACATGAGTATGCTGCGGACCTTCGTGCGGGTCGCGTACGCGCCGTTCATGATGCTCGGACTGACGGGAGCCGCCTATTGGGTCGTCGTCAACGGGTATTCCTATTTCTGGCTGGCACCTCTGATTGCCATTGCGTATGCAACCGCCTTCGCGGCGGAGCAGATCGCCCCGTTTTTTCCGGAGTGGAACAAGCACGCCGAGCATGGCGACACCTCCGCCAACATCTGGCACACCGTCGTCTACGAAATCTCGGCCCTCAATGGTGTCCTGCTCATTCCCCTCATCCAGTGGATGTTCCCCTACCAGGGCATCTGGCCATCGCACTGGCCGCTATGGGGTCAACTGGTGCTGGCGTTTCTGATCGCCGATTTCGCGTTCATGGTCATTCACTACGCCAGCCACAAGCTTCCGCTGCTGTGGCGCTTGCACGCCGTTCATCACGGCGTCGGCCGGCTCTACGGCTTCAATGGCGTGATCCGTCACCCCATTCACCAGGCCATCGACATGATCATCGGCCAGGCGCCGCTCGTGGTTATGGGAATGACGCAGGAGGTGGCTCTGGTGCTCGGATTCGTGATCACCGTGACGCTCATCGTGCAGCACTCGAACGTCGACCAGAGGCTAGGGCCCCTCGACGGCTGGCTCGCGATCGGACGTGTGCATCACCTCCACCACGTCAACTGGGGCACGGAAGGCGACTGCAACTTCGGCCTGTTCTTCTCGGTATGGGACCGGGTGTTCGGCACGTTTCACGCGAAGCCACCGCGGCCAATCAGGTACGACGACATGGGCGTCGACGAGCTGCCGCATTTCCCCAAGTCCTACTGGGAGCAGTTGCTTCTGCCTTTCGTCTACAAGCCGGGCGCCGGCGAGCCGAGGCGGTATCGCGAGCCCAAGACGGCGGCGCAGGTTGCCCGCGACCATCTCGATGGCCATGGGCTAACGGCGGCAGAGTAGTCATCGCCGCTCCGAAAAGACCTCGGGCCGCTGGATCGAGAGGCCTGACGTCCGGTCGTCGAAGAGTCGAGCGGCTTCAGGTGTTCATCGACTGGAAGAACTCGCCGTTGGTCTTGGTGGACTTCAGCTTGTCGATCAGGAACTCGATGGCGTCCATGGTGCCCATCGGGTTCAAGATGCGGCGCAGGACGTAGACCTTCTTGAGCTGGTCCTTGGGGACGAGCAGATCCTCCTTGCGGGTGCCGGAGCGGGCCACATCGATGGCCGGGAACACGCGCTTGTCGGAAACCTTTCGGTCCAGGATGATCTCGGAGTTGCCAGTGCCCTTGAACTCCTCGAAGATGACCTCGTCCATGCGCGATCCGGTTTCGACCAGCGCTGTGGCGATGATGGTCAGCGAGCCACCTTCCTCGATGTTGCGGGCCGCGCCGAAGAAGCGCTTCGGACGCTGGAGAGCGTTGGAATCGACGCCACCGGTCAGGACCTTGCCGGAGGACGGCACGACCGTGTTGTAGGCACGGCCGAGGCGGGTGATCGAGTCCAGGAGGATCACCACGTCGCGCTTGTGCTCGACGAGGCGCTTGGCCTTCTCGATGACCATCTCGGACACCTGGACATGGCGCGAGGGAGGCTCGTCGAAGGTCGAGGAGATGACCTCGCCCTTCACATTGCGCTGCATGTCGGTCACCTCTTCCGGGCGCTCGTCGATCAAAAGGACGATCAGATAGCACTCGGGGTGGTTTGCCGTGATCGAGTGGGCGATGTTCTGCAGCAGCACCGTCTTGCCGGTCCGCGGCGGAGCGACGATCAGCGCGCGCTGGCCCTTGCCGAGAGGCACCACCACGTCGATAACGCGGGGCGAGATGTCCTTGATGGTCGGATCCTCGATCTCCATCTTGAGCCACTTGGTGGGATAGAGCGGCGTCAAGTTGTCGAAGTGAACCTTGTGCTTGGTGGCCTCGGGGTCCTCGAAGTTGATGCGATTGACCTTGACGAGTGCGAAGTAGCGCTCGCCCTCCTTGGGGCTGCGAATCTGGCCTTCGACCGTGTCGCCGGTGCGGAGTGCAAAGCGGCGGATCTGGGAGGGCGAGACGTAGATGTCGTCGGGACCGGGCAGGTAGTTGGCGTCGGGCGAGCGCAGAAAGCCGAAACCGTCCTGAAGGACCTCGATGACACCGATGCCGGTAATCTCGATTTCTTGAGAAGCGAGCTGCTTCAGGGTGGCGAACATCAGCTCCTGCTTGCGCATGGTCGAGGCATTCTCGACGCCATGCTGCTCGGCGAATGCCAGGAGCTCGGTCGGGGACTTGAGCTTCAGGTCCTCGAGCTTGATCTCAGCCATGAAAAACTCCGAAGGCGTCCGGGAAAGAGGCGGGAAGGCTGTTGCCGGACGGCAGGTTGGGAATGGAGACGACAACTGCTGCAAGGATGGGATTGCTGCAGGGCGGGCTTGTCCCGGGGCCGCAACGGGTGCCGGGAGCCCGACTCGGTTGGCCGGGGAGGCCGCGAGTCATTTGGAAGACCTGTTCTATAGCAGAGCGTGCCGCCGAACGGAAGTGGCTCGCGAGGCTCACTTCCGTCGCAGATCAAAGTGCCGTTTCTGTCGCTCGAGGTCGCCACTCGGGGGGCTACGGGCCTAAAACGGACGTACGATGACGAGGACGACGATCAGGATCATGAGCACCGTCGGCACCTCGTTCCACATTCGCCACTGACGCGCCGTGACGGTGTTGCGGTCCTCTGAGAAGCGGCGGACGGCACCGGCAAAATAGCCGTGTACGCCCGAGAGGAGGGTGGCGCAGACGAGCTTGGCGTTGAACCAGCCGGAAGAAAAATAGCCCATCGTCCAAGCGAGCCACAGACCCAAGACCCACGACAACACCATGGCTGGGTTGATGATGATGCGAAGGAGACGGCCTTCCATCACTTTGAAGGTTTCCGACTGCTCGGAGCCCTTCGGCGCGTCGCAGTGATAAATGAAGAGACGCGGCAGGTAGAGCATTCCTGCCATCCAGGAGATGATGGCGACGACGTGCGCGGCCTTGATCCAGAGATAGGCAGCGGGCCCCAGGATCACCATGGCGCCGACGATCGCGACCCCGGTGATCAGGAGGGAGACGGCTGCACGGACGGCGGCAGTCTTGGCGGAGTCGGTCATCGGGGCCAGCTCAGGCGCCGACCTTACGTACCCGCTCGACGAGCCGGGCCACGTTCTCGGGCGGGGTTTCGGGCACGATACCGTGACCGAGGTTGAAGATGAAGCGCTGGCCTTCCATAAGCTCCAGAATCTCGTCGACGCGGTCGTCAAGACGCTCGCCGCCAGCAACGAGAAGGAGGGGATCGAGGTTGCCTTGCACGACGACGTCCTCGTCCTCGTAGGCTTCGCTCATCATGAACGGCGGCGTAGCCGTATCGCAACCGATACCGTCCACGCCGGTTTCAGCGACGTACCAGGTTCCCGATGGACCAGCTCCGCGCGGGAAGCCTATGACTGGGATATTCGGGTGTCTTGCTCGGAGTGCCTCGCGGATGCGCCGCGTCGGGTCGATGACCCAGCGCTCGAACTCGTCGTCGGGGAGACTGCCTGCCCAGGTGTCGAATATCTGTAGGCAATCCGCCCCAGCCTCGACTTGGCGGCTCAGATAGTCAATCGACGTATCGATAAGTATATCAATAAGTTGTCCGAACCCTTCCTCGTCCCGATATGCCCAAAGACGGGCCTTGGCCTGATCTGAAGAGCCCTGGCCCTCGACCATGTAGGTGGCGACCGTCCACGGCGCACCGCAGAAGCCGATGAGGGCAGTTTCCTTGGGAAGATCCTGTCGGATGCGGGTCACGGTCTCGATCACGGGTGCGAGTTTGGCCTCGGCCATTCCTGGATCGAGTCGGGTGAGGTCCGCAACCTCGCGGATGGGCTCGAGCCGGGGACCTTCGCCCTCGAGGAACTCGAGCTTCTGTCCGAGAGCGTCAGGAACGACCAGAATGTCCGAGAATAGAATGGCAGCGTCGAAGCCGTAGCGGCGGATCGGCTGCAGCGTTACCTCGGCGGCAAGCTCGGGATTGTAGCAGAGCTTCAGGAAGCTGCCGGCCTTGGCACGCGTCGCGCGGTATTCAGGCAGGTAGCGGCCAGCCTGGCGCATGAGCCAGATCGGTGGCGGCCAAGTAGCTTCTCCCCGAAACGGCGCAAGAAAGCGCTTTTCAGTCGTGGCAGCCTTGGTGTTCCGCGTGTCCGCTGGCATGCAACCTTCAACTTTTAAAGTTAAGAGAGAGACTCTTATGGTTGTTGTTTTGACTCTTACCCGCGGGGAAGACGGGAATTAGCCTTCTATCAATAGCCCATCCCCAAGTTGACGTGCCTATGACGTAGTGGCCGCAGATCTTGGGGGGGTGGGACCGTGGCGACACTAGGCCCGATCAAAGCATTCGGAGTCAATCGGTTGCGGCCGTTGGGACGCTGCAAGTCGAAGGAGCAGGCTGTGGAGGGCCGGAGGACAGCTATCGGAGCTATTGCTCATCCACATATGCAGGATGTGGGCTAGTTTTTCTATCCTAGCGAGACGAAATGTGGGTAATCCGGTGGGGAAGATTCGTCGCCGGGCGGATAGGCCGGCGTAAGCTTCCTCGTCCGGCAACCGCCCACGGCCTGATCCACAGATGCCCCACAGCGCTCCCAGCTACTTCCATCTACACCTCGTCTCGGATTCGACCGGCGAGACGCTGAACACGATCGCCAAGGCGGCGTCGGCGCAATACGCGAACCGGCGTCCGATCGAGCACATCCATCCGATGGTGCGGACCGGCCGTCAGGTGAAGCGTCTGCTGCAGGAGATCGAGCAGGCACCAGGTATCGTGCTCTACACGCTTGTCAACGGCGAGCTCGCCGAGGCGCTCGAGAGCCGCTGCAAGGAGCTCAAGGTTCCGTGCCTTGCCGTTCTCAATCCGGTGCTCGAGGTTTTCGAATCCTATCTCGGTGCGCCGCAGAGACCGACGGTTGCCGGGCAACATGTACTCGACGCCGACTACTATCGGCGAATCGATGCGCTGAACTTCACCATGGCGCACGACGACGGTCGGCTGCCCGACGACCTCAGCAGCGCCGACATCATTCTTCTCGGGATTTCTCGTACCTCGAAGACGCCGACCAGCATCTATCTTGCCCAGCGCGGCTACAAGACTGCGAACCTGCCGCTCGTACCGTCGGTGCCGTTTCCCGAGGAACTCAAGGGACCGCATACGGCCTTCGTCGTCTGTCTCGTCGCCAGCCCCGACCGGCTCGCGGAAGTCAGGCGCAACCGGGCCATGCTGATGGGCGACCGCAATCTCGACGACTATGTCGATCGCAGCAGTATCGCGACTGAGATCGCGTACTCGCGGCGCATTTGCGCGGAGAACGGATGGCCGGTGATCGACGTGACGCGGCGCTCGATCGAGGAGACAGCCGCGACCATCATCAAGCTCATGCAGGACCGGGAGTTGGCGAAAGCGGGAAGCTCCGGCGGTCCGGAAGGAACGGAAGTCGCATGACGGGCTCCAGCCAGCAACGGCAGATCATCCTCGCCTCGGGTAGCCGTACGCGGCATCACATGCTGCAAGCGGCAGGTGTGTGCGTTGCCGTCATGCCGGCGGATCTCGACGAGACCGCGGTCCGCGCCGGTATGGCGAACGAAACACCTCCGGCGGCGCCGATCGACGTTGCACGCCGCCTCGCGATCGCAAAGGCCGAGGGGGTCAGTCGCGCACATGCGAACGAGCTCGTTATCGGGTCAGACCAGGTGCTCGAGCTTGGGGGTGAGATCCTGTCGAAGCCTGCCGATCTCGCCGCGGCGCGGTCCGCTCTCGAGCGGTTGAGCGGCAAGACTCATATGCTGCACTCCGCGGTCGCGCTGGCCGAGAACGGAACTGTGGCATGGCACGCGGTCGATTCGGCGCGGCTGACGATGCGCAAGCTCAGCACCTCGTTTCTCGACGACTATATCAGGCGCGGGGGAGCGGGACTGTGTGTGGCAGTCGGCTCGTACCAGATCGAGGGTCTCGGTATCCAACTCTTCGAGCGTGTCGAGGGCGATCACTTCACGATACTCGGGTTGCCGCTGATGTCTCTGCTGGCCGAGCTCAGGAAGCGCGAGGTCATTCTTTCATGAAGCGGGCATGCGTCATCGGCTGGCCCATCGAGCATTCGCGCTCGCCACTCATACACGGGTATTGGCTCGAGAAGTACGGAATCGAGGGGAACTATACGAAGGTCGCCGTCAGGCCGGAGGAGCTCGAGTCTTTCATTCACGGACTTGCAGGCAACGGCTATGCCGGCTGCAACGTCACGGTTCCTCACAAGGAGCACGTGCTGCGTATCGCCGACGACCGGGAAGCGGTCGCTGTTGCAGTAGGCGCCGCCAACACCGTCTGGATCGAGGGCGGCCGGATCAAGGTCACCAATACCGATGCCTATGGCTATATGACCTACCTCACGCTCAAGGCACCACAGTGGAGTGCGCGCCGAGCGCCGGTGTCGGTGCTCGGCGCCGGCGGTGCCGCGCGTGCGATCGTCTACGGGTTTCTCGAAGCCGGCGTACCGGAGGTTCGTGTCTTCAATCGAACGCGGGCGCGGGCCGACGAGATTGCGGCGCATTTCGGGTCTGGCGTGGCGGCGTACGACTGGACCGCCCGTAGCGAGGGATCGCGTGATGCTGCGGTGCTCGTCAACACGACGACGATCGGCATGAAAGACCAGGGCGACCTCGGCATGGACTTGGCGCGGCTCGACAAGCGCTGCGTGGTTTCCGACATCGTCTATGTGCCGCTCGAGACGGAACTTCTGCGCAACGCGCGTTCGCGTGGCCTTGCGACGGTCGACGGGCTCGGCATGCTTTTGCATCAAGCCGTGCCGGGGTTCGCGACATGGTTCGGCACGAGGCCCGAGGTCGACGACGTGCTCTATGAGCGGATCGCTGCCGACATTCGAGGTTGAGACATGCTGATCGTCGGTCTCACGGGTTCGATCGGAATGGGGAAGTCCGCAGCGGCCGCTCACTTGCGGGAGCGCGGAGCTGCAGTCTGCGATGCCGACCAAGTCGTGCATGATCTCTACGCTGGTGCGGCAGCGCCGCTCATCGAAGCGGCGTTTCCTGGCAGCGTCACGGCGGGCGTTGTCGATCGCGCGAGGCTGGCGGCGATGTTGAGGGCCGATCCCGGTGGGTTTGCGCGTCTCGAGGCCATCGTGCATCCGCTCGTGCGTGCGACTGAGCGAGCCTTCCTCAAGGCCGAGGCGGCGCGAGGCGCGACAATCGCCATACTCGAGGTCCCATTGCTGTTCGAGACCGGCGCGGATCGTCTGGTCGACGTGACGATCGTCGTCAGTGCGCCGGCCGAGGTACAGCGGGCGCGTGTGCTCGAACGGCCGGGCATGACACCAGCGAAGCTCGACAGCCTGCTGTCGCGGCAAATGGCGGACGAGGAGAAGCGCCAGCGTGCCGACTTCGTTGTGGATACCGGCGGTACGCTCGCTGCGACTCATCGGTCGCTCGATAGTATTCTCGACTCGCTTGCCGGTCGCACGGGAACAGCGTTCGCGACGCATTGGGAGTAAGGGTACCGGGGCCGGCACGAGGTTTGACATCGTTGTCAGACCGCGAAGGCCGAACACCTTCAAGGGAACGAAGATGCTGCGTGAAATCGTGCTCGACACTGAGACGACCGGACTCGATCCCTTGAAGGGGGACCGGCGGATCGAGATCGGTTGCGTCGAGCTACTGAACCGCATTCCGACGGGGCGCGAGTTCCACCGCTTCATCAATCCCGAGCGCGATGTGCCGGCGGAAGCCGAAGCGGTGCATGGCCTTTCGACGGCGTTCCTCAAGGACAAGCCGCTGTTCTCGCACGTTGCCGAGGATCTGCTCGAGTTCATTGGCGACGACATGCTCGTCATTCATAACGCTGCCTTCGACGTCGGCTTCCTGAATGCTGAGCTCGGGCGATTGAAGCGCCATCCGATCGCGTTCGATCGGGTCGTCGATACGCTGCAGCTCGCTCGGCGTAAGCATCCGGCTGGGCCCAACAATCTCGATGCGCTCTGCAAGCGCTACAACATCGACAACTCGAAGCGCATCAAGCATGGCGCGCTGATGGACAGCCTGCTGCTGGCCGAGGTCTACGTCGAGCTTCTGGGAGTGAGGCAGGCGACGCTCGGACTGGCACGAGGGCCCGAGGCGGGGCAGCGGTCCGATGCGCGGCTGCAGCGCAAGCCGATCGCACCGCGTCCCGAGGCTTTGCCGTCGCGCATCGACGCCGGCGTCGAGGAGCAGCATCGGGCCTTCGTGGCGAGCCTCGGCCAGGCTGCACTGTGGCTGAAGTACACGCTCGCCAAAAACGAGACGGATTCGAGTGTGGCTTGAGGTCGACGCGCGGCCGTCCCATCAGCCCTACGCGTGGATGCCGTCGATCAATAGGTCAAGCTCTTGATCGACAGGATTGCTCAGGGCTGGCTTGAGTTCGTCAGTTCTTCGGTGCGTTGGAGGCCTCGGCCATCAGCTGCTGCTGGCGCTGCATGAAGAGGCTCGCGAAGTCGATGGGATCGAGAAGGAGGGGCGGGAAGCCGCCCTCGCGGGAGATGTCGGCGGCGAGGCGGCGGAGGTAGGGGAACAAGAGCGTCGGGCAGTTGATGAGCAGGAACGGCTCGAGCGAGGGCTCGGGGATGCCTCTGATGCGGAACAGACCCGCGTACAGGAGCTCGAGAATGTAGATGGTGCCTTCCTTGTTGGTTGCGTGGGCGCGAAAATCGATAGCGCTCTCGTAAGCGTCGTCGGACACCTTCTTGGCCGTAACATTGATCTCAAGGTTCATATTCGGGTTCTCACCCGGCCCGTTCAGCAGGGCCTTTAGGTTCGGGTTCTCGAACGACAGGTCCTTGATGTACTGACCGACGATCTGTACCTGGACCTGCTGCTGCGGTGCGGAGCCAGGGGCGGCGGCAGGCGTAGCCGGGGCGCTGGCTGGCGTGCTCGGCGGGGCGGAGTCTTGCTTCGTCTGGGCCGGTGCCGGTTTCTGGACGTTTCTGTTGCCGCCTTTTCCGGGCTTCGACTTTTCTGCCATGGCACCTGATCCGAGTTGGGTACGAGGGGCCGTGGCTAACATAGGGCGCATGCCGTCGCAATCGCTGCTCTTGAGCGTGCCTCACGGCGTCCGGCCGCTGCCGTCCTTGTCCCGCTCCTCAACACGCTCGTAGTCGGTCTCGATCACGACTCCGCGTCCTCCGCCCGTCTCATGGCGCGGGTCGTTGCCAGGCGGCTCGCCCGGCCAGCGGTTCTGCTCGCGGTAGACGACGACGGCGCCGCCGTCGAGGAGCCGCCTCAGGACCGCTCCAGCGACAAGCCGGCGGACGGGCGGGACGAGCAGCGCGAGGCCCAAAATGTCGGACAGGAAGCCGGGCGTGATGAGCAGCAGGGCGGCCACCCCGAGGAACAGGCCGTCGACCGCTGCGCCGACCGGCGGCCGGCCGGAGGCTATGCTCTCCGAGGCACGGCGCATGGCCGACATGCCCTGGCGGTTCAGGAGCGCGGTTCCAAGAGCGCCCATACCGACGAGAAGACCGATCGTCATCCAAAAGCCCAATGCCTGCCCGACCTTGATAATCAGTGCGAGCTCGATCAGGGGGATGGCGATCAGAACAAGGAGGACGACGATCGGCACGGTCAAGGTCCTTTGCCGAACCCGGCGGGGCAGTATCGCGACAAGGCGGCAACCTCTGTCAAGCGCATCCGACACCATGGGCCGTTCTGGAACAAAGTCTGCCTGGCCATCCCTATTGCCACGGTTCCGGGGTGGGCCGGTGCCGCCGTCTTCAACGTATGCTCCAGTCGGCGGTTTTCTCCTGGACCCGCCGCGGGTTCGATCCTACATCAGTGTTCGAGACGCCGCTTGAGGCGAAATGCCGGGATTGCCCAACATGCAAGGCCAGATCGATCTTTTCACGCTGCTGACGCTGGTGGTGGCCATAGTCGCTATCTTCAAGCTCAGGAGCGTGCTCGGGAGTCGCACCGGCGACGAGGAGGAGCGGATCGCCCGGCGTCGCCGCGAAGGTGAGGAGCGGCAGACGGGCCAGCAGGGCAAGGTGGTTACCATGCCGCGGCGGGACCGCGACGAGACGCCGGTTGTGTCTGCGGTAACCGAGGTGCCGGTGGCCGAGACGACCACCAAGATCAGGACGATGGCGGGGAGCAACGCTGCCCTCTCGGAGGGGCTACTCGCCATTCTCAAGCTTGACCCGGCATTCGATCCGGAAGCGTTCCTCAAGGGCGCGAAGCAGGCCTACGAGATGATCGTAACGGCCTTCTCCGAAGGCAACCGCAAGATCCTCAAGGAGTGGGCGCCCTCGCGCCGAGGTGAGCAGGGGCTTCTGAGCCAGAGCATCTATGACGCCTTCGTCGACGTGATCGCGGAGCGCGAGGCGCGCGGTGAGCAAGTCGACCAGAGCTTCGTTGGGTTCTCGAAGGCCGACATCCTCGAGGCCGAGGTCGAGAAGGGTGTGGCAAGCGTGACGGTCCGCTTTGTCAGCCAGCTCATCTCGGCGACGAGGAACAAGAGTGGTGCCGTTATCGACGGTGACCCGTCACGGGTGAAGGACATGACCGATATTTGGACCTTCAGCCGCGACATCTCGACGGAGAAGGCGCGCAATAATCTGAACTGGACGCTGGTCGCAACCCAGTCCCCCAATTGAGCGGACGGGGATTCACCGCGGTGTTTTGACAGCGAGCACGGACAGAGTAGGGTCGGGCCCGCAATCGCATTATCGGGTCCAACACGCCATGCCGCTCGGCGCACCTCCGACCATTTCCGGCGAGCCGGTGCTCCGCCTCGAGCCGACGTCCTGGTCGAGCCTGGAAGGCTGGGCCGAGGACGACCATGCTGCGGCCTTGCGTGCGTTCCTCTGCTCGTGCGGACCGGTGCTGGAGGCGGCAGCCAAAGGCTCCGGCGCGGGGCGGACGACGCCTCCGGAAGCGCTCCTAGCCGTTTGCCGGCGGGTGCTCGCAACGGCTGGCCAAAGTTCGATCGACGGCACGGCGGCGCGGCAGCTCTTCGAGACGGAATTCGTGCCGCATGCTGTCCACCATGACGGGCCGGCCGGGCTTCTCACGGCCTATTACGAGCCGGTGCTCGACGGATCGCGCGAGAAGACCGGCCGCTTCCGGATACCGGTCTTCAGGCGGCCGCCGGACCTCGTAAACATGATGGAGGAAAGCGAACGGGCGTCGGCGGGCCAGCGCCTGACGCACATGCGGCAGACCAACTGCGGCCTTCTTCCCTATCCGACGCGAGCCGACATCGAGCAGGGCATGCTCGCCTGGCAGGGCCTCGAGCTCCTGTGGCTCGAGGACGAGGTCGACACGTTCTTCATGCACATTCAGGGATCGGGACGCATCCGATTTCCGGACGGAAGCCTCGTCCGTATCACCTACGACGGCAAGAACGGACATCCCTACACCTCGGTTGGCCGGTATCTTATCGATGCCGGTCTCTTTCCGGCCAACGAGATGTCGCTCGACGCGCTCAAGGCCTGGCTCAAGGCAGATCCGGTGCGGGGCCGTGACGCGATGTGGCAGAACAAGAGCTTCGTGTTCTTCCGCGAACTTTCCGGTGCCGAGGACGGGGCGCCGCTCGGTGTGCTCCATATTCCCTTGAGCGACGGGCGAAGCCTCGCCGTCGACACGGCCTATCACGCCATCGGCACGCCCATCTTCGTCACCGCTCCGGATCTGAGACATGCCGGGGGCGGACGTACCGGCTTCCGGCGGCTCATGATCGCCCAGGACGTGGGTTCGGCCATTCGGGGACCAGAGCGCGGCGATCTTTATTTCGGCTCCGGTCCTGACGCCGGAGCGTTGGCTGGCATCACCAAGCATGGTGGTAGCTTCACAGTGCTGGTGGCGCAGGAGCGGTCATGAAGAAGCCGCAGCACCCACCGGCCGGGCGCCGTGGCGGGCACCTGTCGGAAGAGGATCAGGCTGTCTGGCGCGGCACGGCGGAAACGCTCGAGCCTTTGAAGCGTGCCAAAGGGCGGGTGCATCACGCGATCGACGGCCACGGTGCCGCTGCGGTCGCCATGGCGAAGAGACGCGGGGCCGAGCATCACGATCGCAACGCCGGGCGGGCCGCGTCGGGACATGGGTCCGGCAAACAGCAGCCGAAGCCGCTCGAGGCTCCCGTGAACACGCCCCCTCCGCTGGCCGATTTCGACAGGAAGCGCGTCAAGAAGCTCGCGCGCGGCCGCGATGAGATCGAGGCCCGGATCGATCTGCACGGGATGCGGCAGGCCGAGGCGCACGCGGCACTGAAGCGGTTTCTGGCACAGTGCCATCACAACGGGCTCAGAATGGTGCTCGTCATCACAGGCAAAGGGACGCCCAATCGTGCCGCGCGCGACGACGATCACGATTTCGGATTCCTGCGACCGGAGCCCGGTGTGCTGAGACGCAGCGTGCCGCAGTGGCTTGCGGAGCCGCAGCTGAGGCAAATTGTGGTGAGCTTCACGCCCGCTTCCGCTCGACATGGCGGAGAGGGGGCATACTACGTGCATCTGCGGAGGGGAAACAATCAGTGACGAGGAACGATGGACGTCGTTCCTCTTACTTCATGCCTCGATCTTGTGCTTTTTCAACTCGCGCACGAGGGTGACGAGGCGGTCGGCGATCTCGCAGCCCATGTCGACGGAAGCCTTGAGAGTCGCGCGAGTCTGGATCAGCTTGTTCAAGCGGTCCTGAGCCTCACCGAACCCATAGAAGAGCTCCTCGGGGGCGTTGATCTCGCCGTCCTCGACCGCACACATGACGTCGAAGGCGTTTTGCGAGGCGAGCACCAGCATGCTTGCGACGTCGTTCATGAGCTGGTGGTAGAGACGGCTCGCGTCTGCATCGACGCGCGGTCCATGCACACCGAACTTGAGGGGCGAGGAGCCTTGGCCGCCTTCGCCGGCGAAGAGCTTCGGATTTCTCTGGAAGCGGCGGAAGATCTCAGCAAGGCCCAGGCAGCAGGTCTCGAGATCGCGCAGCGCGGTGCCCGCCTTGCGCTTGGGGCGAGCGCGCTCGCCGTTTCGCTCCTGAGCGACCCAGACGATGGCAGCGATCGAGGAGATGGCGCCAAGCGCAGCCAAGGCCGGCAGCACGATCGCGAACGGATCGGGCGCGATGCGGCTGGCGTTCTCCGCCTCGTCCGTCTCGGCGCCCTGTCTCGGTTTCTTCATGCCTCGGATCCAGCCGGTTTCATCGCCAAGGACCCGCCCCGCGACGATCCTTCATTGGACCAAGACAAGGGCCAGCACAAGGCTCGCGCCTCAGTGGTCCCGCGGCAATAGAGGCCCGAAGACCGGCGCCAAAGTCGCGGCAAAGCTGGCGGTGAGGTGGTGGGTGTCTCGCATGACGATCGAGCCGTTGGCTACCACGCGGCAGAGGCCGTTCGGACAGATGGCACCGTTCAGGTCGATCACCTCTCCCTTGCTTCCCGGGGGCAGAACGGGGGCGAATGAGCCTGACTGACGGTCGAGCGGCCAATGACAGCCGGGGAGGGTGAGGCTTGCGCCGCCGTGACCCAGGCAACGGATAGGCGTCGAGGCGAAGTGCGGCGTGTCCTTCAACACGTAGACCCGATCCGCGGCCTCGGTGAGCTTGCCGACCGTGACGCCGATCGCGTGCTGGAAGCGGGTCGCGATCTCGTCCGGTGTGCCCGGCAGCTCCATGACGTCCGCAGTGAGGTAGTAGTCGTAGTAGGAAGCCAGAAAGACAGCGGACGGCTTCAGGTCCTCAATCTCCTTCCATACCGCGGCACGCCAGGCATGGCAGTCGTCGTAGACCCGGCGTCGCTTGATGTCGCGCACTCCGATGTCGAACGGCGGGCAGGTGCTCTTGGTCCGCGAAAGGAGACGCAGTCCGGCATCGGCTGCGGCCTTGTCGAGCCCAGGAAGAAACTGGGCGGCGTGGGAATCGCCGAGGAGGACGATGGCTCTCGTGCCATCCACTTTGCCATAGGCGCAGGGTGCGTGCGCGGTGCCCTTGAAGCTCAGGTGGCAACCGTCGCGATAGGATCGCGGGTTGTCGTCTTTGAGCTCGTCCAGCGACAGGCGCCGTCCGTCGGGAAGCTCGATCTGCGCGTTGGTCCCGAGCCAGGCTACGCCGGCAGCCGCCACAAGGGCGGTCGACGACATAAGAGTTCCGATGCCAAGGGACAGGAGCCGGGAGCGGACGAGCGCAGGTCTGAACCGGATCGGGTTCTCGATCAGCTCCTGCGTGATGACGGCGAGGGCGAACGAAATGGCGATGAGAGCCATACGCTGGGCGGGACGTTCCACGGGCAGCCAGATAGCGCCGAGGGTCAGGACAGGCCAGTGCCATAGGTACCAGGCGTAGGAGTAGCGTCCGGCGAAGGCGAGGGCCTGGAGCGGAGCCGTCGCGAGCGCGGACCGCTCGAGGTGGGGCTCGCGTGCGGCGAATATGATCGCCGCGGCTCCGAGTGTCGGCACAAGGGCGACCCAGCCGGGATAGATCGTGTCGGCCGACAGCATGGCAAGGGCGGCCGTGATGAGCGCCATGCCCACTAAGGCGATCAGGCGGCGCAGGCTCTCATTCTTGGCGGCGGCCAGCTCGCACGAGGCCGCGACGAGACCGCCGGTCATCAGCTGCCAGGCGCGGGCGCCGGTGTGAAAGAAGGCCAGAGGCTGGTCGGCGGCTGTGAGATAGAGGCACCAGGCGAAGGACGCGAGCCATAGGAGCGCGATCGTCAACACCGGCCACCGCTGGTCGGGCCGCGACTGCGACACTCGCCTCCCTATCCAGGCAGCAGACAACAGGAGGAGAGGGAACAGTATGTAGAATTGCTCCTCGATGCTGAGCGACCAGTAGTGAAGGACGAGGCTCGGCGGCTCGCCTTCTGCGAGGTAGTCGACGGACCGCGCGGCCAGACGCCAGTTCAGGACATAAAGCGCGGCGGCGCCGACGTCGCGATAGAGGTCCCTGAAGTCGACGGGCGAGATGGTGAGGGCGGCGACCGCCGATGTCGCAACGAGGACGAGGCACGCGGCCGGCAGGATGCGTCGGGTGCGCCGGGCCCAGAACTCGAGGAGGTCGATGCGGCCCGTGGCATTCAGGTCGCGGAGCAGAATGCCGGTGATGAGGAAGCCAGAGATGACGAAGAAGATGTCGACGCCGACATATCCACCCGGCAGCAGGCCCGGCCAGGCATGGAAGAGCACGACGGATAGCACAGCAACGCCACGTAGGCATTCGATGTCGGCACGAAAGCCGGCAGCGCGGTGATGGGAGGTGGTTAGCATCGACCCATCCTCGCTGCTTCAGGTAGCGCCGTCGGCGCTTTCGAAGCCCATGAAGGCGCTGCGCGGCTGACCGTTGTCGAGTATGCGCGCATGACGGAGCCGCGTTGCCGCGCCTCGCGGCAGCTCGATTACGAAGCGCTCGAAGCTGAAGAGCAGCTGACGAAAGCGCTTGAGTGTGTCTCCGGCGGGGTTCTTGGCGATGACGAAGGTCGGGAAATGCTCGACCGTAATGGCCGCGAGCAGGTAACCCGTCTCGCGGGTGAACGTCTCGACGGCCTCGACGACGCCGTACTTGGCGTTGCGGGCGGAGGCGTGGGCGGCGAAGTCGTGGCCGAGGATCAGCCCGTCGGGCGCGACCTTGGGTGCCCACAGGCGCAGGTCCTCGAGGCAGGCCTCGTAGCTGTGATTGGCGTCGATGAAGACCCAGTCGAAGAAGCCGTCCTCGAACTCCTTGACAGCGTCGGCCGAGAACTTGCGCAGGACGCGGCATTCGCGGCCCGGCCTCGACGATGCGAACTTCCTCGTGACATCCGCGAAGCGGCGGTCCTGCTCTGTCTGGGCCGCATTATTGGTGTCGCCGAAGTAGACCGCCTCCTCCTGCTGGCACCACGGGTCGACGAGGGCCATGAAGGACGGTTTCACGACGGCGCGGAGCTCGGCCGAGAAATGGCCCCGGGCGACGCCGACCTCGGCAATACGGGCGTGCGAGGGAAGATAGCGCAACAGGCGGTCGCGCTGCATGGGGAGGACGAGCGTGCCCCTGGCTTCAAGCGCACTCTGGTCGCCGGCATCGAGGCGGTACTTGATCGGACTCGTCCAGCGTGAGCGATTGAGGACGCCGATCATGCCAATTCCTTTTCATGCATATCCGGCTCACTTGCGGCGGGTGTCGGATTCTGTGGATCCGATACCCATCGCCGAGCAATCAGTACACGCGCGCCTTGGGCTTAATATAGCCGATGTCATTGGTGAGCGTGAACTCGTGGACCGAGCGGGCATCCAGGCGAACGGCCTTGGCAACATCGTCGGCAAAGGCGAGCGTGTGCTTCATCCAGTTGGCGTCGTCGCGGCTCGGGAAGTCCTCACGGGCGTGGGCGCCGCGGCTTTCCTTGCGCGCTTCTGCGCCAGCAACGGTGACGGCGGCCTGCGAGATCAGGTTGTCGTACTCGAGCGTCTCGATGAGGTCCGAGTTCCAGGTGAGCGAGCGGTCGGTGACGCGGATGTCGTCGCTTCCCTTCCAGATCTCGGCGATCTTGTCGACGCCTTCCTTCAGGACCGGGCCGTCACGGAACACGGCGCAGTTGTTCTGCATCACCCTCTGCATGGCCAAGCGGAGGGTCGCGGTCGGCGTCGAGCCCTTGGCGTTGCGGAAGCGGTCGAGGCGGGCCAGCGTGCGCTCGGTCGAGGCTGCGTCTGGCTCCGGCTGGGCGGTACCTTTCTCGACAGTCGCGGCGCAGCGGAGCGCCGCGGCACGGCCGAAGACGACGAGGTCGATGAGCGAGTTCGAGCCCAGGCGGTTGGCGCCGTGAACGGAGACGCAGGCAGCCTCGCCGACGGCGAGCAGACCGGGGACGACGGCGTCCTCACCAGCGCTATTCTTTGTGAGCACCTCACCGTGGAAGTTCGTGGGAATGCCGCCCATGTTGTAGTGAACCGTCGGCAGCACAGGGATCGGCTGGCGGCGAAGGTCGACGCCGGCAAAGACCTTCGCGCTCTCGGTAATGCCGGGCAGGCGCTCGGCCAGGATCTTCGGGTCCAGGTGGTCGAGGTGGAGGTAGCAGTGGTCCTGGCCCGGCCCGACGCCGCGACCCTCACGGATCTCGATGGTCATCGATCGTGAGACGACGTCGCGGGAGGCGAGATCCTTGGCGTGCGGTGCGTAGCGCTCCATGAAGCGCTCGCCGTTGCCGTTGGTGAGATAGCCGCCCTCGCCGCGCGCACCCTCGGTGATGAGCACGCCGGCACCGTAAATGCCGGTCGGGTGGAACTGCACGAACTCCATGTCCTGGAGCGGCAGGCCTGCGCGCAGCACCATGGCGTTGCCGTCACCGGTGCAGGTGTGGGCGGACGTGCAGGAGAAGTAGGCGCGCCCGTAGCCGCCGGTCGCGAGCACGGTGCGCTTGGCGCGGAAGCGGTGGATGCTTCCGTCCTCCATGCACATGGCGATGACGCCGCGGCAGGCACCTTCGGCATCCATCAGGAGGTCGAGGGCAAAATACTCGACGAAGAACTCGGCGGAATAGCGCAGCGACTGGCCGTAAAGCGTGTGCAGCATGGCGTGGCCGGTGCGGTCGGCGGCGGCGCAGGTACGCTGCACGGGCGGACCCTCGCCATACTCGGTCGTATGGCCGCCGAAGGGGCGCTGGTAGATCTTGCCCTCCTCGGTGCGGGTGAAGGGCATGCCGTAGTGCTCGAGCTCGTAGACGGCTTCGGGAGCCTGGCGGCAGAGATACTCGATGGCGTCCTGGTCGCCGAGCCAGTCGGAGCCCTTGACGGTGTCGTACATGTGCCAGCGCCAGTCGTCGGGACCCATGTTGCCGAGCGAGGCAGCGATGCCGCCCTGGGCGGCGACGGTGTGCGAGCGGGTGGGGAATACCTTGGTGATGCAGGCCGTCTTGAGGCCGGCCTCGGCGGCGCCGAGGGTAGCGCGCAGGCCCGCGCCGCCGGCACCGACGACGATGACATCGTAGGTGTGGTCGATCAGAGGATAGGTGGTGCCGTTGATCGAGAACGCGTTCCTTGCGCCGCCCGAGGACTTGCCGTTCGCTGGTGCCGCCATGGGGCGTTAGACTCCGAGGGAAAGCTTCAGCACCGCGAAGACCAGGGCGGCACCGACGGAAGTTGCGAAAAAGGTGTTGAGCAAGAGGGTGGCGATTCTCGTGCCCTCGCCGTGGACGTAATCCTCGATGATGACCTGCATGCCGAGCTTCATGTGGATTGCGGCCGAGAGGGCGAGCAGGATCAGCGGCACGGCGACGACCGGGCTACCGAGCGCGGTCTTGAGGGCGGCGTGGTCGGAACCGGCGTGCTCGACGAGGAAGGCAACGAGGAAGCCCGTGAGGACGAGGTTGGCGACCGCAGTCACGCGGCTCTTCCAGAAGTGATCAGTCCCCTCCTTGGCCGAGCCGAGGTGGCGGACGTTCTTCATGGGCGTGCGGAGTGTCATGTCAGAGGCCTCCCCGCGAGGCGACGACGTAGCCCCAGACCGCACCAGTGAGGGCGAGCGAGCCCAGGAGCGTCATCCAGGACATCCTATCGACGGTCTTGAGGTCATAGCCATGGATGCTGTCCCAGATGAAGTGGCGGATGCCGCCAAGGGCGTGGTTGAACAGCGCCCACGTGTAGCCGATGAGCACGAGCTTGCCGAGGACGGTGTTGAAGAGACCATTGACGGTGTCGAATGCCTCGGGGCCGATGGCGGCAGACACGAGCCAAGCCGCCAGCAGGAGGGTGCCGAAATAGAGCGCCGCGCCCGTCATCCGGTGCATGATCGACATGAACATGCTGATGGTCATCCGGTAGACTTGCAGGTGCGGCGACAGCGGTCGCTCGACGGGCTGGCTCGCCAGTGCGCCGGATGCGGATTTTGCCTCGGCCATCAGGCCTCCCCCCGGGATTTGTTTGGTCAAGTCTGCTTCTTAGCCGCTCCATTCCCGCCCGGCAATTCGGCCTTGGCCCGCGGCGCCGTGACATGACGCCCCCGGGAGAAGGGGGCGTGCGCAACCGGGCACGATGGCTTGACCAAGATCTGGGCAGGCGGGGTCGTCTCGCTGGCTCGGCCGTATCCTCAATTCGGAGGGGCGATATGAATCGAGTCCACGGACTAGAATACCGTCCGGCTTGCCTTGGATAGCTTGAAGCCGTGGCGCTTGGCGTTGAAGCAGGTGAGACCCGAGGTCTCCGAGGTGCAGGTGAAGCCGCCCTGCTGCCAAGTTTGGCCGTACTGCAGCACCGGGTTCGACTCGTTGTACACCGTGTCGCCGATGCAGATGAGGTGCCCGGTAATGTCGGTCGAGGAGACGTTGAACGAGCGGCCCCACTCTCCGTCGCAGAACTTGGGTTTGGCCGGCAACGGGCCGTCGATCGTCTGCATGTCACAGCGCAGGCTCGGAGCTGCCGGGGGCTCGTCCATGGAGCCGTCGTAGTACTGGCAATGGATGTTGCCCGACGGTGTGCGGAAGCCAATCAGGGTCGTGTCGCCCGCTTTGGCTATGATGCTCGCGAATGCAAGGCACGCTGCGGCAATGCTCAGCGATAGGCCTAGGCGTCGCATGGGGTGCCTCCTCCGGTCAATTGGAACGGCTTGTCGGGCATCACCTTAGGCGAGCCCCGGCGCCGAGAGAATGCTGTCGGTCAAACGGTTGCTGGAGCCCTAACGCGGCTCGCCTTCGCAATATTTTGCCGCGGGGAGGAGGACTGTCTTGTGGCGCCTGCGATCGACGCAGCCGAGGCGGGGCGCCGGTTCCGACCTGGAGCACCGGCCACGGATCCTTATTTGGACCCGGTAACGACCCCGCAGGCGATGGCGGTGCCGGCGTTGCCGTCGGGGTCGGTCAGGTGGTCGTCGGGCCTCTCAAACAAGAGTAGCGCTGTTCCGTCCTCGTCGAGGAGGGTCGCATCGTCGCCCCTAGCGAGGCCGACGAAGGGCGTCAGGAGTTCCGTCTCGACTTTGCCGTCGGAGCCGGCGACCACGTTCGGGAGATCTCCGGCCATGGGGCCTTCCTCGTTGAGGAGACCGTGCTTGGCGCCGAGCGGGTTCAGGATGCTGCCCGCGCTGGCGAAGTCGCCGTCGCAGATGCCGGTGTCGTGGAATCTGATGCCATGCGGGCCGGGGGTGAGCCCTTCGAGCTTGAGGGACACGAGGGCGCCAGAGCCGGAGGCGCGGATCAGCGCGGTGCCGATTGCCTTGCCGTCCCTGTCCCTGAGCTCGATGGAGGCGGAGCCTGCCGACGCTGGTGTTCCGGCGGCCAAGAGCGCAACGGCAGACAGCACCGGTCTTACGACCTTGACGACATGGCCAGGCATCACTTGTTCCCCCTCTTGTCGTCCCCCGGCTAGCACCCGAGCCCAGACCTCTTGGCGACCCAAATCGTAGCGTCGGCTGGGATGACGGCAGAAAAGGTCGAGAGTTTGGCTGGCGGCAGCTGTCGCGGCTCTTTCGGCCCAACTCTCGCTGCCGTGGGAGACCGTATTTGCGAGGGGCGCTGCCTCAGCGTGGCAGCACCACCCAGATGTCGAGGTCGAGCATGACGCCCTCGGCGTACTCGCCCTTGTCGTTCTTGTACGGGAACGTGGAGCAGTCCTGGTTCTTGACGGCGACGAGGCGGGTACGAAGGGCGCCGACGTCGGTGCGGCCCGGGATCTCGGACTTCTCCAGAACCTCGGTCCAAGCGTAGACCGTGTCGCCGGCGAATAACGGCGAGACGTGACGGCCGCCGTTGATGGCGGCGACGTGGAAGGCGTTGTTCATGCCGTTGAACGACAGCGCACGGGCGAGCGAGATGCAGACGCCGCCGTAGACGATGCGGCGGCCGAAGCGGCCCTTGGCCTCGGTGTGCTGGTTGAAGTGGACCTTCGCGGTGTTCTGGTAAAGCCGGGTCGCCATCTGGTGCTCGGCTTCCTCGAGGGTCATGCCATCGACATGGTCGATCTTCTCGCCGACCTCGTAGTCGCCCCAGCGGTGAGGCGCGCCGGCAAGATCGTAGTTGTAGGCGGCCGACTTGATGGCAGGAAGGGCGGCGCCGAGCTCGGAGGGGTCGACGCGGTCCTTGAGCTTCGGCACCACGGCCTCGGCTACGGGGGCGTTCTTGTCCCGCTTCCTGACCATGACCCAGCGGCAGTACTGGAGCACGATGTCGCCATGCTGGTTGCGCCCTGTGGAGCGCACGTAAACCGTGCCCGTCTCCCGGTTGGAGTTCTCCTTCAAGCCGATGACCTCGGACACCGTCGAAAGGGTGTCGCCGGGGTAGACGGCCTTCATCACGCGGCCCTCGGCGTATCCGAGATTGGCGATTGCGTTCAAAGAGATGTCCGGCACGGTCTTGCCGAACACGACGTGAAACATGAGGAGGTCGTCGATGGGTGCCCGGGGGTAGCCGATGGCCTTGGCGAAGGTGTCAGAGGACTGTACGGCGAAGCGGGGGCCATAAAGGCTCATGTACAACGCGGCGTCGCCTTCGGTCACCGTGCGGGGCGTAGCGTGGGTGAGGATCTGGCCGACCTTGTAGTCCTCGAAGAAGTTGCCGGGATTGGTCTTGGTTGCTTTCATCGCCGCTCGGCCCCCTCAAGGTCAAATTGCTGCCGGCCGGTATGCCACGGGTTTTTCGAGAGTGCGAGGGGCGGGCATCGCCTCATTCGTCGCAGTGGAACGCGGCACGGCACGGGTGCGTTTAGGTCCTCGATGGACCGAGGTGAGCGAGCTCATGCCCCAATCTGTTCAAAAGCGGGCCGGAGGTGAGCGATTTGTTTACCGAAGCCGGTCACACTCGCTCCACCAAACATTTGTCTCAAACCATGCCTAGCCCAGTCGGCCGGGCGTGGGAGCGTAGCTCCTGTCAGTCGAGTGGGTTCATGAAGTACCGTGTGTTCAAGCCCGGCCGTGCGGCCGTGGCCAAGGTGTCGGCCCTCCTTCTGGCGGGCGCCGCGCTCCCAGCGGCAGAACCGGCGCAAGCCGGCGGACCCAAGTCATCGGTCGACGCCCGCTACAAAATCTCCCTCAACGGCTTCGAAATCGGCGACATGCACTATGTCTCCGCGATAGAGGGTAGCTCCTACACGCTGGCGACCGACGTCGAGCTGTCCCTGTTGCTCGGTGCGGTGCATTGGAAGGGAGCCAGCCGCACGGTCGGCTCGCTCGGCGAGGCGGCGCCCACGCCAACGGGCTTCAACTTCGATTTCGACAGCACGATGAAGAGTGGCTCAGTGCGGATGGGCTTCGACCGTGGCAACGTCAAGTCGGTCGCCGTGGAGCCGCAAGCTCCGCCCGCCCCGGACGTGGTGCCCGTCCGTGAGCAGCACCTCAAGGGTGTGCTCGACCCCCTGTCCGCCATCATGGTGCTGACGCGGGGCGCTACTGCCAATCCCTGTGCCCGCAAGGTCGGCATTTTCGACGGCAAGCAGCGTTTCGATTTGACGCTCGCCTACCGGCGCGCCGAGTCCGGCGGACAAACGGTATGTGCGGTGAAATATACTCCGATCGCCGGCTTCAAGAAGACCGAGGAAACCGCCAACCTCGCCGCCTCGACCGGCATCGAGATCACCTTCAAGCCGGCCCCTGCGGCCGACCTCATGGTTCCTTCCCGGATCGTGCTGCCGACGCTCGCGGGCACGGCGGAAATCGTGGTCGAGAAGGTTAATGTGCGCGGAGCCGGACCGGGCCAGGTGGCGCAGGTGGACTGATACCAGCGCGCCTAGGTCTTGCTCTTGGGTTCTGCTACCGGCGCGTCGGTGCAGCTCCAGCTGGCGCTCGGCCGCCCTTTCATGCCCCGCGCGGGGAATCGTCGATCTCATGTCAGAACTATTGGTCGACGGTATGACAGCCCGCGACCTTGGGAGTGCTTCTGAGACGCGCCGGACACGTTCCGGCGCGTCTCTCGCTTCACGACGGGAGGGGTGCGGCGTTTCCGGCTCCTTGAATCGGCGGGCGAAAGTCATTTCCGCTCCGCACATTGTGGCTTGATCTCGGCTCATCGCAGTGCAATGCCAGGGGCCACGATCAGGGAGGCCCCGGGCCTATGGATTTCGAAACGCGTATCCGCAACGTCACGGCTGTGCTCGGGCCCACGAACACCGGCAAGACGCACCTGGCTATCGAGCGCATGCTCGGGCACGAGAGCGGCATGATCGGCCTGCCGCTCCGGCTCCTGGCGCGCGAGGTCTACGACAAGATCGCAGCCCGGGTCGGTGCGGAGAAGGTGGCGCTCGTCACGGGCGAGGAGAAGATCAAGCCGGAGCGGGCACGCTACTGGGTGGCAACGGTCGAGGCGATGCCACGCGAGGTCGACGTAGACTTCCTCGCCATCGACGAGATCCAGCTCGCGGCCGACTTCGAGCGTGGCCACGTGTTCACGGACAGACTTCTCAACGCACGCGGCAGGCAAGAGACGCTGCTCCTCGGCGCCCAGACTATGCGCGACGCCATACAGGAGCTGATTCCGGGCGCCAATTTCATATCGCGGCCGCGACTCTCGAAGCTCACCTACGCAGGAGAGAAAAAGATCACTCGGCTGCCGGCGCGTACGGCAGTCGTCGCATTCTCTGCGAACGAGGTCTATGCCATCGCCGAGCTCATCCGGCGCCAGCGCGGCGGCACGGCGGTGGTGCTCGGGGCACTGTCACCCCGCACACGCAATGCACAGGTGGCGCTCTACCAGTCGGGCGACGTCGACTTCCTGGTGGCGACGGATGCCATCGGCATGGGCCTCAACCTCGACGTCGATCATGTCGCCTTCTCGTCCATGAGGAAGTTCGACGGCCAGAATTTCCGCAACCTCACTCCATCGGAGGCAGGCCAGATCGCGGGCCGCGCGGGCCGGCACATGAACGACGGCACGTTCGGCGTCACGGGTACCTGCGAGCCTTTGGAGCCCGATCTCGTCGAGCGGCTCGAGAACCATACGTTCGATCCCGTGCGCGTGCTGCAATGGCGCAACCGCAACCTCGAGTTTCGGTCGCTCGACGCACTGCGTGACAGCCTGCGCGAGATGCCGAGGGAGCAGCGGCTCACGCGGGCGCGGATGGCGGACGACGTGCTCGCCCTCGAGACGGTGGCCGAGGACCGCGAGATCCGCGAGCTCGTCACGTCACCCGCCGCAGTGTCGCGGCTGTGGGACGTGTGTCAAATCCCCGATTACCGCAAAATCTCGGCCCAGAACCATGCCGAGCTCGTCTCGACGCTCTACAAGTTCCTGCAGGGGCCCGAGGGGCACATCCCGGAGGACTGGTTCGCGAAGCAGGTGGCGCTCTCCGATCGCACCGACGGCGATATCGACACGCTGTCGACCCGACTCGCGCACATCCGCACCTGGACGTTCGTCTCCAACCGCGCCGACTGGCTCAAGGACCCGACGCACTGGCAGGGACGTACGCGTGCCATCGAGGACAGCCTCTCGGACGCGCTCCACGAGTGCCTGACGCAGCGCTTCGTGGATGCGAGGACCAGCGCACTCATGAAGGGCATGCGCGACAAGGAGGAGCTCGCTGCCGAGATCGGCGACGACGGGTCGATTCACGTCGAAAAGCATTTTGTCGGAAAGCTCCGTGGCTTCGTCTTCACGCCCGAGACGCACGCCGACAGCGTGCATGGCAAGGCGGCACGCCACGCGGCGTCGCAGGTCCTATCGCGCGAGCTCGGCATGCGGGCACGGAGAGTGGCGGCGGCCAAGCCAGATGCATTCAAGCTTTCCCGCTCAGGGCGGATCTTGTGGCGCGACGACGAGATCGCGCGCCTCGAGCCGTCTCAGGATCCATTGAAGCCGGCCGTGGTGTTGCTCGCCGACGAGCATCTGTCGCAACCCGACAAGGAGAAGGTGCAGGCGCGCCTCGAGCAGTGGATGACCGAGGTCGTCTCGGAGCGCTTGAAGCCGCTCGCCGAGCTTGCCAAGGCCGAGGATCTGACGGGTCTTGCGCGCGGGATCGCCTTCCGGCTCCAGGAGAACCTCGGTGTTCTGAAACGCGAGACGGTAGCAACGGAGATCAAGAGCCTCGATCAGGAGGCACGCGCGCAGCTGCGCAAGTACGGGGTGCGGTTCGGGGCCTTCAACATTTTCTTCCCGTTGCTCGTGAAGCCGGCGGCGGCAGAGCTCGCCTCCAGCCTTTGGACGCTGAAGTACGCGGGCGACCACGGGCTCGAGCGCGAGGCCATGCCGGATCTGCCGCGGCCGGGGCTCACCTCTGTTCTCGCCAGCGAAAAGACGCCCGAGGCCTACTATCGTGTCGCCGGCTACCACGCATGCGGACCGCGGGCCGTCCGCATCGACATCCTGGAGCGACTCGCCGACCTCATTCGTGCCCTCCTCGCCTACCGGTCGTCGAGCGAGCAGAGCTCGCCGCCGCCCAAAGGCTCGACCGGCGATGGTGGTTTCGTCGCCACCCAGGAGATGATGTCGATCCTCGGCTGCTCGCCCGACGAGCTCGGCAACGTACTGAAGGCGCTTGGCTTCCGCATGGAGCGGCGGCAGAAGAAGGCAACGACGGGCGCAGCATCGTCTGCGGCCGGAAGCGGGGCGGCGCAACAGGAAACAGGCGAGCCGGCGACGGGCCAGACGGGCGCCGGTCCGGCCACTGCGCCAGAGGCTGGCGAGCCGAGCGCCGCGGGTCATGCCGAGGCGGCTGCCGAGGCCCCGCCCGAGGCTCTGGATACCGGGGAGGTGTCGGCTCCGGCCGCGGCCGCGTCTTCGGTGCTCGAAGACAACCCGTCGGAGACCGGTGGCGCGCACGCCCTCGCTCCGGCGGCCGGCGAGGCGGCGGCCGACACAGAGCAATGGGAAGAGGTCTGGCGACCGCGGCGGCAGCGGCACGAGCAGCACGGGGGCGAGGGCCGAGGCGATCGTCATCGCCGCCACCGCGGCGGCGGGCGTGGCCAACACCAGGGAAGCGCGCGTGCGGCCGAGGGCGCCGGCAAGGCTGAGGCGCCGGTCGGGGCCGAAGGAGGGGCCGCTGGTGCGGACATGGCCAGTGCGGCGGATCAGCAGCGTCAGGACCAGCGTCAAGATTACAGGGGCGAGCGTGGCGGTCATCGTGGCCGCGATCGCGAGGGTCGTCGAGAGCGCGAGGATAGCCGCGAGCAGGGCCGTCGTCCGGGTGAGGCCCGTCAGGGAGGAAAATTCGACCGTGACCGCCGTGACCGCTCTGATCGGCCGGGCGGCGGAGATCGCCGCGACCGGCGCGACCAGGGACGCCGCCGCGAGGGTCACGGCGGGCCGCACATTCAGTCGGCTGTGCCACCCAAGAAGGGCATGGATCCCAATTCACCCTTCGCCTCACTCGGCGCACTCCGCGAGGCGCTCGAGAAACGGGCGCGCGACAAGAGCACCTGAAGGATGGGCTCGCGAGCATGGCCCGAGGCAGCGGCGTGAAGGACGATGACGTGAGCGGTGGCCCGGACGTGGCGCCGGCGGCCGGCCAGCAGCGGCTCGACAAGTGGCTTTGGTTCGCACGCATCGTCAAGTCGCGCACGCTGGCCGCGAGCCTCGTTACGTCAGGCAAGATCCGCGTCAATAGGGTCAAGGCGGAGAAGCCGAGCCATTGGGTGAAGCCGGGCGACGTCATCACCTCGTCGGCGCAGCGCGAGATCAGGATCTTCCGCGTGCTTCGGCCCGGCATGCGGCGCGGCCCGGCGGTGGAGGCGCAGACGCTCTACGAGGATCTGACACAGCGGACCGGTCCGGACTCAACTGCGGATAACTTGCGTCAAGGCGCAGCCTCGAAAATCGGTGCACGCGAGCCGGGTGCGGGACGCCCGACCAAGCTCGAGCGGCGTCAGACCGAGAGACTCAAGGGCAGATGACGAAGCAGCGTCGCGCCCGATTGTCCGTAGCGGTTGACATGGGCCCGGCCCGCGCTAAAGCCATTGCCGCCGTCCGGCGCGTCCGGGCAGCGGTTTCTCGATCGGGACGGACCTCATGACCTACATCGTCAACGACAAGTGCATCAAGTGCAAGTACACTGATTGTGTCGAGGTATGTCCGGTCGACTGCTTCTACGAAGGCGAGAACATGCTCGTCATTCATCCTGACGAGTGCATCGATTGCGGCGTATGCGAGCCGGAGTGCCCTGTCGACGCCATCAAGCCCGACACTGAGCCGGGCCTCGAGACGTGGCTCGAGCTCAACCGCGAGTACGCCGACAAGTGGCCCAACATCACGGCCAAGAAGGACGCGCTGCCGGACGCAGAGGCACACAAGGACGAGTCTGGCAAGTTCGAGAAATATTTTTCTTCCAAACCGGGCCGTGGCGATTGAGGGCCGGGTGCGGTTTCCGGGCTATTTCGCTATTCCGTTAACCATCAATAGGTTGCCGTCGCACGCTATGTTCATACGCGCGTTAAGGCCGTAAACACCGTTAACCGTAGCACCCCTTCAATTTGCGTGAAGAATGTGTTATGGTCCACACACTTTGGCGCGAGCAGAGCTGAACGGGACTCCGCCCCGCGAGGGGTGCCCCGTGAGAACTAGGCTACCTGGACGACTTCCTGAGATAATAAATCGGGGTGGCAAATTACCAGGAAAATCGGCAGCCGAGCCGGAAAACACGTGGAAACTCAAAGTGATCGCGATAACGATCGCTAACGGTATCCGCGTGCTGGTCAGCAAGCTGTAAGGGCCATGGAACTCGTGTGTGTGTCCTCGCCTGTCTTCGGGATGGGCGGGCCGGTGGGCCGAGAAGGCCCCCGGATTATGGAAAGAGTGAGACGGCGATGGTTCAGAAGAACAAATCCCAGGTGAAGGCCCGTTCGACGAAGCCGGCAGCGGTTGCGAAGAAGAAGGCGCCTGCCAAAGCGGTTGCCGCCAAGGCCCCGGCGGCGGTCGCGCCCAAGGGGCAGACCAAGCCTTCTGTGACCAAGCCGGCTGCGCCCGCCAAGAAGACCGCTCCTGTCGTGGCTGGCAAGCCGGCGGCGCAGAAGCCGACCGTCCCGTCTCAGGTCAAGAAGACCGTCGCTCCGGCTGCCGTTGCGGCCGTTGCGGGCAAGAAGCCCGCTCACCCGGCACCGGCTGTCGCCGCACCGGCCGGGAAGGCCGTGCCGCAGCCGCATCAGGCGAAGCCGTCCGTCGCCAAGGCAGCGCCTCAGCAGGCGCCGAAGGCTGCGTCTCCGCTGGTCGCTCGGCCCGGTCATGCGCCGTCGACGCTCGTGCCCCCCGCGCAGCGTCCGATTGCCGTTCAGCCGCCTCATGCGCGTACCGTGCCTGCCCAGCTCGGCAAGGGTGCCGTGACCGGTAACAAAATCTCGGCGCCCGTCGGCGCTCCGCACTCCGGCCATCCGGCCTCGCCCAAGGCGATCGCGGAGAAGGCTGCGGCTGCTGCTGCGGCTGCCAAGAAGCCCGTGAACCAGCGTCATGGGTTCAAGCTCAACGAGAGCATCGTCTATCCGGCTCACGGTGTCGGCCGCATCGTCGGCATCGAGGAGCAGGAGATCGCGGGCATGTCGCTCGAGCTCTTCGTCATCACCTTCGACAAGGAGAAGCTGACGCTCCGAGTCCCGACCGGCAAGCTGGTGAGCGTCGGCATGAGGAAGCTCGCCGACGACGGCGTGGTCAAGAAGGCGATGGAGACCTTGAAGGGCCGGGCGCGCATCAAGCGCACGATGTGGAGCCGCCGCGCTCAGGAGTACGTCGCGAAGATCAACTCGGGCGATCTCGTGTCGATCGCCGAGGTTGTGCGCGATCTGTACCGGTCCGAGGCGCAGCCAGAGCAGTCCTACTCGGAACGCCAGCTCTACGAGGATGCGCTCGACCGCATGGCACGCGAGCTTGCTGCCGTGGAGAAGCTCGACGACCGCGGTGCGGTGCAGCGCATCACCGAAGTCTTGTCCAAGAGCGCCCGCGGCCGGCGCGCCGAGGGCGAGGCGGAGCCGGCCGACGAGGCCGAGGTGAAGGCCGCGTGAGGCCGCCGGACTTAGTGGTTTTTCGATTTCGATAATCAGAACGCCGGGCGGAGACGTCCGGCGTTTTTTCATGAGGTACGGGACGAAGACGGCCGAGCTCGCCGCTCGTCCTCGGCGGGTGATGGCTCGTCGTCACAGAGCGGGCCAGTGCCCACCGTCCTCGTCTGCTTGCGCTGTGGCGACAAAAGCTTTTGCAGTTGTGGGGGTGCGAGTGGACTTGCTGGTCCGGCGACCAAGACCAGGATCCTCGACTGCTGTGATGCAACCGATGGATGCCTGCTGATTTCCAAATTTCTGACGACCCGTCGGGCCCTGGAGGCCGGCAATCACCGCTTCGGACGCGAGCTGTCCCTGTGTACGCCCGGCGACGTGCCCGTCCATCGGCGGTAGCTTCGCGAGAAGGTTTGGACCTGAGTTCGTGACCGCCAATCCAACGCTCCTACGGCCAGGAGTAGAGCCCAGGGTTGCATCGAGCCGCTCCACTGATCAGCATGCTTTAGCTGGTGCTGCATGACCGGCAGAACGGGCGGGTTTCACTCCGCCAGCTCCACTTGCTCTGGCGTTGCAAGCTCGATCGAGGGGCCGTTCCGGTAGTCGATCCAGCCGCGGACGCGGACGTAGTGGCCGGCGAGGCTGCGGAGGGATGATCGGGAGATTCCGCTCTCTCGGCGGCTCGCGGTCGGGTCGCTCGGCTGGCTTTTGGACTCGGTTGCACCTGTACGGCCGTTCCCGGCGTCGGGCACTGAGGCCGGACGTTCGTTGTCGGCATCGGATGCTTCGGACTGATCCGCCGCGCGCAGCACACGTGGGGGTACGACGACGGTGAAGTCGTCCTGCCAGCGGGGACCGAAGTCGATGTAGAGGCGGCGACCGCGCTCGGTCACGCTCATGACCCGGCCTTGGACGAGGACGAGCTCCGCGCGATGGCGCAGGATCTCGGAGGGGTTGCCGGCGTCGAGGACGGCATATGCGGCGTGCTGCCAGAGGCCCTGCCTCGCGTCGCGAGCGACCTGCTCGCGGGCCGTCAGGGCTGCGAGGCAAGCCGTGCGCCCGGGCAGCGCATAGGCGCGGGCGTGGCCGGCGGCGAGCATCTCGCCCTGTACCCACTGCCGCATCCCGCCGTCTGGTGAGGAGGTGGGGACTTGGCCAGGGTCGGCCAGTGTCATTGGAGCGGACTGTGGCGCCGCTGCTCCTGCCGCCTCGAACTCGTCGGCTTTGGCGGCAGGCGGCGCTCGAAGGCTCTGAGAGGTGGCTCCTCCATCGTTCTCCTGATGGCGGGCAGGGTCCGGCAACTGACGTCGGGGCTTCGGTGAGAGCCCTCCTACATACACCTGAGCGAGCAGGCGACCCCAGCGGTCGGTCTTCACGTCGCCGCCGGTGGCGAGGACGACGGTCCTGCCTTCGACAAGGGCGGCGAGGTGCCGTTTCGCTTGGACAGCGGGAAGCCAGGTTTCTGCGGTGGTTCCGGCAGGCGCGGCGGGGGCGAGCGCGCCCGATAGCCGGACCCTGCGCCCGTCTGCGACCAGGAACGTGTCGCCGTCGATGACCTTCGTAACCTCGAGCTCGAGCTCGCCAGGGAGGTCGCACGCGGGGGCGGCGTCGGGCGGCCCTGCTAGTGCCGTTGCGCAGGCTGCCAACAGCGGGACGGTCAAGGCAGCAAATTTGGTGACGGCTCGTGGCATCCGCTTGCTGCGCACCCACTCACTCTCTCGAGAGCACCTCGGCGTCTGCTCGCGGCGTCGCGCTCGATCCACTCTCAGTGTGCTCTTCGACAGACGATCGGGTCTCACTTCTTCGCTGGCACGCGTGCCCCGTGCCGAGGGGGAGGAAATTCAACTGCCGCGTGCGGCGAGGCCGAGAGCTCGCGCAGCCGTCTCCAACCTTGTTGCATTTCTGCCCAGGGTCGGGCTCGGGAGCAGATGGCCACTGGCTTCGTGATTTACCTTGCCGAAAGGTCGTAGGGTTTGCCAGTCTTGTTCTGGCCCCGGGGTTGAATGGGTGAGCGGACGCACCATCGCCGCTCGGGAGTTTCTCATGTCCAGCGTGAAGACCCGTCGTATCAAGTCTCGGCTCAAGGCGTCAGCCCTCGCCGCGCTCGCCATCGGGCCTGCGGTCGCCGTTGTCGATGCCGGCAAGGTGCAGGCGGCGCTCGATCTCGAGGCGCCGGTCGTGAGGTCGTCGGGCCTCGAGCTGGTGGTGGTCGAGGCCGAGGATTGCGTCTACTGCGATCTCTTTCGCAAGAACGTGGCGCCGGCCTACGAAAGCTCGACCAGGGCGCGCTCGGTGCCGATGCGGTTCGCGGATCTCACGCAGGTGCAGCGGGAAGGGGTCGAACTCGATGCTCCTATCGACAGCGTGCCGACGGTGCTGCTGGTCAAGAACGGGCACGAGGCGGGGCGGGTGGCCGGATACCTGGGGCCCGAGAATTTCTTCCATTTCATCAACTACCTGATCTCCGGGGCGGAGTGAGGCCCAGCAGGCCGTCCCGGCCAGGCGGGCGTTGTCAACTCGGTGCCGATGCGCTTTGATGGCCGCGACCAAGAGTTGGCTTCGGTCCCACAGTATCGGAGGCCGGCTCTAGTCCTTTGTTTTGGCGTATTTTCCCCGACGAGCCGTTGTCCATTTCGTCGGCAAATGCGCGAGAGGCCTGCCGGAGAGTGCCATGGATCGTCGCGAGTTTTTGAGAACGTCGGGCGGAATCGCCGCTGCGGCGGCAACCGGCACGTCGGCAGCCTTGGCTCAAGACGGTACAGCCGCGACGGTGGCCGGCGCTCCTGCGGTTCAGTCCGGGGCAAGGCGACTTCGGCTCGCCATGCCGTGGCCAGACGACGGCAAGGGAGCGGGCGACAGCGCGCGGCGGCTCGCTCAGCGCATCGAGGTGCTGTCGGGCGGGCGCTTCAGGGTCGAGATCGGCGAGCTTGAGCAGGCGCGCAGTGGCGGGATCGGTCCCGCCGATGCCGACCTCTGGCACGTCGCAGAGCACGATAACGTGGTGCTTCATCCGGCGTTCGGTTTCTTTGCCGGGCTACCATGGGACGAAGCCCACAAGCCGATGGAGCTCAAGGGCTGGCTCATAGCGGGTGGCGGGCAGGAGCTGTGGGACGATCTTGCGGCTGGCTTCGGCACGAAGCCGATTCTTGCCGGGCACACGGGGCCGGCACTGCTGTGGGCCGCGACCCCGTTCGAAACGCTGACCGACGTGGCGGGGCGCAGGCTTCACGTATCGGGGCTTGCTGCCGAGGCGTTCCGGGCGCTCGGGGCCGAGCCCGTGCGTCTTCCTGCACAGCTCGTGAAGGCGGCGCTTGCGGCGGGGGACATCGTGGCGGCCGACGTGGGCGGCGCCATCGGCTCGATGTCGTTCGGCTTGCCCGAGGCGGCGCCCTACGCCTACGCCACTCCGCTCACCGCAAGCGGATCGGCGTTGGTGTTACATGTGTCGCGGTCAGCGTGGGACGGTTTCTCGGCGTCCGAAAAGGCGGTTCTCGAGGCTGCGGCATCGGAGGAGCTCGCAACCTCGATCGCCGAGGAGCGGGCGCATCGCGAGCCGATCGCCATCGCCATGGCGGCCCGGTGCGGGGTGACCTATGGTTCGCCGGGGAGCGAGCTGACAGCTTCGATGCGGAGCGTGGGAGCGGCGGTGGTCGCTCATGCTGCGGCATTCGACGGCACAGCGCAGCGCATCAATCAGAGCTATTTGAGCTTCGCGAGGTCGGTGGCCGCTGTCTAGGCCGTCCTCCCAAATCTCACCTTGCCCGATCGCGACCGCAGGTCCGCGACGGATGGCTAATCTCATACGGGAGTCAAGCCCCATGAGCCGTCTCACCCGGCCACGCGACGAGCTCAAGGCTTGCTACGACGTCATCGTCGTCGGCTCTGGCTATGGCGGCGGCGTCACGGCCTCGCGGCTCGCCCGCGCCGGCAAGCGCGTTGCGGTTCTCGAGCGCGGGCGCGAGGTGCTGACGGGGGAGTTTCCGTCGCGGTTTCCCGACCTCAAGAACGAGCTCCGTGTGCGGGGTCGGCGGGTTAGCATGGGACCCGATACGGCATTGTTCGACGTTCGTCTCGGCGAGGATATGCATGTCGTCGTCGGCAACGGCGTCGGCGGCGGGTCGCTCGTCAACGCGGGCGTGGCGCTGAGGCCCGATTCACGCGTGCTGACCGATCCCGTGTGGCCAGGGCAGATCGCTCAAGACGGAACGCTCGACGAAGGCTACCGACGTGCGAGCTATTGGCTGCGGCCGATGCCGGACCCGCGCGCCTCCGAGATGACCAAATACAAGGTGCTCGAGAAGGCCGGTAAAGCCGTTGGGCAGGAAATCGTCGCCTCGCCCATTGCCATCAGCTACGAGGAGACTGTCAACCCGGCCGGCATCAAGCAGCCGGCGTGTACGCGCTGCGGGGACTGTTGCGGCGGCTGCAACGTCGGCGCCAAGAATACGGTCGCGCTCACGTATCTGCCAGAGGCTGTCAAGCATGGAGCGGAGATCTACAGCGAAGTCACCGTGCGGTATGTGGACAAGACACCGGCAGGCACATGGCGCGTAACGGCGTTGCCGACGGCAGGTGCCAAGGGCAGCGGTGACGGCCGCGAGATCGTGCTCGAGGCGGCGATGGTCGTGCTCGCAGCCGGTACGCTCGGCTCGACCGAGATCCTGATGCGCTCGCGCGAGCGGGGATTGCGCGTCTCGGACGAGCTCGGCAAGCGATTCTCGGCGAATGGCGACATCATCGCCTTCGGCTACGGGTCCAAGGTTCCCGTCAACTCGATCGGCGTCGGGTATCCGGCCAAGGTGGAGGGGCTCGAGATCGGAGCTTCGGTGTCAGGCCAGCTCATGATCCGCGATGCGGAGACCCTCTCGAACGAGATGAACGTGCAGGAAGGCGCGCTCCCCTCGGCGCTGGCGCCGGCATTGCCGATCATGTTCGTTCCGAACGGCAGATTGCTCGGAGCCCTGCAGAGCCTCATCTCTGGCGTTTACAAGGGGCCGTTCGCGGGGCTGCAGACCTATTTCGCCGTCTCGCACGATAGTGCCGGCGGTTGCTTTCGTCTCGACGACGACCGGCTGGTGCTGACCTGGCCGGGGGCCAAGGCCGAAGCCTGCTACGGGCGGCTCGACGCGATGCTGAAGGCGGTAGTGGCGGACGCCGGCGGCGACTACGTCAAGAACCCGCTCGCCGGCACCGTGATGGGGCATCAGCCGGCGACCGCGCATCCGCTCGGCGGCTGCGGCATGGGGCACGAGCGCAGCAACGGTGTCGTGGACCACAAGTGCCGGGTGTTCGACGCGACAGCGGGTGCCGGGTCGACGGCGGTGCATGACGGCCTCTACGTGATCGACGGTGCGATCATGCCGCGATCTCTCGGCGTCAATCCGCTGCTCACGATCACGGCTCTTGCCGAGCGGGCCATGATCCACCTCGCGCATGACATGGGATGCGACATCGGAGCTGCCGCATGAGCGACGCAGTGGGCACCAGGGCCATTCCGCCCGTCATCAGCTTCGACGATCCGCTGCCCGAGCCCGTGCGCTATGCGCCGCCCGCGGAGCGCATCCTCGCGGGCAATCCCCAACAGACGGGCTACGTTCTGTTCGAGAGCGCGGACAAGCGCTTCTGCTCCGGCATCTGGGAGTGCGAGCCCGGCAAGTGGAGGGTGGTTTTCTCCGAAAGCGAGTTCTGCCAGCTGCTGGCGGGCACGATCATCGTAAGCGGGGACGACGGGGCGGTGAGAACGTTCAAGGCTGGCGACGCCTTCGTCTCGCCCGCTGGCTTCACCGGAACATGGGAGGTCGTCGAGCGGGCGAAGAAGTACTACGTGTTCTACGAGTAGCCGAGCCCCCGATGCGCCTGTTGGCTGCGGCGTGGCCCCACCCGCGGGTAATCAGCTTTTCGCACAGCCGATATGATCCGGCGCAAGGCGCTGCCCGCGCGCACGGAGGAAACTTGAAAATTAGAGGTTGCGGGACAATCTCGTAGCCAGGTCTCGATAGCGTCGGGAGCAAGTCCATGGGCCATTTGCGACGTTCCGAACACGCCAGCGAGCCGCACAGGCATTACGTGTTTCTTGCCGTTGCTGCGGCAGTGCTCGCCATACTCGTCCTTACGCTCATGCCGCGTGCCGCCGCGGCGGGCGAGGCGTGGAAGTCCATTCTCGCCGACGGCAAGCAGGAGTTCGAGGAAAGTTGCGTCTCCTGTCACGGAGCCACTGGGAAAGGTAGTGGCGACTACGCCGGCAAGCTCATTGCACCACCGAAGGATCTTACCGCCATAGCCGTCGGCAATGGTGGAGAGTTTCCGTTCACGCGCGTATTCGACATCATCGCCGGCGAGGTCGAGGTGCCCGGACATAACACGCACCAGATGCCGGAGTTCTACAACAGCTTGAAGGCCAAAGACTTCAAGCCAGGCTATCTGCCGGCGCACGTGCGCGTGCTCGAGCTGACGCACTATCTCGAGAGCATCCAGGACAAACCGGTCGATTGATCCCTTGGCGGGACTATTGCGGCACACGGGATCTCAGTCCCGCTGCCGTCTACGGCAGCCTCCTCTGCGGGCGGCTGCTGAGCAGGCGGAGCACGAGGGCGCCGGCGCCGGTGGCGGCAAGGCTGAAGCCGAGCGCGGCGCCGAGCGTGGCCCAGTCGGGTGTCGCGATCTTGAGCACGCGGGCCAGTGACCCTATCTCAACGGCAACGACCAGCAGTGCGGCGCAGAAGGCGAGTGCGGCCCAGACATAGCGATTTCGCACCACCGAACTCGTGAAGACCGGCTCACCGCTGTCGATCATGTTGAACACGAACCAGAGCTGCGACATTGCGAGGGTCAGGAAGGCTGCCGTCGCGGCGAGGTCGCGCCGTTCTGGATCGGCGGCGAGCTGCCAGAACATTGCACCGAGGGTGGCGGCGGTGATGAGGACTCCAAACGCCACGATCCTTATCCAGTGACGCCTCGCGACGAGGGGCTCGGCGGGATCACGCGGAGGCCGGCGCAGGGTGGCGCCGTCGTCCTCGCCTGCTGCGAGGGCGAATGCCGGGAAAACGTCCGTCACCACGTTGAGGAACAGGATTTGGATTGGCTGCAAGGGCAGGGGCAAGCCGGACAAAATCGCAAGTGAGACGATCAGAACCTCCGACAGATTGCAGGCGAGCAGGTAGACGACAAAGCGGCGGATGTTGCCAAAGATGACGCGGCCCTGATGCACCGCCTCGACGATGGCGGGGAAGGAGTCGTCGCGCAGAACCATTGCAGCTGCCTGCCGCGCCACCTCGGTTCCGCGCTCGCCCATGGCGATGCCGATGTCGGCCTTCTTCAAGGCTGGCGCGTCGTTGACGCCGTCGCCGGTCATGGCCACGACGTGGCCTGCCGCCTGATATGCGGATACGAGGGTCAGCTTCTGTCGCGGAGAGACGCGGGCGAAGACGTCGGCGTCCAACGGCAACGGGCGTCCGTGCCGCTGGTCGTCGGCCAGCCGGTGGCCCTCGATGGCCTTGATAGGCCCCGGTCCGAAACCGATGTCGCGGGCAATGGCGGCCGCGGTGCCGGCATGGTCGCCGGTCACCATCACCACCTTGATGCCGGCCGTCCGGCAGGCGGCGATGGCGGCGGGAACATCTGCGCGTGGCGGATCGCGGAGCGCTACAAGGCCGAGCAGCGTGAGGTCATCGCCAATGTGGCCGGTGAAGCTCGCTCCGCGACGCTCCGCAATTGCGATCACGCGCAGACCTTGCTGTCCGAGCCGATGCACGCGATCGAGCCACTGCCGGTGCTCGGTCTTGGTCATGGGCCGGCTCTTGTCGACGTCGACGACGTGGCCCGTCCGCGCCAGCACGGCCTCCGGAGCACCTTTGACGGCGAGCAGCACGGCACCGTCGAGGCTGTGCGCGGTGGCCATGATCTTGGTCGTACTATCGAAGGCGACGCGGCCCATTTCGGGGAGATCGGCGACGAGGCGCTGGCGCATCAAGCCGGAATCGCGCGCTGCCGCGAGTAGAGCGATCTCCATCGGATCGCCGCGGCCCTTTTCGCCTGCCGAGCCGAGCTCGGCCGTGTTGCAGAGAACGGCGGCAGTGAGCAGTCGCTCGGTCTCGACGTCATGACGGCGGGTCAGTGCGGCGTCGAGGCCGTGTCCGGCATCCATGCGAATCTCGCGACCCGGGGTCACGAGTGTAGCGACCGTCATCCGGTTCTCGGTCAGCGTGCCGGTCTTGTCGGTGAGGATGACGGTCGTGGCGCCAAGCGTCTCGACTGCAGACAGCTTTTCGATGACGGCGTTGCGACGGGCCATTTCCAGCATGCCGCGCGCCAGAACCAGAGTCGCGACGATCGGCAATCCCTCCGGGATCGCGGCGACGGCGAGCGAGATCGCCGACTCGAGCATGAGCCACGGATTCTGGCCCTCGACGATGCCGCCGATCGCGAGCACTACGGCAATTGCAAGCACGGTCAGAACGAGGTCGCGCGATAGGCGGGCGAGCTTGCGGGTCAGCGGGCTTTCCTCCGGCTCGGCCGTTGCGGCCAAGGTCGCGATCTCACCGAGCTCGGTCGCGTGCCCGGTTGCCGTGACGACGCCGGTCGCTGCGCCGCGCGTAATTGCGGTGCCCTTGAACACCATGCTGGTGCGATCGCCGACGGGAGCATCGGCCCGCACCGCGAGATGCGACTTCGGGATCGGAACCGATTCGCCGGTCAGGAGCGACTCGTCCGCAGCGAGATCCGCGACCGTCACGAGACGGACATCGGCAGTGGCGACGTCGCCCTCCTCGAGCAGCACGATATCGCCGGGCACGAGCTCGCGAGCCGGAACGACGACGGGCCTGCCGCCGCGCCGGACGCGCTGATGCTCGGTTCCGAGCGCGCGCAACGCCTGCATCGAGCGGCCGGCTCTGAGCTCGGTCACGAAGCCTATCGCTGTGTTGATGGCGAGGACGACGAGGATTGCCACCGCTTCGGCCCAATCGCGAAGGGCGAGCGAGATGGCGGCGGCGGCAAGAAGGAGACCTGTCACCGGGCCTGCGAGCTGGTGCAGGAAGATGGTCCAAGGGCTATCCGGCTCGCGGGGGGCCAGCTCGTTCAATCCGACGGCGGCACGGCGCTGCATAACCTCTGCATCGTCGAGCCCGCGCGCCAGATCGGCGTAGAGGCTTTCGAGCACCTCGGCGGCATCGGCTGCGTGCGGTGCCACGCAACGCCAGGGCTGGCGTCTTTCGTCCATTGGGCGGCCTCGCTCTCGGATCGTCTTTCACTGCTATGATGCCACGGCCGAGGATAGCAGAGAGTGCGCGAGATCAGGGAGCGCGCAAACGAAGCGCTGGCCATCTGGGGCCCCGGTCATGTCTTTCGAGAGGACGGTTCAAAAGTCGCGGATGGTGCTCAGGGGCGAGGCGCGAGCTTGAGTGCGACGACGACCGGTGTGGAGCCGACCGAGGTCACAAGCTCCACCAGATCGGGCAGCCGATCGTCGCGTGGCCACGACGAGAGCCATTCGGGCGGATCGCCATCGCTGCTGGCCATCAGGTAGCGTATCGAGATGCCGCCCGGTACCAGCATTCTCTCCTCGGACGTCACCTCCGGTGGACGCTCACTGCGGAACGGTGTGAGACGGAGGACGGCGCGGGTGCCTCCTGTCGCTTGGTCCGGCACAGCCGCCAGCTCGTAGCGGTACAAGCCAGCGCCGAGGGGCCCCGACCCGGCCGGCGCTACGAACATCAGCGAGGACGGTTCACCCGTGAATGCGATCCGCGCCCGGCCGCTCGCCTCCTTGTCGTACACGGGTGTCGCCTCGGCTAGGCGCGCGGCGAGGACGGCGATCGACGTCTCGGCGGTGTCTCGGCGGGCCAGCGTCTCGGCAGTTTCCCAGCCACGCTTGCCGGTCTTGAAGGCGCCGGGGAGGAGGACGAGTACGAGAGACAGGATCGAGAGCGATACCAGCGCCTCGACGAGGGTGAGACCGGTTTCGCCGCCATGTTTGGCCGGTTGTGACCGCCGCCGTGTCATGGGAGTCTCGCGAGCTTGATGGTCGTGAGCTCAAGCGAGCGCATTGTGCCGCGTCGGTCGCCTGGCCAGCTCACGCGGACGACGACCCACCAGGCAGCAGGCTCGAAGGAGAGCGGGGTATCTATCGTTTCGCTCTCGTAAGGCTTGATCTCCGTGGTCCAGGAGAGGCCGTTCGTCTCGCCGCTAGAAATGCCTTCGGCGAGAGGCTCCGCGATGCCGGCGAGTGCGAGCCGATTGCGGGCGACCCCGAGCGCCTGGGTCTCTGTCTGTGCGGCCCGCACACCCCGCCAACCAAGACCGTAGATCCTGTAGAACGCGGCGAGGCTCGTGACCGCGATGGCGAGTGCCACGATGGCCTCGACAAGCGTAAACCCGGCCTCGCCTCGGCGCATTGGTCTCATCGTGCCCACGCCAGTGTTGCCGTGCCTGTCAACCAGTCGATCGCGATCGAGGCCGAGGCGCTTCGGGACTCGAGTCCGATCCAGCCGCCGGAGGCAGTCCCGTCGGGGCGGAAGCGAATGGCGGCCTTGGGTGTCGTGACAAGGTTGCCGGCACTGTGACCCGCCGCGATGGCGATGCCGGCGGGAATGCGGCGCACCTTCACGGCGCCATCGGCCCAATAGCGCCGTCCTTCGAGATCGATGGTAAGCACCACCTCGCGGCTTCCGGCGATCGCCTCGCTGCGGGCCGTCTGAAGAGCGGCGAGGATCGAGAGCGCGGCGGAACGAACCGTGTAGCGGTCGGGCCCGGCGCCGATGCGCGGGAGGACAAGCGCGGCTGCACCGATCGTGATGGCGAGCGCGAGCAGCAGCTCGAGCACCGTGAAGCCGGCATCGGATGCGGGGACCGTTCGCTTGCGATCCATCATTTCAACACCAGCTCGTCGACCGACAGGATGGCGCCCATGACCGATAGCACCAGCCCGCCAACCACGAGCCCTATCAAGAGCGTAAGGACGGGGGTGATCAGAGTCGTGATGCGCTTCAGCTGGCGTGCCTGGGAGGCCTCGTAGATCTCGGCGGCGCGCAGGTGCATGACGTCGAGGTGGCCCGTCTCCTCGCCGATCACGGCCAAACGCAGGAACAGGTCGGGGTAGAGCCCCGACCGCATCAGCGGTTGCGACAGGGATGCGCCCTGCCTCATCTCGTCGGCGGCCGCCGCCAGGGATGCTCTGTAGGCCCGGTTGCGGGCAGCGCCCGCTGCGATGGTGACGGCATCGAGAGCGGGAACGCCGTTGCGTACCAGCACAGCGAACGTACGCGCGAAGCGTGCCGTCTCGCGCTCGCGGACGAAGCGTCCAACGGCCGGAAGGTGGAGAACGGCACGGTCGATCGCTGCCCGGGTTTCGCTATTGCTGCGGGCAGCGAGAAACCCGGCGGCCAGCAGGGCGGCGAGTCCCGCAAGGACGGGCCACCAGCTGGCGAAACCGTCATGCGCGGCTGCGAGGGCGCGCAGGAACGCGGGCGGCGTAGCCCCCGCGTCCTCGAAGATCGGCATGATGGCCGGCAGGAGTAGGCCGGTGATGACACCGGCGGCGACGATCGCCGCTACGACCAACACCGCCGGATAGACGAGAGCGGTGCCGGTCTGTGCCCGAGCCTCGGCCGTGCGATCGAGGAGCTGCGCCAAGTCCTCGAGCACGGCGGCGAGTGATCCGCCTGCTTCGCCAGCCTTGACGAGGCGCCAGTAGAATTCCGGGAACGCACCCTTCTCGGCGGCGAGCGCATCGGAGAACGAGCGACCCTCGCGTACGGCGACGAGAAGCGCCTCGTCGATTCGTTTGACCCTGGCCGGGAGGGCGGGCTGGGCGGCCGCGATGCGCAATGCCTCGTCGATCGGCAGCTCGGCCTTGACGAGGCTCGCGAGCTCGCGCGTGAACATGGCAAGGTGGGGCGTGGAGAGGCGGCCGCCGCCCATGACCTCGCGCTGCCACCACTTCTCCTCTCGGCCGGGAGCTCTCTCGTCGATCTCGACCGGTACGAACCGGCGGGCTGCGAGGGCTTCGAGGGCGCCCGCGCGCGATCCGGCGCTTACCTCGCCGATCTCTAGCCTTCCGGTGGCGCCATACGCCCTATAGCTGTAGCGGGGCATCGCCGGCTCGCGTCACTCTCAAGACCTCCTCGAGCGTCGTCTCGCCGGCGAGCACCTTGCCGATGCCGTTGGCGATCATCGGCACCATGCCGCCGATGCGCGCAGCTGCCTCGATCGAGTGCTCGGTGCCGCCCTCGAGCATGGCGTCGCGCACGCGCTCGTCGACGACGAGCATCTCATAGACGGTGGTGCGTCCGGAAAAGCCGGTATTCCGGCACGCCGGGCAGCCGCACGCCTCGCGGACGGTGTGGGTCGGGCCGTCCGCAGCGCGTCCGGCCAGGCCCGCCAGAGCGCGGATGCGCTCGAGATGTGCGGGCGAGACGGTGCGCGGCTTGGCACAGGCGGGGCACAGCCGACGGACCAGCCGCTGTGCCACGACGGCCTTCAGGCTCGACGCCATCAGGTAGTCCTCGACGCCCATGTCGAGCAGGCGCATGACGGTCGCGGCCGCTCCATTGGTGTGGACCGTCGATAGCACGAGATGGCCGGTCAGGGAGGCGCGGATGGCGATCTCTGCCGTCTCGAGATCGCGGATCTCGCCGACCATGACGATGTCAGGGTCCTGGCGCAGGATCGAGCGGAGCGCGTGGGCGAAGGTGAGGCCGATCCTCGGATTGACCTGGATCTGGTTGACGCCCGCAAGGCGGTACTCGATCGGATCCTCGACCGTGAACAGCTTCAGCTCCGGGCTGTTGAGCACGGAGAGCGCCGTGTAGAGAGTCGTCGTCTTGCCGCTGCCGGTCGGGCCGGTGACGAGAATGATGCCGTCCGGATTGGCGAACAGGCCTTCGATTGCCCGTTGCGCCGTGCCGTCGAAGCCGAGCGCAGCGAAATCCAGCGCCACGCTTCCCCGGTCCAGGAGACGCATCACGATGCTCTCGCCGCCCATGGCCGGCATGGTCGAGATACGGAGGTCGATGTCGCGTCCGCGCACGTTGGCGCGGATGCGGCCGTCCTGGGGCAGGCGGCGCTCTGCGATGTTGAGCTCTGCCATGATCTTGATGCGCGAGGCGAGCGCAGCCTTGAGCGCGGACGGAAGGGTCTCGACCGTGTGCAACACCCCATCGATGCGGAAGCGGACCCGCACCGCGTCCTCGGCGGGCTCGATATGAATGTCGGAGGCTTCGGTTGCCTGAGCGCGCTCGATCAGGCTCTGCACCAGGCGGATGACGGGCGCCTCGCTCGCCATGTCCTCCAGGCGGCGCACGTCGTCGGCATCGGCGGCGCCGCTGTCGGTGAGGCGTGCCATCGGCTCCAGCCGCGACACTCCCGCGCGCGGACCGTAGAGACGGTCGATATGCTGGTCGATGTCGGCGGCTGAGGCCAGCCGCACCACGACGGGGCGCTCGACAAGAAACGACAGCGCGGACACGGTCTCGGCATTGAACGGGTCGGCCACGGCGACGACGAGCGAGCCGTCCGGCTCGTCGCTGACGGGCAAGATATGCGACTGCTTGAGGAAGGCGTGCTTCACGGCGACGTGGTCCAGGGCAGCCGACGGCCAGTCGCCCGGTCTAATGAGGCCGATGCCGAGCATGTCGGCCAGGATCTCGTCGAGCGCGGGCTCGGTGACGAGGCCGAGGCGGGTCAGCACGCGGTCGAAGCGCTCGCCGGACTGCTGCACGGCGCGACGCGCCCGCAGGACGCCAAGCTCGTCGAGTACGCCTGTGCCGGCAAGCCGGCCCACAAGCGCGGTCACGAAAGCCTCGCTCCTGGGATCGGGCAGCGTGCTGGCCGCGGACTTCACCGGCGTCGGCATCGAACTCTCGCTAAGCATCCGCTACGATCAAATGCATACCTATGATGCCCGTAGGATATTATACTTCTCACGGCCGATCAGCGGACCTTGGTCGGCCGGTAAACATCCGCTAGCAGATCGTCTCCGCCCGTGGCTCAGCTCGACCAGACCCTGTCGCAGGACCTTTCCGGTCTCGCTGGCCGCGCCTTCGCGTGGTGGACGGGCGAGCTCAAGGGCCTCGTGCCGCGGCGCGGCGCCAGGCGCCAGAGCGTGCCGGGGATCGTCATCTCGCTCGAGGACGGCCGGCTTTGGCTCGTCCGCGATCAGCGCGGCCTTCTCGGCAGCGGAGGCGAAAGCCTGTCGGAGGCCCAGCTTCTCGAGCGCCTGGCGCGTCAGGGCCGCAGTGACCGATCCATGTCTGTCCGCTTGCGCCTTCCCTGGCATACCTGCCTCGTGCGCCCGGTCTCGGTTCCCGAGCGCGCTGCCGGCGACGCGGCCCGGATCCTTGCACTCGACCTCGAACGGGGAACGCCATTCAGCGCGACGGACGTTTACCAGGCCCACGTGCGCGAGCCTGGTCCCGCCCGCAACGGTCTGGCGATCTATTCGCATCTGATCGTCAAGCGAGCCTCCGTGGACGCTGCCATTGCACGGCTCGCCGGTGCGGGTGTCCATGCCGACGCGGTCGATGTCGCGAGCGCGGACGGCAAAGGGGCATTGGCGATCGATTTTCTCGCCTCCCGGGAGGCAGGGACGCTGGCCGCGGCCCGCCGCTGGCGCGGCACGACGGCGACCTTGGCAGGCGTCGTTGCGCTGCTCGCTGCCGGTGCCGTCTGGCAGTCATTCTCGCAGCACGAGGCGGCCCTGGCGGCGATCGAGGCAGAGACCTCGGCAGCGAAGACCAGGCTCAAGCAGGCTGAGGCGGCCGAACGTGCGTCGGCAGCCGGGCAGGTGGGCGCCGCTGCCGTTCACGCCGCGAAGATGTCGCGTCCCGCGCCTGCGCACTTGATCGAGGAGCTGACGCGGCTCCTGCCTGACGATGCCCACCTCACCGACCTCAGCCTCGACGGCGGGACGCTCTCGATCACCGGGTTTGCCAAGTCGGCTTCGGCACTGGTGCCGGTGCTCGAGCGCTCGGACAGCTTCGCCGAGGCCGCAGTGCTGTCGCCGTTCACCTACGATGCCGAGCGGGGACGGGAGCGATTCAGCTATCGATTGCGCCTCAAGCACGCACCGGAGCCTGCTCCGGGCTCTTCCGCCGACGCGCCGGCTGGCGACGGGGCGGCCGACGCGCCGCCGCTCGAGGTGGTGCCATGACGGGAGCCTTCCGCAGCGTTCTCGGCAAGATTGCCGCACTTGCGATACTCGTGTCGCTTGCCTGGTTCGTGCTCGCCGCGGTGGTGATGCCGCTTGCGGCGGCGCATCGTGAGCTCGCGGACGGGATCGCCGACGGCCGGGTCCTTCTTGGCCGGCTCGATGCGGCCGAGCGGCGCCTCGCGGCCAGGGCCGCGGAGGCCGCCGACAAGACCCAGGCGCATGCCAGGCCCGTCTGGCTAGAGGGCGAAAGTGACGGCATACGGCTCGCCGGTCTGCAGGCGCGGGTGGCAACCATCGCTGGCGCCAACGGGGCACGTTTCGACAGCACGCTCGCGGTCGAGCCGCGGGACGAAGGGTCGTTTCGTCTGGTCGGCATACAGAGTCAGCTGGCCGTCACGCTAGAGGCGCTGCAACGAATACTGATCGAGCTCGACGCGGCCGAGCCGCCGCTCATCGTCGACCAGCTTCACGTCTCCGCGCGGGCGGGCGCGAGCCCCGACGTGGCCGAGCTTCTCGACGTGCGACTCACGGTGCGCGGGGCCACCCCGCCGGCGGGAGATGGGCCATGAGGAACGGCAAAGCGCGGCGCTCGCCTGGTGCAGCAGCGCTTCTCGCACTGCTGGCCGCCGGACTCGGCGCCATCAACTGGCACCTCGCAGGGAGCACAATCGACATCTCGCCGGTGGCATCCGCGGTCGTGGCCGGCGATGCCGCGGCCGGCAATGCGCCGTTCTCCAGTGGCGGCGCGGCCGCAATCCGCCTGGGCGCCGACCTTTCCGAGACGCTGGCCCGGCCACTGTTCCGGCCGGACCGCCGGCCGCCTCCTTCTGCCGGGACGGCGCCATCCGATGTGCCGGCACCGGTCGCGGACGTCGGTGCCGCAGCCGGCGATCTCGTGCTCGCCGGCGTGATGCATCACGGCACGAAGGGGAGCCGGGCCCTGATCCGTGTGGCGGGCAAGCCGGCCGGAGTCTGGGTCGGTGCGGGTGAGACGGTCGGGGGATGGCGCGTGGCTGCGATCGAGCCGGACCGGGTCGCGGTCGAGCTCAACGGCGCCACGGCGGAGCTCCTGCTGTTCGCCAAGAGATCGAAAGTGGCTGAGCCGGACGGAGCTGCACCGTAGTGGCGGAAAGCGTAGCTTGTCGCTATGTCCCGGTTGCAGTTCTCTCCTCGCGCGCCTAGGGTCGCCGCCAAATCACCGTGCCCCCGAACTCGAGGAGTCCATGCGCCCGTCCAAACGCAAGCCCGATGAGCTGCGCCGCGTCTCTTTCGAGCGCGCCGTCTCCATGCACGCCGAGGGGTCGTGCCTGATCAAGTTCGGCAACACACATGTCTTATGCACAGCGAGCCTCGAGGAGCGGGTACCACCCTGGCTCAAGGGCCAGGGGCGCGGCTGGGTCACGGCCGAGTACGGCATGCTGCCGCGTGCCACCACCGAGCGCACGCGGCGCGAGGCGACCGCGGGGCATCCGTCGGGCCGCACGCAGGAGATCCAGCGTCTGATCGGTCGCGCACTGCGCGCGGTCGTCGATTTGCAGAAGCTCGGCGAGCGACAGATATCGATCGACTGCGACGTGATTCAGGCCGACGGCGGGACAAGGACCGCGGCGATCACGGGGGCCTGGGTGGCGCTCCACGACTGCATTCAGTGGATGAAGCTGCGCGACATGGTGAAGGACGGGGTGATCCGCGACCACATCGCCGCCGTCTCGTGCGGGATCTACAAGGGGACGCCGGTGCTCGATCTCGACTACGCTGAGGACAGCAACGCAGAGGCGGACAGCAATTTCGTGATGACCGGCTCGGGTGGCATCGTCGAGGTGCAGGGCACGGCGGAGACGGTGGCCTTTAGCCAGGAAAGCTTCGATACGCTGATGGCTCTCGCCAAGAAAGGCATCGGCGAGCTCGTATCGCTGCAGAAGCTGACCGTTGCGTGACGCACCTCCGGCGCTGTGGCTCCCCTTCCTGACGCCGGCCGCCAGAGTAGCGATCGAAAGAGGGCCCGACCGTGACCGCACCGCCACGCCCGCTGTCCGTTCTCGAGACGGTGCTCTATGCGCCCGATCTCGACGCCGCGGAGGCGTTTTATCGTGACGTGATGGGAATGTGGCCCTTCGGTAAAGTGGCTGGCCGACACCTTTTTTATCGGCTGCACCGGCAGATGCTTCTGATCTTCAATCCGGACGTGACGGAAAAGCGGGCCGCGCCGGACGCGAAGCTGCCGGTGCCGGCGCACGGTGCGCGCGGACCGGGGCACATCTGCTTTCCTGCGACAGCGGCGGAGATCGAGCACTGGAAGGCGCATCTCGAAGCGAAGGGCGTGGCGATCGAAGCTGATTTCGAGTGGCCTGCGGGCGGTCGGTCGATCTACTTCCGTGACCCGGCCGGCAACTCCATCGAGCTTGCCGAGCCGAGGATCTGGCCACTCTAGTTCGTCAATCGGAGCGTCGCATGCAGCGACTGAGGAAGGGCACGCGGCTTGTGGTAGCGAGCCACAACAAAGGGAAAGTGTGGGAGATCAACCAACTCCTTGCGCCCTATGGTCTCGAGGCCGTGTCCGCGGGCGAGCTAGGTCTCGCCGAGCCCGAGGAGACGGAGACCACGTTCCGCGGCAACGCGCTCATCAAGGCACGTGCAGCGGCCGAGGGAGCGAGGCTGCCGGCACTCGCCGACGATTCCGGGCTCGAGGTCGAGGCGCTCGACGGCGCGCCCGGCGTCTACTCGGCCAACTGGGCCGAGCCTGGCCGCGATTTCGGGATGGCCATGAGCCGTGTCCACGATGCGCTCGAACGCAAGGGTGCCTGGAGCTCCGAGACGCCGCCGAAGGCCAACTTCATCTCCGTGCTGTGCCTGGCGTGGCCCGGCGGGGAGTATGCCTTCTACGAGGGGCGCGTACACGGGCATCTCGTGTGGCCGCCGCGCGGGGGCAAAGGCTTCGGCTACGACCCGATGTTCGTGCCGGATGGCGCGGCACAAACGTTCGGGGAAATGGAGCCAGCGGGCAAGTACGCCACCTCACACCGGACGCGAGCCTTCGCCGCGTTCAAGCGCGACGCGCTGGAGGGCATCGAGCCGGCTGTCTCGGTTTCGACAGGTGCCGGCGCAGAGCGCGATCTCGCCGGCCTCACCGCGGCTGCGCACGGGCTCTCGACGAAGGACGAGCTCGTCACCTTCGTTGCCGGCCTGCGCCGCGACCTCGCCGAGCATGGCTCGCAATGGGAGAATTCCGATCTCCCGCGCTTCCTCACCGGGCTCGAGGCGTGGCTCGCCGCGACAGGGCCTACTGACGAGCCGCGCTGGCGCACGCTGGCGAAGGCGCTGCTTGGGGGTAGCACGCACAAATAGCAACGCGACGGGACTTGCCTCAGCAGGTGGTCACCGTCGAAATTTCGCTGCTTTCCGGAGCTTTAGGCATCGTGCGCCGCCGCCTACTCGCGACCAGAGGAATCATGATCCGTTCAATCTCCTACGCCTGGCCTGCAGGCGGATGCGGCAACCCTGCCTCAGTGTCGTTTGCGCTTTGCATGCTCATGATCGCAGTTGTTCTTGCGTCGGCGCTCGGCACCTTGCCAGCGCGTGCCGACGCGGGCATGGCGGCCGAAGCTGCTCCGCCACCGTTGGGCATCACGGTGTTCACGAGCACGCGCCACGACGTCTGCTACGACTCGGGCAACGTGGCGGCCATTCGTGCGCTCGCCAAGCGCGAGGTGGAGCGCATCAACCGGTCCGGCGGCACCAACGGGCGCCGCCTGGTGCTCACCTTCAAGGACGACGACAGCGAGGTGCATAGCACGATCGCCAATCTGCAGAACGCGCTGGCCGATCCGACGACGCTTGCCATGATCGGACTTGGAAACTCCAACCGGGCCCAGGCGGCATTCGATGCAGCGGGCAAGGAAGTGTCCGACTCCGGCGTTCCCTTCATCTCCAACATCTCTGTGGCCGCGATCTTTGCCAAGGCGCCGAATGTTCTCTCGATGCAAGTTTCGCAGGATGAGGAACGTGTGCCGATGCTGGTGCAGTTCCTGAGGCGCTCCGGCTACAAGCGCATCGCGTTTGCGGGCATTTCTAGCTCGGTCTTTTCGAACGCGGTCGGCGACGCCCTCAAAGAGGAGCTCGGGGCACTGCTGGTTGCCGATCAGCGGCTGGCGTCTCTGACAGACGACGACCTCGACGATGCCGCCGTTGCTGCGGCAGTCTCGAACCTGCGCGACAAGGCTCCCGATATGCTTGTGCTGGGCGTTTCGAATAAGCGGGCCGGCGAGCTATTGGCGGCGCTCGGAGCTGCCGAGGTCAAGCCTGCACTGTTCGCGCCGGGCCGCATCGACAGCCTGCCCGAGGACATCATCAGCTCCTATCCCAATGCGATCTATCAGATTGCATGGACCGGGCTTCCCGACGCGGACAACGACCGCGTCCGGCGGCTGGTCTCCGCCGATCCACCGGAGACGTGGGTATTCGAGGGGCGCAAGGTTTCCGAAGCGACAGGCTGGACCAACGGCGAGTGCAAGGCGCGCCCCGCGGTGGAGGTGCCGAACCCGTTCGAAGCCGCCAACCAGCGCGCTATTCAGCTCGGCGCCCAGTTCGCCGACATGATCGCTCTCGTCGCCGAGGCTGCAAATTCAGCGCCGATCGGCAGCGATCTGGCATTCCTGCGCCAGCACGTGCGCAAGGAGCTGACGACCACGTATGCTGCAGGACGCGGCGTGTTCCGCGGCAGCTTCGAGACCTGGTCCTTCAATCCGAAGACGAGGACTGCCGCGCGCTCGCCCTTCATTGTCGTGCAGCCGAAGGGACTCGGCCGCCCGCAGCTCGCTCCGATCCAGTTCGTGCGCACCAAGGACGGCGGGCTGCGCGAGGTCGAGACGCTCTATCTCGATGTGGACCTCGTTCGGGCCAGCCGCATCGACGACAACGACAAGACCTTCATCGCCGAGCTCTATCTGTCGATGCGTGCGAGCTCGAAGGCCACGATCAAGGACATCGAGTTCACCAACGCCTACCTCGATCCCGAAACCAACGGACGACAGATCACAGTCGAGGCCCTGCACGAGGGCGGCGACAGCGATGCCTATCCCTCAGCCATGAGAATCTACAAGGTGACGGGACGCTTCACCTTCGATCCCGATCTTCAACGCTTTCCGTTCGATACGCAGCGCTTTACGATCGACATGCAGCCGAAGCGCGCCGACCAGCCGTTCGTCGTACAGCCGCCGCCGCTCGATCTGCGCGACAAGAACGTGTTCACCGATGGCTGGGACGTGAGATCACAGTACGTCGGCTACGGCGACGACGTGGTGCCGCTACTCGACGCGCTCACGCACGAGCCGAGCGTGGTGCCGTTCTACAAGGCGAGCTTCGTCTGGCTGATGAAGCGGCAAACGACGGACTACTTCCTCCGCGTCGTGGTGCCGCTCGGGTTCATTCTAATCGTCGCCTACTTCTCGTATTTCATCAACATCAACCACTTCGAGGCAATCGTCACCATCCAGGTGACGGCGCTGCTATCGGCGGTCGCTCTCTACCTCTCGCTGCCGAAGCTCAATTCGGACGACGCGTCGATTTCCGACCGACTGTTCGTGTTCAACTACATGATGGTCAGCATCATGATCGGCATCTCGATCCTCAGGGTGAGCAGGCTGGTGGAGGGGCGGCCCTGGCTCAAGCAGGCGCTCGGCGTCGCCCACGTGCTCGGTGTTCCCGCCGTGGTGGCAATGATGGCACTCTACGTGCGCGGCGTGACAATGCTCTGATCTGGTCACCGAACCTGTTTCCGGCGGGGGTCCGTCAGCCGACGCTAACGGCGATCGCCCAGGTGCTGAGCCAGGAAGTCGATTACGGCGCGGACCTTTGCCGGTGGCGTGCGAGTGGCGGGATAGGCGGCAAAAATGCCGCCGATCGATAGCGGCTCGTGCTCGAGCTCGAGGGCGACGAGCGCGCCGGCAGCGATCTCTTTTTCGACCAGAAATAGGGGCTGGTAGACGATGCCCTGGCCTCCGACGGCGGCGACGACGAGAGCGTCGCCGTTGTTGACCTTGAGCGTGCCGGAGACGGCGACCTCGACCTTGCCGTCGCGCCCGAACGACCAGCGCGAGGCACCGCCCGTGCGCGAGAGCGTATAGCCGAGGCAATTGTGCCGGGCGAGGTCGGCGACCGCATTGGGCCTGCCGTGCTCGGCGATGTAGCTCGGGGCGGCGCAGACGACCAAAGGACAAGGCGCGAGCCGGCGCGCGACAATGGTCGAGTCGGCAAGCCTACCGATGCGCACGACGAAGTCCCAGCCCTCCTCGATGAGGTCCACGTGCCGGTCGTTGAGCCCAAGGTCGACGACGAGCGCTGGGTGCCGGCGCGCGAGCGCGGGCATGAGTGGCGCGATGGCGCGGATTCCGTACGAGACCGGAGCGCTGAACCGGAGTGTGCCCTTGACCTCGACGGCCGCGGCCGAGGCAGCGCCGTCCGCCTCCTCAAGATCTGCGAGAATGCGCTCCGCCGCCTCGAGATAGGACCGCCCGGCCTCGGTCAGGCTGACCCGCCGCGTCGTCCGGTTCAGAAGCCGGACGCCGAGTCGCTCCTCGAGCGCCGCCATATGCTTGGTGGCCATGGTCTGGGACATCCCGAGCGCGCGGGCCGCCGCCGACAGGCTGCCGAGCGCCGCGACGCGGGCGAAAACCTGCATGCCGGTGATGCGATCAAGCATTTGAAACCTCACACTATAGGTGTGAGATAATATGAACATTTCGGCGATTATCAAACCAGTTTAATTCCGTCACAAGGTCTCAGGTTTCATCATCGGAGGATGTCATGATCGATGCTCGCACCGCCCCTTACGCCGCCCTGTTGCTTCGGCTTGGTCTCGGAACCTTGCTGCTCGCGCACGGCTTGCTGCTCAAGGTGATGACGTTCAGCGTTTCTGGCACGGTCGCCTTCTTCGAGAGCATCGGGTATCCGGGCTTCCTGGCCTACCTCGTCATCCTGGGCGAGATCGGGGGCGGTCTCGCGCTGCTCCTCGGCCTGTGGACACGGCCGATTGCGCTCCTGCTGCTGCCGATCCTGATGGGTGCCACGCTTCAGCACGCTGGCAACGGCTGGGTTTTCTCGGCCTCTAACGGAGGCTGGGAGTTTCCGGCATTCTGGACGCTGACGCTGGTCGTTCAGGCCCTACTCGGCGATGGAGCCTACGCCTGGCGCCCGTCGCTCTCGAGCGGACGCCAGGCGGTGGCGCACTGAGCCGATCGAACAGCAAAACCGGCTGGAGGCCGTCATGACCATCAGCATCGCTGCCAGCATCGAGCCGGAGCTGACCCCGGAGGCCGTGGACCCCGGGGTCCGCATAGGGCACGTGCATCTCAAGGTCGCCGATCTCGACCGCGCCCTCTCGTTCTATTGCGGCGTGCTCGGTTTTTCGCTCAAGCAGCGGTACGGCAGTCAGGCGGCCTTCGTCGCCGCTGGCGGCTACCACCATCACATCGGCCTCAATACCTGGGAGAGCAAGGGCGGCTCTCCCCCGCCGCGCGGCTCGACCGGGCTATTTCACGTGGCCATTCTCTATCCGTCGCGATCGGCGCTGGCTGTAGCGCTGAAACGCCTTTTCGATGCCGGCTATCCGCTCGACGGCGCCAGCGACCACGGCGTCAGCGAGGCAATTTACCTGACCGATCCCGACGGCAACGGTCTCGAGCTCTATCGCGACCGGCTCGAGGCGGAGTGGCCCCGCGACGCAGAGGGCAATCTCGCCATGGTGACGCGCGCCCTCGACCTTCGTGCGCTATTGAAGGAGGCGAGCCGAGCCTGCGAGCCCTGAGGCGTGGCCACTCCGGCAGGCGGCCTCCGCTGAATCGGGACACTTGCACCTGTTGCGCTGGCGGCCCATGAACGCGCCTGGCCATCGTGGTGGCAGAGGAAAACACGCGGCGTATGGATTTCCGTTCGATCAGCAGTGAGAGCGATGGCAACGGCCGGTTTGGCGTCTACGTCCACTGGCCGTTTTGCGCCCAGAAGTGTCCCTATTGCGACTTCAACAGCCACGTGCGCCACGGTGGCCCGGACGAGACGCGCTTTCTCGCCGCGTACCTTCGCGAGCTCGATCACGTGGCGGAGGTGCTCGCCGCGACGGACCACGCGGGACATCGGGACTGCCCCGCGCCCGTGCGGGGCCCTGAGGGATCCGAGCGTCCGAGGCCGCGCCGGGTCGTGTCGTCCATCTTCTTCGGAGGAGGGACGCCGTCGCTGATGCGGCCGGAAACGGTCGCTGCCATTATCGGACATATCGGCCGTCTGTGGCCGATCGCGGCGGACGCCGAGGTCACGCTCGAAGCCAACCCCGGCAGCGTGGAGGCTGGACGGTTCGCCGGCTACCGCGACGCCGGCGTCAACCGCGTGTCGATGGGGTTCCAGTCGCTCGACGACGATCAGCTCCGGCGCCTGGGGCGCATCCACACCGTGGCCGAAGCCAGGGCCGCGCTCGGCATCGCGCAAAGGACGTTCGACCGGTACTCGTTCGATCTCATCTACGCGCGCCCGGGCCAGTCGCCCGAGGCGTGGCGTCACGAGCTCACGGAGGCGCTCGCGATGGCCGGGCAGCACCTTTCGCTCTATCAGCTCACCATCGAGCCCGGCACGACTTACGAGCGCTTGCACGCGGCCGGGAAGCTCGTCGTCCCGGACGGCGAGGCCGCGCAGGAGCTTTACGAGGTCACGCAGGAGCTGACGGAGCGGGCGGGCCTGCCGGCGTACGAGATCTCGAACCACGCCCGGCCCGGTGAGGAGAGCCGGCACAACCTCCTTTATTGGCAGTACGGCGAGTACGCCGGCATCGGTGCCGGTGCGCACGGCCGCCTCGTGTACGGGGGAGCCCGTCACGCGACCCAGACGGAGCGCAACCCGGAGGCCTGGGCCGCGCTCGTGGAGCGGAAGGGCCATGGCTTCACCGAGGTCGTTCGGCTGACACCCGCGGAGGAAGCGGACGAGGCGCTGCTGATGGGTCTGCGCCTTAGGGAGGGTCTCGACTCCGGGCTGCTTGATCGTCTTGCGGGACTGCGGCCGAGCGAGGACGCAATCGAAGACCTCGTGGCGTTGGGGCTGCTCGAGACGAGCGATAATCCGAACGCCAGGGCTCGCGGGCTCGATCCGGCATCTGGGCCCGGATCCTTCGACGAGGACTTCTGCTCGATACGGTCATGCGTCGGACCGGCCGCACCACACGCCGAACGGCCGAAGGGCGAAGCGGGGCCGGTCCGGATCCGCGCCACACGCGAGGGACGGCTCGTTCTCAATCAGATCGTATTGCGCCTATCGCGCAGTCTCGTCGCGAGCGGGCAGCGGTAGGTTCGAGGGCGCGGACCAGTGCAATCGATTTCCCGGTCTCGTCGCTCAGGTCCATCGTTCGGTCGCCGGCACTTCGAATAGCCAGCGTCGTCTTTGTCGCCCGCCGCTCTAGTCGTCGTCATGCGCTTTCATGTGGCGATGCACGAAGACGTAATAGAGGCCGCCCAGCACGGCCATGGCTCCGCCGAGCCAGAGCGTGATGCGATGGTACTCGCCCTGCATCAGGCTTTCGTCCTGGCCCATGGTAACGCCGAGCCAGGCCAGGATCGCGCACCAGATGCCCGAGCCGATCACCGTGTAAATGGAGAACGTCTTGTAGTTCATGCGCACGATGCCGGCCGGAATGCCGATCAGATGCCGGACCACGGGCAACAGGCGGGAGATAAAGATACCCACGGCACCATAGTGCTCGGCCCATCGCTCGGCGCTGACGACCTTCTCGGGCGGCACGAGGATGTACTTTCCGTAGCGCAAGACGAGCGGCCGGCCGGCAAGGCGGGCGGCCCAATACATGGCCGTCGCTCCGGCCCAGGAGCCGACAGTGCCGGCCAGCACGATGCCCCAGAGGCTCAACGGTATCTGGCCCGTATGCGCGAGGTGTGCGGCGGGCGGGATCACGACCTCGCTCGGCAACGGAAATATCGAGCTCTCGATCGCCATCAGGAGGGCGACGAGCGGGTAGCCTCCCGTCGCGAGCGCCGACGTGTACCATTCCGTGATCTGCTGGATGATTTCGTGCATCGGTCCTGTTCCGTGCGGCGCCGGCAGCGACTTTAGGGCCGCCTATGCTGGATCGCCATTGATTCTGGCCCGCCGGGAAGGCACATAGCGCAGGTTCGGGCAGAGCGCCCCATCGAAACAGCGCCGCACCCGCATTCCGGACGTATCAGGAACTGCCATGAACGACGCCATCAGAGGATCCCAGTCGTCACGCGCTTACAGCCTCGGGGGGCTTGCGCTCATGATCTCGCTCGCCAGCATCCTCACGGCGCTCGGGTTCCAGTACATCGGGGGCTACCTGCCGTGCCCGCTGTGCCTGATGCAGCGCTGGGCCTATTACGCGGCCATTCCGATCCTGTTCGTTGCCATGGCTCTCGCCGTCGAGCGGCCTCGGGTGGCGGCGGTTTTGTTCGGCCTTGCAGCTCTGGCTTTTCTCGGCAATGCCGGTTTGGGGGCCTATCACGCGGGCGTCGAATGGAAATTCTGGCCAGGCCCTGATACGTGCGCGGCCGTCAATGCGATGCCGGCGAGCGCCGGCGACCTTCTAGCCGACATCGAGCACCCGGTCGTTCGCTGCGACGAGCCCGCGTGGCGGCTGTTCGGACTGTCGTTCGCCGGCTGGAACGTGGTTATCTGTTTGCTGCTCGCCTTCCTGGCCTTCACGGCCGCGCAAGCCGCAAGAGAAAGTCGTAGCAATTTCAATTGATTACTTCTTTTTGCACAGGGTGTCGGATGCGCATCGGCTGGCAACGTCCTTGAAATCGGCTGCACCTGTGGCTTTCTGAACAAACGTAAAGCCAAATACCCTCAATCAATCGTCGGCTCGCCATTTTTGTGCCCGAGTGTGGCAGTTAATTCACACTCATTCGAGGAACACATAGGGAACCTCAAGGGCAGAGCTGACACCGAGCCGTAAGATCAGGGTCGTAATTCCCCCGTACAACCCCATCCCACGGACCGGCAGCGGCGAAGCCCGTCAGCTCCCGAGTTGTCCTCCCCGGACCGGCTCTCTGCGTAGGCACCGGGTGCGAGTTCAGTAATGCGTACGCGTGAGTAGCGTGAGTATCGAGTTTGCGTAGGTGCTGGCCGGCGGAGCGTGCTCCCCGTGGGTTCCGTCCGGCCGTCAGCGGGCTGCTCCAAGGATTTCGTCCTCGTGTACCGGCGAGCGGCCCGCCACCCTTCACTGCCATTAGCGATTTGAGTTGCGTATCGTTGCGTACCCTAAGCGTCTGTCGCGTTCGTTGCGTCTGGTTGCGTCGAGTCTGTCCCGTAAGCGTCTGGTATTGCGTGCAAGTCGAGGCGTTCAAAATGAATGAAGAAGCGAGTGAGTGGCGTCCGCTTTCAGATGTCGTCGGCTGCGTTCTTTCCGAGACCCTGGAAGCGAGCAGGTTGCGTATCGGGTGCGTTCCCGCCGGCCCTCTGGCGGAGTGAGAATCGAGATTGGAGGGTGCCCCCACCTTCCCAACAGGATGGCAAGCATGTTCGGCGCGTGACGGCAAATTCGAAGGCCTCGGGTGACCGGTTCTGCGTTCCGAAGCCAAGTGCCGGATGTGCTTGCCGCCCGCTTCTGACGAGTTGCCGCCCTTGCCTCGGAAAGATCCCGAGGTTGCCACGACCCGATCTCGAAAGCGCCCGCGTTCAAGTGTGTCAGTGAGCTTAACGAAGTCACGACGAGTCGATCGCTCGAGGAGGCGATACCCCCATGACCCCCGCCCACATCAATCCCTTGCAGTGGCATCAGGCCCAGGGCATCGCGCGCCAGTCTTGCGCCCGCTTCTTCCGCGACGGCGGCAAGCCATCGGACGCGCTGTTGGCATTCGGCCTTCCCGCCGACGCCGTTCCCGCTGCCGACTGGAGCAAGGCCGTGGAGGCGATTGCCGCGGTGCTGTGCGCGACTCCCGTGCGCAAGGCCGCGTGAGCGGCACTACGGAATTTGCGTTCGAGTGGCGTTGTCTCCCACCCGTTCGCGCGCGTACCCTCAAAGTCCTTCCATCACTGAGGCCCCATTGCTGGGGCCTCTTCTTTTTTCGAGCGTGTCTGCCAGTCGTGTCTGCCAGTCCGGCGCTGCATCGATAGGCTGGGGCGACGGGCCATGGGTCGACCGAGACATCGCGTCCGCATTTCAGCGTGACGACGAGAAGCGGTCGGCGCGTCGGACAGGAGCGGTGCAAATCGGCCGAGAGCAACACCAGACCTTGCACTTTTCGCCGAAGCGCGCCGTCGCTCTAGCATTCCGGCTACGCGCGCCCCGCGCCGGATGATCGGGTTCTGCTTGTCCGGATGCGCGCTAGGGCTCGAGCTCGGTATCCCAATACAGATAGTCGAGCCAGCTGTCGTGCAGGTAGTTGGGCGGGAACAGGCGCCCGTTTCTGTGCAACTCGAACACCGTCGGTCGATAGGGGAACTGCGCCGGCTTCATGCCGACGGCGTCCGGCATATGCCCGCCCTTCTTCAGGTTGCACGGCGAGCAGGCTGCGACCACGTTCTCCCATCGCGTCTCGCCACCGCGCGAGCGCGGAATGAGGTGGTCGAACGTCAGATCCTCCTTCGCCCCGCAGTACTGGCAGGTGAAGCGGTCGCGCAGGAAGACGTTGAAGCGCGTGAACGCCGGATAGAGCGCGGGCTTGACGTAGGTCTTGAGCGAGACGACCGACGGCAGGCGCATCTCCACGTTGGGGCTGCGGACAAAGCGATCGTACTCGGAGACGATGTTGACCCGGTCCAAAAAGACGGCCTTCACCGACTCCTGCCAGCTCCAGAGCGACAACGGGTAGTAGCTCAGGGGCCGGAAGTCGGCGTTCAAGACCAGTGCCGGAAAGGATTCCGGCGAGGCAGCATGAGCGTTCACAAGCTTGCTTCCTTCGGGTCCTTCGACCGAATCGAGCCTGGGGCCCGATCTGGCGGGGGGATACTAGCGGCGCATAACAGGTCTGTGAAGCGCCGATTCGGCCGCGGTCTGCGGCTACAGACTCCGTACGCCGACGACAGCACTTTCCATTCTATTTGCTTGCCTTTTTACGTTGCGGATGGCGCAGCGGATCTGGTGCTGCCGAGGCAGTTGCGGCGCGCGACGCCGGGTGCGCATACCAGGCCCAGAGGATGTGCGCAGCGGCGCCGCGCCAAGGCCGCCAGCGCTCGGCGATCTCGTCGAGAACGGCCGCCGCGGGCCTCTCGTCGAGGCCGAGTGCCGAGCGCACCGCATGGCTCAGCGCTAGGTCGCCCGAAGCCCAGCCGTCGCCGCGCCGCAGCGAGAACAGGAGATAGAGATTCGCGGTCCATGGCCCGATGCCGGAGACGCGCGTCAGGGTGGCAATCACCTCGTCGTCGGGGCGGTGTTCCAGCGCGTCGAGGTCGAGATCGCCGGTAGCGATTGCGACCGACAGACGGCGAAGCGTGCGCACCTTGCCGGAGGAGAGACCGGCGGCGCGGAGCTCCGCGTCGGTAGCGGCCAGGAAACGGCCGGTGTCGAAGGGCTCGATCGTGCCGCGCGTGCGGCTCCAGATCGCCGCAGCGCTCTGCGCCGAGACCTGCTGCCCGACGACGATGCGTGCGAGGCCTTCGAAACCCGGCTCGTAGTCACGCAGCGCCGGCACGCCCGTCACGGCAACCACTCTCTTCAAGTGTGGACATCGCCGGATGAGCGCCTGTGTTGCGCGCCGCATGTCGGCCTCGGTGGCCAGCACGCCTTGCCCCTGTTTTCGCGCGTCTCGCGCCTTCGAAATTGACTTCAACACTGTCACGGCGGCTCCGGGTGGAGTACAGTGATTGCGTTCCTTGGATGTGGCTTAGGAAGGAACGCGTCATGCAAACTAGCACAAGGCGTGTTACGGCGCTTGTTGCGGCGACCAGCATTGCCATCGCCATTGCCTCCTTCCCGCCGGTGAGCGCGATGGCAGGCGCATCGGGCTTCACCGACTGGGTCAGCCTCAGCAATGCCCGCTACGGATTCGAGATCGCCTACCCGGGCAGCGTATTCGCCGAGAGCGGAGAGCGGCTCGAGGAGGAGGGGCTCGTGCTGGTATCCCGCGACGGGAAGGTGAAGCTCGTCGCCGCAACGTTCGCCAACGAGACCGGCGTCACGCTCGATGAATATCGCAGGCAGCTCCTCGATGAGAATTACAGGGGCGCTGAGGTCGACTTCGCGCCTGAGAAGAGCCGTTGGTTCATCCTGTCGGGCACGCAGGGTGATATGCACTTCTACGAGCGCGTGACGTTCACCTGCGGAGGCAAGTGGATCAACAGCTGGGCCCTCCTGTACCCGGTAGCCGAGAAGCGGTATTGGGACCGTCTGGTCGAGGCCATCGCGCCGACCTACAGCCCCGGCTCCGGTCGCACCGGCGCCTGTGACTAGGAACGTTTGACTAGGCACGTTTGACTAGGCAGGCGAAGGCACGATTTCCCTCGCCTCGACGGGGCGAGACCAACGGCGCGGTAGACTTTTCGGTCGGGGCTTTTCCCTCCTGACCGCTCTCCGGCGGGTGGAGCGAGACGCCGTGTCGCTCGAGCGGCCCGGTCGGGGCGGAGCAAGCAGGACGTCATGACGCCAGCTCTTCGTTTTGCGCCGAGTCCGAACGGAGAGCTGCATCTCGGTCACGCGCTGTCGGCGCTGGTCGGCTACCAGATGGCACGGCGCCTCGACGGGCGGTTTCTGGTTCGCATCGAGGACATCGACACGACCCGGAGCCGCGAGGCGTTCGTCGCCGGCATTTTCGAGGATCTCGCCTGGCTCGGGATAGCCTGGGAGGAGCCCGTTCTTCGCCAGAGCGAGCACTTCGCCGACTATGCCGCTGCCGCTCAGCGGCTTTTCGACATGGGGCTTCTCTATCCGTGCTTTGCCACCCGCACCGAGATCGCCGCCAAAGTCTCGGAACGGCCCGATGCCGTCGATCCCGATGGCGCTCCGCTCTATCCCGGACTGCACAAGTGCCTGACGCCCGACGAGGTCGCCGCCCGCAAGCGTCAAGGCGAGCCGTTCGCACTTCGTCTCGACATGGACAAGGCGCTCGCCGCTTGCCGCTCGAGGCTCGATGGAACGCCACTCACGTTCGCCGAAATCGACGGCAGCGGCGGGACGACGGTCGTGGTCGCGCAGCCGGAGCGCTGGGGCGATGCCGTGATCGTGCGGAAGGACACCCCGGCGAGCTACCATCTCGCGGTCGTGGTGGACGACGCGCGGCAAGGCATTACCCATGTCACTCGTGGGCGCGATCTTTATGCCTCGACCGACCTGCACCGCCTTCTTCAGGTGCTGCTCGGGCTCTCCGAGCCGCTCTATCACCACCACCGCCTGCTCGTCGATCGGGAAGGTCGCAAGCTGGCGAAGAGTGCGCGCGACACCTCCCTCGCGAGCTTGAGGCGTGACGGTGCGACGCCGGCCGACATCCGGCGCCTGATTGGACTGGGATGCGACTGACCACCGGGTCCAACGATGCCCGGGGGTAACGACACGTGCGACGGCGGTTGGGGGAACGCGCGGCGGAACTGCAATCGGCCTTCTCTTGAGGACGGCTCTCAGATCAGGAAGAAATCCATGCGGTCGAGCGAGCCGGCGAAACCGACGATGTTGGCGATCTCCCGGATCGCCTGAACTCCCGTGCCGTCAGGGTCGAACCACAGCTTCGATGTGTCGGTCTCGTAGACGAGCTGCGGTCCGGCGAGGGTTGCCGCCGGCGTCGTGCTGTTGATGATCTGGTCCTGGGAGAGCAGCGCCGGTGCTGGATTGTCGAACGAAACGCTCAAGTAGGCATTGAAGTCAAAGTCGCTTAACTTGATCCAGAACAGGTCCTCGCCTGCGTCGAAACCATTGACGTAGTCCACTCCCGGCAGCGTCAGATCGAGCCAGAAGATGTCGCGCAGGCCGTCCTCGGTGCCGAAAAAGTTGTCGTAGAGGTGGTCGTCGCCCAACCCGCCGTGCAGAACCTCGGTGCCCGAGGCGTCGAAGATGTTGTCGTCGCCGCCCGAGCCTTCGGCGATGCCATTGACCGCCGGGCGCAGGCTGTCGTTCTTCTGCGATCCGATGACGTTCTCGATGCCGGCGTAGGTGTCGCCAGTCGCCTTGCCGCCCGCGGTTCCGTTGGTGAGGTACACGGTGACGCCGGAGCTCGTGACATCGGCGTAGCTCACGGTGTCGTCGCCAGCCCCGCCGACCAGCGTATCTGCATCGTCGTCGTCGCCCGGCATCAAGATATCGTTGCCGGTTCCGCCGTTCAGCGAGTCGGCGCCGCTGCCGCCGGAGAGGATGTCGTTGCCGCCGTTGCCGGCCAGCTCGTCGCTACCGCCCGAGGCCTTGAAGTAATTGTCCGCCGCATCGCCTAGGATCATATCGCTGCCGGAGTCGGACCCGTAGACGATCTCGACATTGGCGATCGTATCTCCCTGCGCGTCACCATTGGCGCCGGTGCCAGCGGAGAGGTCGATGCTGACGCCAAACAGCGAGTTGGCGTACGAGACCGTGTCGCGATCACCGCCGCCGCCGTCGATCGAGTCTGCGCCTGCGCCGCCTTCGAAATAGTCGGAATCCGCGCCGCCGATCAGGGTGTCGTTGCCGCCGCCGCCGATCAGGTAGTCGTTGGCGCCGCCGCCGATCAGCATGTTGTCGGCATCGTCGCCGACGAGATGGTTGGTTGTGGCGCTGCCAACGACGTTCTCGATGCCGGAGTATTTATCGCCGAGCGAGCCCTCGGCACCGAGGCCGGTCGAAAGGTCGATGACGAAGGAGTTGATGCCGGCGACGGGAGCGGCCGCATAGCTCAGCGTGTCGATGCCAGAGCTGCCGATGAATACGTCGGCACCCGTTCCGGCGAGCAGCACGTCATTGCCTGCCCCACCATTCAAGGTATCGCTGCCCGACCCGCCGTCCAGGGTGTCGTTGCCCTTGTCGCCATTGAGCTTGTCGCTGCCCTTCTGGCCGTAGAGCCTGTCGTTGCCGTTGCCGCCGTAGAGCTTGTCGCTGCCGTCGCCACCATAGAGCCTGTCGTTGCCGCTCTGCCCTTTGAGATCGTCGTTCCCGGCGTAGCCGTAGAGGTAGTCGTTGCCAGAAAATCCGTTCAGGATGTCTCGCTTCTTTGTGCCCTTGATGGTCGCCATCGCAATGCCTCGCCGCAATTCAGATCAAATCCGTTGCGGTCAGAATGCGTGCGGGAGGCGCAACGGGGTAAGCTGGCGAAAGTCACAAGTCGCGATGTTGGCAAAGTTCTCGTGAAGCCTGGGACCTGGCGAGCCCATGCGACCTCCAGTCGGGTCGATCCGCGACCTTCCGGCAACACGGCTGGCCGTTTCGATCCGCGACCGTCGGTTAGGTTTTGCTAACCAAGATTTTCTATTGGTGGATGAACGCGTTGCAAACTATACTTCATGTTCGGCCGGGCGATCTGCCGGATGGGATCAGACGGGCGTGAAAAAGCCTCGCAAATCCAGACCAAGGGCACGGCACGTCCGGACGACGTCCGGGGCGCAGGCCCGGCGCGCTTCATCGAGGGTTCCATCTCGGCCTGGCCATGGCTCGGCGACGGCCGTGTCGGGGGCGGGAGGGTCCGCCCTGGCCATCATGCGCCGCTCTGCAGGCCGAATCGGCGAGCTGGCAGGGTCAGCCGTCTCGGGCGTGGCCGGTCTTGCCGGGGATGCGCGGGCCCTGCTCGTTCCGCCGCCTGCGCTCCGACGGGTGCCTGTGACGGCGCGGGCGATCGCCGCAACCTACTCGCCCGACGACCGGCAAGCGTTTCTGCTCATCGCGCTCCCTCTGTTCCTCATGGCCTTTGCCATTGCCGCAAGTCAGTCCGGCCGCCGCTTGGCGCCCTACGAGGAGGTGGCATCGCATCCGCTTCCGGTTGCCGTTACACCGCCCGCGCCAGTGATCGCCGTACCTGCTCGCAGCGAGAGCGCACCGGTCGCGGCCGGCAGGATCGAGCGTGCCGAGCCCGCCGCGACCGTGGCCGGAGACGTCGTGACACCGCCGTCACCGGTGGTGCCGGACGTTGCCGACACATCTGCCGAGCGCCTGGCCGTCGCCGCTCCCGCCTCGGACGAGCGGCTTGCCGTCGGATCAAGTCTCGCTTCTCCGGCCCAACCTGTTGTCGACGACAATCTACCCGAGGCCGCCGAGCTGGTCTCACCGGCGGAGCCCGCCGCATCCTCGCCGACCTTTGCGAGCGTGCCGGGTGCCGAGGCTCAACCGGGTCCGGCGGGAGCATTTGCAGTGGCTCCGGGTCCGGCCCTGCGGCCTGACATGGCAACCTCTCCGGCGGACGGCCAAGCAGCGGTGGAGGCAGCGCCAGCAGACGAGCGCGTCGAGGTTGCTGCACTAGCGCCAGGGCCGGCCGAGACCCCTCAGGCGCCGGTCACAGCGGTGGCGCCACCGGCCGAGATCAAGACCGAAACGCCGGTTTGCGTTGCAGATGCGAGCTCCGACATGAAGCGCCGCCCGGTTCTCGGGGCTCGGGTCGTCACGAGCGATCCCGAGGCTTTCGGTCTCGCGCTCGCGGCTGCGGCTCGGGAGCAAGTCGACGATTTCATCGTCTACACGGACAAGTACTACAACATCTCCTATCCTATGGGCGATATTCCGGCCCTCTACGGCGTATGCACCGACGTCATCATTCGCGCCTATCGAGCGGTGGGTGTGGATCTGCAGAAGCTCATCCACGAGGCCCGTGCCGGCTCCGGCGATACGAACATCGAGCACCGCCGCGTCGACACACAGCGCAAGTTCTTCGAGAAAATGGGAGCATCGCTGCCGATCACCGAATTCGCGGAGGATTACCGGCCGGGTGATGTGGTCAGCTATTATCGTCCGCAAAATCGCCATTCGCGGACGCATATCGCGATCGTTTCCGACGTGATCGGTCCCTCGGGACGGCCCATGATCATCCACAACCGTGGCTGGGGACCGCAGCTCGAGGATGCGCTGTTCGTCGACCAGATTACAGGTCACTACCGCTATGCTGGTCCAAAAACGGATCCCGGCAGCGGTGCTGTGCTCGCCGGCGAGCCCATCATCCCCGGTTCGCAATTCTCGGCTGGCGGGAAGAAGGTGCCGGTGCTCAGGACCAACGTGGCTGCGCCGCGCGCCCAGTCCCGGGCGAGGACCCAGGTGCGCTGAGCCGAGGGGAGCAGCGCGCGCGCTCCCGGCCTGGGTTCGACTAAGGCGCATTTGCTGCAATTGAGCCGGCGCCCAACTCGCCATATCGCTCAGCCGAATTTTTCTCCGTCGTTCGGAGGAAAAATAGAAAGTCGACATTTTTCATTTCTCTTGTGAATGAACGCGAATAAGCGCAGATGTTTAATTGTGGACGTTCGCGTATTCCGAACCATCAATTCCGCTACGCTATCCGGCCGACATGAAACTTCCAGCGATATGGCGCCGCCTGTGGGTGACGCGCAACGTAGGCGTCGAGCCCGCGATGGTGCCGCCCGCTGGCGCGCGGACGGCCCAGATTGCGGCTGTGGAGCGGACCAGGACCCAGGTGCGCGTGCCGGACCAGCCGATGCGGCCGCACGAGCATTGGACCAAGGCCGCGCGGGCCATCGAGAGCACGATCGGCCGGACCCGACAGCTTACGGTGCTGCAGCAGCAGGCTGCCCTGCAGCTCGATTCGGCAAGCTATGCCTTTGCCGAGCTGCTGACCGATCTCGCGACGGCGATGCCGCTGCCGCGGCTCGCGGCGGCGCCGGTGGTGGCGAGCGTCGGCCCGCGGCCCGAGCACAGGGCCGTCATCAAGGGCCTTGCGCAAGCGGCGTGACGTCTGGCCGGCTCTCGGAGCGAGAAATCACGGGTCAATTCCTTTGCAGACGGCTATGACAGCCGGGCTTGACGCTCCGACCGGTGGCCATGACTCCCGCGAAAGATGACGACCAGGACCAGACGAGCGATATGTCCGGCACGCGGGCTGCCTCCAGTGTGGCCGAGCGGTCGGCGAGCATGGTCGGCCGGCTCACGGGCGAGCCGTTGGCGCCGGGGCTCTATCTGGTGGCGACGCCGATCGGCAACCTCGCGGACATCACGCTGAGGGCGCTCTCCGTGCTGGCCCGGGCCGATGTCGTCTATTGCGAGGACACGCGCCACAGCCGGACGCTTCTGTCCCATTTCGCCATCAAGAGCCGGCTCGAGCCCTACCACGAGCACAACGCCTCGGAGCAGCGCCCGCGCATCCTCGCGGCGCTGGAGCGCGGCAGCCGGATCGCTCTCGTCTCGGATGCCGGCACACCGATCGTCTCCGACCCCGGTTTCAAGCTCGCGCGCGACGCCGCGACCGCCGGCCATGCCGTAATCTCGCTCCCGGGGCCGTCGGCGGTGCTCACCGCGCTGACCTCCTCGGGGCTCCCGGCCGACACCTTTCTGTTCGCGGGCTTTCTGCCGGCGAAGTCCGGGGCACGGCAGACGCGCATCCGCGAGCTGGCAAGCGTGCCCGCAACCCTCATCTTCTACGAGGCGCCGCAGCGTCTTTCCGATTGCCTCGCAGATCTCGTTGCCGTGTTGGGGCCGCGTCCGGCGGCCGTCGCGCGCGAGTTGACCAAGCTCCACGAGGAGGTATTGAGGGGCACTCTTGCCGACCTCGCGGCGCGGTTCGAGGCTGGCGAGGTCAAGGGCGAGATTGTCCTACTTGTCGGACCGCCGGTCGCCGTCGAGGTCTCCGACAACGAGATCCGCGCCCGGCTAGAGGTGGCGCTCGCCACCATGTCGTTGCGTGATGCGGCAAGGGCGGTCGCGGATGCGCTGGGAGTGGCGAAATCGAGGGTGTACGATTTGGGGCTCGCGATGGGGCGGGAGAGACGGTGATCGGTACGGCTTGCGAACACGGCACAATTCCATGCAGGCTGGCCACTTTCGGACCAGAATCCGCTCCGCGCGACGTGGCCGAGCGTCAGGGTTCGAAGCGCCGGTCCGATAGGTGAGCCCGGGGCGGGTGTCGCTCCGCTGTCGCACGCCCTCTGGACAGCCTCGCAAGTGTCCAGACGTACGGGTAAGCTGGCCCACGGCGTTGTAGACTGCGGGTTCGTCATGGAACGGGCGCGACATGCCTCGATCGTCCCGGCGGACCTTCTAGAGCTAACGCCCGGTGTCCGCAGGCGGCTCAATCGCCCCCGGAAACCCTGGATTTTCCTTGCACCGGAGCCCAACTTCGGCTAATAGGTCGGTGCTCATGATCATCTCAACTTGTTGAGAGTGGGCCCTGCGGGGTCCGCTCTTTTTGTTTTGGGACGGCCCGCGGCCGAGATCGTGAGCAGGCTCCCGTGACGGCACCGTCATGGCTGCCGCCTACGTCTTTTCGGGCGGCCCGCGGCCGCAACGGCACTAGAGCATCGGGCGAAGCGTCAACTTGAGCGATACGGTCGGCGATACGAGCGAAACGGCAACGGACGGGACCTGCCCGGCCGCGGAAGTCGCCGTCCCGGTCGAGGGCGCGCCCGATTCCCGCTTCATTCACGAGACAGGGCTTGCCGCGGCGCTCGCAGATCTCGTCGAGCCGGTGCTCGACGACATGGGCTTCCGCCTCGTGCGCGTCACGGTTTCGGGGCGCGACGGTAAGACGGTGCAGATCATGGTCGAGCGGCCCGACGGCACCATCAGCATCGACGACTGCGAGGCGATCTCCAAGCAGCTGTCGCCGCTGCTCGACGTGCATGACCTCGTCTCCGACGCTTACCGGCTCGAGATTTCCTCGCCCGGCATCGACCGCCCGCTGGTCCGCCTCTCGGACTTCGAGACCTGGGCCGGGCACGAGGCCAAGGTCGAGCTCAAGGAGCCGGTCGATGGCCGCCGCCGTTTCCGCGGGCGCCTCGACGGCATCGAGGACGGGGAAGTGAGGATGGAGGTCGAGATCGAGGGATCCGGCCCCGTGGTTCTTGGTTTTCCGGCCGCGCTCGTATCGGATGCGCGGCTGGTGCTCACTGACGATCTCATTCGCGAGGCTCTGCGCCGGGCGAAGAACAAGGGACAGTCGGGCATCGGAGACGGCTCCGAGCCCGACGACGACATGGAAATCGAGGGAGAGTAGACGATGGGCGTCGCCGGCATCAGTGCCAACAAGCTCGAGCTTCTGCAGATTGCGGACGCGGTGGCACGCGAAAAGTCGATCGACAGAAAGATCGTCATCGAGGCCATGGAGGACGCGATCCAGAAGGCCGCGAAGTCGCGCTACGGGACCGAGAACGACATCCGCTGCGAGATCGACCCGCGCACCGGCGAGGCGCGGCTCTCGCGCGTCATGGCAGTCGTCGACGTGATCGAGAACGACGCGACACAGGTCCTCTTGGCCGACGCTCAGAAGCGCAACCCCGAGGCCAAGGTCGGCGACCTCATCGCGGAAGCGCTGCCGCCGATGGATTTCGGCCGCGTCGCCGCGCAGAACGCCAAGCAGGTTATCGTGCAGAAAGTGCGCGAAGCGGAGCGCGATCGCCAGTTCGGCGAGTACAAGGACCGTGTCGGCGAGATCGTCAACGGCACTGTGAAGCGCGCCGAGTACGGCAACGTCATCGTCGACCTCGGGCGCGGCGAAGGCATCATCCGCCGCGACGAGATGATTCCGCGCGAGAACGTGCGCCTCGGCGACCGCATCCGCGCCTACATCTACGACGTGCGCCGCGAGCAGCGCGGACCCCAGATCTTCCTGTCTCGCGCCCGGCCCGAGTTCATGGCGAAGCTGTTCGCGCAGGAGGTGCCAGAGATCTACGACGGCGTCGTCGAGATCAAGTCGGTTGCTCGCGATCCCGGCTCTCGAGCCAAGATCGCCGTCATCTCGAAGGACACGTCCATCGACCCCGTCGGCGCCTGCGTCGGCATGAGGGGTGCCCGCGTGCAGGCCGTCGTCAACGAGCTGCAGGGCGAGAAGGTCGACATCATCCAGTGGAACCCCGACGCCGCCAGCTTCATCGTGAACGCACTCGCGCCGGCTGAGGTGTCCAAGGTCGTGCTCGACGACGACAGCAACCGCATCGAGGTCGTGGTGCCCGAGAGCCAGCTTTCGCTGGCCATCGGACGGCGCGGTCAGAACGTCCGGCTTGCCTCGCAGCTGACCGGCTGGGACATCGACATCCTGACCGAGCAGGAGGAGAGCGAGCGACGCGAGAAGGAGCGTGTGGAGCGCTCGGCCGCCTTTATGGCCGCGCTCGACGTCGACGAGTTCATCGCCTCGCTGCTCGTGGCCGAGGGCTTCGCGACGGTCGAGGAGGTGGCCCTCGTCGACATCTCCGAGATCGCCCACATCGAGGGCTTCAACGAGGACACGGCAGTCGAGATCCAGTCGCGCGCCCGGGAGTTCCTCGAGAAGCAGGAAGCCGAGCGCGATGCGCGACGCCGTGACCTCGGCGTCGCCGACGAGCTCGCAGAGGTCGAAGGCGTCACGACGGCCATGCTGGTCGCGTTCGGCGAGAAGGGAATCAAGACGCTCGAGGATCTCGCCGACTGTGCCACCGACGATCTCGTCGGCTGGACGGAGCGGCCGAAGGAGAAGGGCGCCGAGCCGACGCGGCACAAGGGTGTGCTCGACGGCTTCGAGGTGACGCGTAAGGATGCCGAGGACATGATCATGTCTGCGCGCGTTCTGGCGGGCTGGATCTCGGCGGAAGATCTTGTGCAGCCGGAAGCCCAGGAGGGCGAGGCGGTCGAGGGTGACGGCGACGGCGAGACGGGCGGCGACGCCGCTCAGGACGCCTGAGGATGCTCGTGTGGCACCTCGCAATTGCCGACCAGTCTCACGGGCTGGCTGGCCGTCGGCAACTGCGGGTCACGCGCCACACTAAGTCATTGACTTTGCAAGTGTCCCTTTTGGTTCGCAAATGCCACAGTGCCAGCCGCAAGTCGTCCGGCATTTGCGAACCGGGACACTTGCCGGAAGGAACGAGGTTCGGTGGGTCCGAGAAGCCAGCGGTTTCTGGATGCTGAGACACCCGAGGGGCACGACGGGCCCCTCCGGCTGTGTGCGGCGACCCGCACCTCGCATTCCATTGACGAGCTGATCCGCTTCGTCGCCGGCCCTGACGGGGAGATCGTTCCCGATCTGGCACGGCGGCTACCCGGCCGCGGCGTCTGGGTGCTCGGCACCCGTGCCGCGCTGGAGCGTGCCGTGGCCGGCCGCGTGTTTGCCAAGAGCTTGAAAAGAAGCGTAAAAGTTCCGGACGACCTCGCGAACCGGGTCGAGGCCCAGTTGGTGGCCAGGGCTCAATCTGCGCTTTCAATTGCCAACAAGGCCGGGCTCGTCGTGACCGGGGCCGCCAAGATCGACGCCACGCTCGACAAAGGCGTGGTGGCGGTTCTCGTCCACGGCTCCGACGCGGCGCCCGGCGGTTGCGAGAAACTCGATCGCAAGTACGCCGCCATCGCAAAGGCGGCCGGCCGCGAACCCATCGTCGTGACAGATTTGACGATCGAGCAAATGAGCTTGGCCATGGGTGGGGCAAATGTGGTACATGCTGCGCTCGAACCGGGTGGAGCGACCGACAAGCTCGTGAGCGAGGCTGGGCGTCTTAGGCGCTTCCGGCCTCAAGGTTCTGTATCGGCAGCCAATTTCGGCTGCCCAACACAGGTTGAAACGGATTAGGTATGACGGAAGCCAAGGAGCCTGAGGACAAGACCCTGCGTGCGGGCGCGCGCAAGCCGCTGTCGCTGGAGCGACGGGTCGAATCGGGCCACGTCCGGCAGAACTTCAGCCATGGCCGTACCAAGACGGTCGTGGTGGAGAAGCGCACCAAGCGCAAGCTGGGCGGCCCAGAGGCTTCGCCGGCCGCTCCTTCGGCTGCGCCTGCGGCGCCCCCTGCTGCGCGGGCGCCGGTCCAGGCGCCACGGGCAGAGACGCCGGCACCTGCTCCGGCTCCCTCGACTGCTGGCAAGACCGGTATTCTTCGCCCCGAGGAGCGTGACGCCCGCGCCCGGGCACTCGCCGAGGCGCGCAAGCTCGCCGAGGAAGAGGCAAAAGCCCGGGAGGCCGCCCAGCAGGCTGCTGCCGCCGAGGCCGCCAAGCAGCCGGCGCCAGCGGCACAGCCCGCCGCCGCGTCGGCGCCACCGGCCGCTGCCCCGGCTCAACCTGCGCCCGTCGCCGAGGCGAAGCCTGCGGCGCCAGCCGCACCGGCACCCGTCATGCGGGCTCCTGCACCGTCCGCTGCCCCGGCCGCCGAGGCACGACGCATGCCTGGAGCGCCGTCAGGAGGACGTCCGTCCTCCGGCGGTCCGTCGCGCCCGACGCCCTCAGGCGAGCGGGCAGGCGGGCGTACGGAAGGCTTCGACCGGCCTCGGGTCGGACAGCCGTTCAACGTCGCGCACATGCCGCGCGCCGGAGGCCGTCCGCAGGAGATCAAGATCAACATCCCGCGTCCGCCGTCTCCGGCCGACCGTGGGACCGAGGTTACGAAGCCGACCAAGGAGGTCCGTCCCGAGCCGCGTGTGCGCCCGGTCGCCGACACCGGGGAGGACGACGATCGTGGCGCGCTCGTCAAGCGCGGCGGCAAGGTCGTCCGCGTCAACGTGCCGAAAGGTCCGGTCGAGGAGAAGCGCGAGCGCATCAAGCTCACCATCAACAATGCGTTCGATCAGCAGCAGCGCGAGCGGTCTATGGCCTCGCTCAAGCGCAAGCGTGAGCGCGAGAAGCTGAAGGCCATGGGCATTCAGCAGCCCAGGGACAAGATCGTGCGCGAAGTCGTCATTCCGGAAGCCATCACCATCCAAGAGCTGTCGAACCGCATGACGGAGCGCGGCGTCGATGTCATCAAGCTCCTGATGAAGCAGGGCGCGATGCACAAGATCACCGACGTGATCGACGCCGATACGGCCGAGCTCATCGTGACCGAGTTCGGACACACGCCGAAGCGCGTCTCTGAAGCCGACGTCGAAATCGGCTTCGTCGGCGAGAAGGACGTGGACGAGAACCTCGAGCCGAGGGCTCCGGTGGTCACCATCATGGGCCACGTCGATCACGGCAAGACGTCGCTGCTCGACGCCATTCGGTCGGCCAACGTTGTGGCCGGCGAGGCGGGAGGCATCACGCAGCACATCGGCGCCTATCAGGTAGCGACGCCCTCGGGCGACAAGGTCACGTTCATCGACACCCCGGGTCATGCCGCCTTCACCGCCATGCGGGCCCGCGGCGCCAAGGTGACGGACATCGTAGTGCTCGTGGTCGCGGCCGACGACGGCGTCATGCCGCAGACGATCGAGGCCATCAATCACGCGAAGAGCGCGGGCGTGCCGATCATCGTCGCCATCAACAAGATCGACAAGCCGCAGGCGGAGCCGAACCGCGTCCGCACGGAGCTCTTGAGCCACGAGATCGTGGTCGAGAGCATGGGCGGCGAGACGCTCGAGGTGCCGGTCTCGGCGCTGAAGCACACCAACCTCGACAAGCTGCTGGAGGCCATCCACCTGCAGGCCGAGATTCTCGACCTCAAGGCCAACCCGAACCGCTCGGCCGAGGGTGTGGTCATCGAGGCCAAGTTGGAGAAGGGCCGCGGTCCGGTTGGCACCGTGCTCGTTCAGCGCGGCACCTTGAAGGTCGGCGATATCGTGGTAGCTGGCACGGCCTGGGGCCGCGTGCGCGCGCTCATCGACGACAAGGGCGACAACGTTGCGACTGCCGGCCCGTCGGTTCCGGTCGAGATTCTGGGCTTCGACTCGGCTCCCGAGGCGGGCGACCAGATCGCGGTGGTCGAGAACGAGGCCCGCGCCCGCGAGATCACCGACTACCGCCTGAGGAAGCGCCGCGAGACGCTCGGCTCGGCCGGCACGCCGCGCACCCTCGAGCAGATGATGCAGAACATCAAGGACGCGGCGGGCAAGAAGGAGTTCACGCTTCTCATCAAGGGCGACGTGCAGGGCTCGGTCGAGGCCATCGCCGGCGCGCTCGCCAAGCTCGGTACGGACGAGGTGGCTGCCCGCATCGTGCATTCGGCGGTCGGCCAGATCACCGAGTCGGACGTCGCTCTCGCCAACGCCGCCAAGGCGATCATCGTCGGCTTCAACGTGCGTGCCAACGCACAGGCCAAGCAGGCGGCGGACAGCCAGGGCATCGAGATCCGCTATTACAACATCATCTACGACCTCGTGGACGACGTGAAGGCGGCGATGTCGGGCCTCCTCGCGCCGACCAAGCGCGAGATCTTCCTCGGCTACGCCAGCATCAAGCAGGTGTTCAACATCTCGAAGGTCGGCAAGGTCGCCGGCTGCCTCGTCACCGAGGGCAAGGTCGAGCGCGGCGCCAAGGTGCGCTTGCTGCGAGACAAGGTCGTCATTCACGAGGGCACGCTGTCGATCCTCAAGCGCTTCAAGGACGAGGTGAAGGAAGTTCCGTCGGGCCAGGAGTGCGGCATGGCCTTCGCCAACTATCAGGACATCCGCGAGGGCGACGAGATCGAGTGCTTCCAGGTGGAGATCGTGAAGCGCACGCTTTAATCTCGACGCTGGCACGGGCCAAGGGCGACCGCAGCCGGGAGGCGCTGTCGCCTTCAGGTCTCAGTCGCACGCCGGATCGACGTGCTTCGGCAGAACGATGACGCCTGAGGAGACCTCGCGCGGTCCGATCCCGCCGTGGTAGCGAGAAGATGACATTTTCAGCAGCCTACGATTTCACCCTGGACCGCTATCGTGCGCTGATCCGGGCCCGCCGCCAGCGCAAGGGTGAGAGCGCCTGGCGCCACTACGCAGCCGTCTCGGCTCTCTATGTCCTATCCCTAGTGGCCGTGATGGCCTGGCATGGGACGCTCCCCGATGCCGCAATTTGGAGCGGTGGCGCGTGGTGGCCTGCGCTGGGAGGCCTGCTGCTTCTCTATATCCTCGTGGCCGCGATCGACGGCGTGTTCAATCTCGCGGTTTATCCGCTCGTGTTTCGCCGCTACTCGCAGGCTAACCAGCACATCGACGTCACCATCGGGGACGACGGACTGCGCTGGAAGAGCAACACGGTGGAGGGTGCGCTCAAGTGGGCGGCTATCCAGGACGTCACGCGGCTCGACGACGCTTCCGGCGCCGTGCTCTGGATCGGCAAGATCGAGGGCTTCCTGCTTCCGGCCGACTCGTTCGAGTCGAGGCAGATCTTCAACGACGCACTCCAATTCATCGAGAGAAAGATCAGTGTCGCGCAATAAGCCCAGTCATTCTTCCGGTCCGTCGCAGCGCATGCTGCGGGTCGCCGAGCTGATCCGTCACAAGCTCGCCGAGATGCTGACGCGCGGCGAGATCCACGACGACGTGCTGGCAGCGCACGTGGTTACGGTGCCCGAGGTGCGCATGAGCCCTGATTTGAAGCTCGCGACCGTTTACGTGATGCCGCTCGGCGGCAAGGACCGCGACGACGTGCTCAAGGCGCTCGACCGCAACAAGCGCTACATCCGCGCCGAGATTGCGCACACCTTGAACCTCAAGTTCGCTCCTGACGTGCGCTTCCGTTTCGACGAGACGTTCGACGAGGTAAACCGCATCGACGCGCTGCTCCACAGCGACAAGGTGCGCCGCGACGTGGAGAATAAGTAGGTTGCGGCGCCTGACCCCAAGGGTCCGACGCCGCCGTTGATTGCATCCGAACGCCCTTCGTCAGGTCATCGAGCAACGGTGTCTGACCCACAGGCTCAGACACCGACACGTACACCACCACAGGCATTCCATGTCCCGACGCAAGAAAGGCGTTCCCGTCAACGGGTGGCTTGTTCTCGACAAGCCGCAAGGCCGTACGTCGACCCAGGCGCTCGCCGCCGTGAAGCGCATCTACGACGCGCAAAAGGCAGGCCACGCCGGCACGCTCGATCCGCTTGCGACCGGCATTCTGCCGATCGCGTTCGGCGAGGCGACGAAAACCGTCTCGTTCGCCATGGACGGTGCCAAGAGCTACCGCTTCACTGTGCGGTGGGGCGAGGAGCGCACAACCGACGACGCCGAGGGCGAGGTCGTGAAGAGAAGCGACGACCGGCCTGCGCTGCCTGCGATCGAGGCGCTGCTGCCGCGCTTCGTCGGCGAGATCATGCAGGTACCGCCCCAATTCTCGGCCATCAAGGTCGGCGGCAACCGCGCCTACGACCTCGCACGCGACGGCGAGGAGGTCGTGCTCGAGGCAAGACCGATCCAGATCGACGATCTCAGGATCGTCGCGACACTCGACGCTTCGACGACCGTACTCGAGGCCGACTGCGGCAAGGGCACCTACGTGCGTGCCATTGCCCGCGACCTCGGCCGGATGCTGGGTTGCTACGGTCACGTCATCGAGCTTCGGCGTACCCGCGTCGGGCCGTTCTCTGAGGACGATGCCGTGACATTGGACGAACTCGAGGACGCCGCTCGCGGCGAGGGCGAGGCGAGCCTCGAGTCCTACCTGCTGCCGGTCGAGACGGCGCTGTCCGGCATCATGGGCATCCAGGTGAGTCCGTCCGACGCCGCGAGCCTTGCTCGTGGCCAATCGATCCTGATACGCGGCCGCGATGCGCCGATCCTGTCGGGACCGGCTTATGCCGAGTGCAAGGGCCGGCTCATCGCGCTGGGCGAGATCGAGAAGGGCGCACTCTATCCGATCCGGGTGTTCAATCTCGGCTGACGCTCTGGGGCCGATCGCCCCGCGCACGCCGCAGCACCACTAAGTGCCGCAATGCCGACACGGGCTCTCCTGCAGGTCGCGAGATCCCGTGTCCGCGGCGGACCGCCAGAGCGTAGCGGCTCTCTAGAGAAGCGCGTCGTCGCTCTGGCTCTTTGGTTCGGTCCTGCGTACCTCTTATCGCCAAAGCAGTACCGACTTCGAGCGACGCACGCTTGCGGTGCGCCGGGTGCCGGACGACGGCTCAGTCCGGGAACGCCTCGACGATTGCACGAGTCGCCATCATGGCGGGTTTGCCGGAGGCGGACGCAATGTCGACCACGCGCTGGTCGGCCGAGCGCACCTCGAAGCCTTGGGCCTTCAAGGCCGCAGCCATCGTGTCGCTCGAGGCTCCCACGAGCTGGGCGATGTCGGCGACCCGTGCGTTCTCGATGGCCTGGAACAGGCGCGGGACCGGCTCGCGATGCTGACCCGTGAAGACGGCAGGAACGATGAAGAGCGCTGCGGCGATTGCCGTCACCGCAGCCGGCAGTGCGATGGTGCCGCGGCGGAAATATCCTGTGAAGGCCGTCCAGTTGCGCCAGACGTGGAGGCCGGCCACGGCAACGAACAGCATCGCCAGCCATTCATGCATCTCGGAGACGAGTCCCTTGCCGACGTGGAAGAACATGAGAATGCCGGAAATGGACACGACTGCGAACAAGGCAGTCGCTGCCGCCGTCGCATATTTTCTGATGATCTCGGTCATGATTGCACCCTCTCCTTGTTGATCGTGTCGCGAGGTATCCCATCGCCTCTCTGACAAGGAGCCTGAGTGCGGGGTGTTGCGAGACTGCGAAGCGGATGTTTCTGAATATTGCTGAGCCTGCGGCCGGAGCGCGCATGAGAGCCGGTCCCACTTTTGAGATCGCTGCCGCGCCTTGCCGGAGCCGATGAGGGGCACAGTCCAGGGGTCAGTGCCGTGCCGCCATCTGCTCGAGGGCGTGGCGGAATGGCTCGGGCGAGATCGAGCCGTCACCCTGGAACGGAGCGTCGAAGATCACCGCCAGCGCCATCAGGTGGCCAATGGCGCTGGCGATGATGGCGGTGATCCAGGTCCGGTGACGCGTCGGCTCGATCATGGCCGCGATCAAGACCATCAACAGCAGCATGGTCAGCGTCGTGTACCAGTAGATGGGCGGGAGCGTGACCTTGGCGGCGTCGACGCGCTCGTCCCGCAAGTCCGAGAGGTCGTCGATCTGCCGCAAGGCCTCGGTGAACATGATCTGCTGGCGGTGGCTCGTCGGCTCCACCGCCCGTAGTGTTTTGGAGACCTCGGTGTAGGCCTCGTCGGCGGCGGCACTGCGTCCACCGTGGTGCATGAGGGCCCACTCCTCGCCGGCGATGCTTTCGCCGTAGGTCACGAGATGCGGCCGTAGAACCGCTATGCCGGGATCGCCGTAGCGGGTGATCGTGCGGTCGAGGTCGTTGAGGGTGGCGGCCTCCTTGCCGACCTGCTCCTCGACGTGATGGTAGACTCGCTCTGCCTCGACGAGCGAGAGAGTGAGCAGGATGGCGACAGCCGAGGCGAGGGCGAAGAAGCCGTCCATCATCTCCGAGCCTTGGCTGCCGAGGGCCGTTCGCGGCCAGAGGCGGCGCCGGATGTAGGGCGCTGCGGCAACGGCTCCGGCGAGCGGCGCCGCGACGACCGGAAAAACGACGTAGTCCGGCAGAAGGTGCAGCCACGCCATCGATGTCGTCCCCGGAAGCGGATCTGGTCCGTGCAGGAGCCTGCCGAGCCATCGCGCATCATAAGTCGGACTGCGGCTCTTCCGCCATCCGCGTAGTGAGGGCAAGCCGCGGTTTGCCCCGATCGAGGCCCGCTTCGGCGTGCAGCGCCTACCTCGCGGCAGAGCACCGGCAGGTGCGGACTGGGTCGGCAGCCGGGAGAGAGAGGCGGCAAGGATCGCCAACACGAGCTCGGCTTCGGGACGTTCGCTTGGGTGAACAAAACGGCCCCGAAGATCGCCGAGGTGGGCACGCGGTGGGGCTCCGTTTGGTTGGATCCGGGGCCCGGGAGCCGGCCGCGAGGCGTCACACCGCAGTAACTATCTGTTATTTCTAGTTGTTTTCGTCCATCCTGGGTCGGCGGGTGTGCGCGCTTTGCGACCCGCCGCACGTGCTTGCAACGGCTCGCCGCCGGGCGGGCCCTGGTCCGGTCGAGCCCAGAAATTGCGCTCGCCTTTCGTCGTCGGCTCGTGTATCAGCAGCGATCTCGTGCGGGCCTTCGGGTCCGCGCGCGTGTTTTTGCGACCCGGCTGGACGACATCCCGGCCGCGGCCGTTTCTCGGGGCCGAGCAACCACAATGCGAGGCCTCCCTTCAAACTGAAAGGAGCACCCGATGTCGCTCGTGAACCCCGCCCGCAAGGCGGCGAAATCTGCTGTCATCAAAGCCAACGCCACCAAGACCAACGACACCGGCTCGCCCGAGGTCCAGATCGCGATCCTCACGGAGCGCATCAATCACCTTACCGAGCATTTCAAGACCCACAAGAAAGACAACCACTCGCGCCGCGGCCTGCTCAAGATGGTCGGTCTGCGCCGCCAGCTTCTCGACTATGTCAAGGGCAAGGACGTCGCCCGCTACCAGAAGATCATCGAGAAGCACGGCATCCGGCGCTAAGCCGATCCCGGCACGCCGGCAGCACATTCGATGCAGCCGGCGTGCTCGCCCGGGGCGGGCAGGCCGTCCGACCGCCGGTCTCCGCCGACGAGATCCGGGCCGGCCACAGATCTAACGGAAACGCAAATCGTAAAGCCCAGGCTGCAGCGCTATTTGCAGCATACGGAGGCCAGGCTGGCGGTCTCAAGAAAATCGTCGCGGAGGAAACGCCCGCGCCGGCCCGATTAGAAGCTGGTGCCGCGCGCGTTTGTGCTAAGAAGCACCCGCAAACAAGACACCGAAGTGAAAAATCGAAGACAGAACGAAAGAACCGACAACATGTTCGACATCCATCGTGTTGAGATCGAGTGGGGCGGCCGCAAGCTCATGCTCGAGACCGGCCAGGTCGCCCGTCAGGCCGATGCGGCCGTCCTCGCTCAGTACGGCGAGACCAGCGTTCTCGCGACCGTCGTCGGCGCCAAGAGCGCCAAGCCCGGAATCGATTTCTTCCCGCTGACCGTGAACTATCAGGAGAAGACCTTCGCGGCGGGCAAGATCCCGGGCGGCTATTTCAAGCGTGAGGGCCGGCCGACCGAGAAGGAGACGCTGACGTCGCGCCTCATCGATCGCCCGATCCGTCCGCTTTTCGTCGAGGGGTTCAAGAACGAGGTCCAGGTCGTCGTGACCGTGCTTTCGCACGACATGGAGAACGACCCCGACATCGTGTCGATGGTGGCCGCCTCGGCCGCTCTCACGCTCTCCGGCTTGCCGTTTCTCGGCCCCATCGGCGCCGCCCGCGTCGGAGTCATCGGTGGCGAGTTCGTCCTCAACCCGATGATCGACGAAATGCCCGAATCGGCGCTCGACCTCGTCGTGGCCGGCACGCAGGATGCCGTCATGATGGTCGAATCGGAAGCCAAGGAGCTTCCCGAGCGGCAGATGCTCGAGGCCGTCATGTTCGGCCACAAGCACTTCCAGCCCGTCATCCAGGCCATCATCAAGCTCGCCGAGACGGCCGCCAAGGACGCTTGGGACATCAAGCTTCCCGACAAGGACAAGTACAAGGACCAGGTCAAGAAGCTGGTCGAAGCGGACCTCAAGGCAGCGTTCGCGACTGCCGAGAAGGCCAAGCGCAACGACATGTGCGACGCTGCCAAGGCGAAGGTGCTCGCCGAGATCAAACTCGAAAGCGACGATCCATCCGAGAAGGTGCTGCTTGCCGATACCTTCAAGGCGCTCGAGATGGACATCATGCGTGGCGACGTCGTGAAGACGGGCCGTCGCATCGACGGGCGGGACCTGAAGACGGTGCGTCCGATCGTGTCCCAGGTTCACGTCCTGCCTCGCACGCACGGCTCGGCGCTCTTCACCCGCGGCGAGACGCAGGCGCTCGTGGTCGCGACGCTCGGCACCGGCGAGGACGAGCAGTTCGTCGACGCGCTGGAAGGGACGCGCAAGGAGCACTTCCTCCTGCACTACAATTTCCCGCCCTACTCGGTCGGCGAGACCGGCCGCATGGGCTCGCCGGGCCGGCGCGAGATCGGACACGGCAAGCTCGCGTGGCGTGCCGTGCATCCGCTGCTTCCGGCCAAGGAGGAGTTCCCCTACACCATCCGCGTCGTGTCGGAGATCACCGAATCGAACGGCTCGTCGTCGATGGCAACCGTTTGCGGCACCTCGCTCGCGCTGATGGACGCCGGCGTGCCGCTCAAGGCGCCCGTGGCCGGCATCGCGATGGGCCTTATCAAGGAGGGCAACGACTTCGCGGTGCTGTCCGACATTCTCGGCGACGAGGACCACCTCGGCGACATGGACTTCAAGGTCGCGGGCACCGCGAACGGCGTCACCTCGCTGCAGATGGACATCAAGATCACCGGCATCACCGAGGAGATCATGCGCGTCGCGCTCGAGCAGGCGAACGCCGGTCGACTGCATATTCTCGGCGAGATGGCTAAGGCCTTGACGGGCGCCCGCACCGAGCTCGGCGAGCACGCGCCCCGGATCGAGACCATCAAGATTCCAACCGACAAGATCCGTGAGGTCATCGGCTCGGGCGGCTCGGTCATCCGCGAGATCGTCGCCGAGTCGGGTGCGAAGATCGACATCTCGGACGACGGCACGGTCAAGATCGCGTCGGCCAACCGCGAGAGCATCGAGAAGGCTCTGGCCCGCATCCGCGGTATCACCTCCGAACCCGAGGTCGGCCAGGTCTACAAGGGCAAGGTCGTCAAGATCATGGAGTTCGGCGCGTTCGTGAACTTCTTCGGTGCCAAGGACGGCCTCGTTCACATCTCGCAGCTGACGCAGGGCCGCCCTGCCACTGTCGGCGAGGTCGTGAAGGAGGGCCAGGAGGTCTACGTGAAGCTCTTGGGCTTCGACGACCGCGGCAAGGTGCGTCTCTCCATGAAGATCGTCGACCAGACGACGGGCCAGGAGATCCCGCGCGCCGAGGGCGAGCCCGAGGAGCAGTTCTCGGCCGAGCGTCCCCCACGCCGCGACCGCGAGGGCGGTCACCGTGGCGATCGCGGTCGCGACCGTGGCCCCCGCCGGGATCGCGGCTGAGCCGGTCCATCAATGAGATTGCGAAATACGAAGCGGCGGGAGCGATCCCGCCGTTTTCGTTCATGCCAAGCAAAGAGGCTTTGCTTGCCGCTGCGGCGCCAATGGCAGATGGGGCCCTTGTTTCGCTCAGATCGCGAGCCGCACGAGACGAACGGTGCTGTCCCCGGGGTCGTCGGTGATGGAGAAGCCGAGCTCCTTGCACATGGCGAGCATGGTCGTGTTCTCGGCCAAGACATTACCGAACAGCTCCTCGAGTCCCTCGGCCCGGGCGTAGGCGATCAGGTGCTGCATCAACCGCCAGCCGAGCCCCTGGCCCTTGAGCGCCGATTGCACGAGAACCGCGAACTCGCCCCGCTTGTAGTCGGGGTCGGCCGAGAAGCGTACGACGCCGAGTAGGTCGCCGTCGGACATGTCGATAGCGACGAACGCCATCTCGCGTGCGTAGTCGATCTGCGTCAGCCGCGCGACAAACGCGTGCGAGAGGTGCTTCATGGGCACGAAGAAGCGCATGCGGATGTCACGGCGGTCGAGCCCGGCGAAGAACTTGTCGTAGCGGCTTTCGTCGTCGGGCCGGATCGGCCGGATCAAGGCCTTGCCGCCGCTCGTCAGGTCGTATGACGCCTCCCAGTGCGAGGGATAGGGCCGGATGGCCATGGGCTTTCTCGGCTCGCGCGTCTGATCGACCGCGCGCACGCGGGCATCGAGCGCGATGACGCCCGTCTCGTCGGCGATGAGCGGATTGATGTCGAGCTCGCGAATCTCCGGGTGCTCTGACACGAGGTAGCTCAGGCGCACGAGCGTCAGGGCGATGGCGTCGAGATCGGCGGCGGGGCGGTCTCGGTAGCCTGCGAGCAGGCGCGCGATGCGTGTCTGGCGGATCAGGTCGTGCGCGAGCCCGAGGTCGAGCGGCGGGAGCGCCTGGGCCGTGTCGCGCTTGACCTCTACGGCGGTGCCGCCGGCGCCGAACGTCAACAGCGGTCCGAAGGTCTCGTCGACACTCATGCCGAGAAGGAGCTCGTGCGCGCGCGGGCGCTTGACCATGCCTTGGACCGAGAAGCCGTCGATGCGCGCGTCCGGCCTTCGGGACCGCACTGTCTCGAGCATCTGGCGGGCGGCGTCGTGAACCTCGGCGGCGGTTCTCAAATCGAGGCGCACGCCACCGACGTCCGACTTGTGGCTTATGTCTTTGGACTGGATCTTCAGGACGGCGGCGCCGAAGCGCGCGAGGGGCTCCTCAGCCAGGCGCACAGCCTCGTCGGGCGAGGCGGCGAATAGCGTGCGGACGGTCGGGATGCCGTAGGCGGCGAGCAGATCCTTGGCCTCTGCCTCCGATAGCATGTCGCGGCCATCGGCAATGGCCCCGCGAAGAATGCGTGCCGCGCCGTCGGTGTCGAAGCTGAGATCGTCGGGCAGTGAGGGCGGCGTGCGCATGAGCTCGGTCTGGGCGCGCATGTAGCCGACGAGCTGCATAAATCCGGTGATGGCGTCGTCGGGTGTCTCGAACGATGGAATGCCGTGGCCCCGGAACGCGGCGCGCCCGGGCTCTGCGGCGCCGTCGCCGAGCCAGTTGGTGAAGATCGGCTTGGGCTTGTACGTCTTGCGGTGGCGCTCGATGGCCGCGAGGCATGCCGCGGCCGCCTCGCTACTGTCGGCCAGGGCAGTCGGGCAGTTCATGACGAGGACGGCATCGGCAGCAGCGTCTGAAAGGAGCGCGTCGAGCGTCGCGGCGTAGCGCTCTGGTTTGGCGTCGCCGATGATGTCGACGGGATTGGCTCCCGACCATGTTGCGGGCAGCACCGCGTCGAGCGTGGCGCGCGTGGCGTCCGAGAGCGGTGCCAGCGTGCCGTTCCAGTCGGCGAGGCGGTCGGCAGCGAGCACGCCGGCGCCGCCACCATTGGTGACGATCATGAGACGTTCGCCGGCGAGCGGAGGCACGCGGGAGAGAATCTCGGCGGCGTCGAACAGGTCCTCAAGCTCGGTGACGCGAAGAAGCCCGGCGCGGCGGAACGCAGCCTCGTATGCCGCGTCGGAGCCCGCGAGCGCGCCGGTATGGGACCGTGCGGCCTTGGCGCCGGCGGCGTGGCGTCCCGACTTGATGACGACGACGGGCTTGGCTCTCGCAGCACGGCGGGCGGCCGACATGAACTTCGGCGCGCTGGTCACGCTTTCCATGTACAGCAGAATGGCGCGGCTCTTGCGGTCTGCGGCGAGGTAGTCGAGGAGGTCGCCGAAGTCGACGTCGGCCATGTCGCCGAGCGAAACGACGTGGCTGAAACCGATCGAGCGGGCGTTGGCCCAGTCGACGATGCTGGTGATGAGGGCGCCGGACTGAGAGAGGAACGCGAGGTCTCCTGCGACCGGCGAGCGATGGCAGAAGCTGGCATCGAGGTTGAGCGGCGGCAGCATGAGGCCGAGGCAGTTGGGACCTTGCACCCTGAGGCAGTGCGGTCGGGCAGCGTCGAGCATGGCTTGCTTCTGGGCGGCGTCGAGACCGGCCGTGATGACGACGGCCGCGCGCGTGCCTTTGTCTCCCAGCTCCTTGACGATGCCCGGCACGGTTGCCGGCGGGGTCGCAATGACCGCGAGGTCTGGGACCTCGGGGAGCGCGGCAATCGTCCGATAGCAGGGCGTGCCGCCGATCGTTTCGTGGCGGGGGTTCATGAAACGGACGGGACCCTCGAAGCCGCCGCTCTGCAACTTGGCAGCGAGAATGCTGCCGATGGTGGCGGGCTCGGGGCTCGCGCCGACAAGGGCTACGGAGCGAGGAGCGAGGAGTGCGTCGAGGTTGCGAATGGTCATAAAGCTGCCTCAAGAGGGGGGCGACAGGGCGGCGCGGGTCTTGTCCAGTGTAGCGCCGGGTCCAAGACTGGCGTCGATCACGGACCAGCCGATACGGCCGGTATCATAGGAGAGTTGCCTAGCTATGACGTCGGCCGTGGCGTCGGAGGCGTCGCCGTGCCGCTGATCGACGCGGGCAGTCAGAACCTCGGGCGGAGCCGTGAGCCAGATGCCTTGGAACGGAACGGAGCAATGGTCGGCCAGGGATTCGAGCTCGTCCCGTTCCGGAGCGGCCGCAAATACGGCGTCGACGATGACGCTGTGTCCCGCGCGAAGCACGAGCTCGGCCTTTTCCATGAGACGGCGATAGACGGCTGCCGACGCCTCGGCGGTGTAGCTCTTGGCCGGCAAGCGATGAGTCTCGGCAACGCCGGCCATCGCCTTGCGTTCGAGATCGCTGCGCAAATGGATGGCGCCGGGGGCCCGGCCCGTGTCCGGAGCGAGACGGGCCGCCAGAGTGGTCTTTCCGGTGCCGGAAAGGCCGCCAACGGCGATCAACTGCGCCGGCGGCGGCTCGAGATGAGCGAGGGCCGCCTCGGTGTAGCGGCGGCATTGCAGGAGCAACGGAACGGCCTCGGCGGGGACAAGCTGGCGGGCGCGGTCGGCAGCGACCATGGCCCGAATGCCGGCTCTCAACGCCAGCATCAGCGGCAGTGCGACGAGGCCTTCGAGATCGAGCATCTCCTGCGTCAGCCAGAGGTAGCGGTTCAAGACGACGTTGGCTGCAGGGCGCTCATCCTCGATGCAAAGGTCCATGAGCAGGAAGGCGAGGTCGTAGAGCGTATCGACGACGGCGAGGCTCTCGTCGAACTCGATGGCATCGAAAAGGACGGGAGCCCCTTGCCATAGCACGATGTTGCCGAGGTGGAGGTCGCCGTGGCAACGGCGGACGAAGCCTGCGGCACTGCGCTTTTCGAGCACGACCCGTGCGCGCTCGAGCTGCCGTTCTGCCAGAAGGGAGAACCGCTCGGCAGCGTCCTGGGCCTCACCCGTTGGCGCACGGGCGAGCGACTGAGCAACGCGGTGCGCCACGGTGCCAAGATGGTCGGCGGAACGGATGCCTGCGCCGACCGCGGCCGTGGCGTGGAAGCGGTGTACTGCGACGGCAAGCTCGCGGGCCAGCTTGCCGTCGATCGATACTGTCTTCACGACCTCCGAGAGCAGCGCGCTGTCGTCGAAGCGGCGCATGACGAGCACCCATTCGATGGGCTCGCCCGGGCCGTCGAAGGCGAGCCGGCCGCCGGGCTCGCGGGTGAGGGCGGACAGCCCAAGGTAGATTTCGGGAGCGTGCGGGCGGTTCACGGCGAGCTCGCGATCGAGCACGGTGCGGCGCCTGTCCAGGGTCGAGAAGTCGAGGTAAGGGAGCCGCACAGCCCGCTTCATCTTCAGCGCACGGTCGCCGGCCAGGAAGACCATGGCGCCATGCGTGTCGCGGCGCTCGACGGTTGCGGGGCGCTGAGGATACGACGCCGGATCTGCCAGGAAGGCGATGGCTTCCCTCTGGGCGTCGGGCCCGGCGCGGTGGTCGGCGGACGAGTTCAAATCGGTTTTCTCCGGACGCGCAATGGCGCGCGCATTCTGGTCATGCGCATGCCGGACCGCGGCCCGCTCGCATCCGGGTGACGGTCTAGAGCATCTTCCGGCGACGCCTCGACCGGCTCGCCGAGGAGCCTGCGACCGGAACAAGGACCTGACCAGGGTTGCTAGTCCCCAGAAACGGCACCTGCGCTAGCACACGACCGGATCGCAGAGGCGCAGCTCGAACTTGACGTGCTCGTGGCGGCGGTTGAAGTCGAACTGGCGGCCGTCGATACAGGAGGCGCGGCCCTCGAGCATGGTCTCGTCGCCGATCTTGAACTCGTTGACGGTCAGGATCTCGTTGACGACGCAACCCTTCTCACTCTGCAACTGCTGGCGCAGCAAGAGGCTCCAGGGTTGAACGTTTTGCGGCTGCTCCTCGTTCTGAGCCCAAGTGGCGAGCGGAGAGACCGAGACCGCGACCAGTAGCGGGACGATCAGCTTCAGCGGCGGGCGTCGCAGCGACATGGCTCTCTCCGGTAATTGCCGTCGTTTCGGTAACCAGGGTATCCGATAGAAACGAGGCCGAGAAGCGGCATTGACGGGCATCAACGCCGGCTTTTCGGCAGACTGGCACTCAAGTCGTGGACGAAATTGCGCTTCGACAGAGGTTGCGAGGACACGATGCATAAGGAGAACGCCGAGAAGCTCCTGCGCCGGATCCGCCTGGAGCTCGCCCGGGACCACGAGTTTCCCGACGGCAGCCGGGATCGAGGCTATGACCTCATCGTGCCGCTCGACGGCAAGGGGCACATCGACGTTGCAGCGTGGAAAGTGTTGCGCGAGCGTTGCCGCGTGCGCCGCTTCTGGGCCGACGACGGGGACGAGGTCGGCCACGTGATTCACAAGCCGGGTGGGGCCTGGGCATTCCATTACGACATGCGTGGCGACCCGAGCCGCGACGACACCGGCTTCCATTTCGAGGCGCACACGTTTGCGCCGGGCGAGTACGTGTCGCTCAAGGAGCAGGACGGAACCCTGCGCACCTTCCGCGTCACGCGGGTGGCCGAGGTGGATTGACGAGCACGTCTTACGCGAACTCCGCTACCAGAGGGGCGTGGTAGGACGCGACGGCGTGACGGAGCTTGCCGAAGCCGACGGCCTCGTCGATCAGAGTCTCGTTGTGTGCCTCGATCAATCGGAAACGGCCGAGAAGCGCGCGGCTGGCGAGCATATGGTCGAGCATCGCTGGCCGGCCGTGATGCAGAACGCTGAACCGGCGGTCTGCGGGAAGCGAGCGGTCGAGAACCACGAGCGAGCGCTCGGCGAGACGGCCGTTTCCGGTGTCGTCCTCGGCGCCGACGAGAATTCGCAAGGGCGTCTCGTGATCCTCGGCGTTGAAGTCGCCGGCGGCAACGACGAGGCGGGCAGGGTCCTCGTCCAGGAGCGCGTCGACCAGCATGCGGACCTCGAGCGCCTGGGCCGTTCTCTTGAGCGCCGAGAGGTAGAAGCCTTCGGCCCAGCCGCTGACCGATCGCCAGACGAACGGCGCCTCCTTCTGGCCTGGGATGGGTGAGGCGATAGGGGCCCGGAGGTGAACATTGAGCACGGACAGCGGCCGGCCGTCGTCAAGCCTGATCGTTGCGGCCAGGACAGGGCGGTCGAAAGCGACGTCGATCGGCGCCGTAGGTGGCGGGCAGGCGTTGAGCGGCGTGTATCTCAGGGCCGGCACATGCGTGTGCCGGATGTCGCGATGGTCGAGTATGGGCCAACGCGACAGCGTCACGAGGTTGTGGACGTCTGCAGGGCCGGCGCCGGAGAGGCCGGCGCTCACAGCGCGGTGGAAGCTCTGATAGCGCGTGCCCGCAAGCAGGGCATCGAGCGCGTCGAGGGCCCGAGCGGACTCGCCGCGGTGATGCTGAGCGTTGACCTCCTGCAAGCAGAGGATGTCGGCCTCGAGCCGCTCGAGCTGGGGGCGGAGCACAGAGGTGCGCTCGGCGACGCGCACGCCGTCCGGCGCATCGTCGAGGTTCTCGAGATTGAAGGTCGCAATCCGCATCGGGCATGCCTCTCGCCTGGGCGCAGCCAATCCGCAAAGTCCCGCGTGCGAGCCGGCCCGTTCAGTGAGACATCAGCACCGGCACACTCATGTCCTTCAACACGCGCCGCGTCGCGCCGCCGAGAATGAACTCCTTCAGGCGCGAATGGCCGTAGCAGCCCATGACGATGAGGTCTGCGCCGGTCTCGCGGGCACGCGACAGAAGGATCTCACCGGCATCCCGGCCAGGCTCGTCGACGGTGGCGGCATCACACCTGACGCCGTGCCGTGCCAGGGTGGTGCAGAGGTCGGCACCCGGAACGTCTCCGGCGGCCAGGTCCGCCTCGGGGTTGATCCATAGCACGGTAACCTTGGCGGCCATCTCGAGGATCGGAAGGGCGTCGTGGGCCGCGCGAGCGGCCTCGCGCTTGCCGTTCCAGGCGACGATCACCCGCGAGCCGAGACCGGCGTGACTGCCGGTGGCAGGGATCAAGAGCACGGGCCGGCCCGAGTGCAGGATAAGCTCGGCCGGGGCCTCCATCATGTGCGAGTACGTCCACGAGGGATCGGCCTCCGAGGCAACGATGAGGTCGGCGGCAGCTCCGCGCTTGGCGACCTCCTTCCACACGCTCGTCTCGTCGCAGTCGATGGGCAGCCACTCGGCGCTGACGCCCGCCGCGCGAACAGTGCTCTCGAAGGTCTCGCGCATGCGTGTGCGCTCCTTCTCATAAGCTTTGCGGTGGCTGTCGATGATGGTGACCACACCTCCCGGGACGAAGGCCGGCTCGACGATCACCGGAGGAAGCACGGTCAGTGCGACCAAGTGGGCATCCGACCTCCGGGCGAGTACGATGGCCGGCTCGAGGAGGCGGCCAAGGCGCCGCTCGTCGGTGAGATGCAAGAGGATCGTTTTGTACGACATGGGGTAGCCTCCGGCCACGATGCAGGCACGATGGGGCAATGGAACGGGGGCGTTTTTGATGCGTGTCAATTGACCGGCACCGATTGCCGCTCCTGCCTATTGAAACGGTTAGCCGCCAACATAACTAGTCGCTCATCAGGCATTTCGAGAAGAGGAGGTTTGGTCATGAAGTCCCAGTCATGGCTTCCTGCGTTGTGGGGCGAGCGGGCGCTCGAGGCGGATCCTTTCCGGTCGCTCAGGAAGGAAATGGACCAGCTGTTCAGCGACTGGACAGGCGGTCTGGAGCGGGCCGGCTTGCCGGCGGGCATACTGTCGCCCAGGATCGACGTCAGCGAGACACCGGCCGCGTTCACGGTCAAGGCCGATCTGCCGGGCGTCGAGGAGAAGGACATCGATGTCACCGTCGCGAAGGAGCAGCTAACCATCAAGGCCGAGAAGAAGTCGGAGGCTGAGGAGAAAAAGGACGACAAGGACCGTGTGTTCCACCGGGTCGAGCGCTCCTACGGCAGCATGCAGCGGACGATGTCGCTGCCCTTCGACATCGATCCGTCCAAGGTCGAGGCGAGCTTCAAGGACGGTGTTCTGACGCTCGTACTGCCGAAGCCCACCGAGGTTCAGAATCAGGCGAAGAAGATAGAGATCCGACGACCGGCGTGATAGGTTTCAACCGATCGGTGATCGGGTTCAGGTGACAAGACGGCAGCGGCCAGCGAGGGGGTTCCGAAATGTACAAGCATCTGCTTATCGCATTCGATGGCTCCGAGCTGGCCGAAAAAGCGTTGAAGCACGCAATCGATCTCGCCAAAGCTTCGGGCGGCAAGATTACGGCGCTCAACGTTACGCTGCCCTGGTCGAGCGTGGCTGCGGGCGAGGTGGCGCTGATGTTCCCGCCCGAAGACTATGAGAAGAGCACGGCGGCCGAGGCGGGAAAGCGGCTTGCGAAGGCGGCGGCGGAGGCCGGCGCACAGGGCGTGTCGTGCGAGATCGTCCACGCGAGTGACGCGCAGCCGCACAAGGCCATCGTCGAGGCGGCGCAGGCCCGGGGTTGCGATCTCATCGTCATGGGCTCACACGGCCGGCGCGGGATAGCCGGGCTTCTGCTCGGCAGCGTGGCCATGAAGACGCTGACGCATGCCCACATACCGGTGCTCGTGTACCGGGAATAAGGCTCGGTAGGGGAACGGAAGCCGGGATGTGATGGCGCGCCCGCGAGGGCGCGATAGCGTCGACCTCACCCGGAGAGCGACACGGCCTCGGTGCCGAAATCTCCGCCGATCGGCCGCACTGTGAAATCGTGGGTTTGGACGCCGTGCTGCGAGTAACGCAGTAAGATGCGGGTGCTGGCGTCCTGCTGAGTCGGCGAGCTCGAGCTGACGATCAGCACAATGCCGCCGCGCACGAGGTGGCTCGAAATACGTTCGCACTGGCTGTCGGCCAGCCACTGGGGGTAGCCTCCACGCTTGCCGTCCGCGGGCGAAACTTCGACCGCGCACAGCGAACAGCAAATGTCGTCGAGCAGCAGGCCGTTGCCAGCGGCGTAGGCGTTCGCGCTGGAGAATATGCTGTCGAACTCGCGCACATGATCGAATAGCCCGGCATAGGCAGTGGGCAACCCTGCGGCAAGCTGCTGGTGGGCGTCGTCACTACCGTCGACCGACTTTGCCAAGCGCTCGCCGATCAGACACAGGCTTTCGGCGGGCAGATCCTCTGCCGACAGACCCGCCAGCGCGCGACATAGATTGCTCCACGTGCCGAACAGGCCAATGGCCAGCCGGTACGTATGGGCGTCGGTGACATGCCGCGAGACTCCCGCGGTCCCGGACGTCGCATCCGGGCTCCGGAAACCGTCGCTCGGATCACGCCTTGCCGTTTCGCGCCTCGCTTGCGAATAGGAGGTCATTGCCAACATCGAGCCGGCTTTCCGGCCCCCTCAAATCGAGGCTTCGCCTGCAGCCAAGCGCTCGAGCAACGCAGTATTGATGATACGAACGAGGGTACATTGCTCGAGGTCAATAACTTTCGCGGAACGCAGTTTGGTCAAAGTCCGGCTGATTGTCTCGATGGTCAGGCCGAGGAAGTCCGCAATGTCTGAGCGGGTCATCGGCAGCACGATGAGGGCTGGGTTGCGGCCCTGGCGCGCGTTGCGCCGGGACAGGGCGAGGAGAAAGCAGGCCAAGCGCTCGGCGGCGCTTCTCTGGCCGATGGTGAACAGATGATCCTGAGCGGCGGCGAGCTCGCGCGACATCGCTTCGTAGAGCTTCAAGCCGAGGGAGGGATCTCGGCTCGCCATGCGCGACAGGGTACCGGCCGGGATGCACTTCAGGCGGACCGGCTCGAGGGCCTGTGCGTTCAGCGTATACTCTTGCTCGCAGCCAAGGCCGATGAAGTCGCCCGGGAAGGCAAAGTCGATGACCTGACGGCGGCCGTCCGGCATGATCTTGTAGAGGCAGACGGCGCCGCTCTCGACGCGATGCACATGGGTGCGGGCGTCACCAGCCGTGAAAATATGCTCGCGGGCCTTGACCACACGGACCGCGCCGCTCGAGAGGTGCTGGTCGAGGCTGCTCGGCGAGCTGCTGGCAGGCACCCCATGCTCGGCCCAGGCCGGGAGCGCGGAATGAGCGAGTGAGCTGTCGCTCATGGCTTCCAGGTAGGTCATTGCGGTCTCCCAAGTCAGGTATCTCGGCTGGGAGCCATGTGACAGTCTCAGCAGCATTTTTGTTTGCCGCGGGGTAGCAGGATTGTAACAGATTGTAACAGACGACCGCAGCGAATCGGCGTCCAGAAAGGATCGGCAATGCCGGACGGGTCTCGACGGCACATTCTGGTGGTGGACGACGAGGAGCAGGTCGCGACGCTGTTGCGCAACCTCTTCGAACGCGAAGGATTTTTGGTTTCGACGGCGGGCAGCGGGGCGGCACTTCGGGCCGAGCTCGCAAAGGCAGCGGTCAGTCTGGTCACGCTCGATCTCAACCTCGGTGGCGAGGATGGCCTGGCGCTGGCACGCGAGATCAGGTCGCGGCACGACGTGCCGATCATCATGATCACGGCAAAGGACAACGAGGTCGACCGGGTGGTGGGGCTCGAGCTCGGGGCCGACGACTATATCGTCAAGCCATTCAATTTGCGGGAGGTTTTGGCGCGCGTGCGGGCCGTTCTGCGGCGGTACGAGGCGCCGATTGCGGCTAAGCCCGCCGGGGCCGCGTGCCAGCAGCACGAGCGGTTCTCATTCGACGGCTGGAAGCTCGACGTGACGGCGCGCGAGCTCCTGCACAAGGCGGACGGGTCGCCGGTTCAGCTGACGACCGCCGAGTTCAACCTGCTCGAGATCTTCGTGCGCCGGCCGGCCCGGGTCTTGTCGCGCGACATGATCATGGACCTCCTCAAGGGGCACGACTGGTCGCCCCTCGATCGGTCCATCGACACGCTCGTTGGCCGCCTCAGAAAGAAGATCGAGCCCGACTTCGAGATGCCGACGCTCATCAAGACGGTGCGTGGTGTCGGCTACGTCTTCAGCGCGGACGTGGCGCAGGAGGCCACGTAGGATCGGCCGCAGGTCAGGTGCCGGCCGCCAGGGCCGTCGACACGGCCACTGCCAGCGCCTCGTTGCTGTAGGGCTTGGCCAGGATGTCGGCCCGCGCGGCATAGGCGTCGGTGCCTGACGCCTCGTCCGGGGCATAGCCGGACGTGAGGACCACCTTCAACGATGGCCACTTGATCGCGACCATGCGGGCGAGATCGAAACCGGAGATATTGCCGGGCATGACGACGTCGGTGAAGACAAGGTCAACGGGCGTGCCTCGCTCAAGCACCTCAAGGGCTTCCTGGCCGCTGCCTGCCTCGACGGTCGCATATCCGAGCGACCGCAGGCGCTCGACCGTGACACGGCGGACCGACAGGTTGTCCTCGACGACAAGAATGCGCTCGCCCTGGGCAGGGCGTCTTGCGGCACGGGAATCGACGGTACCGGCGCCACCGTCCTGGCTTTCGAGGCGCGGCATGTAGATCGTGACGGTGGTGCCGTGGCCCACCTCGCTGTCGAGGGTGACGTAGCCTCCCGACTGGGTCACGAAGCCGTAGATGGTCGCCAGTCCGAGGCCGGTGCCGCGGCCTGGACCCTTGGTGGTGAAGAATGGCTCGAAAGCGTGCGCCTTGACGTCCGCCGCCATGCCGGCGCCGGTATCGGAGACGGCGAGCTCAACGTAGCTGCCGGGTGGAACCGTTCCGGCGCGTGGACCATCTCCCGTGACGATGGAGTTCCTGGTGGCTACCGTCACCGTGCCGCCGTCCGGCATCGCGTCGCGGGCGTTGATGGCGAGGTTGACGAGGGCGTTCTCGATTTCGGACGGGTCGGCCTTCACCGGCCAAAGATCCTCGGCGAGCTCCGTCGAGAGCAGGATGTTCTCGCCAATGGAGCGGCGCAGGAGCTCGCGCACGCCGATCACCTCATCGTTGAGGTTGACGGTGACGGGGGCCAGGCGGCGCTGGCGGGCAAACGTCATCAAGCGATGGTTGAGGCGCGCGCCCATCTCGGCTGCGCGCTCTGCCTCCTCAAGGTACTTGAGGAGGCGCGGCTCGCTGAGGTCGAGGGCGATGAGCTGCAGATTGCCGGAGATGACGGTCAGGAGGTTGTTGAAGTCATGGGCAACGCCACCCGTCAACTGACCCAAGGCCTCCATGCGTCTCAGCCGGTCGAGCGCCGCCTGACTTTCCTGGTGGCGCTGCATCTCGGCGCGCAGCTCCTTCACGTGCTCCGCGAGGCGCGTCTCGAGCACGGCGTTCGAATTGGCGAGCGCCCGCTCGGCCTCGACCCGCTCGGACACGTCGATACCGAGGCCGCCGACGAACAGGCGATTCTGAGCGTTGCGAAACGGGAATTTGTGGACCAGCCAATAGGATAGGCTTCCGTCGCGATTGGGCATCCTCTCGATGGTCTCGGTCTCGAGCTCCTCGCTCAGCACGCGGCGGTCGCCGGCGACCGCCGTCTCGGCGATCTCGCGCGGCCATAGGTCGAAATCGTTCTTGCCGAAGCAGTGGTCGAAGCGCTCGCCGAAACGGCGGTTGAAGCTACCGCTCACGAACACGTAGCGGCCCTCGTCGTCCTTCATCCAGCCGACGACCGAGCTGTTGTCGAGGAAGGCCCACAGGCGGCGCTCGCTCTCGCGCAGGGCGGCCTCGGACTCCTTCCTTTCGGTAATGTCGCGCAGGACGACGGTGAACGTGCGCTCGCCGTCGACGTCGAGCTTGGAGATCGAGGCCTCGGCCGGGAACTCGGTCCCATCCTTTCTGAGGCCATAGATCTCGCGCCGCTCGCCCATCCTGCGGGCCTGCTGGGGCGCGGCAGCGAAGGCGTCGATCAGGCCGGCGTGGGCGGCCCGGTATCGCTCGGGCAGCAAGACGGAGAGCGGCTGACCAAGGACCTCGTCCCGGCTCCAGCCGAAGGTGCGCTCGGCACCCTCGTTGAACAGGTTGATGCGCTGAGCGTCGTCGATCGAGATGATTGCGTCGGCTGCGATGGCGAGTATGCCGGCGAAGCGCGCCTCTGAGCGGCGCAACGCGTCTTCTGTTGGCCGGTTCTCAGACTTGAAGCTCGCCATTCATCCTCTGCCCAATTATGCCTGCCCACCTATAGCGTTCGGGACACACTGCGTCGATATGGCCAACATGCGTGTGAGCCGACGATTTGCTGTCTTCCGCCGCTTGCCTCCTACTTTGGTGCAAGGACTCGCTGCGTGCCGCCCGCCAGTATGCGGGAAGAGCCTCCTAGAGAGACTGGTCGACGCTCAATTGCTGCTTCTATAAGCACTCTTAGCTGCGATGTCGCAGTTCTGATCTCGATCAAGGCGAGTATGGCCAGCAGTGCGAAGGATCGATCAGCGGTTCGTGGTGGCCGGATTCCGGCCATATCTATGAAGAGGGGAGTGAGCAAATGGCTGAACGAAGAACGTTCACGGATGTCCTGACGGTCCTTGTGGCCGTGGCATTCGCCGCCGTCGGGCTCATGTACTTGGTTCTGTCGCCAGACCCGGTCATGAAGTTCCACGGCACAGTCCTAGCCTTGTCCGCGATCATCGCGGCACTATTCGTCTTACCCAACAAGCTCGTGCAGCCTTTCTCGACGCCGGGATCCGATGTCGACTACTGCGATGGACCGATCAAGTTCGCGACCATCGCCGCCGTTTTCTGGGGTATCGCGGGCTTCATCGTCGGCGACCTCATTGCTTGGCAGCTGGCGTTCCCTGCCTTGAACCTGGATCTACCCTGGACCAGCTTCGGGCGCCTGCGTCCGCTGCACACGTCGGCGGTCATCTTTGCTTTCGGCGGCAACGTGCTGCTTGCGACCTCGTTCTACGTCGTGCAGCGCACCAGCCATGCCCGTCTCGCCGGGCGCTGGGCGCCGTGGTTCGTGGTGTGGGGCTACAATACCTTCATCGTGATCGCGGGCACGGGCTACCTGCTCGGCGTCACGGAGGGCAAGGAGTACGCTGAGCCCGAGTGGTACGCCGACCTGTTCCTGACCATCGTGTGGGTCGTGTATCTGCTGGTGTTCCTTGGTACGCTGATGAGGCGCCGCGAGCCGCACATCTACGTGGCGAACTGGTTCTACATCGCGTTCATCGTGACGGTGGCCATGCTCCACCTCGTCAACAACGTCACGCTGCCGGTGTCGCTCCTCGAGTCGAAGAGCTACATCGCCTACTCCGGCGTTCAGGACGCCATGACCCAGTGGTGGTACGGCCATAACGCGGTCGGCTTCTTCCTCACGGCGGCGTTTCTCGGCATCATGTATTACTTCGTGCCGAAGCGCGCCGAGCGGCCGGTCTACTCGTACAAGCTGTCGATCGTTCACTTCTGGACGCTGATCTTCCTCTACATCTGGGCAGGCCCGCACCATCTGCACTACACGGCTCTGCCGGATTGGACGCAGACGCTCGGCATGACCTTCTCGGTGATGCTGTGGATGCCGTCCTGGGGCGGCATGATCAACGGCCTGATGACGCTCTCGGGCGCATGGGACAAGCTCCGAACGGACCCGGTCATCCGACTGATGGTGGTGTCGGTCGCCTTCTACGGCATGTCGACCTTCGAAGGCCCGCTTATGTCGGTGAAGGCGGTCAACTCGCTGTCGCACTACACGGACTGGACCATCGGTCACGTCCACTCGGGTGCGCTCGGCTGGGTCGCCATGATCTCGTTCGGTGCCATCTACTGCCTCGTTCCGTGGCTGTGGAACCGTAAGGCGCTCTACTCGATCAAGCTGGTCGAGTGGCACTTCTGGACCTCGACGATCGGCATCGTGCTCTACATCACGTCCATGTGGGTGTCGGGCATCATGCAGGGTCTCATGTGGCGTGCCTACGACAAGCTCGGCTTCCTCTCCTACTCGTTCGTGGAGACGGTCGAGGCGATGCACCCCTACTACATCATCCGTGCCACCGGCGGCGCTCTGTTCGTCGTGGGCGGCTTCATCATGGCCTACAATGTCTGGCGCACGATCCGCGGCGACGAGCCGGTGGATGCCCATGAGCAGCCGCGAGTCGCGGCGGCTCCGGCACTGCGCGCTCAGATGATCTGACAAGGGGGGCGACCGTGAATCACGGAACAATCGAAAGAAACTCCATTCTGCTGCTCGTGCTCTGCCTCGTGGTGGTGTCGATCGGCGGCTTGGTGCAGATCGCGCCGCTCTACTGGATCGACAGCACGATCGAGAAGGTGCAGGGCATGCGTCCCTACACTCCCCTCGAGCAGGCTGGGCGCGACGTCTATATCCGCGAGGGCTGCTACCTCTGTCATAGCCAGATGGTTCGCACCCTCCGGGACGAGGTGGAGCGCTACGGCCACTATAGCCTGGCGGCCGAGAGCATGTACGACCATCCGTTCCAGTGGGGTTCGAAGCGCACGGGACCGGATCTCGCGCGTGTGGGCGGCAAGTACTCCGACAAGTGGCACGTGGAGCACTTGAACAACCCGCGTGCGGTCGTGCCGGAAAGCATCATGCCGTCGTACTCCTGGCTGGGCCAGACGCCGCTCGATCTTTCCATGATGGAGCCGCGCATGAAGACTCTGGCGACCGTCGGGGTTCCCTATACGGACGACATGATCGCGAATGCCGCTGCCGACATGAAGGCGCAGGTGAGTCCGGACAGCAAGGAGGCCAAGGCTCTCCTTGCCCGGTATCCCAAGGCCAAGGTAGCCAACTTCGACGGCAGCGACGAGGTTACCGAGCTCGACGCCGTCGTCGCCTACCTGCAGATGCTTGGCACACTGGTCGACTTCGCCAAGTTCGACGCCTCCGGCCCAAATCTGAGATAGGCAGGAGCGACACATGGAAAGTTGGACCTATGAAGCGGTAGCCCGGCTCGGCGTGACGTCGTCCCTGCTCATCTGCATGGCGATGTTCCTCGCGGTGCTCGTCTACACGTTTGGAATCGCAAGCCGCGACAAGCTAGACGCGGCTCAGCGCAGTGCCCTCGATCTTGGATCCGAGAATAGACAGGGAGGCCGGTCATGAGCGGTCATCATAAGGAGGTTGACGCGGTCACCGGTGTCGAGACAACGGGCCACGTCTGGGACGGAGACTTGAAGGAGCTCAACAAGCCGCTGCCGCGGTGGTGGCTGTGGACGTTCTATGCGTGCATCGTCTGGGCGATCGGCTACTGGGTGGTCTATCCCGCGTGGCCGACGATGAACGGTTACACGGAGGGCATGTGGAACTGGAGCGCCCGTGCGGCGGCCATGGACGAGGTCAAGGCCGGTCACGACGCGCAGGCCCAGTTCCGCGACGAGCTGGCGAAGGCCACCCTCGGCGATGTCAAGACCAAGCCGGAGCTGCTGCGTTTCGCGACGGCCTACGGTCAGTCGGTGTTCGGCACCAACTGCTCGCCCTGCCATGGTCGTGGCGCGCAGGGCTCTCCGGGGTACCCGAACCTCAACGACGACGACTGGCTCTGGGGCGGCAAGCCCGAGGACATCGTGCAGACGATCGCCTTCGGCATCCGCTCCGACCACAAGGACACGCGTATTTCCGCCATGCCGCGGTTCGGCATGGATAGTGTCCTGAAGCCTGAGCAGATCTCCGATGCAGCCGAGTACGTGCTTTCGCTTTCGAGCAAGAGCACCGACAAGGCTGCGGCAGAGCGTGGCGCGGCGGTGTTCGCCGAGAACTGCGCAGCCTGCCACGGCGAAAAGGGCACGGGCACCCAGGAGATGGGCGCACCGAACCTTACCGACGCGATCTGGCTCTATGGCGGTGACAAGGCCATGGTGGTCGAGTCCATCCAAACCGGACGCGGCGGCATCATGCCGGCGTGGAAGGGCCGTCTCGACGACACCGCGATCAAGGCCGTCGCAACCTACGTGCAGAGCCTCGGCGGCTCGAAGTAAGGGCTAGCCGGCCTGCAGTGATGTCCAATGGGGTGCCGGACGGCTTCGTCCGGCACCCCATTCTCTTTTTTCGCCAGCGGCCACTAAACTCGAGGTCGGCGACCGCGGCAACGACGGCACCCCATCGCCTCGACCTGCTGCGACATTTCGAAATCCCCCGGGTTGACGCGCCGCAATGCGATCGGGGTCAGACGACGGGCAAATGACGCCTGAAATCCCGTGTTTCCGGGGGCGTCGCCATCTCCTCGCCTCGTGTGCGAAAGTCACTGAGAGCACAAGGGATCGCAGCCTAGGCTAGCCTCACGTCCATGCCGCATTCGGCGGCGCACCGAACCCGGGTTATGGAGGAGGTGCGGCGACGCGAAACGACCGGTGGCATCGACAGCACACTATCGATCAGGGGCCGTGGATCACGGCACTAAGCAAGGTTTGCCAAACATGAGCCAGGACCAGGCGACGCTCGAGCAGGCAGAGAAGCACGTCGAACGGCACGACGTTAAGGCGGTCAACCGCAAGGCAGACCGAAGCCTTTATGCCAAGCGTCAGAGCATCTATCCCAAGGCCGCCACGGGCACCTTCCGCCGCATCAAGTGGACGCTGATGATCGTCTGTCTCGGCATCTACTACATCGTGCCCTGGATCCGCTGGGACCGCGGTCCGGACCTGCCGAACCAGGCGGTATTGCTCGACATGCAGCACGAGCGCTTCTTCGCCTTCGGTCTCGAGATCTGGCCGCAGGAGTTCTACTTCGTTACCGGCCTTCTCGTTCTAGCCGCGTTCATCCTGTTCCTCGTCACCTCGCTCGCCGGGCGGGTCTGGTGCGGCTACTTTTGCTGGCAGACGGTGTGGACCGACCTCATGATGTCGGTCGAGCGGTTCTGGCAGGGTGATCGCAACGCGCACATCCGGCTCGACAACGAGCCGTGGAGCGCGCGCAAAGTCTTCCTCAAGACCATGACACACATTTCGTGGCTCTTGATCGCAGTCGCGACCGGCGGCGCATTCGTGTTCTACTTCGCAGATGCGCCGACCCTCTTCGGGCAGCTCGTGACCGGCACGGCTCCGACGACGGCCTATATGTTCGTCGGCATCCTCACCTTCACGACCTATCTCTTGGGCGGCATAGCGCGCGAGCAGGTCTGCATCTACATGTGCCCGTGGCCGCGCATCCAGGGCGCGCTCGTGGACCACGAGTCGCTGTGGGTGTCGTACAAGGACTACCGCGGCGAGCCGCGCGGGCCGTTGCGCAAGAAGCAGGGCTGGGAAGGTCGCGGCGACTGCATCGACTGCAACGCCTGTGTCGCCGTGTGCCCGATGGGCATCGACATCCGCGACGGTGGCCAGCTCGAGTGCATCCAGTGCGCTCTCTGCATCGACGCTTGTAACGAGGTTATGGACAAGGTCGATCGGCCGCGCGGGCTCGTCGGCTACGACACGATCGCGCGCAAGGAGGCGGCGCTGGCGGGACAGCCAGAGCCCCGTCTGAAGCTGATCCGAGCCCGGACCGTCATCTACGCGTCGTTGATTGCATTCGTCGGCCTGCTCATGCTTTATGTGCTGTCGCAGCGAACCTTGCTCGAGGTCAATGTTCTGGCCGACCGAAACCCATTCTATGTCCGTCTGGCAAACGGCGACATCCGCAACGGATACACGATCAAGATCCTGAACAAGCTCCACGAGCCGCGCAACTACGAGCTGCTGGTGGACGGCATCAAAGACGCTAAGGTGACGGTCGTAGGCCACGAGGGTGAGGCACCGCCGAAGATCGATGTGCCGACCGACGTGCTGCGGGAGATCAAGATGTTCGTGGCGGTCCCCGATGCGGTCGCCTCGTCGCTGGAGGCAGGCGGACATCCGATCACGATTCTGGTCAAAGACGTCGAGTCGGGCCGGATCGCAAAGAGGACAACGACGTTCAGGAGGCCTTGATGGCTGAGCCATCCACCCCTACGTGGACGTTTACAGGGCGACACATGCTGATCGCCCTGTTGACGTTTTTCGGGATCGTGATCGCGGCAAACGTGGTCATGATCAACATCGCGTTGTCGACTCATACCGGCGTGGTGGCGAACGAGCCCTATCGAAAAGGATTGAAGTACAACGAGAGAATCGAGGCTGCGGAGCGGCAGGACGCGCTCGGGTGGAGCGACGACATCCGGCTCGAGGACGGCGGTGGCCGGCTCGTGGTCGTGCTGGCCGACAGCAGCAAGGGACCGGTCAGGGGTCTCAAGATCTCGGCTCTTCTCGGGCGGCCGGCGACCATCGCCGAGGACGAGACGCTCGCTCTCGAGGAAAAAGAGCCGGGGCGGTACGAGGCCAAGACCGTCGTCACGGAGCCCGGCAACTACATTGCAACGATCGAAGCCACCGATCCCGCGAAAGCCAGCGACGGCGTCGTCTACCGGGCGAGGAAGCGGCTATGGTTGAAGCCCTGAGGCTCTCCTCCACGCCCAGCAAGGGTGCGGGGTCTGCCGTAGCCTGCCCCCATCTGCAGACGACCGTGTTCGCGGTCGAGAACATGCATTGCGGCGGCTGCATTGCTCCCGTCGAGGACGCACTTCTGGCGCTTCCAGGCGTTGCCGCGGCGCGTGCCAACCTGACTGCGCGGCGCGTGGTGGCGGAATACGATGCCAGCCGCGTCACTCCTGACAAAGTCATCGAAGCACTGGAAGGCGTCGGCTACCGGGCGGCGGAGCTCGCCGATCCGGGCGTTGGCGACGCCGGCGCACGCGATGCCGATCTGACGCGACGGCTCGGAGTAGCCGGCTTCGCGGCCATGAACATCATGCTGCTCTCGGTCTCCGTGTGGTCGGGGGCCGGCGGGGACATGGAGCAGTCGATCCAGACGCTCTTCCATTGGCTGTCGGCTCTGATCGCGCTGCCGGCGGTCGCCTATGCGGGACTGCCGTTCTTCCGCTCCGCGGCGGGGGCTTTGCGGGTGGGCCGGCTCAACATGGACGTGCCGATCTCGCTCGGCGTCATTCTGGCTACCGGCATGAGCCTGTTCCAGACCATGCGCGGCAGCGAGCAGGTTTACTTCGACGCGGCAGTGACGCTGCTCGCATTCCTGCTCATCGGCCGCCTGCTCGACCAGCAGATGCGGACCAGGGCGTCCGGTGCGGCGGCGAACCTGCTCGGCCTGAGGCTAACCTCGGCCGGCGTGCTCAGGGACGACGGCTCGATCGAGCGTGTGTCGGTCAAGCTTCTCGAGCCCGGCATGAAGCTCGTCGCTGCGGCCGGCGAGCGCATCGCAGCCGACGGTATCGTTCGCGCCGGTGCGAGCGAGATCGACGAGGCGCTCATCACGGGCGAGAGCGCTCCACGGCGGATCGCGCCGGGCGAGCCGGTATTCGCTGGCACCACCAATCTCGCGCAGCCGATCACCATCGAGGTTACGGCCCGGGACAGCAACTCGCTGCTGGCGGAGATCGCGCGCCTGATGGCAGCAGCGGAGCAGAACCGCGGGCTCTACGTGCGTCTCGCCGACCGCGCGGCGCGGCTCTATGCGCCGGCGGTACACGTGCTCGGCCTTACGACGTTCATCGGCTGGATGGCACTTGGGCACGCCTGGGACGAGGCGCTGACGGCGGCCATTGCCGTACTGATCATCACCTGTCCGTGCGCGCTGGCCCTGGCGGTACCGGTGGTGCAGATCGCGGCCGCGAGCCGGTTGTTCGGCAAGGGGCTCATTCTCAAGAGCGCCGACGGGCTCGAGCGCATGGCCGAGGTCGATACTGTCGTATTCGACAAGACCGGGACGCTGACAGAGGGCGAGCCGAAACTCGTCAACGGTGCCGACATTGCGGCCAATGATCTGGCGGCAGCGGCGAGTCTCGCCTCCGCCAGCCGGCATCCCTACGCGCGGGCAGTGGTGGCGGCCGCACGGCGGGCCGGAATCCTGTTCGCAGTCGCGGGGGAGGTCGTGGAATCGGCCGGCGCAGGCCTCTCGCGTTCGACGGCCGAGGGCGAGGAGCGGCTCGGCTCGGCCGAGTGGTGCGGCGTTCCGCCGGTCGCGGGGGTCGAGGCGCAGCTCTGGTACCGCCCGGCCAAGGGTCCGGCGATCGTATTTCGGTTCGCCGACCGGCTGCGCGAGGACGCGGCTGCCGTGGTCGGCAGGCTCAAGGCTGCGGGCTACCGGGTGGAGCTTCTGTCGGGCGACCGCGCCGCGGCTGTGGCTCCGATTGCGGCCGATGCCGGGATCTCGGACTGGAAGGCCGAGCAGCGGCCGGGCGACAAGATCGCCCGTCTCGAGGTTCTCAAGGCGGAAGGCCGTAAGACGCTGATGGTTGGCGACGGCCTCAACGACGCACCGGCTCTCGCCGCCGCGCATGCCTCGCTCTCTCCCGCGACGGCGGCCGACGTCAGCCAGACGGCGGCGGATGCCATCTTCCAGGGCAGCCATCTCGACCCGGTGGTCGAGGCGCTCGCCGTGGCAAAGGCGTCTGAGCGGCTCTCGCTGCAGAACTTTGCTTTGGCGATCGGATACAATATCGTGTTCGTACCGCTGGCCATGGCCGGCCTCGTGACACCCCTCATCGCCGCCGTGGCCATGTCGGGGTCGTCGATCACGGTGACTGCCAACGCCATCCGGCTCGGATCCAAGAACCTGGAGCTCGCCCGCCGATGACCTCGCTCGCCTGGCTCATTCCCGTTGCGCTGGTCATGGGAGGGTTCGGCCTCGCCGCGTTTCTTTGGTCGCTGAAGAGCGGGCAGTACGACGATCTCGAGGGCTCAGCATGGCGGGCTGTGCTCGACGACGAGCCGCGGCGGGGGAGGCCGCCCGCGGCGTCCGGCACGACGACCTCTACGGCGACAAACGGCGAGACCGGCACGACGGGCTCCTGAGACCCGGGAAGGCCATGGAAACCACGCTCGGAATTCTGGCTGGCGGTTTTTTGCTCGGGCTCGCGGGCTCGCTGCACTGTGCCTGCATGTGCGGCGGCATCGCGTCCGGGGCCCTGTTCCTGATCGACCCCAACGACCGGCGTGAGCGGCTCGTCACGCTCCTGGTGCTGCAGGCCGGCCGCATCACGACCTACGCGGCGGCAGGCGCGGTCGTCGCTGGCGTCATCGCAGTCGTCGTCGATCCCGCGACGACGGCCTGGACATTTCGAATCCTGCAATGGCTCGGCGCGTTTACCTTGATGTGGATGGGGCTCGCCACCGCTGGCATGCTGCCGCGGCTCGCGGTGCCGGGTGGCGGCACCCTCTCGACGACGGCGCTGCTCGGGCCCCTGGTGTCGAGGCTGAGGGCCTATCCGCGGGTCTCGGCCTACGTCATGGGCCTGACGTGGGGCCTCACGCCCTGTCCAATGGTTTATGCCGCGCTGATGTCCGCGACGCTGGCCGGGTCGGCATACATGGGCGCCGTCTGGATGGCCGGCTTCGGGGCCGGCACGCTGCCCGGCGTGCTTGGCGCGGCGCTTGGCGTGTCGGCACTGTCGAGAGTGCGGAAAGGCCCTGCGGCAGAGATGACGGCTGGACTCCTGGTCGCGGCGTTCGGGTTTGTCACGCTCTACTTCGGCTGGACGCCGGCCCACCTCTTCTGCCGGCCGCAGTAGGATCCTAAGCCCCTGCGTCAGGGGCAGGGAGCCGATGGCCCGTCTCGCGCGCCGGCCCCGCGTGTAACCTTCCCTTGAGAATCCGTTGGCGAACGTTGGCTGCGTTTGACTAAACTCAATTTGAGCCGAGGGCCGTCCTTTTAGGGTTGTGCTCCAAGTTGCGAGTAGCCGCCAAAGGCCGGACAGGCGATGGCGGATCGGGGGAATTCTTGAGGACAGTCACGGCAAACGCGTTCGAGGCCGATGCGCACCCGGAAGGGGGCCATGTCGTTGTCCTGCTGCACGACGTCAGCTCTGCTCCCGAGGCGTGTGAATTCCGCATCAAGCCGTCGGACCAGGACGGAACGCTCGAGGGGTGGCCGAAAGGCGTTCTGAAGCCTCTCGACGCCAAGGCGACGCCTGCTGGTCTCGAGCTTCTGATCGGTCCCGACGTGACGAACAGCCCGGTCCTCGCGCCGGGTACCGGTGTCGAGATCGAGCTGCCTTCGGCCGCTCTGCGGGCAGAGTTCGTTTGGCCGCTCGTGACAACGACACGGCGTCAGAAGAAACGCAATCTCGTCGCTCATTCGCGCAACGGCAAGAACGGCCGCGGCGGCAGCGCCGACCATCTCGCGCTCGTCGTGCCGACGCCCGCGACCGGAGCTGGCGAGGTTGTGAGGCTTGCGACGGCGAACGGCGCACAATCCCCCTCCATATCCTCCGGCGCGGCTCGCGAACCCGCCGCCTCAGCCGATTTCGAGAGTACAGACACGGGAACCAGCGCCATGTCCTCCTCCCTCTTCAGCAAGCTCGATGCGCTCGATGCCATCGCCGGTCTCGGCGAAGTCGCACTCGGTGGAAAGGATACCAAGCCACCCGAGGCCACCGTGGCCGAGCCCGCCGCGAAAGCGGCACCGCCGGTGACGGTACGACCGTCACCTTCTCCGGCGGCTGACGACGTGCTCAGCGTTCTCCAAGAGCTGAAGCGGGATATCGTCGCTCTGAAACAGGAGCAGGCGCAGCAGCACCTGGCGCCGGGGGAGCAGCAGCTTCGCGATGTCCTCGCAGAGCTCAGGCGAGACATCGTCTCCCTGAAGCAGGAGCAGGTGCATCAGAACCTTCCGGCTGGCGAGCGCGAGCTCAGGGACGTGCTGGCCGAACTCAAGCGTGACATCGTAAATCTCAGACATGAGCAGTCGCACGAGCAGCTGCCGCCCGGCGAGCAGCAGCTCAGGGATGTGCTCGCAGACCTCAAGCGCGACATCGTCGCCTTGAAGCACGAGCAGGCGCACGGCACGCATGGGCACGTGCATCAGGATGGGGAGAGCGACGTCTACGCGATGCTGCGGGATCTCAAGCACGACATCGCAACGCTGCACCACGAGGCACCGGCTACTCCGGCGTACACACGGTTGCCGGTTCCGCAAGCTGCCGGCATCCTCGGACTCGAGCCATTCAAGCTCCTGGCATTCGGCGTGCCGCTGATCGCGTTGGCACTCGTCGGAGTCTACAGCCTCCTGAAGCCGCCAGTTACCGCTTACCAGCCGGCCCCGACATTCGTTGCGGCACCGGTAGCGGTCGCTCAGCCCGCCGGCAATCCCGCGACGCCCGTCTACGATGCACTGTCGTCGGGCAGCGTGTCGCCGCGCGGCGTCAACGTGGCCGGTGTCGATGCCCAGCAGGCGCTGGGGCGTGCAACGGCGCTGCTGTCGGCGCCGGCGGGGCAGAAGGACGCCGAGGAAGCACGGTTCTGGCTCAAGCGCTATCTCGCCATAGCGCACGCCGACAAGCCGGTCATCCGGGCGATTACACAGCTCGGCACCGTCTATGCCCAGCCCGGCAACGGCGCGGCGCCCGACTACGGCAAGGCCCGCGACGTATGGGAGATCTCGAGCGCGCTCGGTGATCCGGTGGCCATGTGCTTCATCGGCAATCTGTTCGAGTACGGCCTGGGCGTCGGACTGAGCAGGCCTGCGGCGCTGTCGTGGTACGAGCGGGCCAAGGCGGCCGGTGGCTGCACCGGGCTCGAGGAGTCGATGGCGCGGGTGAAGCTCTGACGGGCGGGGCCGCGCAGCGGGTGGAGCGGGCTGAAACGCTCTCGCTGAGCCACGATCGAAGCGTGAGGAGTCCGGGCGGCGCACTTCGAACGGCCACGGCGTCCGCTGCAAGCAGCGGGCGAAGTCGCCGTCCAACTAGGCCAGGGACAGGCTGACGGCCGGACTCTTAGCGAAGCGCGAAAGGTTAGGTGCGTGCTTCAGTGGCGGCGAATTGATGGCGGCGGTTCGGCGTCTACTCGGCCTTGCCACCTTCCATCACCTGGCGCTCGATTTCGTCGAGCCGTTTTTCGACCAGCGTCATGCACCGGTTGATGCTGGCCTTCCACTCGTCGATGGTGTCGGGCGGCTTTCTCAGCACGTCGTTGGTGGCGTCGCTATCGGACTTGGAAACGAACTTGCAGATCGGGTACTGCGGCCCGCTGGCCTTTTCTTGATCGGACACAGGCGAGGTCTCCTTCCGAATCGCTTGTCGACTTTCGTCAGGCTACTGTTCCATACCTTGTGCCGCGACGCCATTCCGTCCCATCGGAGAACGGCTGCAAGGGCCTCAGCGACCGGGTACGCCTACTCGTTGCCGAGCGCCTTGATGAGGAAGCTCGAGTACTTCTTGTCCGAGCCGAGGATGTGGGTGCGCAGCCAGTCGACCAGGAACTTCAGCAGCTCTGGGCCGATCTCGGTATGCTCGGTCTCCCACTTCGTCTTGAAGTCGATGACCTTCTTGAGGAGAGCCCGGTGCGAGGCCTTGTGCTCTTCCGTCTCTGGGTAGTGGAAGCGGTCGAACAGCTCCTCCTCGTAGGCGAAATGGGTGTCGGTGTAGTCGACCAGCGTCTCGAGGATCTGGCCGATCAGGTCCTTGCTGGTGTTACGCTGGACAGCCATGGCCAGAAGGTTGATGGCTCGGATCAGAATCATGTGCTGCTTGTCGATCAGCTTGATTCCGACGCTGAGCTCGTCGCTCCATTCGAGCATTGCCACGGTTGATCTCCCGTCTTGTCCGTTGATTGCCGCCGTGTGCTCCCGATGGCGCTCCACCAGAGCGGGTTCCGGTCCTGCAGGAATCGGAGCGCCGCCCTAGTCTTTAGTCTGGTCGCATCTTCTTCGACAAACCGGTGTCTGCTTCGTCGGAAAATGCATTTGCCACCCGGCCGATCTGTCTGACTGCTCGCCGGTTGCCGGAAGCGCCGCAAATCGCTGCCGAATCTATCAGATTACCGACCACGGCAGAAGCCGCGCGTGCCATTTGGCCGGGACCAGATCGGCAACATGGTTATGATAGTGGCAGGAGAGACGCGGGTGCGGCACAGACACTGGGGCACCTTTCGGGGCCTCAGGTACGATTTGCGAAATAGCCGGCAATGAACCGTTCATAGATGCCGGTCAGCTCGGAAAGCTCGGCTACCGGGACGTGCTCGTCGACCGAGTGGATGGTCTTGTTGACGAGACCGAACTCGATCACGGGGCAGTAGTCCTTGATGAAGCGGGCGTCCGAGGTGCCACCCCCCGTCGTCAGTGCCGGGGTGCGCCCTGTTACGCTCCGTACGGCTGCGACCATTGTATCGACAAGCGGTCCGGGTTGCGTGAGGAAGACGTCGCCGGTGCCGGAGAAGGTGAGGTCGTAGCGCGCGTCCTCCATGCTGCCGGCCGCGGCGTCGCATTGTAGACGCACCCACTCCTCGATCTTCGGTCGCGTCCAGAGGTCGTTGTAGCGGATGTTGAAGGTGGCGCGGGCCTCGCCGGGGATGACGTTCGAGGCGGTGTTGGGGACCGAGACGATGGTGACCTGCAGATGCGACGGCGAGAAGCGCGGCGTGCCATCGTCGAGGTGGGCGCTGGAGAGCCGGTCGACGAAGCGGACGAGCTTCGGAATGGGGTTCTCGCCCTTGCGGAGATAGGCCGAATGGCCCTGGCGTCCATGGACGACGATCTCGCCGTTCAGCGATCCGCGGCGGCCGATCTTGATCTCGTCGCCGAGCGCCCGCGGGTTCGATGGCTCGCCGACGATGCAGGCATCCATGACCTCGGCATTGGCCTTCATCCAGTCGAGCATCTTGACGGTGCCGTTAACGGACGGGCCCTCCTCGTCTCCGGTGACCAGGAACGAGACGGAGCCTGACAGCTTGCCGCCGACGCGTTCGAGGTGACGCATGGTTGCGGCGAGAAAGCAGGCGATGCCGCCCTTCATATCGACGGTGCCACGCCCGTAGAGAATGCCGTCCCTGATCTCGCCCGAGAACGGCGGCACGGTCCAGGCCGCGAGATTGCCCGGCGGCACGACGTCCGTGTGGCCGGCGAACGAGAGGTGGGGGGATTCGGTTCCGAGGCGGGCGTAGAGGTTGTCGACATCGGGCGTGCCGGGGGCGCTGAACGGTAGGCGGTGGCAGACGAAACCGGCGGGCTTCAAAATCTCCTCGAGCAGGGTCAGGGCGCCGCCTTCGGCCGGGGTCACGCTCTCACAGCGGACGAGGGCCTGGGTGAGGGCGACGGGGTCTTTCGGATCGAGGGACATGGAGCTGCCAGGCTAGAATCGAGCGGGCGGACCGTACTCGGGCAACGGGGGCGGGGCAACCCCGGCGGCGGACGATCAGCCGATCACGACCGTTTCGGATGGTCCGGACCTCCAGAAAGCCGGTACGCCGGCATTCGAACGCAAACGCCAGCACAGGATTTCAGGCAGGCGGCTCAGCCCGGCGACCGCAGCAGCAGCTCTGCGGTGAGCGGGTCGGGGCCGTAGCGGTTCGGGCCGGGGGTGCCTTTGAGGAAAGCGTTGTCGACAAAGGCGGCGAGCATGACCGCGGCCGTCGCCCAGAAAAGCACATGCTCGCCGCGGGTTGCTCTCTCGGGGTCGACCATGAAGCCCGACTGCTCGGCGACGATGAGCGCAATACCGACAGCGCCGACGGCGTAGCCGAGCCATTGCGGGCGGTTGCGGTCGCTGAAGCGCTTGACCGTGATCGCGGTCATGGGGATGACCCAGGCCAGGTTCCAGAGCGCGAGGTTCGGGTGCGGTGCCCGGGGCGGCTCGGCAAGCCAAACGCCAGGGTCGAGCGCGAGCGTGCCGATCAGAGCCGCAGCACATCCGATTGCGAAACCGGTCCACCACGCCTGGCGTCCGATCCGGCCGGAGAAGCTGAACAGGAGCTCAAATAGCGTCACATCGATGCCGGCCGGTCTCGTTGGTCACTGCCCAAACATTATCACACGGCGGCGGGCCCGCCAGCGGAGAGGGCCCCTGCTGCCGGCGAGGCCGTCGACGGAGGCGAGGCGCTGGCGGGCACCGTTGCGGACCGCTCGGCCGTCTCCAGCGAGCGGTGCATGATGTTGATTTTCTGCCAGATCTTCTGCGCGAGGCTGGACGCGGTGCGCTCGAGGTCGTTGACGGCCTCGGCGACCACGGGGTCCGGGAAGCTCTGCGAATAGAGCACGGCCACCTTGGAGGCGAGGGACAGCATCTCCGAGCAATAGTCGAGGTAGCGGATCAGCTCATATTTCTCGAGCGTGCGTGTGGGCGACGACGGCGTGTCCTGGCTGATGGAGACCTCGGTCGAGGGGTCCTTGGTCAGCTGGTGCATGTCGATGACGTGGATGATCGAGCGCAGCTCGTGCAGCGCGTCGAGCGCGCGCTTCCTCTTCAGCCGGTCCTCGAGCGAAACCATGAAGAACAGCGAGGCGCCCATGACGAGCACGAGGTTCAAAGCGCTGTCGATGCCTTGAATGGTGCCGTAGAGCTCGTCGGTCGCGCGAGTGCCGGCCAGCATGTCACCGCCGATGGCAGCGAGCAGCCAGGCTCCGAGACCGAGAACGGCGGCAACGAGGAAGCGTACGCGCAGGTCGGGGCGGGCGATGGCGGCCGCCCGGTCCTTGCTCTGGCGGGCGGTCGCGGTCAGCTCGGTGCAGACCCTGCCGAGCCCGGCACCCGGAAAGCGCTCGGCGATGCGGGCTTCGAGCCGCTCCAGGGTCTCGACGACACGATCGGAGCTCAACGTGCGGTACAAGCGTGCCCCCAGCTCTGAATGCTGCGCGAACGTCGCGCCTGCGCATGCGGGGCGACGTTAGTCAGAGGCGGCTGCGGATGCAACGGAGGGCACGAACGAGAGGTCGGGTCAGACGGACGGCGTCGGACCCGTAAGGTCAGGCGCCGTCTCCGGAGCGCTGGTTGCGTCTGCCGAACTCGCGCGCGGTTGCGCCGCGGCGGTCGAAGCCGGTGCGACGGTCGCCACCGCTGCGGCGATCCGGCAGTCCGTCGGGGCGGCCGCTATCGCTTTTGCGGCGATCGTCGCCGGAGCGCAGGGCGGTCCAGTCGACCGGCTGCTCGGAGGTGCCCATCTGGCGCTGCCTGATGGCGTGGTCGACGGCGGCCTCGGCGCCTGCATAGGGGTGCGGCGGCTCGTCCTCGTCGTCGAGGATGCCGTCGCCCGGCTTGGTGAGCAGGCCTTTCAAGATGCCCATGGTCGTTGGTCCGTCAGGTCGTCTGTGCCAATGCTCGGCCGCATTCGTTACCCTGGTCGTGACCGGAACAGGCGTCAGGGTCGGAAGGCGCAAGTGTGCTGCCGAATCGGAACAGGTTCGCCTGCAAGTCTTAAGCAATCGTTAGCGGGTGACATGAGACGGCGGGCGACGATCCGGCTGAGGACGGCCGCCGGCTATCGGCCCGTGGCAGCATGCCGGTGATCAGTCGCGGAGGAGGTCGTTGATGCTGGTCTTCGAGCGGGTCTTCTCGTCGACGCGCTTGACGATGACGGCGCAGTAGAGCCCCGGGCCGGGCTCGCCGCTGGGGAGCGGCTTGCCGGGCATGGTGCCAGAGACGACGACCGAGTAGGGCGGGACCTTGCCGAAGTGCTTCTCGCCGGTCGCACGGTCGATGATGGTCGTCGAGGCGCCGAGGTAGACGCCCATCGACAGGACCGATCCCTCGCCGACGATGACGCCCTCCGCCACCTCGGCGCGGGCGCCGATGAAGCAGTTGTCCTCGATGATGACGGGACCGGCCTGGAGCGGCTCCAGGACGCCGCCGATCCCGGCGCCGCCGGAAATATGGCAATTCTTGCCGATCTGGGCGCAGGACCCGACGGTCGCCCAGGTGTCGACCATGGTGCCCGTATCGACGTAGGCGCCGAGGTTGACGAACGAGGGCAGGAGCACGACGCCCGGCGCGATGTAGGCCGAGTGACGGACGTAGGCGCCGGGCAGCACGCGGAAACCGGCCTTCTTGAAATCGTCCTTGTCCCAGCCTTCGAGCTTGGGAGGCACCTTGTCCCAGTAATACGAGCCGGCCGGCCCGCCCTTGATGAGATCCATGTCGTTCAGGCGGAACGACAGCAGGACGGCCTTCTTCAGCCACTGGTTGACGATCCACGCGCCGTCCTTCTTCTCGGCGACACGGGCCTTGCCCTTATCCAGGAGCTTGAGCGCCTCGTCGACCGACTTCCTGACCTCGCCTTTGGTGTCGCTCGTGATGGTGTCGCGCGTCTCCCAGGCGGCTTCGATGGTCGTCTTGAGGTCGTCGTGTGACATGCCGGTGTCCCTGAGTTTCGAGCGGTGACGGGTACGGGGCCTTTTGCGGGGGCTGCGCGCCGGTGTCAATGCCGCCGGCGAGGGCGGTTCCTCGCGAGGCGCCCCGGTTAGTTGTCCACGAGAAGACACCTATCTTGCAAAAGTTTTTCACTTCACTCCGCGCACGAATCTAGTGATTCTCCCGCTGCTCATGGGCGTCAATGCCGCGTGGCGCGGCAGCCCGGGCTCGAATGGAGACAGGGACATGGCGAAGAGTGGATCGACGGGCAGCAAGGTGGCCTCGTCGGCGGCCAAGGTGCTGGCGAGCAAGACTGCGTCCAAGGCCGAAAAGGCGGTTGCGGCCTCGGCACTGACGCAGAAGGGGTCGACCGAGAGAACCAGCGCCAAGGTGGCTTCGGCGGCTGCGAAGGTGATGAAGGACAAGGGCGCCAGCAAGGAGGCCCGCTCGGCCGCCGCCTCGGCACTGACGCAGAAGAAGAAATAGACGGCGTCCCGCGTGCCTGCATCGCGATCATGACGCCCGCCCCGACCGGACGGCCCCCTATTCGGCTGGTTCGGTCAGGGGCGCTTTTGCGCTTGCTCCGAGGGGGCGGAGACCTTGTGCGCCGCGGCGGGATTCGGGCGGAAATGCTGAAGGGCCGGACGATTGCATGGTGCATGCGGTTCACGCCGTGACCGCGGAGCCCGCCGCCGAGAAGGGCGGCGACGCGGGCTTGCAGGTCCTGCTTCCGGCATGGCCCGCTGCGCGGAAGCCCTTTGGCTTGTGTCCGGCCGTCGCACCAACTCCGTGCGCATGCTTTGCCGGCGCGCCGGCATGACGCCGGACTGGCCGCTCACCTCACCGCCGCCGTCACGAGCGCCTTGGCCTCGGCGCTCGACCAGTCGGCGGGGCCGGCCATGCGGCCGATCTCGTTGCCGTCAGGGTCGATCAGGATGGTAACGGGAAGGCCGAGGGCGCGCAGCGCCGATCCAGCCTTGGTCGAGGGGTCGATGTAGAGTTTCAGGCTCTGGATCTTGTTGTCTCTGAAGAACTTGGCGCCCGCCTCGGCCGCGTTTCTCTCGAGGGCAATGGTCACGACCTGGAACTTGTCCGAGCCGAGCTGCTGCTCCAGACGGTCGAGGGAGGGCATCTCCTTGCGGCAGGGGGCGCACCAGGTGGCCCACAGGTTCAGGAGCACGGTCTTGCCGCGGAAGTCGGAAAGCGACTTGGCAGCCCCGCTGCCGTCCTGGAATTTCACGTCGGGCAGCGGCTGCGGCGGCTTCTTGTGTACGAACGCGGCCAAGCGGCCGGCAAGCTCCTCGGCGCCCCCCGTGTCGGCCTTTTCCGATGTGGCAGGAGAGGTTGCGGCGGCGGCCGGTGCGGCCGGCTCCGACATCCCCATGTTGTCAGTGGGGCCCAGGCTGACGTATAGAGCTACCGCTGTAAAGCTGAGGCAGGCTGCCAACGCCGCCCTCCGGAGGTCAGACCGGAGCGGTGGCGATGTTTTTTGGTCGTTCGTGCTCTGGCTCATGGTTTCTTCCGGTCTACCCGCCCGTTCCACTTGGCCCTGCATACCTAGTCCTAGGCAAGGGCCCGCCCCCGAAGGAGCGCACGCTTCCCGTGTCAGACAATTCCGCCAACAAGATGTGGGGAGGCCGGTTCAAGGCCTCGCCGTCCGAGATCATGGAGGAGATAAATGCCTCTATCGACTTCGACAAGCGGCTGGCACCGCAGGACATCCGCGGCTCCAAGGCTCACGCCCTGATGCTCGGCGACACGGGCATCATATCGAAGTCGGACGCGGCCAAGATCGTCAAGGGCCTCGATCAGGTTGCGGCCGAGATCGAGGCCGGGCGCTTTCAATGGCGGGGGAAGAGCGAGGACGAGGACATCCACATGGCCGTCGAGCGGCGGCTGACGGAACTCGTCGGAGAGGCTGGGAAACGCCTCCATACGGCCCGCTCGCGCAACGACCAGGTTGCGACGGATTTCCGGCTCTGGGTGAGGGACTGGATCGACGGGGCGGATGCGGCGCTCCGGGATCTCATGATGGCGCTGGCCGAAAAGGCTGAGGCGCATCACGGAACCATCATGCCGGGCTTCACGCATCTGCAGCCGGCGCAGCCGATTACGTTCGGACACCATCTTCTCGCCTACGTCGAGATGCTGTCGCGCGACCGGGGCCGGCTCCGCGACGCCCGCTCCCGTCTCAACGAGTGTCCGCTGGGCTCGGCGGCGCTGGCCGGCACCTCGTTCCCCATCGATCGCAAGATGACGGCGGAGGCCTTGGGCTTCGACCGGCCGATGGCCAACTCGCTCGACGGCGTGTCGGACCGCGACTTTGCGCTCGAAACCCTGGCGGCAGCCACCATTTGCGCCGTTCATCTCTCCCGGTTTGCCGAGGAGATCGTGGTGTGGATGACGCCGCAGTTCGGGTTCATTCGGCTCACGGACGCGTTCACGACCGGCTCGTCGATCATGCCGCAGAAGCGGAACCCGGACGCAGCCGAGCTGGTCCGGGCCAAGGTCGGGCGCATTGCCGGCGGTCTCCAGGGGCTGGTGATGGTTCTGAAAGGCCTGCCGCTCGCCTATTCCAAGGACCTGCAGGAGGACAAGGAGCAGACCTTCAACGCCCTCGACAGCTTGAGGCTCGCGATCGCGGCGATGTCCGGGATGGTGCGCGACATGGAGCCAAATCCGGAGCGCATGGCCAAGGTTGCAGGCCTCGGGTACGCGACCGCGACCGACCTCGCCAACTGGCTCGTCGAGAAGAAGGGCCTCGCCTTTCGCGACGCGCACCACGTGGCGGGACGCGCGGTGGCGGAGGCTGAGGCGCAAGGCATTGAATTGGATCAGCTTTCCTTGAAATCCCTGCAGGCGATCGAGCCCCGGATCGCCGCCGACGTCATTGTGGAGCTCGGCATCAAGCGCAGCGTTGCGCGCCGTGCCAGCTATGGGGGAACCGCGCCACAGAACGTCTTGAAAATGGCCAAGTCCTGGTCGAAGCGCTTGGAAAAGGAGCGCGGGAAGGGCTAGAGATTGCGGGTGGCCGGTCTCCTGCGGTGGAGCCGGTCCGTCACGCGTCGGAAAACGGGGCCGGGCGACCGGCAGGAACGATGACAAGCGCCTTCAAGATCGTCGCCCTCGCAGCTGCTGCGGCCCTCGTCATGGCCGGTTGCGGCGTGCGTGGCGGCCTCGAGGCTCCCCCCGCCGCCAAGGAAGCTGCGACCGCAGACGCCCAGTCGGGACAGGGCAAGCCGGAGGGCGAGGCGGACAAGCCGCACAAGGGGTTCATCCTCGACGGCCTGTTGCGCTAGGCGTCGCAATCCATTACCGCCAGTTCCCTATCGCCCCCTCACCCAAATCCGCTCCCCAGGGAGAGAGGACATCCGAACGACGCTCGCGGCGAGACCTGGATCTCGTTACGGGCGATGCTCGAATACCCCCTTCCTCTGGGGAGAGGGTTAGGGGGACTTGGTCCGCTCCATAACCGGCCTCCTCATGCACCACTTCCACTACAGGTCCGGCGTGCTTCACGCCGAAGAGGTTTCGCTCGCGAGGATTGCCGCCGAGGTCGGCACACCCTTCTACTGCTATTCGACGGCGACGCTCGTCAGGCATTACGAGGTGCTGGCCAAGGCGTTCGCCGACCAGAAGGCTCTCATATGCTTTGCGGTGAAGGCGAACTCGAACCAGGCCGTGCTCACCACGATGGCGCGGCTTGGAGCCGGCATGGACGTGGTGTCTGAGGGCGAGCTTCGGCGAGCACGAGCGGCGGGCGTGCCGGCCAGCAAGATCATTTTTGCCGGCGTCGGCAAGACCAAGGACGAGATGGCGTATGCCCTCCGCGAGGGCATCCTCGGGTTCAACGTCGAGAGCGAGCCGGAACTCCTGGCGCTCGACGAGGTCGCGACGGGCCTCGGCGTCAAGGCGCCGATCGCCATTCGCGTCAACCCGGACGTGGACGCGAAGACACACGCCAAGATCTCGACCGGGAAGAAGGAGAACAAGTTCGGCATTCCGTACTTGAAGGCGCACGCACTCTATTCCGAGGCGCGCGGCCTCCGGGGTATCACGTGCGCCGGCATTCACATGCACATTGGCAGCCAGATCACGGACCTGGCGCCCTTCCGCGATGCGTTCCGGCTCATGCGCGACATGGTGCTGGAGCTGCGTCGCGACGGCATCAACCTCGAGCACCTCGACATCGGCGGTGGACTCGGCGTCCCGTATCACGGCAAGAGTGACGAGCCTCCGCATCCCGATGCCTATTCTGCGACGGTGAGAGCGGCGCTCGGCGATCTCGGCTTGAAAATCGTGCTCGAGCCGGGACGCATGATCGTCGGCAATGCGGGCGTGCTGGTCTGCCGCACCATCTTCGCGAAGGCGGGCGATGGGCGGCGGTTCACGATTGTCGATGCGGCCATGAACGATCTCATTCGGCCGACGCTCTACGAGGCCTATCACGACATCCAGCCGGTCGAAGAGGCACTTGGCGATGGACCGCGGGTGCTGCAGGACGTGGTGGGGCCGGTGTGCGAGACAGGCGACTATCTCGGTCTTGCGCGGGAGCTGCCGGCGTTCAAGCCCGGTGACCTGATGGCGGTGATGACGGCCGGCGCCTACGGTGCCGTCATGTCGTCGACCTATAATACGCGGCCGCTGGTGCCCGAGGTGCTCGTCAACGGCAAGGAGTACGCTGTCGTGCGCCCGCGGCCGACATACGAGGAGATGATCGGCGCGGACAGGGTGCCGGAGTGGCTCGCGGGATCGGCCGGCTCTGGTCTGTAGCCGATACGAGACGACAGGGCGGGCGCGTGGTTCCAAGCTGATACCGGGACAGCTCGCCAAACCTCGACTGCCTATGCGAGCGCTCTCACGAGGCGGATCAAGAGCCCGACCTCCGCCTCTACGCAGGCGGACTTCATGATCCCATCTCGTCAGCCTGGCAGTGGCGCACGGGTCCGAACGTCTCACTGCCAGACTAGCTTGCGCTCATAAGGGAGGAGGCCGTGTCCGCAGCAGGGCGGTTGGGTCGCGACGCCCGAGAACCGACGGCCGCTTCATCAGCGCACCTCAGGGCAGCACCATCTTCTCCTTGTACCTGCCGCCAAAGAGGGAGCTTGTCAGCTCGTCGAGCGTATACGTAGCGTCGCCTTTGGCACCCTTGAACTTGCCGGTGCCTCCCGTAATTTTGTAGACGTATTCCTTGAGGTGCGAGCCCTCTTCCCAGGTGACGAATTTCTGGTCGCCACCCTTGAAGGAGGTGGTGCAGGTCCCGCTCCCCTTGTAGCTGCCGTCGGGCAGATACTCGTACTTTCCTACGCAGTCGTCCGTATATTTCTGGGCTGCAGGATCGTCCGGGACTGAAACGCAACGGCCAGCGTAATCGACCAGCTTGTGTCCCTTCTCGACCTCCTTCTCGTCCCACTTGTCGCTCACACACGCCATCACGCCGGCTTCTTCCACGATTTGACCCGCAATCGCACTGGCGTTGACGAGAATTAGCGCTGCGGGCAGGCATGCGAGCGAAGACGCGCGTTTTCCGATAGAGCCTTTTGACATGTCATTTCCTCCTATTGACCGGTCTGGAGCGGTTGTCTTCAAGCCTGCGAGAGCTCTCAACGGATCGAGGTCGCGCCGAGGGGAGCCTTGCTGCTCAGCGATGTGGGCCAAGGTCGTGCAATCTGCGGCGCATAACAGGTCAGCACGCGCTGTCGGGCAGGCTGCAAATGGGCGCGCGCGCCGCCGCGACTAGGGGGAGGAGGACGGCAGCGCGCGTACCGCAAGGCACGCCATGCCGAACTCAGGTGCGATGGCATGCATGCGAGACTTGCTGCACGAGGGGCTTCGTCGACTACGGTCATGAGGCTGGCCCTCCTGCTACAAGAACCGCACCGCGGGGACGACGTCACAATTGCTCCCTGGTGGGGGGCGGTCTAGTATCCAACGGTATCCAACCGCTTCGAGAGGCAGCGGTTAACCTGTTCAAGTTCATTGGTTTTGCTCGTGGGCACAGGTGCGCACGTTTGGAACGAGGACGAGCTGCGTGCCATCCGCCTGCAGGTCGATCGCATTCTCGCGAGCGAGGCGTTCGCCAAGTCGCGACGGCGCCGGACGTTCTTAAGCTACATCGTAGACGAGACGCTTGCCGGGCGTGGTGAGCGGCTCAAGGGCTATACCGTGGGCATCGAGGTATTCGACCGTGAGGCCTCATTCGACGCATCGGTGGACCCTGTGGTGCGCATCGAGGCTAGCCGTCTGCGCGACAAGCTGCGTGCGTACTATGCCCGTGAGGGCGCACACGATCCCATCCGTATCGACCTTCCCAAGGGAAGCTATGCGCCACTGATCGAGTTCCGCGAGGCGGTCGCGCTTGAGCCTGCCCTTGCCAACGAAACTCATTCTGGCGTCGTGACCGAGGCAACGAGAGTGCCTTCGGCGATGACGCCCATCAGCGCACGGCCTTCGATCGCGGTGCTGCCGTTCATCAACATGAGCGCTAATCGCGCGGACGACTATCTCAGCGATGCGATCACCGAGAACGTCATCACCGCGCTATCGCGCTTCCGCGACCTCGCCGTCGCCGCCAGCCACTCTGTCTTCTCCTACAAGAGCAAGGGAGGCCAAATTCCAGAGATTGCACGCGAGCTCGGCGTGAGGTTCGTGCTGGAAGGCAGCGTGCAGAAGTCGAAGGAACGGGTGACCATCACCGCACAGCTCATTGACGGGGGCACGGGAGCTCACTTCTGGGCCGAACGCTTCGATCGATCGTTCGGTGACCTGCTCGCCGTCCTCGATGAGGTGACAGAGAATATTGTCGGCCGGTTGGGCTCACCCTATTGCGGTCGCGTGGGCAAGGCGTGGCGAGGACAGACCGACACTGCCCCTCCCGACCGGCTGCGTGCGTACGATCATTTTCTGGCCGGGCTCGACATCTTCGACGACTGGGCGCCCGGATGTATGCCCAAGGCGCGGGCGCACTTCTTGAGGGCCATCGAGCTTGATCCGGCCTTCGGCAAGGCCTATGCGAAGATCGCATTCTCGCACACCATTGACGCCTGGCTCGGATGGAGCGAGGACGCGGCCCACTCGCTTGCCGAGGCTCAGAAGTTCGCCACGCTCGCCATCACGCGCGACGACGACGAAGCCTGGGGTCACTGGGCCATAGGCTACAACAGCTTGTTTATCGGGCAGCACGAGCGCGCGATCGCCGGCTACCGGCGGGCGCTCGAGCTCAATCCGAATGATCCCGATATCATGAACGATTTCGGCCTTTGTCTAAGCTGCTGCGGACGCTCCAACGAAGCGGTCACGGCCGTGCAAAAGGCGATGCAGCTCAATCCGCATTATCCGGATTGGTGGCTCGCCGCGGTGGGACAGGTCTATTTCGATGCACGCCATTACAAAGAAGCGATTGCCGCGCTTGAACGCGCGCAAGCGGTGAAGATGACCGTCAATCACCTCTATCTTGCGGCGAGCTACGCAGCCCTTGACGAGATGACGCGGGCGCGGGCGGCGATCGACAACGTTCGCGCGCTCGACCCGGCAGTCACGCTCTCCAGCATCGCGTTCGGCTTTCTCGACCTCTACAAGAAGGCTGCGGACCGCGAGCACTTGCGCATGAACCTTGCCAAGGCCGGGCTGCTGGAGTGAGGCTCACGCTTATCGGATCAGCGTCAGCCACTGTTGCACGGCACGTGTCTCGCCGGTACGCGCGTCGCGATGGGCCAATTCGCGGGCCAAGGGGTGTCGCGAGATTGGGCCGGCCCAGAGAACAGGCCTCGGAGCCGATCGACTGGTCGCTCTTGGCCTCGCCGTCGTCGAGACGCATCCGTGAGTCAAGGTTGCCGCTGGCACACCCTCACACAGCTTGAGCCGGTGGCATCGCACCAATACGCATATTCTGCGCGTGCGATCGACGACCTCGAGGTCTGCTGGCGGCATGATGCGCGGGGCTGCGAGGCCGGTACCGGATTGGGTTCCGGCGAGGGGCAGGGTCACCGGGCATATCACGCACGTGTGGTGCGCTCGCGCCTCGCCGACCAGATTCGATGCGACGGAGCGACCGCCTCGCAGCGGTCAGCGGTTTGGCCGAACGACCGGACGTGCTGGAACGTGTGACGCTCCGCTCGACTTGAAGCGTTGTCTCGCGATAGGCTCGGCGTGTCGCAGGCTGTGCGTCAAGTTGAGAGCGAGAGCGGCGGTCGCGCGCGGCTCAGGCAGGCTTCGCGGCCGCCGCGACATAGTTCACGTCCGTGTCCGACGACAGGCGCCACTCGTCTGCGAGCGGGTGGTAGACGATGCCTGAGAAGCGCGGGGCCGCGAGGCCGGCTGCGGTCATCATGCCCGAGAGCTCATCGGGAGTGATGAAGCGGTCCCACTGGTGGGTACCCTGGGGCAACCAACGCAGCACGTACTCGGCGGCGACAATGGCGAGCGCGTACGACTTCAAATTTCGGTTCAAGGTCGAACAAACGACGAGGCCGCCGGGGCGGCAGAGACCGGCACAGGTCGCCATGAAGGCGGTGGGGTCCGGGACGTGCTCGATGACCTCGAGGCAGAGCACGGCGTCGAACGAGCGGCCTTCGGCAAGGAGGTCCTCGGCGGTGCCGACGCGGTAGTCGATGTCGAGCCCCTGAGGGGCGGCGTGGTCGCGGGCTATGGCGACATTGAGCGCGCCGGGGTCGAGGCCCGTCACCTTGGCGCCCATGCGGTACATGGGCTCGGATACGAGGCCACCGCCGCAGCCGATGTCGAGGATCGTGAGATCCTTCAACGGTTTCAGGCCTCCGGCAGGGCGGCCGAAGTGGGCCAAGAGCTGGTCGCGGACGAACGAGATGCGAGGCGGTCCGATCTGGTGCAGGGGACGGAACTTTCCGTGCGGGTTCCACCATTCGGCGGACATGCGCTCGAAGCGCCCGACCTCGCGCTCGTCGAGGGTAACGCCGGTCGCGGACGCGCGCGCGTGGGCGGATGCGGCGTCGGATGAGGAGGCAGCCTGGGTCATGGGCGCATAGGGCGTCCGGCTGGTTCGGTTGTCAATCGGGCTCGGGTGCAGATGGTCCCCTGGTCCGCGCCCCGTGTAGCCGGGCGGGGCGCTCTTGCGGTCAGAAACGGAGTTGCGGCGCGGGCTTGGCTCATGTAGAGGATGCGCCGTCCGGTGCGTCTCGCCCTTTGCGGGCGGCATTGCTGGCCGGACCGCTTGGATTGTCAGAGTTTTCACCGGCGCTCCGGTAGTTTGGGAGCCGGTCACGGAAGCTCCGTCACCCGGGCCCAGCTGCTGCCGTAGCTCAGTGGTAGAGCACTCCCTTGGTAAGGGAGAGGTCGGTAGTTCAATCCTACTCGGCAGCACCATCTAACTATCTGTTTGAATTCTGCATTTATTGGAATGTGCCGTAGCGGCCGTGGCTCGTGATGGCGCGCTTGGTCGCCGGCGCGGTACTCAGTGGCGGACCGGCTCGACTTCGGGCGTTTCGGATCCTGCCGGGCATGGATCAACCGTGCGCACCTGATGGTCCTGCCGTCCGAGATTTCCGGACCACACGAGCGAGGCAGGCGGTCGACGCCGGGCCGTCGCCCTCGACCGTGGCCCGCGACTTGCTACGGGCTTCGCAGTGTAAGCTCCGCTGGCAGGCAGCATGCAGTCGAGTATCATTTTCGAACGCCCGAAGTGGCCCTTCTTGCGGCCCCAGTCCGGCCTCAAGGCACAGGCGCAGGCTCGCAACCCGGCGCGCTCGGTGCGGGCAGCCGTCTATAGGGAGCTTGCCAGCCTGGCTCCTGTCTGGGGGCAAGTCGAGCGCAACGGCGACCAGACCGTGTTCCAGACGTTCGAATTGTTCCGGGCTTGGGTGCAGCGCATCGCCGAACCTGCAGGGGTCGACTGGCTCGTGGTCGTGCTTCACGACGCGAAGACGGCGGCACCGCTCCTGATCCTGCCACTGATGGTTGTCGAGCAGGGTCCGCTCAAGGTCATCGAGTGCGCCGACCTCGGGGTCGCGGACTTCAACGGGCCGGTCGTCGCGCGCGGCATGGTGCCGTCCGCGGTGGACATGGCGGCCTACTGGGATGTGCTGAAGGCGGCGTTGCCGCCAGCCGACCTCGTGCGACTCTCCAAGCTGCCGGCGCGACTTGGGCGGGCGCGCAATCCACTCGTGCGGCTCCCCAACGTGCATCCCATGAAGCTCTCCAACTGGAAGGCCGATCTAGGTCGCGATTTTCCGGTTTGGCTCGACAGCAACGTGCCGGAGAAGCTTCGCGCCGATCTGGCGGTTCGGCGGCGCAAGCTCGGCAAGCGCGGCGTGATCACGTTCAAGGCGGCGGAGACGGAGGAGGAGGCAAACCGGTTCTTCGCTCAGCTTCTCGCCGAGCGACGCGAGCGGTTCGAGGCGTTGGGGCGGCGTGATCTCCTTGCCGACGAGAGCTATGCAGCGTTCTATCGGTCGCTGATCCGGCCCGGCGAGCCCGAAAGCCTCGCCGTGATGCAGGCGCTGCTCGTCGGCGGCGAGATCGTCGCGACCGGCTATGGACTCGTCTACAACGAAGCCTTTCACATGATCTTCCCGGGGTTCGCGGGCAAGGGGTGGCGGAACTACTCGCCGGGTCTGCAGCTGTTTCTCGCCAGCATGGAGTGGGCTGCCGATCAGGGGCTCAAGCACTACGACTTCACAATCGGCGACGAAGGCTTCAAGCGCGATCTCGGAGCCGAGGAGCACCCGCTCTACGAGAAGCTCGCGGCGCTTTCGCATCGCGGACGGCGCACCGTTTATCTGGACCGCCTGCGACGGTTCGTGCGCCGCAATCCCATCATCGCGCGGGCGTTTGCCCGGGCGAGGGGCACCTACCACGAGGAGGCAGCGCGATGAGCTCTGCCGTCGCCCAGGGTAGAGCGAGCGCAGGGACAGGCGCACATCGCTATCAAGTGCTCGATGCATGGCGCGGGCTTTGCGCGTGCCTCGTCACGGTCGTGCATATTCCGGTCGCGCATGGACTGCAGGCGACGGCCGTCTTTACCAGCATGCAGCTCTTCGTCGACTTCTTCTTCGTGCTGTCGGGGTTCGTGATCTTTCACGCCTATGGCACCCGGATCGGCGACGGGCGACAGGCGGCGGGCTTCATGATCCGCCGCTTTGGCCGCGTGTGGCCGCTGCACGCGGCAGTGATCGCGGGCTTCGTCGCACTCGAGGTGCTGAAGGCCGTGATCGAGCGCGTCGCCCACTTGCCGCTCGACGGGGCGCCGTTCACAGGCAACCGCTCGCTCGAGACGCTCGTCTCAAATCTCATGCTGACGCAGGCGTTCAACCTGCACGGCATGACGTCGTGGAACGGGCCGGCGTGGAGCATCGGTGTCGAGTTTTACACCTATGCGGTGTTCGCGCTTGCCGTGCTCGTGTTCGGCGCACGGGCCAGCGTTTTCGCTGCGCTGTCGCTCGCGGGGCTCGCGGGCGTGGTGGCGTTCAGTGACAGCTCGATGTTCACGACGCACAGTTTCGGCTTTTTCCGCTGCCTCTACGGGTTCTTCTCCGGCGTGCTGGTGGCGATGCTGGTGGCGCGGTCGGCCGGTAGACCGATCTTGACGGCTTGGCTCGAGTGGCCGGTCGTGGCGCTACTCGCGGCATTCATCCTGACGACGGGAGCTGACCCCACGAGCCTCCTCGCGCCGGTCGTGTTCGCGGCCGTCATCTACGTATTCGCGTTCGAGCAAGGTCCGGTATCGGCAGCGCTCAGGATGCCGTGGGCGCAGGCGCTGGGTCTCTGGTCGTACTCGATCTACATGGTGCATATGCTGCTTTTTGCGGTGCTCAAGATCGGGTTTACGTTCCTCGCCAAGGCGGTGCCGTCGCTCGGGCTCACGGCGCCCGTCTTGTCACCCGTGAAACTCTGGACGCTGGGCTCGCCATGGCTCGATTCGGTGCTCGTTGCGGGCGAGCTTCTGCTCGTGATCGCGCTGGCGCGGACCACCTACGAACGGATCGAGGCGCCGGCCCGTCTCTGGTTCAACGCCCGGGCTTCTCGGTACGAGGCGGGTGGGCGCGTTGCCCGGTTCGTCATGGCCGCCGGGCGGGGTGCCTGACCGCGGGGTGCAATCGGCATCAGCCTTATTGCACCGGTGAAGACGTGGAGTGGCGCGGGCCGGCGGACGCCTCTTGCAGCCACGTTCGTTCGAATCTCACAGTATGCACAACCGGCCTCCCGCGCTACCCTGCTCGGGCGGATCGAGCAAGCGCCGGGAGCGGGCATGAGCTGGGACGAGAAGATCTACCGCTATTGCGAGCGCGCCGGCGATCCGGCGTTCTGGGCCGAGCCCGTCAACGCACTCACCAACGTCGCCTTTCTGATCGCAGCGGCAGTGTGTGCCGTCGCGTTCGCAAGGGCAGCGCGTGAGACACGCGGATGGGCCGAAGCGTGTCTCGTCCTGGTCGTGGCGGTGGTGGGCGTCGGCAGCTTTCTGTTCCACACCTACGCCACGCGCTGGGCGGCGATCGCGGACACGGCACCGATCGGCATCTTCATGCTGGCATACTTCGCCTACGCGCTATGGCGGTTCGCCGGTGCGCCGTGGTGGCTGACGCTCGCGGGGCTCGGCGGCTTCGTTTGGTCATTGTCGGTGGCGCGCGGGGTCAACTGCACGGTGCCGTGGCTCGCCAAGTCGGCCGCGGTGCATCCTGGATGCCTCAACGGCAGCGTGGGGTACCTGCCGGCGCTCGTGGCGCTGGTGCTGATCGGTCTTTGGCTCGCCATCCGGCGGCATCCCGTGTGGCCGACGTTTGCCGTCGCCTCCGGCGTGCTGGCCGTCTCGCTCGCGTTCCGTACACTCGACTACGAGTTGTGTGAGCTGTTCTCTCTTGGCGGGCGGCACATAGGCACGCATTTCCTGTGGCACCTCCTCAACGCGACAGTGCTGTACCTTCTGGTCCGCGGGGCAATACGGCACGGGCGGCCGACGTAGCTCACGAGGGCGATCGTGGTCCCTTCCGTCCCCCGGGGGGAACGGCGGTCCGAAGGATCGAGTGAGGGGCTACTTAATCGAGCGACTTGCAGCTCGCGGGGCCCTTGACCCCTGCCCGCGCTCCCGGGGGTAAATCGGGGCAGGTCGAGTCCGCTCGGGAACGTTGCCATGGCGCCGTCGATCCCGCATAAGACCGGATACCGTCCGGCAGCAGCTCTGTCTCCGTTGGCCGTTCGTCGGCCGGACGGTATCCCATCTTGATTGCGCGCGGTCGCCCCACCAGCGCCGCGCGCGACTTGCGGACGTGGTGGAACCGGTAGACACACAGGACTTAAAATCCTGAGCTCTCTGAGCGTGTGGGTTCGAGTCCCACCGTCCGCACCAATAATATCAATGAGTTATGTGCCGTTCTCTTTTCCTGCTCTGCTAGGAGAAGAGATTTAGCGACCAACTAGCGACCACATTGGCGGGTGCATCTGCGAACACGTGACGCAAGTGCCGTGCAACTCGCGGAGAAGGAGGTGACAATCTGCGGTCAGAACAGCACCTTCTGATCGCCGGTCAGGTTTTGCTCGTCAGAGCTGGACGAGACTGAACGCATGGCGGCGGGATCGAAGCAATCGTCGCCGGGCTCGAGATTGGGAAAGCAGGTCGACGAACAGGGTTACGCTATACAGCTTGAATTCCTTCCGATACTCCTTGTCGTCGGGTGCGGGCGAGAACCCCAGCGGCGATCATCGCCAAGTTGCAGTTGTGGCACGCATGCGTTTCAGGGCGTCTGACCAGAATGAAAAGCTCGCGGGCACCCGCGGAACTGATTTCATTGAGCTTGCCGACTTGGCAACCAGTGAGAACATCGCATGACGGGAGCCAGTCCAGAAGCGTCCGACGCAGCGGCGCCTGCATGGTCCAAGGATTACGACTGGGCCGTTGTCCGCTTGATCACGCATTTTGCCGCTGGAGCGAAGACGCCACGGCTGGTACTCGGAACGGTTTCCCTTCTAAGTAGGGACCGCCCGCGTCCGACGAGTGGAACCGGTCTCGAGACCTGCAAGCTTCGGTCCGGACGCGACGGCAAGCTGTTCTTCCGCCGTACGACGCTGTCAGCAATTCATGCCATCAATTGGTATCGCAGCGATGCTAGAGCCCGCTTCGTGACGCCGGTGCCAAGTCTCGAAGGTGAAGTCGATCGGAAGCTAGATGGAGTTCCGCTGGCTCAGACCGAGCTCATCGATGATCCGCATTGGCCATCGTTGGGACTGCCGGTCGCCGCTGACCGGGATCTCGGTGGTCCGGGCAATCCTGCACCGTTTATCGGATCGGGGTCTGCTCCTGCGCGCATCCATCGGCGCTTTGGTGATGCCGATTCTGTTGAGTCCGTTCTGCAGGATGCCAAGGCCCTTGAGTTCGTCAAACGGCGGTTGCACATCGACCTGTTAGCTTACCGTGAATATCTCGGCAGCCTTACGCTCATCGCTCCAGACCCGATCATCAAGACCATTCACAATTTCATCGCCGACGATAAAGCCGGTCTTGCCGAAGACCTCGTCTTTCGTATTGTTCCAAGGCCCGGACAAACGCTTGCCGGATTGCAGCTCACCATTATTGAAAAGCGCGCCAATCTGGTGTCGCGCTTCGAAACCATACCGGTCCCGGCGGACGGCCTGGTGGTCGTACGAAGCCAACTTCCCATTCAAGCGAGTGGCTATGTTGTCACGCATCCGACGCACGGCGTCCTCGCTGATCAACCGCCACTTCCGTTCATTCGCTCGATTAATATGAACATCGGGGTTGCTTCGAGGCGCGTCAAAATAGTGGCCCCGAGGTCCGAAGCGCGCCGATCGGCCGATGCCTCGTACGAGGTGGTCGAAAGCTCCCATGAAGTATTGTCCACGCAGGGTTCGTCTGCGCCAATGACGACTGTTGCTCGCGTCTTTGAGAGCGAAGCGCGTCGTTCTCGACAGGCCCTCGCCCGATCACTAGGTCAGACGTGGTTTGAGGACGGCCAAAGAGAAGTCGCGATGAGGTTCATTCGCTCGCGCATCGGGCGAGCGAGGACGCAGGTGATCATAGCCGACCCGTACTTCGGCGCAAATCAGATCATGCAATTCGTTCATGCGATCCAAGATATCAAAGTGGACATATTCGTCCTCACGTCACGGCTCGCATTCGAAGCCAGCGATGACGGCAGCGAGCCGACGCAAGATGAGACCGGAACTTCGGCCGCCGTGGCCATTTCTGCGGAGGCTTCGCCTGCGCCTTCAAGGGAAAGTGAACAGCTGCGACGGCTGCGCGAATTCCAAGGAGCGTTCGAAACACTTGAGCAGAGGGGCGTGCCAAATGCCCGCGTCGGCGTTCTCGCCGGCCGCAGCCCTCCCTTGCATGATCGGTTTTTGGCAATTGACGAGGACGTCTGGTTCTTGGGTAATTCGCTCAATGCGCTCGGAGACCGGTCCTCGTTGATTTTGAAGGTGCCTGACAGTGAGCCGGTATTGGCGCGGCTGCATGCGATGATTGGGACGTCAATGCCATTCGAAGACTACAAGTCCGGCCGCCCGCACCGGCAGGACGGGATTCCGACATGAAGCTGCCGCTCACCCTCTCTCAAATCCCATCAATCGAACCGAGCGTGCCCGCAGAACGGCAGGTTCACGAGAAGGCGATCTACTGGCCAGGGCATGTCGACTTTCGCGGCGATGAACCGACGCCTGATCTCTCCGCGTTCCCGACTTTTGCCGCCATGAAGGCCCGAGCATCTGCAAGGCCGCCATCACCATTGGCAGCCTTCGCAAGAGCCGTGAGAGATGCTCAGGATCGCGTTCTCATTATCGATCGGTTTCTCTTCACCCCCGAGCATGGGTCTGCCCAAGTCAATATCGATGCGGTGATGGCTTGGTTCAGAACGGGTCCGGCCGTGTCCGACGTCCGCCTATTGACATCCGCGAGCGGTGAGGAGCAAACGGAAATCGAGCGACAATTTTCCGAGCTTGCGAAATTAATCAACAGCAATCAATTGCATCGGGCCACTAGGATCGACATTCGGATCAACTTCAATTTGAAGGACCTGATCTATGAGATCCATGACCGGTTCGCGATCATCGACAACGAGCTCTGGCATTTCGGGGCGACGGTTGGGGGCCTGCATCCGGGCTTGAGCGCGGCGTCGCGGGGATGGGCCGCAGACAAGCATGGTGCGATCGCGTTTTTTGACTGTGCCTGGCGGGCTGCGTCGATGGTGACACAGCGTCATGACAAGGGACGGCCGCGCGTATGAGCAAGCCAGCCAACCAATGGCCTTCCGAGTGGCGCGCGGCAGCGTCCGGGATCGCTCCTGATGTGAGCGAAGCGACTTCACAGGAACTCACGGCCGATTTTATTGCCGCCATTGAAGCGGATCCTGGGTTCAGTGGCTTGGTCGAGTGGCTCAAGGCAGCACTGAATTCCAACAAGCCCGCAAAGGCGATCATCGAAGACGTCGATGGCGACGATGCTGCGGACGCGCGGCAATTCGAAGGTCTTGAACGCGGAAGTTGGCCGCTTGCCGTCGCCGCGCTGTCATTTTTTCGGAAGCAGCCGACCGCGGAGACCTGGAGCGCGTTGTGGCAGCTGGGATACTACTCCGCCGCATTCGAGCAGGATTTTGATCAGCTCGTTCGCTTCGTCGTGAAGAAGGACGAGACGTTTCGAGAGATCTTTCTTCGCGTCGCAGGCGAGGTTGTTGGTCAATCCCAAGGCGCGCAGGGTCGACGCCTTAGTCCACGGGAGCGCAACGGACACGCTGCGCTGCTTGAAGCCTGGAAGGCTGCTCCGAGCCTGCTCGAGATCTGGTGGGGGTTGAGGGGCAGTAGCTTTTATTTGTCTGCTGGTGATGACGATGGCGTTCTCGCGATCGTGGCCGAACTCGACGTTTCACTCTTCATGCAGCACGTTGCAACTTTCGACGAGCCATACTCGATTCAACACGCGCTCAATGCCGCAGGCGCATCGCGATCGATGGCCTGTTGGCAGCGCATGGTGGCGGCCGCGCCAAAGGCCTTCGAAGCCGATGGACGTTGGACCACGTCGCCTGTATTGCCACTGCTGTTGGTGATCGCGCGTGATCAGCTCCATGACGGCTATCATCAGATGCAATCAAGAGGGGAGCAGAGACCCACTACGTTTATGGCCGATCTGGAGAATATCGCCAAAACGATTGCGGACACGGTTGCCCGCCGCGCCGATGCCGGCCCGACGACCCGTCGCTGGACCGCGTGGCTTTTCCGACAGGTCCTGACGCTGCTTTCACATGATCCAAAGGCGCGCACCCCCGACGTCGGTACGCGCGCCTACCCAGACGCGCTGTTGATCGGTTCGTTCGCCGCGGCATCGCTCTCCGAGATTTGGACATCTTCGGCGTCGGTGGACTGTGAGGGATGGGAGCCTTGGTGCGATCGCGGCGCACGCATCTCGGCCGCATTGACGGGGAGGGCGACCCTGCCGGACGCGGCATCGTTCCTGAGTGAGTGGCTGCTTACGACCGATGATGCCTATTCGGATCGTGGCACAACATTGGCCGACCACGCATCAATGTTCGTCACTTTCGGCAAGCGGCCGGATGCGTACGGCACAATACTCCTAGCGCTGCCTCTGTTGGAGACGGCAGATCCGGCGGCAACCTGGTCCCAATTCTGGTCAGGCTGCGAGAGCATTCGCGAACGCATCGAGTACGACGACTACTCGATCACGGAAGAGGGCAACCTCCGATTGAGTTCGTCGCAAGCCCGAGAATTGATGCAGCTCGCATTCGGCATCGGACTTGGGGTTCTGGACCAACTCGCTCTCTCGCCCACCGGGGAACGAGCCAAGAAGATGGTATCGGTTGAGCAACTGTTTGGTTCGCTTCTCTCTGCGGTGCACGAAATGACGGCAATCGAAAAGTTTGGCACGACGTACTGGCGATCGGCGCTGCAGCACTTGGTCATCAGACGTGCATTATGGAGCGAAGACAATGCGGCGCGATCGACGACCCGATTGTTTTCGGAGGATTTCAAGCCAGGGCTGACTGAGGTGTTGAGCCAAACAGCAGGCGACCACGAGCTTGTCTTTCTTCTGATCGACTCGGTATTACGCAATGGCATTCCAGCGTCAGTGATTGCCGCATCAGTGCGGAGTGCAAAACTTGATCTTGCGGAATACCTCGCGATGGCGGAGCGGCTCATGACAATTGGCGACAAGCGGCTGGCGCTCTCCGAAAATCACATCAAATCGGTCGAAGCGGTCCGCGACGCGTGATAGGGGTCGCCTCTTGTGTCGCCGATTGTTACGTTCGCGAGTCACGGCTCTGGGGTTGAGCACCCCGGCAGGGTCATCATCTAGGTGAACGGAAGGGCGCTTTGCGCCACACAGCATTTCGCTCGTGCGCTGCCAGAATGTCGTCATCAAGGGATAGTCCCTACCTTGGCAGCTGCAGCGCCTTCAGGAAGGCCACGGCCTGGCTCGCCTTGGCGGAGGCGGTGAAGACAGCCTTGGGATCGCTCTTTAGCAGCGTCAGCCAGTTGGCGATGTACTGGGCGTGATCGGGCCGGATGTCCTGGGTGACGCCAAGCTCGGCGCAGAGGAGAGCAGCCCCGATCTCGGCGACGAGCTCTTCGGCAGCTACCTCGGCTTTGTCGAAGCGCTTCGAGAGATCGCGATCACACCGGGCCGCGGGCGCTGTCCAGTGGGTCAGCTCGTGCAGGAGGACCGCGAAGTAGCTCTCATCGCGGGTCATGGTTGACGTTCCGCAGAAGAGCGTCTCATCGGGCATCTGGATGGTGTCGGTCGACGGGCGGTAGAAGGCGCGCTCGCCGCCGTGCTCGATTCGAGCGCCTGTCGCGGCGATGAAGCGGTCGGCAGCTTCGATGCGGGCAATCGGTCCGAGGCGCTCAGGAGCGTCGGGAGGCGTGAAGCCATCCACGTCGGCGGCGTTGAACACGTAGCTGGCGCGGGCAACGCGGCGCTTGCCATCGTCATCCTCGGTATCGGTTTGAGGCTCGACCTCGTACTCCTTGTAGAAGACGACCAGCTCGGCCTTGGAACCCTTGCGCACTTGGGCGCCAATCTCGGTCCACTGCCGGTACGTGCCCCATATTGGGGACGTGAGACCGCGCAGCTCAGCGGCGGCCCAGAGCGAGAGGACGTTGATACCATTGTAGAGCTTCTTCGTCAGGGCGTTCTCAGGAAGCCAGAGCGGGGCTCCCGAGCGGCGCCACGG
>JAGVSR010000015.1 GCA_019137195.1 Alphaproteobacteria bacterium
TCGTTCACCGAGCCGCGCTTCCTCGACCGGAACCTGTCGGCCGGCTTCGACCTCTTCCACAAGGATGTCGATCAGACCGACGAGTCGGGCTTTGCCAGCCGCCGCACCGGTGGTGCGCTCCGGCTCGGCTTCCCGATCTCCGAGTACCTGTGGGCGCAGACGTCTTACTCGTTCCAATACGCGGACATCTACGACGATAACTGCGACACGACGAATCTGCGCACCAAGACCTCCGAGCTCGTGTGCGAGGAGATCCGTCGCTACGGATCTGATTCCACCACGTCCGCCATCAGCGGGTCGCTGACCTACGACAAGCGCAACCATCCGAAGACACCGACGAGTGGCTACTATCTGCAGTTGGCCAGCGACTTCGCCGGTCTCGGCGGCGACGTCGAGTACGTCCGGGTCAGCGCCGAGGGCCGCGCCTACTATCCGATCAGCGAGAAGATCAACCTCGTTGCTCGCGTTATCGGTGGCCACATCGAGGGCTGGGGTGACGACAGCGTTCGGGTAACCGACCTCTTCTTCCGTGGCGGTGAGACGATCCGTGGTTTTGACAAGGGTGGCTTCGGTCCTCGCGACCTGACGACGCACGACGCCATCGGCGGTCAGACCTATTGGGCGGCGACCGCCGAGGTTCGCTTCCCGCTGCCGTTCGTGCCCGACGACCTTGGCATCAGCGGCGCCGTGTTCGCCGATGCCGGTTCGCTCTACGAGGCCAGCGATCTCGCCAACGAGCTGGCAGGTGCCGGAGAGCTGAACCTCGCAGACTCGAGCTCGATCCGCTCGTCGGTCGGCGCCTCGATCCTATGGAACTCGCCGGTTGGTCCGCTGCGTCTCGACTACGCGCACGTCATGCAGAGCGAGAAGTACGACGACGAGCAGGCTGTCCGCTTCGGTGCCCAGACCAAGTTCTGAGTTCTGCATCATATGAAACGCTCGTGGACAGGTGCGGCTGGTGTCGCACTTGTCGGCGTTTGAACGCCCTCTCTTGGCGCCACCGCCTCATGGGTTGCGCCGGTTAGGCCGGCGAGGGTCTCGGGCGCATCAATGTCGTTGGGGAGCTGAAGCTCTGCGAGCGAGGCGGGCAAGAAAGCCGCGTGCAAGAGAAAGGAGAATACCGGTTGGCCGAGGATCGGACTCGCTTGGTCGAGACCCCGCCAGCCGGTATGAGATCTGACATGGAGCATCCCGGTTTTTTCGAGCGGGCAGGACCGTTCACGCTCACGGAGATCGCAAATGCCGTCGCCGCCGAGGTAGCGGCGGGGACCGACGACGGACGCCGTCTCGCGACCGTCTCGCCTCTCGGTGAGGCGGGCCCTGACGCGGTGAGCTTTCTCGACAACCGAAAGTATCTGCCCCAACTCGCCGAGACCCGAGCCGGCGCCTGCCTCGTGGCGCCTCAATTCATGGCCCGTGTTCCGACCGGCACGATTCCGCTCGTTACCAAGGCGCCTTACCGCAGCTTCGCCAAGGCGCTGGCGCTCTTCTATCCCGACGCCATGTGGAGCAAGGCGGCGGGTGGCGGCGGTCGCGGAGGGCCTCTCGTCGATCCGACAGCGGTCATCGAGGACGGAGCCATCGTCGAGCCCGGTGCCATCGTCGGGCCCGAGGTCCGCATCGGCACCGGCAGCCGCATTGCCGCTGGCGCCGTGATCGGATACCGGGTCCACATCGGGCGCCGCTCCTACGTCGGCAGCAACGCCACCGTCATCCACGCCCTGGTCGGGGACGGCGTCATCATCCATCCGGGTGTCAGGATCGGCCAGGACGGCTTCGGCTTCGCCATGGGCCGCGACGGCCACTTGAAGGTGCCACAGGTCGGCCGTGTGATCATTCAGAACGATGTCGAGATCGGCGCCAACACGACGATCGACCGCGGAGCACTGAAGGACACCTTGATCGGCGAGGGAACCAAGATCGACAATCTGGTCCAGATCGGACACAACGTCGTCATGGGCCGGCACTGCGTGATCGTCGGCCAGGTCGGTATCTCCGGCTCCTCGGAGCTCGGCGACTACGTGGTGATGGGGGGGCAGTCCGGCCTGGTCGGCCATATCAAGGTGGGCCACGGGGCCCAGATCGCCGGCGGCTCCCACGCCAAGGACGACGTTCCGGCGGGTGCGATCATGGGCGGCACCCCGGCGCGGCCGTTCAAGGAGTGGGCGCGCGAGATCGCGGCAATCCGCCGCCTCGCCGCGCGCAAGCCGACTGAGCCAAGTGACGGGGAATACTGAGGCCAGGCCGCGGGTTTGCGCGGCCGGGCCTGCGCAGGGGAACACGGAGCAGCTGAACATGAACGATGTCAACAAGAAGCCGGCGCTCGGCACCGCGGATATTGCCCGCGTGATGAAGTTCCTGCCGCACCGCTACCCGTTCCTGCTTCTCGACCGCATGTACGACATGGACCGCGACGAGAGCTGCGTCGGGATCAAGAACGTGACCATCAACGAGCCGTTCTTTCAGGGCCACTTTCCGCAGTTCCCGGTCATGCCGGGTGTGCTCATCATCGAGGGACTTGCCCAGACCGCGGGTGCGCTCTGCGTGTCGAGCCTCGGTGAGGACTACAAGACTGAGCTCGTCTATTTCATGGGTATCGACAAGGCCAAGTTCCGGCGCCCCGTGGTGCCCGGCGACACCATTCATTATCATGTGAAGAAGATCCGCAACCGCGGCCGCGTCTGGCGCTTCTTCGGCGAGGCGAAGGTCGACGGCCACACGGTGGCGGAGGCCGAGATCAGCGCCATGCTCGCCGACACTCCGGAAGCGCGCGCCTTCGCGGCCAAGGTGGGGTGACATGATTCATGCCACGGCGATCGTCGAGGCGGGGGCGAAGCTCGGCGACTGCGTCAAGATTGGCCCTTATTGCATCGTCGGACCAGATGTCGAGCTCGGCGACGGCGTCGACCTCGTCAGCCATGTCGTGGTTGCCGGCCGCACGACAATCGGCGCGCGGACCAAAGTTTTTCCGTTCGCCTCGATCGGGCATCAGCCGCAGGACCTGAAATTCCACGGCGAGCCATCCACGCTCTCGATCGGAGCCGACTGTCTCATCCGCGAAGGCGTCACCATGAACCCCGGCACCGAGGGCGGCGGCATGGTTACGACCGTCGGTGACCGGTGCGCCTTTCTCGCCAACAGCCACGTCGGGCACGACTGCCGTGTCGGAAATAACGTGGTATTCTCGAACAACGTCATGCTGGCCGGCCACTGCACGGTCGGCGACTACGTGATCCTCGGCGGCGGCGCGGCCGTCATCCAGTTCGCCCGCGTCGGCAACCACTCGTTTCTCGGCGGCATGTCGGGTCTCGAGCACGACCTCATCCCCTATGGGATGGCGCTAGGCAACCGCGCCTACCTCTCGGGGCTCAACATCATCGGGCTCACGCGCCGTGGTTTCTCGCGCGCCGACATCCATAACCTGCGCCGCGCCTATCGCCTCCTTTTCGCCGACGAGGGGACCCTCATGGAGCGGGTCGAGGACGTGGCCGCCGAGTTCGCGGACAACCCCATCGTGTCCGAGATCCTCGATTTCATTCGCGCTGGCGGCAAGCGCTCGCTCTGCACGCCGAAGGACGCGGGCGAGGGTTGATCTCGCGTGGGGTCTACGACAGCGGCTCCGTCCGCTAGCCTTCGCGCCGGGGACTGAGATCCGGCTGGGGCCGGTCGAGAGACCGACATCGGACAACAGGCGCTGCTCGAGTCCCCTCTCCGCTCGGGTCGAGGGTCAGGGCGAGAGGACAAACGCGCTGGCAGTTCCATGATCGACCGTCCAACACACATGGGAATTGTCGCCGGAGGCGGGAGCCTGCCGCGGGAGATCGCCGACTGCGCGGCCGGGCGCGGGCATCAGGTGTCGATTGTGGCGATCGACGGTGAGGCGGACCAGGACATGGCGCCCTATCCGGTGACGGTCTGCAACTGGGGTCAGATCGGCGGCATGATCAGGGCGTTGAAAGCTGCGAGCGTCGAAGACCTGGTCATCGCCGGGCGCGTGAAACGGCCAGATCTCCTTCACCTCAAGCCCGACCTCGGCTTTTTCCGGGCGCTCGCCGAGGTGATCGGCATCGTCGCCCTCGGGGGCGACGACAACGTCCTGCGCGCCGTCGTGCGCTTCTTCGAACGGCGCGGCTTTCGCGTCATAGGCGTCCCCGACGCCGCGCCAGAACTCGTCATCGGCGCGGGCGTGCTGACCCCCGTTCCGGTGCCGCCCGGCACTCTGCCCGACGTGCGGCTCGGCTTTGCGGTCGTGCGCGCGCTGGGGCCGCACGACATCGGCCAGGCCGTCGTCGTCTCGTCAGGTCGCGTCGAGGCCATCGAGGCCGCGGAAGGCACCGACGGCATGTTGCGCCGGCTTGCGGGCATGCGCCAGGCGTCCCACGGGTCGCGCTGCGGCGTGCTTATCAAGCGCGCCAAACCCGGGCAGGAACTCCGGGTCGATCTTCCTGCCATCGGGCCTGGTACCGTGCGCCTTGCGGCGGAAGCAGGCCTTGCCGGTGTGGCTGTGGAAGCCGGCCACGTCATCAGCGTCGAGCGGGCGTCGCTCGTGGCGGAGAGCCAGCGGCTCGGCGTGTTCGTGCTCGGCGCCCACGACTCCGAGCCGGAAGCCACGACGGGCGAAGCGTCATTGGCTGCGCCGCTGTTCTCGACAGGGGCCTCCCGCATCGCGAGCGAGAAGGCAGGCAGAGATGCCGTGCGCGGCGCTGCAGTGCTCGCAAGCCTGGCGCCGCTCGCGCTCTCCGCCGGTGTCGTCGTCGCGCGGGGCCACGTACTCTCGGTCGAGGCAGGCGAGGGTCTCGCCGCCATGCTCGGACGCGCGGAGGGGTTGCGCCAATGGGGCGGCCATCGCTGGCGCCGCAGGCGCGGCGTCGCAGTTGTTGCGCGCGTGACCGACCTCGATGCCACTGTGATCGCCGCCGCGCAGGCCGCCGGCCTCGAAGGCATCGCCGTACTCGCCGGTGCCGAGCCGTGCGACGCATGGGACGAACTCGTCGCAGTGGCCCGCAAAGCCGGTCTCTTCCTCGCGGCTCCGGTCACTTGCTCCCCTTCGAACGGGAAAGACTGCGCGCCATGATCTGGCGTGCGGCTGGAACTCAATGGCACTCCGGGCGCGACGTAGCCGCAGGCCGGCTCGTCGGTGGCGCGCCTGGAGTGGTTCTGCAGCTCGACGTACGGCGCCGTCGGTCGCGGGCGGGCTTTGTCGCCACGGAGTCGCAGTCTGGCTCTCGTCCTTGCCCGGGTCGCATTTTTTCGCCGGATCGGTGTCGACGTCGTCCGAAGATGCTCACGTTCGTTGCCGTTGCGCGCTGACAATCAAAAGACCGGCTCCCCCGTTTTCAAATGCTCACATAGAGCGGCTCGCACCGACCTCCCGCTTCGAGAGGAAGGCATTCATCAAGCCGCCTCCGCTATTCCGAGCCGCTAGGGCTTCGCCTCGTCGTCCTCCACCTCGGGCCGGGTAGGATCGGCTCTGCTCGGCTCGTGCGCTTCGTCGCTGGCGCGGCCAGACCGCAAGGCGTTGCGCCTTACGGCCGGCCGCCACGTTGTGACCCAAGGCCGTGCGCCGCGCCGCCGATTGACCGTCTCGATGCCGACGAGGCCCGTGTCCGCGATATAGAGGGCGTGCGTGCCTTCGCTCTTGAGCGCCTTCATGTCGATGACTGTCGCGGGCCCCGAGCACCAGTCCGGCCGTGGCAATGCCGTGACGAGGATTTGCGCCTCGCGGCAGTCGTCGGCGAGCGCCGCCGCGGCTCGTGCGATCGCGACGCGCTTGCCTTTGACGTCGGCCGTACAGCCGATGCCGTCGCAGCGAACGGTTGTGGCGCGGGCGGCTTCGGCAGGCTGTCGGGGATCGCCGTCGCGTTCGAGCCAGCGCCGGGCCTCGAAGGCGGCGCCGCGTCCCATGACGAGCGCGAGCGTGCCGTCCGTCTGCCGCAATGCCACTAGCCGGCCGTCCCGGCCGGCAAGGATGTCGGGACGGTCGCCGAACGGGGTCAGCGCGATTCCGCCCGCGACCAGCGCCGCCCCCGCATAGCGCCAGCGATGACGCCAGAGCGCGAGCCACAGGCCGCCCAGAACCATCTGCACGAGCGATGCGACGGGAATGGCCGGGATGAAGCTCACTGCGCCGGGCAGGGCGGCGACCGCGGTTGCCGTCGCCGTCATCACGTCGATGCTCGCGCCCATCACCCCGAGCGGGGCGGCTTCCAGACCGAACGGCATGGCGATCAAGGACGCGAGCCCGGCCGGCATGAGAAAGACGTTGCATACCGGTATGGCAATGAGATTGGCGATGATCGCGTACTGCTGGCTCTTGTGAAAGTGATAGGCCGCAAACGGCGCCACGGCGATGCTCGCCGCCATGGTCGAGAGCACGATGCCGAGCATAAAATGGGCCGCATGGCGGAACGGTCCGTGCTCGACCGTCGGATCGAGCGCCAAGTGGCCGCGCAAGGCGTCGTAGAGAGCGATGAGTGACAGCACGGCCGCAAACGACATCTGGAACCCGACGTCGTTGAGGCTTTCCGGCGTGAGGGCAAGGATCACCAGGGCGGCGAGAGCGACGTTCCTGAGCGATAGGGCAGGGCGGTCGAGCAGCACCGCGACAAGCATGATCGAGGTCATGAACCACGAGCGGACGGTGGCGACCGACGAGCCCGAGATAAGGAGGTAGGCTGCCGCTGCCACGAGTGCCGCAGCGGCCGCCCATTTCTTGGTCGGATAACGGAGCGCAATCGCGGGTACGGTGGCAAAGAGAAAGCGAAGGAGCACGAATACCGCGCCCGCCATGATCACCATGTGCAGGCCGGAGATGGACAGGATGTGCAGAAGCCCGGAGTCGCGAAAGGCGTTGGTCGTATCCGTCGTGATGGCGCCGCGCTCGCCCGTGATGAGCGCGGTTGCGATAGCGCCCTGCTCGCCAGGCAGCACCGCCGTGATGCGCCGGCCGATCTCCTGCCGCAGGCGCTCGATGGTTTCGCCGAGCGCCTGTCCAAGTCCTGTCTCGGAGTGGCGTGCGGCTCCGTCGAGCACGGGTGGGCTGCGCGCGTAGCCGATGGCGCCGAGACGCTGGTACCAGGCCGCCCGGCCGAAGTCGTAGTCGCCGGGCATGGAGGGAGCGGCGGGTGGCCCCAGCATGGCCTTCACGGTGATGGTGTGGCCGGGTTTGAGCCCGTCGAGCCCGACCATGGTACGGATGCGCGCCCGGGCAGGGCGTTTGTCTGCGGGCAAATCGCCGAGCGAGATCACGTCGAGTGTGAGGCGCTGCCCCTTGCCTGAGCGCGGCTCGACAAGGGTAACCACGCCTTTGACCGTGACCGGTCCCATTTGTCGTTCGAGGACGGGAGCGCGCACCCATTCTGTCCTGGTCTTGGCCGCGGCGAACCCGGTGCCCACGATCAGGAGGGCCCCGAGTAGAAGCCGCATGTAGTACAGGCGATGGGCGGCTATCCACATTCCGAGCACCCCGGCGGGCAGCATCAGAGCCGTAAGGAGCTCCGGCTCCGACGTCATGCCGAAGTAAAGGGCGATGCCGGCGCCAAACAGCACCGGCCACCAAAGGAACCAGTGCGGCCGCTCGCGCTCCAGGAGACCGGCGAATCCGGACAGAACGGCGCTCAGGCGCAACCGGGCGGACCCCGGCGGTTCCACGCCCGGCTCCTCGTCCGCACGCTTTGCGACCCTTGGAGCCATGGCGCCCGTCCGGCCCTTACCCTCGCGAGGGCTCTATGCTACACGCGCGGCCAGAAACTAGAAATCGGGCAGTCGGCAGACGGCCGGCCCCCTCATGCCGACCCACTCTCCAGGGAGAGCGGGAATCCCGCCGTCCGGTTCTGGTCCGATCTTCGGCCGCGAACGTCGGCGGCATTCCCTCCCCTCTTTCTGGAGGCGACGGTCAGGGAGAGGGGGCGCCGCAGCTGCCGTTGGACCTGCCTCCAGTCGACACCGGGGCTCCATGACCAAGACCTCGAATAAGGCCGCTCAGGTCGTCGTGCGCTTCGCGCCGTCGCCCACGGGCTATCTGCACATCGGCGGGGCGCGCACAGCGCTCTTCAACTGGCTCTACGCGAAGGGCCGTGGCGGACGGTATCTCCTGCGTATCGAGGATACCGACCGCGAGCGCAACAACCCGGCCGCCGTCGCTGCCATCCTCGACGGATTGAGGTGGCTCGAGCTCGACTGGGAGGGAGATGCGGTCTCCCAGTTTGCGCGCGCCGACCGCCACCGCGAGGTCGCGCTCGAGCTTCTGAAGAAGGGCAGGGCCTATCATTGCTACTGCTCGCCCGCCGAGATCGAGGCTGCACGCGAGGCCGCGAAAGCCGAGGGCAGGCCGCAGATCTTCCAGTCGCCGTGGCGCGACCGCGATCCCAAGGAGGCGCCGAAGGACGTCAGGCCGACCATCCGCCTGAAGGCGCCGCGCGAGGGCGAGACGTTGGTCGACGATGTCGTCCAGGGCCGCACGACGTTTCCGAACAAGGATCTCGATGACCTCATCATCCTGCGCTCGGACGGCACGCCGACCTACAACCTCGCCGTCGTCGTGGACGACCACGACATGGGCATCACAATGCGGCGCGCCAGAGCCAGATCTACGCCGCCATGGGCTGGGATATTCCCGTGTTCGCCCACGTGCCGCTGATCCACGGGGCGGACGGCGCCAAGCTCTCTAAGCGTCACGGCGCCCAGGGCGTCGAGGATTACCGCGCCATGGGCTACCTGCCGGCGGCGCTCCGGAACTATCTCGCCCGCCTCGGCTGGAGCCACGGCGACGACGAGATCATTCCGACGCCTCAGCTCATCGAGTGGTTCGACATCGCCGACATCAACAAGTCAGCTTCGCGCTTCGATTTCAAGAAGCTCGACGACCTGAACGGGCACTACATCAGGAGCACGCCCGAGCCGGAGCTGCTCACCCGTATCAAGGACATGCTTCCGCACCTCGACTTCGCGGCGCTGCTCGACATGCCGCTCGACCCCAAGGCTCCGGCTCGCGCCGATGTCGCTCTTGCCAAGGCCGTGACGGCGCAGCTCGACGGCATCAAGGACGGGAGGACGCTCCTCGCCCGCTTCGAGACGGCCGGGTTCGAGAAGCTTGGCGCCGCGCTGCCTTCGTTGCGTGAGCGTGCGAGGACGCTGTGCGAGATGGTGGAAGGCGCTCTCTACCTTGCTGCCGAGCGTCCATTGAAACCTGACGACAAGGCCAAGGCGTTGCTCGACGCGGAAGCCAAGAAAACCATCGCCGCTCTCGTCGCACGCTTCAGCAAGTTGAAAGACTGGACGGCCGCAGCGCTGGAGGACGACGTGCGCCAGTTCGCCGAGGAAACCGGCTTGAAGCTCGGCAAGGTGGCGCAGCCGCTGCGCGCCGCGCTCACCGGGCGCTCGGTGTCGCCACCCGTGTTCGATGTCATGGCCGTGCTGGGCCGCGAGGAATCGCTCGCGCGGCTCATGGATCAAGCCGGGTGATCATAAGGGGGCGCGTCGACGTCGTGTTGGAGATGCCTGGATGCGGACAAGGATACCCGCGTTTGGTCTGATGCAGTTGCTCGGGACAATGTCTCGGGCGGAGAGCGAGACGGCCATGGAACGGCTCTGGAGCGATCTGTCGGGCGAGAAGGGCCTCGTCGGATCGGGCTGCAAAGGGAACAGTGACTACGAGCGCATCAGGAATCTGGCCCTCCGAGACATCGGGGCCGATGTGCAGAATGCAATCGCTCGCGGTGAGTTCAGTCTGCAAGACGAGGGGATGTCGTTCTGTCTGCCGCGATCGGCCTCGGTGCTAGGCGTAGAATGCACGGCCGGTGACGTTCCTCGAAAGCCGGTACTCGACTTTGCGACTTGCGACATGAATTTCGAGGTGCCGTGCAACCGGTATCAGTTGCAACTTTATTTTGCCTACGCTGAGGTCTTCAATCGCGCCATGATCTCCTCGCCCAAATATCCCTACGCCAGCTCGTGCAAACCGAATTGATCGGAGTGCCGCGTCGAGGTTCCGCCGCGCTTCGTCTCTCGAATTTGTGCCGGTCCTATGGCCGGGGCTTCACGCAGCGGTGGTCGTCGGTCATGACGTAGCCCTTCTTGCATTTGTGCTCCTCGTGCGCGACGGCTGCGCCGGTCGCCGAAAATCCGAGCAGCAGCAGAAGCGTGCCAACGATGGCCTTGCTCATTGCATTCGATCCCGTGAGTTGTTGATTGGGGAGACCGCTGCCGGCGTTGGTGCCGGCAGCGCCTGTAGTTTTCCAGGTCCGCGGACAGCGAGCGGGCCGGACCGGGTCGGAACGCGATCAGAACCCGACCGAAACACCTGATGTCAGGCGCCAGTCC
>JAGVSR010000115.1 GCA_019137195.1 Alphaproteobacteria bacterium
GCTGAAATGCGGACAGACGCTCGCGCCGCCCGACCGCAGGGAAGCTGGGCGGATCGCCTTCGCGGTCGCGAGCGGGTTGACGCTCCTCGAAGAGTTCGTTCGCGTGGTCGAACCTGAGTTCGACATCTTCAGGATCGCACTCGAAGGGGAATACTCCGCTCGGCATCAGCGGACAGTCCCCCTCGACGCCGTTTCTACGCGAGCGATCCTCACCATCCGCCGGACACGACAAGAGCGCGCCGGTGAGATCGAGGCGCTTGTCCCTGTGCAGGAGCCGAAGCTTCTCGTCATCAAGAGCGCCAGCATCGAGCGTGCGCTTGTCCCCGTGCAGGAGCCGAAGCCGAAGCCGAAGCCGAAGCCGAAGCCGAAGCCGAAGCCGAAGAGCCCCCGCACGGCCGAGCTTATCGAAGCGCTCCGATCGACGGCTACAGGCGACGCCGCCGCCGCCCTCGACGTCCTCGTCGGCCGCAACCGTCGCGACGTCCTCTAGCCCGGAGAAAGCCACCCATGACATCCGACCAGAACCCGAACCCGGCCATCGACCTCGACGAGATCGAGGCGTCGATCATCGCGATCCTCGGCGTCGACTCAGGGACGCCCTTCAACGAACTCGGCGCGCACATCGCCGTGCGGATCGAGGATGGTTACCGGACTCTCGTGCGGGGATGGGACGCCGTGCCGGAGGCGGAGCGGCTGTCGCCGCGCGGCAAGACGCTTCGGGCGCGGATCATGGCGCTGCGCAGCTTCGTCTACGGGCTCAAGCTCGTCGCCTCGGCGGGGCCGGTCGCGGCGGGACGGCGCGGCGACGTTGACTTCCTGCCGGGCATCCACAACCTGCCGGCGCCGAGCCTGCCGGGATCGTCCACAGGACGGCTCCCGCCGAGGGCTTGACGGCCGCCCGGTCTTCGGGCACGGTTCCGGCCACGGTAGGATTGGACTCCCGCCGCGCGACCCCTTCGCGCCGATAATTTCGAGGTTCTGTCCTTTGGGGCCTCGGGTTGCGGATTCGGCGCAGGCGTCAAACCCCCGGCAGCTTCTGCTCGCCGGGGGTTTTCTTTTGGCCCGACTCGCGGCCTCTCCAGTGGGGTGTCGTCCCTCCGTGCGGGGACGTGGATCGAAACCTGATCCGGGCGAACCTCCCTGAAGACCACTCGGCCGCCCATCTGGGCGGCCTTTTTCGTTGGATAGGCCAATGAGCAATGTTCTAGGCCGTCCAGAGCCCGTTCCACCCCTCGGAGGCGCCTGACAGCCCCGCATCGGAAATGCCCGTCCACGCTCATCCTACGAGCGCTACGAGGCTATCCACAGGTTCGACACAAACCCGCCTTGACTCCAACCGTCCCCCGGCGTTCCCTCACGCCACTCCGCAATCACCTGCCGCCCGGCCTAGTCCACCCGACGCGCGCAGCCCACGCAAAGGAACGCCCCTATGTCGTCTCCCATTCTCGACGCCGCTCTCCGCTATGCGGAGCAGGGCGCCTCCCTCGTTCTGCTCCGCTCTCGCTCGAAGGCTCCGGTCGAGATGGATTGGGCCTCGCGGCCGTTCCTCGCCCCGGCCGAACTGCGCGAGCGCTGGCGCAACCACAACATCGGTGTGCGCCTCGGCGAGCCCTCGAAGATCGGCCGGTTCTATCTCCACGCCTTCGATCTCGACATCCGCGATCCCCGTCGCAGCGATGAGGCATGGGCCGCGCTGACGGCGCTCTTCCCCGATGCGGATCGCTGCGCGGCCGTCGTCTCTGGCTCCGGCGGCGAGAGCCGGCATCTCTATTTCCTGACCGACAAGCCGTTCCGCAAACGCAACATCGCCAAGTCGCCGGACATGGTGAAACTGCCGTCCGGCGAGTCCAAGCGCGCATGGGAGATCGACCTCTACGGCACCGGCGCGCAGGTGGTGCTGCCGCCGTCGATCCATCCCGTCACCGAACGGAAATACCGTTGGCTCGACGACGAACCCAAACTCAAAACGATTCTCGTCATCAAGAGCGCCAACATCGAGCGCGTGCTGGCGGAGAAGCCCTCGGCGGCGACGCGCGCCAAGGAGCGCGAGCGCGAGCCGTTCGATCTCGACGATCTGGAGCGCGTGCTGTTCGACGTGCCGAAGTTCGACAATCGCGGCGCCGGGCTGGATTACGAAGATTGGCTCGGCGTCGTCTTCGCCGTTCACGATCATTATGACGGCGATGAAGACGAGGACGACGCCTACGACCTCCTCGACGAATGGTCGGCGCAATGCGACAAATACGACGAAAAGAACCTTCGGCGCGTCTACGACGCGATCCGCGACGACGATCACGAGGTCCGCATCACCATCGCCTCTCTGGTGAAGGCGCTGCGCGATCACGACTCCTCGCCGGAAGTCCGTCGCAAGCGATGGGATCGTGCGGGCATCGGCTTCAAAGACGAAACCGCCACCGTTCGCCGCATGGAGGAGGAGGATCGGGAGCGGGAGCGCACAGAGGCGGCGACACGCCGCGAGGTCGAGAAGGCGCGCGAGCAGGGCGAGATACATCCGGAAGAGTGGCGGGTCGATCTCGAAAAAGACGCCGAGAGCGTCCCCATCTTCACGCCCGACGCCTTCACGGTGCTGTTCGAGAAGCATCCGCTGTTTCGCAGCTTCATCCAAGCGGACCTCAGCACCGGCGTGCCGGTGTGGGTGTTTCAGCCCGGCATGACCGCTCTCACGAACCGCATCGGGGTCACGAGAGACGAGCCCGTTCGCGCCTACGATGTGGGCGATGACTATCTCAACGTCCTCGATCTCGTGCGCGAGGTTCTGCCGCAATGGGCGAACAAGCGCAATCTGGTGAAGACGCTCATTAACGACGTGGTGTTTCGTGCGGCGCGCACGATCCTTCCGAAGTGCAATCGTATGGAGCGAACTTTCTTCTCCGTGAAGTGGGATGGGGTTAAGCGTGTCGAGCGGTTGTTCATCGACTATCTCGGCGCGGAGGATGACGAAGCCGGTTACGCCCGCGCCGCCGCCCGGCATTTCTGCATGGGGATCGCGGGCCGAGTGATGAAGCCCGGCATGAAGTTCGACGAAGCGTTTGTGCTGCAAGGCGTGCAGGGATGCGGAAAGGACACGTTTCTTGAAAACCTCGTCGGGTTCGCAAACACCAGCTATCTTCAGAACCACGTCACCGATCTCTTCGACGCTACGAAGTATGTCCCCCTCGTCGAGGGCCGTGCGATCGTTCACTTTAATGAAATGCACGCCATGTCGCGAAAGGCCGTAGAGCAGTTGCGCGCCTTCATCACCAACACGGCGGACTCATATATCCCGAAATACCGAACTCAGTCGCGAGACGTGAAACGCACCTTCGTCATTGTCGCGACGACCAACGACCAGACCTTCCTCCCCGACGACGCGGCCGGCAACCGGCGCTATCTCCCGATCATCTGTGGCGATCCTAAACCCGTTGAAGACGCCAAAGGTCGCACGGCCTTCACCGGATACGCAAAGTCCGGCCTTCGTGATCTTCCACGCGAGCGCGAGCAGATATGGGCCGAGGCACGGGAGATGGTGCTTGACCTCGAAGGTGAGGCGCCGAAGATGCCGTCTCGCGTCATGACGCATCTCAATGCGTTGCGCAGCGAGACGACCGTGATGACTGGCGAGCAGGAGATCGCTCAGCAACTCGTCGCGTGGGTGGACGAACCTGTCGCCATTGAAACGCTTTGCGGTCGACAGGGGCGCAAGGCGCTCGACGATCCCGAAGCGTTGGCGATCCGAAACCAGTTCACACGTCGGGAAGCGTGGGATGCGACGCTCGGGCAGGAGCCGAATGCGCGCTACGATCCATACGACGCTCGGTTCACGCGGGCGGTGCAGCGCGTGAAAGGGTTCGAGCCTGCGCGCACGAGCACGGAGAGGGTGTTTCGACGCCGAGGAACGAACGGAAGACCCACCCTCATTAACCCTGATGCGGAAGATGCCAGCCCGGCCGAGACTCGGAAGGTTGTGCATCTCGACGACGAGCGCGACAAACGACGCTCCATCCTCTGATCGAAACCCTCGTCGTGTGCGGGAGGCCACGCGATTGCAGGTCATCATGCCTCCGAAAGGTCCGAACTATGGCGAAGGAACCCACCAAGATCACCCTCGAAGAGCGCGCGGTCGCGATCGTCGGCGATCTGCTCGCGCTGATGCGCGACATCGACGCCGCGAAGTCGAAGCGCGGCGCCAAGGACGACGGCCCGGAGGCCCCCGAGGGCTCCGACGAGCGTGAGGCTCCGGCGCGCGGGCGCGGGCGCGGCGCGAAGGCCGATAAGCCGGCGAAGGCGGCCAAGGCCGAGCAGACGGAGAAAGACCCGGCCGATATGACGGTGAAGGAGTTCCGCCGCTACGCGCTGGATCGCCTGCACGTCGCCGTGGAGTCGTTCGAGGCGAAGTCGGACAAGGAATACGACGCCTTCATCGACAAATATATCCAGCCGGTGCTGGACGCCGACAAGGTGAACGCCGCGTCGGAACTGTCCGAGGACGGCATCGAAGACCTCGTGAAGGCGCTCGACAAGTTCGACTCGGCGCCGAAGAACGAGGAAGAAGAGGACCAGCCGCGTCGCCGCGCCGCCAAGGACGAGGAGGAAGAAGATCGTCCGCGTCGTCGCCGCGCGTAAGGGTTCGACATGAGCGGCCACGCCAAACTCGCCCCCTCGGGGGCGAGCACATGGATGAACTGTCCCGCATCGGTGCGCGCCTCGCAGGGCGTGCCCGATGAGGAGTCGGAGTGGGCCTACGAGGGCACGGTCATGCACGAGGTTCGTGCGTGGGCACTCCTCGAAGGCGCCTCGCCGCTCGAACGGGTCGGCGATCTCATGCGCGTCGGCGCCGGCCGCCTCTTGTCGATCTCGCAGGCGCGCGCCAGCGCGCTTGCCCCCGGTATCGAGTGGCTGCGCGACCTCTTCGGAGGGGCGGACCTCGCGCGCGCTCGATACCGGCACATCGAAGGCAAGATGTTCTTCGACTGGAACGATCTGGCGAACGTCTACGGCACCGTGGATTTCGCCGGCCTTCGCGATGACGGCGTTCTCGTGCTGTCCGATCTTAAATTCGGCATGGGCGTGCCGGTCTGGCCCACCCGCAACAAACAGCAGATGATCTATGCGCTGCTGACGTTGCACAACATGCCGAGCGGGGATCGCAAGCGCGTCACCAAGGTCGTGATCCACATCGACCAGCCCCGCATCGCCGGGGCCGGCGGATTGTGGGAGACGACGCCGGACGATCTGTTCCGCTGGCTCGACAGGGCGCTTCTGCCCGCCGTCGAGGCGACGGAGCAGCGCAACCCGACGTTCCGACCGAGCGCCGAGGCGTGCCGCTGGTGCAAGGCGCGCGCCCGGTGCCCGGAGAGGGCGGCATGGGTGCAGGAGAACGCCAAGTTCGCGGCGATGATGCGTCGCGATCCCCGGCGCGCCTCCGGCGCCCTCTCGACGGAAGCCCTCGTCGCGTTCGTGGACGCGGAGCAGGAAATCAAGGAAGCGCTCGCAGAAGCGCGCGCGTTCCTGATCGAGGACTATCACGCCGGTCGAAAGGTGCCCGGCAAGAAGGTCGTTCTCGCGCAGGACGGGCACCGAGCATGGATCGACAAGGAGAACGCGGAGAGAGTCCTGACCACGCTCCTTGACGAACGAGCGTTCACCCGAGCGCTCATCTCGCCGGCCGAGGCGGAGAAGCGGTTGCCGCGCCAGCATCACGCGATGCTCGCCGACATCTGCGCCAAGCCGCCGCCGGCTCCGAAGCTGGTGTCGGAGCATGACAAGCGCGCTCCGATGCGATCCCTCAAGAACCGTTTCAAGGATGAGAGGTAGCCATCATGTCCAGACACGAAGAAGACGTTGGCGCGAAGTATGAGATCAAGGCCTACGGGCAGTTCTCGTTCTGCCACCCCTTCAAGCCGCGCGCGTTCGCCGGCTCGAAGGGCGACGACGGATCGCCGCCGAAGTATCAGTCGGCGCTTCTGATCCCCAAGAAGGACAAGAAGACCTACAACGAAATCCTCGACGTCATCGAAGACGCCATTGTCGACAAGCTCGGCAAGGACGGCAAGGTGCCGCGCTCGAAGTGGTTCATCAAGGACGGCGACGTTCTGGCCGAGGAGTCCGGCCGTGAGGAATGCGCCGGGCATTGGGTGATTTCGGCGTCGAACGGCCGCGCGCCGCTGGTGGTCGACAAGGACGGCGACACCGAACTCGTCGAGAAGGACGGGAAGCCCTACTCCGGCTCGTTCGGATACATGGTCTTCCGCGCGTGGGTGCAGGACAACCAGTTCGGCAAGCGCGTCAACGCTTCGCTCGAAGGCTTGCAGTTCATGAAGGACGGCCCGGCCTTCGGCGCCGCGCCCCTGTCGAAGTCGCGGTTCAAGGACGAGCGCGACGAAGACGAGCGCGACGACGACCGGAAGCGCCGCCGCTCGCGAGAGGACGAAGACGACGACCGGAGCGCTCGCCGCTCGCGAGAGGACGAAGACGACGACCGGAGCGCTCGCCGTCGTTCTCGCGACGAGGACGAAGACGAGAAGCCCGCGCGGCGGCGCAGTCGCGACGAGGATGAAGACGAGAGGCCCGCTCGGCGTCGTCGCGATGAGGATGAGGACGAGAGACCCTCCCGCCGCCGTTCGCGCGACGAGGATGAAGACGATGATCGGCCCGTTCGCCGCCGTTCTCGCGATGAGGACGAAGACGATGATCGCCCGGCGCGTCGCCGTCGCATGTGACGCAACGCGGGGCGGCCTTCGGGCCGCCCTTATCACGAAGGATCGCCATGCGCCCTCGCATCATGGATTGGGACTGCGAAACGTTCTCTCGCGTTGATCTGCTCAAGCGCGGAACGCCCGTCTACGCGCGCGACCGCTCGACGCGCGTCGAATTGATCGCCTATTCGTTCGACGGCGACACGCGCGATATCCGCCAATGGGACTTCTTCAGCGGCGAGCCGATGCCGCGCGAGTTCTTGGACGCGATGCAGGACGACAGGATCATCAAGCGCGCGTTCAATTGCGGGTTCGAGCAGAACATCACCCGGCACGTTCTCAAACTCGACGTCGATTTCGACGAGTGGGAAGACCCTCAAATGCACGCGCGCGCGCTCGGCTTCCCCGGCGCGCTTGACGCGGTGGCGCCGGCGGTGGGGCTGGACGAGCGTTACTGGAAGATGGAGGGCGGCAAGACGCTGGTGCGCTTCTTCTCGCAGCCGCGTAAGCCGACGAAGAAGGATTTCCGCACGCGCAACAGACCGGGCGACAGCGCGAAGATCGACGAGAAGTGGGAGGAATACAAGCGCTACAACCGACAGGACGTCGTGGCGCAGATCATGGTCGCGCGCCGGCTCTCCGCCTATCCCATGCTGAAGCGCGACATCGAGGCGTGGCGACGGGACCGCGCGGTGAACGAGCGCGGCGTGCCGATCAACGTCGCAGCCGTGCAGAACGCGCAGACCCTCGTCGACGCCTACACCGCCGACGCTCTCGCAGAACTTCGCGACATTACCGGGCTCGATAATCCGAACTCTGGCGCGCAACTGCTGCCGTGGCTCAAGGATCGCGGTTATCCCTTCGACGATCTCAAGGCGGGTCACGTCAAGCGCGCGCACGAAGATGCGGCGAAGGAGGGGTCGACCACCTCGCAGGTCGCACGGCCGCTCGAACTCCGGCTTATGATCTCGAAGGCCGCGTTCAAGAAATACGACGCCTATGCGAACGCCGTCTGCCCGGACGGGATGCTGCGCAACCAGTTCATCATGTTCGGCGCCGGGCGCACGGGTCGATGGTCGGGAACGCAGGTCCAGTTGCAGAACCTCTATCGGCCGCATCCCCGCTTCGAGAAGGCGGAGATGCAGGAGGAGCTTGCTTATTCAATCGAGACGATGGGACCGCGCGCGTTCAAGCTCTGGTGGGGCGACACGACCGAAGCGCTGGCGTCGGGCGTTCGCGGCGTCATCGCTGCGCCGGAGGGCCACGTCTACGTCGACTCCGATCTCAACGCCATCGAGAACCGCGTGCTCGGCTACGCGGCCGACGAGGAGAAAATCCTGCGCGTCTTCGCGCTTAACCGCTGCCCCTACGTCGACTTCGCCACCTATATGTTCAAGCAGCCCTACGAGGAATTGTGGGCTGAGTATAAGGCCGGCAAGAAGCAGAAGCGCCAGACGAGTAAGCCGGCCGTCCTCGGCTGTCTCGCCGAGGGAACTCGCGTGCTCACGGATCGCGGGTGGATTGCGATTGAGAAGGTGCGTGGCGCCGACCTCGTGCATGACGGCGTAGGTTTCGTCCGCCACGGCGGCCTTCTGATGCAGGGAGTGAAACGATGCGTGCGCGTTGCGGGAGTGGGGATGACGCCGGATCACGAGGTAATGCTGGAGGAGGGGGTGTGGCTCGCCGCCGGGCGCTTCGATGCGCACTCCTTGAGGCGGGCGCTCGCTACGGCGGATGGACAGTTGTCCGATACCTCAGGAATGTCCCGTCGCGCGGCCAGATATACGAGGTTCGGTGCGACTGTGGCGGCGTCTTTGAAGAACGGCGTTGTCGCGTTCTGCCGAATGTTCGGCATGGATGTCGTATTTGCGAGCAGCGATGTCGGTGGCGCTCTGTCGCCATCACCGGAGAGAGGTTCTACGTCGTCATCTCGAATCGCTACTACGCGATCAAGAGTCGCTGCGCCAAACATCCTGACTATCGCGGTCGGGGAATCGAGTGCCGGTTCACTACGGTCGATGCTTTTGTCCGCCATGCGTGGGTTGAGTTCGGCCCTTCGGCAATCGACTTCGAGTTTGATCGGATCAATAACGACGGCCACTATGAGAAGGGAAACCTTCGTCTCGCAGATCGCTCGCTCAACAACTCCAACAGGCGTGACAGTCACCGCATCTTCTATCGCGGGCGCGACTACTGCGCCGCAGAGTTCGGCAGACTGTTCGCTTCAA
>JAGVSR010000017.1 GCA_019137195.1 Alphaproteobacteria bacterium
TATTTCGATTCGCTGAGCGGTACGGATGCCAGGAACGTCGAGCGCGTCTTTCCTTTCAGTGGCGGCAGCCGCTTTATCCAGAACGGCGTGTTGTCAGAGCACGAGACGCTGCTGCTCGGCGTGACGCTGACAGGTCTCGGCGCCGCGCTCGGCCTCTACATGGCGTGGCTGACCGGGCCTCTGCTTCTGGCCATCGGTCTCCTCGGCGGAGCGCTTTCAGTATTCTATACGGCCCCGCCCTGCCTCGCGTGCCGCGGACTGGGTGACGCCGCCGTGACCATCGCGTTCGGCATTCTCCCGCTTGCCGGCACGTCCCTCATCCTCACGGGTGAGATAACAGCCGCGTCCCTCTGGCTCGGTGCCGCCGTCGGTTGCTTCGTGGAGGCCATTCTCTGGGTGAACTCAATTCCGGACATTGCCGCCGATCGCGCCTCCGGCAAGATGACGCTTCCGGTCCGTTTCGGCCCGAGAGCCGCCATGTGGGGCCTGCCACTTTGGTTTCTGGCCGGGTTCCTCTTGCTCGTCGCGGCGCCGGCTCCCCGCGGAGCGCTGATCGCACTCGGCGCCCTTGTGCCAGCGGTAATGGCGAGCCGCGCAGCCGTCGCCGGCCGGCTCGCGGTTGCCATGCCCCTCACCATCCTCACCCAGGCCGGCTTCTGCGTGCTCCTGATTGCCGGGCTCCTGATCTTCCGCTAGGGGCAGGGCTAAGGGTCCTTGAGGGGGGAACGTGTCGGCAGGGGCGCCTCGCGCGCATCTGCGAGGAGTGCCTTGATCAGCAGGATGGCGTCGTCCGACAGCCATTCGCCGCTGCCTTCGAGGCGTCCGATCTCGCGTCCGCCAGGGTCGACGAAAATCGACGTTGGCAGTCCCCGCGCGCCGAGTGCGGCGGCGGACGTACCATGTGGATCGCTCGCAAGCGGCAGCGATGTCACCCCGAGCGATACGAGGAACCGCTGTGCCTCGGCTGGCGACTTGTCGAGGCTGACGGCCAGCAGCGCGAGTGCGTCGTCGTGGATGCGAGCCTCGAGGCGCGCGATTTGCGGGATCTCGCTTTGGCAGGGAGCGCACCAGCTGGCCCAGAAGTGCAGCAAGAGCGTGCGTCCGCGCCAATCCGACAACCGGTGTGTAGTTCCGTCCGGCGCGGAAAGGCTAACGTCGGGCAGGAGCGTCCGTTCGTCGGCGATGCGCAGCTTGGCCATCGTGCCTTGCGCGAGCAGCTCCAGCCGCTGCTTGCGCATTGGTGCATTGGAACCCGCCTCTGCACCTTCGGCCTCGGAATAGGGCGCGTCCGCGTAGCCCGTCGCCGGCCGCAGCGCGAAGGCGCCGAGGCACATGAGCAGGATAAGCGTGACCGTCCGGGCCGTCATTGCTAGCCGCTCCCACCATCGCACGAGGTTAGTGTTCACCGCGGCCATCCTGCACGGCTTGACCAATGTTAAGGCCGCAAGTCGAGTATTTCTTATGTTGATCCAGGGTCCGAACGGCACTCCATCGCATTCGTTGGCGAGAGGTTCAAGGATGAGCAACGCTCACCCGGGAATGCGACGCCCGCTCGCAACGGGTCTCACGCGGTTCCGGGCCGCGGCGCGACGGGCGCCGATCATGGTTGCCTCGCTGCTCTTTCTAGCGGGAATCATCGTCTGGGGCGGCTTCAACACGGCTATGGAGGCGACCAACCGCCTGCCCTTCTGCATCTCCTGTCACGAGATGCGCTCGACCGTGTACGAGGAATACAAGCGTACGGCGCATTTCAATAATCCGTCCGGCGTGCAGGCAACCTGTCCGGACTGCCACGTGCCGAAGGCGTGGGGAGCCAAGCTCGTCCGCAAGATCCGCGCCTCGAACGAGCTGTTTCATTGGGCTATCGGCTCCATCGATACGCCAGAGAAGTTCGAGGCGCGCCGGCCGGAGCTTGCCGCGCGGGTATGGGCGGCCATGAAGTCGACCGACTCCCGCGAGTGCCGGAACTGTCACAGCTTCGGCGCCATGAGCGCCAAGGAGCAGGGCCGCTTCGCCGGTCGGATGCACGAGACGGCCGCTAAGGCAGGGCAGACGTGTATCGACTGCCACAAGGGCATCTCTCATCGCCTGCCGAAGACGCCGGCCGGCGAGGCGCATTCAGCTCAGAAGCTCGATGTCGAGTACGCCGAGGAGATCAATCAGACCTGCGCACCCTGCCACGGCCGTCAGGGCCAGGGCACGGCCGACGGAGTCTATCCGCGGCTCGCCGGACAGGATGCCGCCTACCTTGCCCGCCAGATCGATCATTTCAAACGCCGCAACCGCACCAACATACCGATGCTGCCCTACGCGACGGAGCGGGAGCTCCCGGACGAGGACGTCAAAGTGATCACGGCCTATCTCTCGAGCATCGATTTGAAACGCAAGATGGGGGCCGAGAGCGAAAGCACCACCGATGCGCTGGCGCTCCTCAAGCAGTCGAAGGCCGTGCTCAACGTCCCACTCTTCGACGGTGATGCGGGCAGGGGCGAGCGCCTCTACCGTAAGGAGTGTGCCGCCTGTCACGGACGCGACGGCTACGGCGATCCTTCGCGGGTGATCCCTCAGCTCGCCGGCCAGCACAGCCTCTACCTCAAGCGGCAGATTGAGGAGTTCCGCAAGGGCGACCGCCTGCACGACGACCCGGGGGACGCCGGCATCTTCAAGGCTTTCTCCGACGGGGAGATCGCCGACATCTTGGCCTACGCTTCGACGCTCGACGACGGTTGAAATGCCGGACCTAGGCAACCATGGAGATCAGTGAAATGTGGATGGGGCATCGCAGTTTTCTGGGAGCGGCAATGGCAGCGGGGATCGGGGCTTGGTCACTGCCCGCCGCGGCCATGTCGGATGCGCAGGCCGAGCCGACCATCACCACCGCGCGCGCGGACGGCCTCGGTAACGTCGACGTCGACATCGTCTACTACCGTGACCTCGGCTGCACGTTCATCAAGGACATCAAGGAAGGTGCGCCGCCCGATATCGAGGCGCCGAAGCGGACCCTGGTCGTCACCGTCACCATCGATCGTGAGGGCGGCTCCTGCGACCTCGCCCAGCAGGCCGCGAAGGTCATCAGACAATCGATCCGCATCGCCGACCGGCCCGGCGTTCTCTCCGTCGACATTTTCTATCGCGATGCAGACGGCCGCTTCGTGCGCTCGCAGCGTCCGCCGATCTATCGTGCCGGCGACGAGGATTGAAGCCGAGCGGCCTGAGGTGCCGAGACGCCGTCTGTGGCCGCAACATCGCAACGAGACGTAGTCAAGGATGCGCCCTCTGCGACCGGTCTCATGACCCCGTCCTAGCAACGTCCGCGCTGAAGCCGCGCCCACGATCGTGATTGCCGGGGATGGACCTCCCCGTGGCGCATCGAGACCGCCTCGCAACATCGTCGGGAGAGCGATCGACGCCTCGGTCATCGGCGAGCCGGGCCCACCGTGAGCCCGGCAGATCCAGAACCCGAGCAGGGGCCTGGTCGCAAACCTTGGCAGCAGCCTCGACAGCGACGACGATGGTGTGCCAGGGACGTGAACGGTCCAACAGCGCGATCAGGTTTCCGTTGCGGGCGGCAACCACCAAGCAAGCCTGGCGCACCTTCGGTACGCTGTTCCTGTTCGGCAAGTGACTTGTCGTCGACGAGAGCCTCGGTTGCCAAGAGGCGCCTACGGCAACAGTCGAAGTCTCGGCCTAGGACGTCGCTCCGCGCCGGGCGACGGCAGAACGGCAGGCCGCCGAGGCAAAGTACAATCTCACCGATTGTCGGGCCGCCAGCGCCCGAGGTGTTCGGGCCCGGCCCCGCCGAGCGGCCGTCTCGGCGTGATGGATGCGCGCCGCCGGCGCCGCTCCCCCTGGCGCTAAGGCCGACCCTGAACGAACATTCAGCCCGGACCACTCGGTGCGGGCTTGTCAAGGCCTCAGGCCGATGATCAGACGATCAACCTCTCGTGGGCTTCTTGGCGGGCTTCCGGAACTGCGGTTTCCGCTTCTCGCGGAACGCGGCGACACCTTCGCGGGATTCATCCGTTTCATAGAACAGGCTGAGCGCTTGCATGCCTAGTGCAGAGATGCCCCGGATCGCTTCCGAGTCGAGATTGAACGACTTCTTTGCAATGGCGATCGCGGTGGGGCTCAGGGCGGAGATCTCCTGACACCATTGTTCAACCTCCGCGTCGAGCTCCGCGGGCGGCACGACGGCGTTGACGAGCCCCATTTGAAGCGCCTGCTCGGCCGTGTAGCGCCGGCACAGCATCCACATCTCGCGGGCCTTCTTCTCGCCGACCACTCTCGCGAGCAGGGCCGTTCCGAAGCCCGGATCGACCGAGCCGACTTTCGGTCCGACCTGACCGAACACGGCGGTCGAGGAGGCAATCGCCAGATCGCAGCACGTGACGAGGACGTTTCCTCCGCCGATGGCATAGCCATTGACGCGCGCGATCACCGGCTTGGGGACGTCGCGAATTAGGCTCTGCAGCTCCTCGATTGGCAGGCCAATCGTGCCGCGGCCATCGTAGCCGCCCTCGTGTGCCGACTGGTCACCTCCGGTGGAGAACGCTTTCGTCCCGCTTCCGGTGAGGACGATGGCAGACACCGCCCTGTCCCAGCCGGCCTTGCCGATCGCGTGGATGAGTTCCTCGCAGGTTTGTGCCCGGAAAGCGTTGTATGTCTCGGGCCGGTTGATGGTGATCCACGCCGCGTGGCCGCGGGTCTCGCAGGCGATGTCCTGGTAGGTCATGGCTTCCCCTTCGTGTGGCTCTGGTGGACCACGTCGATATTGATCTTGTGGAAACGTCATCATAGACCCCCTAAGGTTCGACTTGCCAATGGTCTGAGGAATGGGCCATAAAGGGCGTGCGGCCCGCGCCGGGTCCGAGAGCACGGGCAGGAGAGGGGACATGCGGCTCGAAGGCAAGCGATCGATCGTGACCGGGGCAGCTCGCGGCATCGGGGCCCAGATCGCTGCAAGATTTGCGGACGAAGGGGCGGCAGTCGCCGTGGCCGACATCGATTTCCCTGAGGCGGAGGCAACGGCCGCGCGGCTCGCCGCGCTTGGGTTCAAGTCGCTGGCGATTGAAGTAGACGTTTCATCCGCGCAGTCCGTGCAGCGCATGATCGAAAGCGCAGCTGCAGCGTTCGGCGGGCTGGATGTCCTCGTCAACAATGCTGCAATCGTTCACCCTGCCGATGCCGAGGCCGAGCTGACGTCCGAGGAAGCCTGGGATGCGACGATCGCGGTCAATTTGAAGGGCGTGTTCCTTGGCTCGAAGCACGCCATACCAGCTATGCTCGCGAGCGGCGGGGGAGCGATAATCAACATTGCCTCTATTGTGGCCCTCGTCGGTTCCTATCCGGCGCAGATCGCCTACACGGCAAGCAAGGGAGGCGTCATCGCGCTGAGCCGCGAGATGGCGGTATGCCTTGCCCGGCGCGGCATCAGGGTCAATGCCATCTGTCCGGGCCCGACGGCCACTGCGATGGCGGCCGGTCTCATCAGGGACCATGCGGCGTACGAGCTGCGCCGCCTGCACATACCCATGGGGCGCTTGGCCGAGCCCGATGAGATCGCCTCTGTAGCCGCATTTCTGGCCTCGAACGAGGCCTCCTTCATCACCGGCCAGGCCTTCTCCGTCGATGGCGGGCTGACAACCGCCTATCTCACGCCGCCCGATCCAAAGTGAACCGCCCGTCAGGAGAGAGTGGCAGAAGCGCAGGCGCTCGCAGCATCGCAGGTTTGGGCAAATCAAGGAGCAATGGCATGTTGGCGTCGTTCAAGGGCAAGAGCATCATCGTCACGGGCGGATCGAAGGGCATCGGGCGCGGTATCGCCAAGGGCTTCGCGGCTTGCGGTGGCCAGGTCATGCTCGCTGCGCGCCATACGGCCGAGCTCGACGACTGCGTTGCAGAGATCAAGAGTTCCGGAGGCGTCGCTCGCGCAACCCAGTGCGACGTCGCCGACTGGCAATCGGTCCAGAACCTCGTGGCCGAGACCGCCAAGGCCTTCGGCGGTGTCGACGTCCTTTGCGCGAATGCCGGCATCTTTCCCCAGGCAAAGATCGTGGACCTCGCGCCCGACGACTGGGACCATGTGCTCTCGACCAATCTCAAGAGCACGTTCCTATGCGTGAAGGCGTGCATTCCCGAATTCGGCAAGCGGAACCAGGGCAGGGTGGTGATCACGTCCTCGATCACCGGACCGATCACCGGTTTTCCGGGATGGACGCACTACGGTGCCTCGAAGGCCGGACAGCTCGGCTTCCTGCGTGTCGCGGCGCTCGAGCTCGCGCGCTACGGGACGACGATCAACGCCGTCATGCCGGGCACCATCATGACCGAGGGGCTGATCGACCTCGGCCAGCAATATCTCGACGCGGCTGCGGCGGCGATCCCGCTGAAGCGGCTCGGATCGGTCGACGACATCGCCAACGCGGCGATATTTCTGGCGAGCGACTATGCCTCGTACATCACCGGCCAGACCATTGTCGTGGACGGCGGGCAGATCCTGCCCGAAACCGCAGACGCCATCGCGGCCATCTGAAAGCGGCCATCGGCGCTGCCTTGCTTCGCCGGTCACACGCGCTTGGCGCTCTTCTTGGGCCGGCGGCCCGAGTCCTGAGGCATCAGATTCTCGAGGCTTTCACGGCTCGTCACGATATGGAGCCGCATGGCTTCCGAGGCAGCGTCGGCATCGCCATCCTTGATGGCGGCGTAAATCGCCTCGTGGTGCTCGTTGGCGCTATCCTCGAGCCGCTTGAAGACCTTGCCGATGGGTAGGAACATCGCCGTGCGCGTATCCTCGACGGCCTGCATGATGAAGCGGTTACCGCATGCCTCGGCCACCACGAGGTGGAACTCGGAATCGAGGGCCCGGAAGCGGGCGATGTTGGCCGTGATGGCGCGCATGGCCGGTGTCTCGCACAGCGCCTTCATGCCCTTGAGGCAGGAGCCCATGCGGCGCAGCTGATCCTTGTTGCGGCGGGTCGCGGCGAGACGGGCCGCCATGCATTCGTTGGCAATCCGGTATTCGTAGATGCTGTCGAGCAGCTCGCGTTGACCCTCCATGTAGCTTTCGATCTCGTTCGCCTGCAGGTTCGTCTGGGCCTTGACGACAAGGCCGCCCATCGCGCCCCGCTTGACCTGGATGAGACCTTCGCCCTCAAGCACGCGCATGGCTTCCCGGATGGTCGTACGTGAGACCAGCATCTGGGCTGCCAGATCGCGCTCGGGCGGCAGCTTGTCACCCGGAACAAAACGACCGAGAAAGATGGCGCGCTTCACCTGCTCGACGACGAGCTCGTAGGTCGAGACCGGACGTATGGAGCTGATGGCGCCCTGACCGACCTTGGCATCGGATGGTCCGTCGATCTTTGATGTATCCGTCGGAGTGGCAGCGCTCAATTGCTCGTTCACCCGAACTTCTCCTGAAAATGTGCCCGGCCTGCGCCTCGCCAGCGTTGCAGAAAGAACGTCCAAAACAACTTGTAGCATACCGCTCATGAATGGTCTAATCGTGATACCATTAGCGAGCCGCGTGCCGGTATGCGAGCGTCGAGTCGATGGCCGGAGCGGGATCTAGCCTACTACGACGGCTTGCGGGGTGCGCATTTGAGCGCACCGCAGCGGGGAGGCGAGCCGTGGACGGAGAGTTTGCAGGCAAGGTTGCCGTTGTGACCGGAGCCGGCGGCGGAATAGGGCTCGCCGTCGCGCGTGAGCTGTCGCGGCTTGGCGCCAAGGTCGAGGCCGCAGACATCCGTCCTTATGCCGGCCAGCTCGGCGAGAACGTGAACTCCGCCAAGGTCGATCTTCGCAATCCGGCTGAGGTTCGATCCTGGATCGAGGATATCGGCCGGCGCTGCGGCCGTATCGACCAGCTCGTGAACTCTGCCGGCGTATGCCTATTCGAGAAGGACGGCTCGGCGCTCGATGCCGACGCATCCGTCTTCGACCTCACCTTCGACGTGAACCTTGCCGGTACCGTCCGTGTCGTTCGCGCCGCGGTTCCGTTCATGCGCGCGGCCGGCGGCGGTGCCATGGTCCACATCGCCAGCGTGGTCGGGCTGCGCAACATGGAGAACATCCAGTCCGGTGGACCTGCGGATGCCTATCAGTTGTCGAAAGCCGCGCTCATTTCGCTGTCACGGTCTCTCGCCATGCAGCTCGCACCGGACCGCATGCGATCCAACACCGTCTGCCCCGGAGCGATCGAGACGCCAATGACGGCGCAAATATACGTTGAGGAGGCTCGTGTTGCTGCCATGTCGGCCCGCACGCCTCTTGGCCGGCTGGGGCAGCCCGAGGATGTCGCGGCCGCAGTGACGTTCCTGCTCTCCGATCGCGCCTCGTTCATCACCGGCATTGATCTTCCTGTCGACGGCGGTCTCCTCGCGAAG
>JAGVSR010000169.1 GCA_019137195.1 Alphaproteobacteria bacterium
CCATATCCACGGGCTTCCTGTCGGCATCATCGCCAACAATGGTGTGCTCCTGTCCGAGTCGGCGCTGAAGGGCGCCCACTTCGTCGAGCTGTGCAGCCAGCGACTGATCCCTCTGGTTTTCCTGCAGAACATCACGGGTTTCATGGTCGGGCGAAAGTACGAGAGCGAGGGCATCGCCAAGAACGGCGCCAAGCTCGTGACCGCGGTCGCCACCAGCCAGGTGCCAAAGGTAACGGTGCTCGTCGGCGGATCGTTCGGCGCCGGCAACTACGGCATGTGCGGACGCGCCTACTCGCCTCGGTTCCTCTGGACCTGGCCCAACAGCCGCATTTCCGTCATGGGCGGCGAGCAGGCCGCGGGCGTCCTGGCCTCCGTGCGCCGCGATGGCATCGAGCGCTCCGGAAAATCCTGGGCCGATAAGGATGAGAAGGCGTTCCGCCAGACCGTCATCGACCAGTTCGAGGCCCAGAGCCACCCGCTCTACGCATCTGCCAGGCTCTGGGACGACGGCATCATCAACCCGACCAAGACGCGCGACGTCCTGGGTCTCTCGCTCTCGGCCGCCCTCAACGCGCCGATCCCCGAAACCCGCTTCGGCGTCTTCCGGATGTAGAGAACGGCGATGTTCAGAAAGATCCTCATTGCCAACCGGGGCGAAATCGCGTGCCGGGTCATGCGCACCGCAAAGCGGCTCGGCATCCGCACGGTCGCCATCTACTCGGATGCGGATGCGAGCGCGCTCCACGTCTCCATGGCCGACGAGGCCTATCACGTTGGCGCCGCGCCCTCGGCCGAGAGCTACTTGCGCATCGACCGCATCGTCGAGGTCGGCCGCGCGAGCGGCGCCGAAGCCGTGCATCCTGGCTTCGGGTTCCTGTCCGAGAACCCGAGCTTCGTCGAGGCGGTCGAGAAAGCCGGCATGGTGTTCATCGGCCCGCCGGCCGCAGCTATGCGCGCGATGGGCTTGAAGGACGCTGCCAAAGCGCTGATGGAGAAGTCGGGAGTGCCCGTCGTGCCGGGCTACCACGGCGACAAACAGGACGCCGACTTCCTCTCAAGGCAGGCCGACAAGATCGGCTACCCGGTCCTCATCAAGGCGCGCGCGGGCGGCGGCGGCAAAGGCATGCGCCGTGTCGACGACCCCAAGGACTTCAAGGCGGCCCTAGAAAGTGCCAAGCGCGAGGCAGCAGCCTCGTTCGGCGACGACCGCTGCCTCGTCGAGCGCTATATGGCCAAGCCACGCCACATCGAGATCCAGGTGTTCGGCGACACCCACGGCAACGTCGTACATCTCTTCGAGCGCGACTGCTCGCTGCAGCGCCGCCATCAGAAGGTGATCGAGGAAGCGCCCGCCCCCGGCATGATGCCCGAAATGCGCAAGAGGATGGGTGAGGTCGCGGTGAAGGCGGCAAAGGCCATCGGCTACACGGGCGCCGGCACCGTCGAGTTCATCGCCGAGGTATCCGACGGACTGCGTCCCGACGCCTTCTACTTCATGGAGATGAACACACGACTCCAGGTCGAGCACCCCGTCACCGAGGCCATCACCGGCCAGGACCTCGTCGAGTGGCAGCTCCGCGTCGCGGCCGGCGAGCCGCTGCCGCTGAGGCAGGACGACTTGAAGATCGACGGTTGGGCGTTCGAGGCGCGCATCTACTCCGAGGACGCGGCCAAAGGCTTCTTGCCCGCGACCGGGACGCTCGAGCACCTCTACCTCCCGACCGACGAGGCCCGCATCGAATCGGGCGTGCGCGAGGGCGATACCATCACGCCCTACTACGACCCGATGATCGCCAAGCTGATCGTCCACGGGCCGACACGCAAGGCCGCTCTCAACAAGTTCGCGAAGGCCCTCGAGCGCTGCCAGATCGTCGGCACCGTTACCAACGTCCCATTCCTCCTGGCCCTCTGCGACAACGACAGCTTCAAGTCTGGCGACGTCGACACCGGCCTCATTGCCCGCGACCTCGAGAGTCTCGTCCGACAGCTCGAGCCGCCGCCCGAGGTACAGGCTATCGCCGCGGTCGCCACCCTCGGCATCACGCGGCCCCGGACCGACGTCGACCCGTGGGGTTCGCTCGTCGGCTGGCGGCATTGGACCGACTCGCGCCAGTTCGCCCTTCTCGAGTGGAACCACAAGCACCTCGACATGCGCGTGATGGGCAAGCCCCGCAACGTATTCGTGGTCCACGGGCCGACGGGGCCGCTCACGCTCGAGATACTGGCCGCTGGCGCCGAGGACATGCGGCTCAGAATCGGCGGACGCATTGCGTCGGCGAAGCTCATCGAACACTCGAATAACCTCACCGTCCACTTCGACGGCCGCTCATTCACGTTCGTGCTGCCGGATCGACTTCAAGAGGACGACGAGGGCGACGAGACGGGCGGTGATCGGCTCGTCTCCCCGATGCCTGGCCACGTCAAGATCGTGTCGACAGAGATCGGCGCCAAAGTGGTGAAGGGCGAGCCCTTGATCGTCGTCGAGGCCATGAAGATGGAGCACACGCTCGTCGCCCCACGCGACGGCACTGTTGCCGAGATCTGGGTCAGGCCCGGCGATCACGTCGAGAACGGCGCCAATCTCTTGGCACTCGAGGCCGAGCATGCCTGAGGCCGTCACCATCTTCGAGATGGGACCGCGGGACGGGCTCCAGAACGAGCGCCGGCTGATCCCGGCCGGCGACAAGATCCGACTTGTCGATCTCCTCTCCGATTGCGGATTCCAGAAGATCGAGGTGACGAGCTTCGTGTCGCCAAGAGCCGTGCCGCAGATGGCGGACGCGGCCGAGGTCATGGCCGGAATCACACGCAGGCCCGGCATTGCCTACGCTGTGCTGACGCCGAACCTCAAGGGTTACGAGGCTGCACGGGACGCACGAGCGAGCGAGGTGGCGGTGTTCGCATCGGCCTCCGAGGGCTTCAGCCACAAGAACATCAACTGCTCGATCGCCGAGAGCATCCAGCGCTTCGAGCCAGTGTTGACTGCGGCCAGAGCCGACGGCATGCCGGTCCGCGGCTACGTCTCCTGCGTTGTTCGCTGTCCCTACGACGGTCCGACCTCTCCATCCGCCGTCGCGAGCGTGGCCGAGCGCCTTCTCGCCATTGGATGCTACGAGCTCTCGCTCGGCGATACCATCGGCGCCGGTACGCCCGAGACCGTCGCGGCAATGCTTGCAGCCGTGCTCGACGTCATCCCGGCGGGGCAGCTCGCCGGTCACTTCCACGACACCCACGGCCGCGCCCTCGACAACATCGATGTCTGCCTCGCGCATGGGCTCCGCACCTTCGACTCCTCGGTTGGAGGCCTTGGAGGCTGCCCCTATGCCCCCGGCGCGCCCGGCAACGTCGACACGGTCTCCGTTGCCAAGCTCATGGAACAACGCGGCTTCACGACGGGCCTCGACCTTGTCCGCCTCGACGAGGCCGCGCGCTTCGCCAGATCTTTGAGGACCGCCGCATGAGCTATTCCACCATCCGCATCTCGACGGGTGCAAAAGGGATCACAACGCTGAGCCTCGCGCGCCCGCAGAAGCATAACGCCTTGAACGCAGAGATGATTGCTGAGCTCACTCGCGCAGCAGCCGAGCTCGGTGCGGCCAGCGACGTCCGCGTTGTCGTTCTGACCGGCGAGGGTGAGAGCTTCTGCGCGGGTGGTGACCTCGACTGGATGCGGTCCCAGTTCAAAGCCACCCGCGAGGAGCGCATACAGGAGGCGCGGGCGCTCGCCAACATGCTGCGCGCGCTCAACGACCTTCCGAAGCCCGTCATCGCTGCCGTCAACGGCGCGGCCTACGGCGGCGGCGTCGGCATGGTCGCGGTCGCCGACAACGCGATAGCCTCGAGCACTGCGAAGTTCGGGCTCACCGAGACGCGCCTTGGCCTCATCCCCGCGACCATCAGCCCCTACGTGACGGCCCGCCTCGGCGAAGGCGCGACGCGGCGCGTATTCATGTCGGCCCGGATCTTCGGCGCGGACGAAGCCGAGCGCCTGGGTCTCGTCGGCGCGGTCGTTGCGCCCGATCAGCTTCAATCTGGCATCGACACCGAGACGCGCGCCTACCTCGCCGCCGCGCCTGCCGCCGTGACCGCAGCCAAACGGCTCGCGCGCAAGCTCACAAACCGGATCGACGATACGGTCATCGATGACACCATCCGCCACCTCGCCGACACCTGGGAGACGCCGGAGGCGCAGGAAGGCATCAGCGCCTTCTTCGAGAAACGGAAACCGGGGTGGGTAACGTGACCGTTGAACGGACCGAGTTGGCGTAGGATGACGCGCTGACGTGGAAGTGCGGGGGTCCCCCAACCCCTGGCCCGATGCCCCAAGGGGCTGGGAATCGAACGGGATAGCCTTGAATGAACGACCCATTGCAGAACTCGGACACAAAGGCCACCGTCCTCTGGACGCCGACAGCGGAACGCGTCGCAAGCTCCAATCTCACCGCATTCATGGCGCAGTCGGACGCGCGATGGCAGCACGGCGCAAGAACCTATGACGAGCTTCACGCCTGGTCCGTCACAAAGCCCGAGGAGTTCTGGCAGAGCCTCGTCGCGTTCGCCGGCCTCAAGGCGGCGTCCTGGGGCGAGCGCGTGCTTGCCGACGGCGACAAGATGCCGGGCGCCTGCTTCTTCCCCGACGCGCGATTGAACTTCGCCGAGAACCTGCTGACACGAAGCGGCGACACCGATGCGATCGTCTTCCGCGGCGAGGACAAGGTCGCAAAACGACTGTCGTGGTCCGCGTTCAACGATGCCGTCGCCCGCTTCGCCCGCGCGCTCCGCGCTCACGGCATCAGACCCGGCGACCGCGTCGCGGGCTTCGTGGCCAACATGCCCGAGGCCGTCGTTGCGCTGCTGGGGTCCGCAGCCGTCGGGGCCACCTGGTGCTCGTGCTCGCCCGATTTCGGTCCCGAGGGCGTCGTCGACCGTTTCGGCCAGATCGAGCCGCGCATTCTCGTCGCCGTCGACGGCTATCATTACGGCGGCAAGACGCACGACTGCATTCCGAAGCTCTCCAGACTCGAGACTATGTTGCCGACGGTCGAGACGATCGTCGTCATTCCCTATGCCGGCCCTGCCCCGGACGTGTCGGGCTTCAAGGCGGCGACGCTGTGGGACGACTTCCTGTCGGGCCCCGTCCCGGGACCAATTCGCTTCGAGCAGCTGCCGTTCAACCACCCGCTTGTCATCATGTTCAGCTCCGGCACCACCGGTGTGCCCAAGTGCATCGTCCACGGCGCCGGTGGCACGCTCCTGAAGCAGGTCTCCGAGCACTCGCTCCATTGCGACGTGAAGTCCGGCGACCGCATCTTCTATTTCACGACCTGCAGCTGGATGATGTGGAACTGGCTCGTCGCGGGACTCGCCTGCGGCGCCACCCTCCTCCTCTACGACGGCTCACCGTTCCATCCCGACGGCAACGTGCTCCTCGACTATGCCGCCGCCGAACGCGCGACTCTTTTCGGCACGTCGGCAAAGTATATCGATGCCCTCTCGAAGAAGGGTTATGCACCCGCCCGCACACACGACCTCGCAAGCCTAAGGACCATCACATCGACCGGCTCGCCGCTCGCGGCGGAGGCGTTCGACTACGTCTACCGAGACATCAAGGCCGATTGCCATCTCGCCTCGATCTCGGGCGGCACCGACATCCTCGGCTGCTTCGTCATCGGCAATCCAATTGGCCCCGTACGTCGCGGCGAGATACAGGCTGCAGCCCTCGGCATGGCCGTCGAAGTCGTGGACGACGCCGGGCGCCCCGTGCGCTGCGAAAAGGGTGAGCTCGTCTGCAAGGCGCCGTTCCCGTCGATGCCGATCGGGTTCTGGAACGACCCGGAGGGACGAAAGTACCGTGCGGCCTATTTCGAAGCCTACCCCAACGTCTGGCACCACGGCGACTACGCCGAGGTCACGGCGTCCGGGGGTTTCGTCATACACGGTCGCTCGGATACGACACTCAACCCCGGCGGTGTGCGCATCGGCACCGCTGAAATCTATCGCCAGGTCGAGAAGTTCAGGGAGATCCTCGATGCGGTCGTCGTCGGCCAGGACTGGCAAGGCGACGTCCGGGTCGTGCTGTTCGTGGTGCCCGCCCCGGGCGTAACATTCGACGAGGATCTTGCAGCCCGGATCGCGCGCGAGATTCGCACGAGTTGCACCCCGCGCCACGTGCCCGCGAGGATCATCCCCGTTAAGGATGTGCCGCGCACCAAGTCCGGCAAGATTACGGAGGCCGCCGTGCGCGACGTTGTGCATGGGCGCCCGGTAAAGAACGCCCACGCACTCGCCAATCCGGAGGCACTCGACCTGTTCAAGAACCTGCCTGACCTCGCAAGCTGATCGCAGGCTTGTCCAACATAACCTGCAAAGCGTCTTGGATGTCGGTCGGCGCGGGCGTATGGTCACCCAATAGGCACGGCGCTCTTTTTTGCGCCGTCGAGGATGCAGAAATGGCTAGAACACTCGGCTCCTCAGGTCCAGCAACGCTCGAGGCGATCCGCCGGGCGGGCCTGCGCCTGATTTACGAGCGCGGCTACGAGGCCATGTCGCTGCGCCAGCTCGCGTCCGAAATCGGCATGAGCCAGGGCTCGCTCTACAATCACATCGCGACCAAGCAGGATCTGCTGTTCCTGCTCGTTCGCGATCACATGCAAGATCTCCTCGATCATGCCGACCGCGCGCTTGACGGCATCACCGGTGCTTCCGAGCGCCTCATCGCGCTGGTCGAGTTCCACGTCGCCTATCACATCGACAGGAAGCGTGAAGTCTTCATGTCGTATTCCGAACTCCGCAGCCTCGAGCCGAGGAACTTCGAGGTCATCGTCGCCATGAGGAAGGCGTACGAGACGAAGCTCATCGCCATCCTGCGCGAGGGTTCCGCCGCGGGCCTGTTCACCATTACCGACCATCAGGCTGCCGCCTACGGCATCCTGGCCATGCTGGCGGGCATCTTGAATTGGTACAATCCGAAGGGGCGCCTTTCGAAGAAGGAGCTGGCCGCCATCTTCGTCGAGATGGTGCAGGGCGCCGTCTACGATCGCAGCGCCGAAGCCCGCGTGAGCCCGGCGCCGCTGCCGGTCAAGGCGCGCGCCCGCACCGTGGCCTGACCCGCGCTGCCAACAATTGCGCTGCACTGCCGAAATGCGAGGCACGCTCAATGGCGGCTTGCTGCAGTGCAGGAACGAATGTTGCCCGAAGCCTTGCGTTTCAACGACAATCAATCTTGACTCACGCATGAGATTATACGAACAAACGTTCGTTTCTTTTTTCGTATGGGGGGAGCGCGGCGTGAGACGGCAAGACGGCACTATCAGTGACAGCGTTGCACCGCAGCCGCGCATGGCCGGTTCAGACGACGACTTTCTCGCCCGGTTGATGGCGGCCCCGCCGAGCGACCTCAAGGCGCGCATATCCACCCTCACGCCGCAAGAGCGAACGATCCTCGATTTCATCGTGCGCGGCGCCTGCAACAAGGACATCTGCAAGGCGCTTGGCATCGAGGTCACCACCACCAAGGTTCACGCCAGCCGCATCTTCAAGAAGCTCGGCGTCAAGAACCGCGTGCAGGCCGCCGTGCTGCAGCTGTGGACCTTGCTGCTGTCCGATTACGCGCCGGCCCGCAGCCAGCTTGGCGCGAGAGCCGGTGGCGGTGCGCTCGCTTTGCGGGCAATCCGCAATGGCGATTGCACACGCTTGTTGCAGCGCGAGACGCGATAGCGGACGCACATCCGTTGTGCGTCCTGCAGAAGTAGTAGATCACACGAAACCGATAGCCAGCTTCCCGCACGTTGTATTAGGCTCGCGGTCAGCTTGCAGAAAATGGGAGAGAACCATGCGCTTTTCCGGTCTCCTTCTAGGCGCCACGGCCTTGCTGGCGACGATGACACCATCCTTCGCGGAGGACATCGCGCCTGAGAAGCTCACCGTCACTACGATTCCCGCCGACATGCAGCGGGTCTACCTCATCGACCTCACCATCTTCCACGTGGCCGACGGCAAGGTCTGGATCCTGGATGGCGACAAGCTGGAGCTCAAGGGGATGCTCGAGCTCGGCTTCCTCGGTCTCTTCTACCAGCCGCCCAAGTCCGACAAGATCTACATCGCCTCGACCTTCTATGACCGCCTGACCCGCGGCAACCGCGCCGACGTCGTCACCGTCTATGACGCCAACACGCTGCAGATCGTCGACGAGTTCCCGATCCCGTTGAAGCGCGTCATGCCGATCCAGTATCGCCCGCTGATGCAGGGCTCGTCCGACGGCAAGCTCCTCTTCATCCAGAACGCGACGCCCGCGACCTCTATCACCGTCACCAACATCGCCAAGAAGTCGTCGGTCGAGCTGCCGGCGCCCGGCTGCTACGGCACCTATCC
>JAGVSR010000049.1 GCA_019137195.1 Alphaproteobacteria bacterium
AGGGCGCCGCCGGCCTGCTGATCGCGCTCATCGCCGGTGTCGGCATCGCGTCGGCCATCTAGACCGGCTGGAGGGCTACCTTGTTCCGCGAGTGACTGCCTCGAGCCCGTCGCAGTCCTATTCCGATCGGCATAGTCATATGCCGGGAGGACACGCATGGAGCAATCCCAAGTCTGGAGAAACGCCGGCATTGCCGGTATCGCATTCGGCCTTCTATACGGCCTTGGCATGTCGTGGTTCTTTGGCTGGCTACCGCCGGACGATCCGGCCGAGCTGGCGGCAACGCTCATGTTCTCGACCTTCGCGGGCGCGCTGTTCGCCCTCCTGATCGGGCTCGTCATGACGTGGCAGCCGCTGATCGCCATGGCCGACATTCCGCTCGCGCCCGGCGAGACCATCGTGCTCAAAGGCCTTCGGCGATGCCCTGCCGTACGCTCGGGGTCGTACCGAACGGGCTCCTCGTCAAGCTCTCGACCGGCACGGCCGAGCGCTTCGTCGTCAACAACCGCGACGCGTGGGCCGAACGGATCGCCGCGACATGAGTGAGGCCATCGGCCCGAGACGAAACGAAAGCGCCGGGTACGAGACCCGGCGCCTTGCATGTCGGAACGTGCGGTCCGATCAGTAGATCGGGAAGCGCTTGCAGAGCTCGGTGGCCTCGGCCTTGACCTTGGCCTCGACGGCGCCGTTGCCGGCCTCGCCGTTCTTCGCGAGACCGTCGAGCACCTCGGCGATCATGCGCCCGATCTGGCGGAACTCGGCTTCGCCGAAACCGCGCGTGGTGCCGGCCGGGGCGCCAAGACGGATGCCCGAGGTGACCATCGGCTTCTCGGGGTCGAACGGAACGCCGTTCTTGTTGCAAGTGATGTGGGCGCGCCCGAGCGACTTCTCGGAGATGTTGCCGGTGAGCTTCTTGGGACGCAGGTCCAGCAGGATGAGGTGGGTATCCGTGCCACCCGAGACGAGGGCGAAGCCGTCGTTGACGAGCACCTCGCCCATGGCCTTGGCGTTGGCGATGACCTGCTTGGCGTAGGCCTTGAACTCGGGCTTCAGGATCTCACCGAAGGCAACGGCCTTGCCGGCTATGACGTGCATCAGCGGACCACCCTGGATGCCCGGGAAGATCGCGGAGTTGATCTTCTTCGCGATCTCCTCGTCATTGGTGAGGATCATGCCTCCGCGCGGACCGCGCAGCGTCTTGTGCGTCGTCGTGGTGACGACGTGGGCGTGCGGGAAGGGCGAAGGGTGCTCACCGGCGGCGACGAGGCCGGCGAAGTGGGCCATGTCGACCATGAGGTGGGCGCCGACCTCGTCCGCGACCGAGCGGAAGGCGGCGAAGTCGAACTGGCGCGGATAGGCCGAGCCGCCGGCGATGATGATGCGCGGCTTCTCGGCCTTGGCGATCTCGCGCACCTTGTTCATGTCGACGCGGTGCGTGTCGGGCTCGACCTGATAGTGAACGGCGCGGAACCACTTGCCAGACTGGTTCACGGTGGCGCCGTGGGTGAGATGGCCGCCGTGGGCGAGGTTGAGGCCGAGGATGGTGTCGCCGGGCTTGGCGAGAGCATTGAATACGCCCTGGTTCGCCTGCGAGCCCGAGTTCGGCTGCACGTTGGCGAAGCCGCAGCCGAAGATCTGCTTAGCGCGGTTGATGGCGAGGTCCTCGACCACGTCGACGTACTGGCAGCCGCCGTAGTAGCGCTTGCCGGGATAGCCCTCAGCGTACTTGTTGGTGAGCACGCTGCCTGCCGCATCGAGCACGGCGCGCGAGACGATGTTCTCGGACGCGATGAGCTCGATCTCGTACTGCTGGCGGCCGAGCTCCTGATCGATCGCCCTCGCGACCTCGGGATCGGTATCCTGGACGTGGGCCTTGAAGAAGGTCTGGGTCGAGCTTGACATGGGTTCCTCGGGGGTTTCCTCGGCTGGGTCGAACGGATCCGGGGACGCTTAGCGACCCAGGTACGTGCTTAATTTTTGAAGGCGCCCCATACCATGGTCCAAGTGCAACGAACAAGGAACTGTGGCAGCCCGCGACGCAGCTACGCAGAGAAATGACCGGCCTCACCCACGCGGGTAGGCCCCGCATCGCCACAATGGACGGGCCCGCCTGGACACCAACTCAGAGGCGCGGGCGATCCACCCTCGGACGGCGTCGGGGCTTTGCTGCTGCACTGCCGTCAAAGGCGAGCTGGAGCCTTCGCGTCCCATCGCAATGCGAAAACGGCGCCCGGGCTTTGCGCACCGGACGCCGTACGTTCTCTTTCTCGGAGATCGACTATTCCGCCGCCAGCCGAACGGTCTTGCCCTGCGAGACGGGGCAAGCCTGCCACAGCTCCGTGAGGGCAGCGACGAGGGCGTCCATCTGCTCGTCGGTATGCTGAGGCGATGGCGTAAGGCGGATACGCTCGGTCCCTTTCGGGACGGTCGGATAGTTGATCGGCTGGGCATAGATGCCATAGCGATCGAGAAGGGTGTCCGTGACCGCCTTGCAATGCACCGGGTCACCAACCATGACCGGCACGATGTGACTCGGATTCTCGCAGACCGGGATGCCGATCTCCTTGAGGCGCGCTTTCAGTGTCCGGGCGCGCTCCTGATGGCGCTCGCGCTCGACGCTGCTCGACTTCAGGTGCCGCATGGAGGCGAGAGCACCGGCAGCGATGACGGGAGCAAGCGAGGTGGAGAAGATGAAGCCGGGAGCGTAGCAGCGAATCGCGTCCACGAGATCGCGGTCGCCGGCGATGTAGCCGCCCATAACCCCGAACCCCTTGGCCAGCGTGCCGTTGATGATGGAGAGACGGTGCATCTGACCATCACGCTCGGCGATGCCGCCACCGCGGGGTCCGTACAGGCCGACCGCATGCACCTCGTCGAGGTAGGTCATGGCGTTGTACTTGTCGGCGAGATCGCAGATGGCAGCGATGGGCGCGATGTGCCCGTCCATCGAGTAGACGCTTTCGAAGGCGATGATCTTAGGCGTCTCGCGAGGGTATTCCTTGAGCTTGGCCTCGAGGTCGGCGACGTCGTTGTGGCGGAAGATCCGCTTCTGGCCGTTGCCATGGCGGATGCCCTCGATCATCGAGGCGTGATTCTTCTCGTCCGAGAACACGACGCAGCCGGGCAAGAGCTTCTGCAGCGTGGAGAGCGTCGCCTCGTTGGCGACGTAGGCCGAGGTGAAGAGGAGCGCCGCCTCTTTGCCGTGGAGATCGGCGATCTCGGCTTCGAGCTCGACGTGATAGTGCGTGGTGCCGGAGATGTTGCGGGTGCCGCCGGAGCCGGCGCCGACGGTGTCGAGCGCCTCGTGCATGGCGGCAATCACCTTCGGATGCTGGCCCATGCCGAGATAGTCGTTCGAGCACCAGACCGTGATCTGGCGCTGATCGGCATCGATGAAGCGATCAGCGGTCGGAAAGGCGCCGCGCCGGCGCTTGATGTCCGCGAACACCCGGTAGCGGCCCTCACGGCGGATGCTATCGAGGGCTGCCTTGAAATGGTCCGCATAGTTCATCGGTGCGTTTTCCTCGGCGGGCTGTTGTGATTATAGCCTATTTTTGCAGCAAGATTCCCCGGCTCGCCCCTGGGATCAATCGTTACTTTGTCGCGGCGGTCAACAGACCGCTGGATCGACCCGACGGTCAATGGGGTAAACGAACTTCGTGGCCCGAGAATGATCAAAGTCAAGGTTCGGGCGGGGTCGCCGACCCGTGGGCGACTTGGCCGCAGGTCGCACCCGTCGGCAACTCCTGTGCTGACTGGGATCCTGCTGCAGCGCACAAAGGCAGCTCTCGAGCGCAAGGTCGCAAGCCGCGGCTCGCAGACGGGGGCCGCTGCATGCCATCGCCCCCGAGCCGACGCAGCAAGAGGCACGGCGGCATCCATCTCAGTAGTTCGTCGCGAGCTCCCCAGCCCCGTCCTTGCTGTAGAGGTCGCGGCGAAACTGGATGACGCCGTCCTCGGTCGCCCAGGCCGTGATGTAGACGAAGTAGAGCTGCACCGGCTTTTTCAAGCGGACGTCGAGCCGCTTGCCGCTGCCCTTGAGGCTCGCGATCGCATCTTCGCTGATGCCGTTGTCGCGCAGGAGCCACGCGGCCAGGTGCTCGATGTTGTTGACGCGGATGCAGCCCGAGCTGGCGGCGCGGAAGTTGCGCCCGAAAAGCCCCTCCGACGGCGTGTCGTGCATGTAGACCGACTCCGACGAGGCGAAGTTGATCTTGAGGAACCCGAGCGGGTTGTCCTTGCCGGGCTGCTGGCTGTAGGTGAGGCTCTTGGGCTGATTGGAGTTCCAGTCGATGGTCGCGGGATCGACCTTCTTGCCGTTCGCGTACGCATCGATATGGAACTTCTCGAGCACGCTCTGGCCCGCGGCCTGCATCTCCTGCCCGCGCGGGATGAGATCCTTGTTGATGACGGTCGGCGGCAGGCGCCACACCGGGTTGAAGTTGAGATCGGAGATGGTCGATCGCAGAAGCGGCGTCGGACGGTCCGGCTTGCCGACGACGCCGGTGTAGCGGGCCACCACCTGATTGCCCTCGATAGCCTCGACCTGGGCGGCGGGGATGTTGACGACCACGTACCGTTGCTTGCCGAGGCCCGCGAATTCCGCCAGTCGCGGCAAATTCTTCTTGAGCTGTGCGAGGCGGGCGTCGGCCGGCACGTTCAATGCGGGAAGTGTGCGCCTGTCGACGACGCCGGTCGGCGTCAGCCCGTTCGAGGCCTGGAAGCGCATCACGGCCTTTTCGAGCGCAAGGTCGAACGCCGTGCTTTCGGCCGAGGCATCCTCGAGGTCCCCGGACGCAAGGAGGCGCTGACGCAGGAACGGCACGGCGGGGTTGCTTTCTCCCGCTCGCATCTGGACCTCGGGCACGAGTGGCCAGCCGCCGGCCTCGACGATGCGCGCGTAGCGCTCGATGGCCCGCTTCGTGGCCTCGATGTTGGCAGCCGAAAGGGTCGGGAACCCCGGCGGCGGATTACCCTCCCACTCCTTGACGAAGCTGCGGTCCGTGCGCGACGACCCCGGACCGTCGCCGACGGGGCCGAACTGGATCCCAAAATCGACCTGGGCGGCGGCTGGTGCCGCGGATATGGCCGCAAGGGCGACCGCCGCTGCCACGAGCCTTGCCAGCTTTGCCGTCACCCTCGCGCCCTCCATCGTCCGACCCGTATCTCGAATCTCGCCTCTGTCCCGGCAGCACCGGCCGCCATCGCGGTGTGCCGCCAAATGCGTGCCGTGGAAAGCTCCGATTGCCGGCCAACGCGCCAACTGGCCGCCCCCGGTGCGGCATAACCACAGATAAGCTCAAGTTTTGACAAAAGAAAGAAGGCCGCGGCTTGCGCCACGGCCTTCCTGTTGGAGATCCCCGCTAGGCATCCCCCGATGCCCGCCATCCCCACTCTCTTTATGCGCCCCTGGCTCCCCAACCTTGGGCTACGGCGGCCAGGCACGGATTTCGATGGTTACAGCCGGTAGCGGATCTGATCGGACCAGAAGCGCTCGAGACGCATCAGCGCCTTGTTGAGCCCCCGGAAGTCGTCGTTCGAGATCTCACCGACGGCCTCGATCGATCCCAGCTGACGCTGATAGAGCTTCTGTACGACCTTGCACGCATCGAGCCCCTTCTGGGACAACGAAACGCGAACGCTGCGCCGGTCGGTGTCGCTCTTCTTGTAGTGGATATAGCCCATATCCACGAGCTTCTTCAGGTTGTACGAGACGTTCGAGCCCAGATAGTAGCCGCGACTCTTGAGCTCGCCGGCAGTGAGCTCGCTCTCGCCGATGTTGTAGAGCAGAAAGGCCTGCACACTGTTGAGATCGGAGCCACCCTGACGGTCGAACTCGTCCTTGATCACATCGAGGAGCAGACGGTGCAGCCGCTCGATGAGGCGCAGCGATTGGAGATACTCGGAGCGTCCCGGCTCCACTGCTGCTGCGGGCGCCCTCTGGCGCGCCACGTCGTACGCAACGCTCATTACTGCCTCTTACCCTGTTTGACGCGCTATTTGTGCTTTCCCGGTGTTCCGGGTTGAGTTCAAGCTAAGGCAGAACGATAAAAGTTACCTGAATAGGCATAGTAAAAGAATAGTAATGGCTCCTCCAGAGAACGGATCGGTAAGCATCGGCCACCAAAAGTAGCATGCCCCCCGCCACGCGACGACATTCGATCGTGTCGAGAATCGAAGTTTATATCTGCCAACACAGTGGGTTACAGAGCCATAGCCGCTTGCCTGTTGAAGTCCGTGCAGGCTAGGCCGATTTGCCATCTGGGGTTGCAAGACAATGTTCAAGTTAGGACTTCGGCAATAGACTACCCGACAGAATATTAACCATCGGCAGTAAAACGTGGCAACGAAGTCAGGCCCGTAGCGCCTGCATCTCCGCTCTCGTCGCCAGCACGAGCTCGCCCTCGCCGAGCGGCTTGAAGTAGTCCTCGACCATCTCGGCGGTAACCTCCTCTATGCGCCCGGGTCGCCAGGCGGGCGCATTGTCCTTGTCGACGAGCGCTGCGCGTACGCCCTCCGCAAAGTCGTGACCGTCGAGGCAGCGGCAGGCGATACGGTAGTCCGTCTCGAGCACCTCCTTGAGATCCATCGCCTTGGCGCGGCGGATGTACTCTAGCGTGACGGCGAGCGACATCGGCGATCGCGTCCTCAAATCCGCGGCGGTGGCGCGTGCCCAATCGACGTCGGGACCACCGACGGTCTCGAGTCGGCGCACGATCTCGGAAACTGTCGGCGCGCTGAAGCAGGTCGCGATGGTGCCGGTCCGGGCCGCGAGCTCGCCAGGGCCATCGGGCTCGACATGGCGGCTGTCGAGCACCGTATCGACCGGCTGCACATCGGCAAGCTCACGCTTGATGTCCGCGAATGCGTCGCCCGGGATAACGTGCGTGACGAGCCCGAGCCGATAGGCGTCGGCGGCGCCGACCATAGCGCCGGTGAGGCCGAGATAGACCCCTATCTCTGCCGGCATGCGCGCGAAAGCATGACAGATGCCGACGTCGGGGAAGAGCCCGATCCTGGTCTCGGGCATGGCAAACCGGTAGCCCTCGCCCGCAACCCGGTGCGTGCCGTAGAGCGAGATGCCGACCCCGCCGCCCATGACGATGCCGTTAATGAGCGAGATGGTCGGCTTCGAGAAGCACTCGTGGTGCCAGTTCAATGCGTACTCGTCGCGGAAAGCCCGTCTCGCCGCGGCCTTGTCCTCGCGCGCGATTGCAAGGACTTCCCGCACGTCCGAGCCGGCTGAGAAGGCCTTCGGGTGCTCCGACTGCACGACGGCGCAATAGATCTGCGGGTCACGCGAGAAGCGCTTGAAGGACGTGACGAGATCCTCGCGCATCTTGATCGTCAGCGCATTCAAGGCCCGCGGGCGATCGAGCGTCACGAGCGCCATGGCGCCCTCGATTGCGACCCTGATCTCGCTCTCGGCCTGAGACGTCCCCACGCTCATGCGTTCCCCCACCTGGTCACAAGTGCTTCGCACCAGAAGCGCTTGGAGCAGTTCAATAACATGGCGATAAGGCAGAGGCGAAGTTGCGACGCCTTATTTTGCCGCTATACACGTCGGAGGCGTTGGAACACACTCGCAAGGTGATTCGCTCCGTCGCTTGCGCCTTGCGTGTCAAGGCGGCGTTCAGCTCGATCCACAGGAACTCGCCTCCTCGATGCAGCGGCTCGGCTTGATCACGGCGGTCGCGATCCTGGCCCTTTGCGGCGGAGGAGTACTGGCGGGTGACGTGCCGTTGCCCATCAAAAAGCCGAAAGACCGGACGGGCGCGGTAAAGACGCAGCCCGAGCAGGGTCTGCCGCTGCCCTCCGAAAGCCCGGCAGCTGCCACCACCGCCACGGGCGCGGCGTCCAGCGCGTTGGCGAAACAAGCTGCTACTGAAAGGCCCAAGGACGCCACCAAGGCGAGAGCCGTCGGTGCCAAGGCCGATACGAGCGTCCCAGGAGCAAAGCCTGCCGGGCCCCAGCCCCGGGACGGCAAGACCGTGCCACTGACGGGGCGTGATGCTCCGGCCACCGGCAAGCCCGAGGCGAACGGCACCGCCACCAAACCGCCTGCGCCACCGCCGGCTTGGACGCCTGAGGAGATCCAGGAAGCCAAGGCCCGCTGCACGGCGCAGCTCAAGCTGGTCGACGCCGTCACGATGCCCGAGGCTCCCGTCCGCGAAGGCAACTGCGGCGCGCCGGCCCCAGTGCGCCTCTTGAGCATCGGCAAGAAACCCGAGGTCACCTTCGATCCGCCGGCCCTCCTCACGTGCGACATGGTTGCCATGCTCGCCCTATGGATGAAGAACGACGTTCAGCCGCTCGCCAGGAAGCATCTCGGGTCCGAGGTGATCAAGATCGAGACCATGAGCGACTACTCGTGCCGCGCCGCCTACGGCCGCAAGGGCAACAAGCTCTCCGAGCACGCCCATGCCAACGCTCTCGACATCCGCGGTTTCGTCACGGCCAAGGCGAGCCAGGCCATGGTGCTCGAAGGCTGGGGGACGCCGCAGCGAGAGATCGCAGCCGCCAAGGCGCTGGCCGAAAAGGAGGCCGCCAAGGCCGACGCCATCAAGGCTGCTGCCGAGAAGGCAGCCGCCGAACGAGCGGCGGACGAGGGGCGGAAGGGGCCCGGCCCAGCGTCGGCGAGCGGTGCCGCAACCGCCTCAGGCGACGCCCCGGTTCCGCGCCGCAGCATCGTCGAAGGACTACCCAGAGAGCTCATGCCTCGTGGCATCGATGACGTAACGAAGGGCCTTGGCCTGGCACCGAGCCAACTTGGCGGCCCGAAGGAGAAGGACAAAGGGTCCAAAGGCAAGAACACGTCCGACACCGGCAAGGCCGCTAGTCAGGCTGTCGATGCCAAGTCGGAGCCGGCCGGGAAACGTCCGCCGGTCACCATTGTACCGAGGTCGCCAGTGGCTGAGCCTCCTTCCAACGTTTCGCGCTTCCTGCACGCCGCGCACGCGGCCGCCTGCCAGCGTTTCGGCACCACCCTCGGCCCCGAGGCCAACGCAGCACACCGCAATCACTTCCACGTCGATATGGCTCCGCGCCAGCACACCAAGATCTGCGAATAAAGCCGCAGATAGGCGGTCGGCCTGCAGAGGCGCATCGCGCCTCCGGACGCCGCCACCCCGTGCCCGCAGGACGAGGGGGCGTGCCGAGGGCGGCACGCTTGGCGCTTTGCTGTTTGCGTCGGTCAGCCCGCAAGACCGTGGTTTCCGCACTGTTAAGGCCTAGCGCGTAGGGTGGCGGATCGATGCATAGCCGTATTCGGCCGTGGCAAGCCGGACCCCGAACCCGCTTTGGACACCGACCACCAGACCGAACGCCCACGACCAGGGGCCCGTCTTCACCGGTACCTCGTGCGCCTCAGGCATGGCGAGGGGCACGGCGAACGGCTCTTCCGCGGTGCCGCGGGCTCGTTCGGGCTTCAGGTCGCCTCGACGGCCATCTCGCTCGCAACCGCCATCCTGCTCGCCCGCCTCCTCGGCGCCACCGGCTACGGCGTCTACTCGCTCGGCATGATCTGGGCCAACCTCCTGGGTCTCGTCGCCTGCCTTGGGTTTCCTCAGCTGATTGTACGCGAGATCGCAGGCCTCGCCCCGAAGGCCGAGTGGCATGCCGTCGCCAGCCTCGTCCGAACCGCATTCGCTGCAACTCTCACCGCCGCTGTCCTTCTTGCCGGCGTCGGTGCGCTCACCGTTCCGGCCCTCGTCGACAGCGCGGGGACGCTCGCCATCGTCCTCTCGATGTCGATCGTGGTCCCGATCGGGTTGCAGAGACTGGGTGAGACCGTGCTGTTAGGCTTCGAGCGGCCGCTCGAGAGTTACCTCCCCGAGCGCCTCATCCGTCCGCTCGTGTTCCTCGCCCTGGTGGCGCTCCTGGCGGCTGTGGGCTCCGGCGCCTCTCCCGAAGCCGCTATCCTCGCCCACCTCCTCGCCTATGTGCTATCGCTCGCCGGCGTCGTTTGGCTCGTCACGCGGCGCACACCCGACCAGTGGTGGAGGGAGAAAGCTCCCCTCGACGCCAGCCACCTCGCGCGTACCCTGCCCCTCCTCGCAACCGGCCTCATGACACTCTTGAGCACGCGCCTCGACGTGCTCATGCTCGGCGCGCTGGCAGACGCGGAGGCCGTCGGACACTACCGGTTCGCCGCCCAGCTCGCTGCCCTCCCGCTCATGATCGCCACCAGCACCCAGGCAGTCGTGAGTCCGCTCATCGCGCGCTACCACGCCGAAGGCCGCCTCGGCGACCTGAGGCGGCTGCTCGCCAGAATGGCAGCAGGCGCAGCGATCGCGACCCTCGCCGTGTCGGCGGCCGTGCTCGCCCTCTTTGGGCTCCTCGTGCCGGTCATCGGCTCCTCCTTCGCCGAGGCCCATCTGCCCCTCGTCATCCTGATGCTGGCTTATGCGCTCTCGGCCATTCTGTTCGCAGGACTGCCGCTCCTCATCATGAGCGGCCACGTCGGCGCCGTCGCTGCTGCCAGCGGCACGGCAATCGCCGTCAATGTCGTGCTCAACTACTTGCTCGTCCCCCGTTACGGAGCCACCGGAACGGCGCTCGCGACCCTCGTGAGCCTGATGCTCCTCAATGGGCTCCACCTCTGGAACGCCCAGCGCCGCCTCGGGCTCATCGTCCCGACCTCGCCCAACGCGCCTGCCTGAGTGCGGGCAGCCGGCCAGACAGGCCGGCCTCTCGCACCGCAGCAAGCTCCAGGAGCGGCAGTCCCCTCCCGGCGACACAGTTTTTCATCACCCCAGCGAGAGCAAATATTTTCTTCTATGTGCAGCCGCGAGGGCGCACATACTTTTTTATTTCCAAGACCCCCTTCATTTAGGAACGCCATTCCTCTAGGGTCCGCCCCGCTGGAGGTTCCCATGAACAAGACCGACCGGGCGTCGCCGCCGACGGCGCGACCGCGCGCATCCAAATTGCAGACCAGGACATCGACCGGGTCGCCGCCGGACGCCGAGATCGCCTCGCGACTCGACGAGCAGCTTGGCGCTCTTGCGACCCTCGAGACGCGCCTGGCGGCAATCGTCGCCTCGATCCATGGCCGCATTGCCTTCTCGTCGAGCCTTGGCCTCGAAGATCAGGCCATGCTCCATGGCATCGCGGCAAGTGGAGCCGCAATCGACGTATTCACGCTCGACACCGGACGTCACTTCCCCGAGACGCTGGAGACGCTCGAGGCGTCCGAGCACCGTTACGGCGTCAAGGTCCGAGTCGTCTTCCCCGATGCCGGCGACGTCGAGGCCCTGGTCGCCCGCGACGGCATCATGGGCTTCCGCCAATCGGTCGAGGCCCGCAAGGCCTGCTGCGAGGTGCGCAAAGTGCGGCCGCTGAACCGCGCCCTCTCGGGGGCTGCGGGCTGGCTGACCGGGATGCGCCGCGAGCAGTCGCAGGAGCGGTCCGCCGTGCCGTTCGCCGAGTGGGACGCGGCCCACGGGCTCGTGAAGATCAACCCGATTGCCGACTGGACGCTCGCCGACCTCGAAGGCTACATCGCCCGCCACGACATCCCCGTGAACCCGCTCCACGCCAAAGGCTTCCCCTCCATCGGCTGCCAGCCCTGCACGCGCGCTGTCCGTCCCGGCGAGGACATCCGGGCGGGGCGCTGGTGGTGGGAGAACCTCGACGGTAAGGAATGCGGGCTCCACAACCGCCCGAAGGCAAAGGTTTCAGCATGACGGCCGCAATCTCACATCTGGACCTCCTCGAGGCCGAGAGCATCCACATCTTCCGCGAGGCCGCGGCGCAGTTCCGCAAACCTGTGCTGCTCTACTCGATCGGCAAGGACTCGACGGTGCTGCTGCACCTTGCGCGGAAAGCCTTCTGGCCGGGCCGACTGCCGTTTCCGGTCCTGCACATCGACACCAAGTGGAAGTTCCGCGACATGATCGCCTTCCGCGACAAGACGGCCGCCGACTTCGAGCTCGACCTCATCGTGCATACGAACGAGGAAGGCCTCGCCAAGGGTATCAACCCGATCGATTTTGCGCCCTCCGTCTACACCGACGTGATGAAGACGGTGCCGCTGAAGCAGGCACTCGACAAGTACGGCTTCGACGCCGCGTTCGGCGGCGCCCGCCGCGACGAGGAAGCGAGCCGCGCCAAGGAGCGCGTGTTCTCGTTCCGCGCCGAGGGCCACCGCTGGGATCCCCGCAAGCAGCGGCCCGAGATGTGGCGGCTCCTGAACGGACGCCTCGGCCCCGGCGAGACGGTACGCGTGTTCCCGCTCTCGAACTGGACCGAGCGCGACGTGTGGCGCTACATCCTGCGCGAGAAGCTCGACGTGGTGCCGCTCTACATGGCAAAGGAGCGCCCGGTCGTCATCCGCAACGGCCAGATCATCATGCAGGACGACGAGCGGCTCACCTTGAAGCCGGGCGAGAAGGTCGAGACGCGGAAGATCCGCTTCCGCACTCTCGGCTGCTACCCGCTGACGGCTGCCGTCGAAAGCGATGCCGAGGATCTCGAGAGCGTCATCGCCGAGACGTTGGGCGCGCGCACGTCCGAGCGCCAGGGCCGCCTCATCGACCACGACCAGGCAGGCGCCATGGAGAAGAAGAAGCAGGAAGGGTACTTCTGATGTCCACACAGCCTGCGATGAAAAAGGCCAAGGTGAAAGGCGAGACGGCGCCGCCCCCCGCCGCCAAGCCCGCGGCCCCACCTGTCCGGAAGTCCGCGGCCGAGACCATCGCCGAGGTCGCGCCAGAGTTGTCGGGCATGCTGCGGCTCCTGACCTGCGGCTCGGTCGACGACGGCAAGTCGACACTGATTGGCCGCCTCCTTTGGGACGCCACCGACCTCTACGACGATCAGCGCGAGACCTTGCAGCGAGGCAAGAAGGTCGACGGCGGCAACCCGGACTTCAGCCTTTTGATGGACGGTCTCGTCGCCGAGCGCGAGCAGGGCATCACCATCGACATCGCCTGGCGCTACTTCGACACGGCGCACCGCCGCTTCGTCGTCATCGACAGCCCGGGCCACGAGCAGTACACGCGCAACATGGCGTCCGGCGCCTCGCACGCTGACGTCGCCATCATGCTCATCGACGCCCGCCATGGCATCAAGAAGCAGACGCGGCGCCATGCGGCCATTCTCGACCTCGTCGGCGTCAAGCGCGTCATCCTCGCCGTCAACAAGATGGACCTCGCGGGCTGGTCGGAGGAGACGTTCCGCGCCATCGAGGCCGACTTCCGAACTCTTTCCTGGAAGTTCGGCTTCTGGGAGGCGATCGCCATTCCGGTCGCCGCGGTGTCGGGCGACAACGTGGCCGCCAGATCCACCAAAATGCCCTGGTACAAGGGCCCGACGCTGCTGCAGCATCTCGAGGAGCTGCCGTCACGCGGCACCGAAGCCACGGGGCCGTTCCGCTTCCCCGTCCAGACGGTGCTGCGCGACGTCCGCAACGACTTCCGTGCGCTCGCCGGCACCGTCAGCTCGGGCTCGATCCGCGTCGGCGAGACGATCACCGACGCGCTATCGAGGAAGAGCGCGCGGGTGAAGCGCATCGCCACCATGGATCGCGACCTCGAGGAGGCGCACCAGGGCCAGGCGGTCGCCATCGAGCTCGACATCGACCTCGACATTGCTCGCGGCGCCGTCATCAGCCGCGCCGACGCAAAGCCGATTGTCGCGCGAAGCCTCGAGACGCGCCTCGTGTGGCTCAACGAGACGGCCTACGACCCGCGCGGCGCCTACCTGCTCCGCACGGCAACCGACCTCATCCCGGTGTCGAGCCTCGAGATCAGGGCGCTCCTCGATCTCGAGACGCTTGCGACCTCGCCGGCCTCGGCCTGCAACGTCAACGACATCGCGATCGCCCACATCGCCCTCGGCCGCGGCGCGGCCGTCGACACGTTTGCAGACGCTCCCGAGACCGGAAGCTTCATGCTGGTCGACGCCATCACGGGCGCCTCGATCGCCGGCGGCATCGTCACCGACGTGAGCGCAGAGGCTCAAAAGGCGGGCGAGAACGTCTTCCTCCTGACGCGCGCGATCCTCGAGCGGGGCCTTTGCGCCGACATCAAGGACAAGCCCGACGCCGAGCCCGAGATCCGGCGCCGCGCCAACGAGGTTGCGCTCATCCTGAGGGCAGCCGGCGTCGCGGTCGAGATCGAAAGTCCACCGGACTATTCGATCTAGCTCTTGCCCTCCAGTCTGTGCAGAATGCGCGAATTCGGGATGACTTGAGCCGTCCTCAATGTACGAAGACCTGCTGCTCTACATCGTTGTCGGCTTTGTCGCGCAGATGGTCGACGGGGCCGTCGGCATGGCCTACGGTGTAACGTCGACCTCGTTTCTCTTGAGCATCGGCCTGCCGCCGGCAACGGCGAGCGCCTGCGTGCATGCCGCCGAAACGGTCACGACCGGCGTGTCCGGGCTCGCGCACTGGAAGCTCGGCAACGTCGACCGGCGCCTCATCTCGCGCCTGGCCGTGCCCGGCATGATCGGCGGCGCGATCGGCGCCTATGCGCTGGCGAGCCTGCCCGGCGACCTGCTGAAGCCCTACATCAGTGGCTACCTGCTGCTGCTCGGCATGTTCATCGTCTACAAGGCCGCGCACAAGAAGCACTCGTTCGTCGACGATCCGCCGACCAACGTCGCGCCCTTAGGCTTTGTCGGCGGTCTCGTCGACGCCGTCGGCGGCGGTGGCTGGGGACCGATCGTGACCTCGACGCTCCTCGGCCAAGGCACGGCGCCGCGCTACGCCATCGGCTCCGTCAACCTCGCCGAGTTTTTTGTCACGTTGACCATTTCCGCGACGTTCCTCTTTACGGTGGGGCTCGAATTGTGGCCGATCATCACCGGCCTCCTGATCGGTGGCGTGGCGGCGGCGCCGCTCGCTGCGTGGTCTGCGAAGAACTTGCCGCCAAAGGTCCTGATGATCCTGGTGGGGTGCGTGGTGATGGCGTTGAGTTTGAGGACGATCTTGAAGGCGGCTGACTGGTGGATCTGATGTCGCCCGCGTGTGCTCAATCTCCAATCGCCGCGTGCGGCCTTCGCGAGAGGCCGTGATGGACCTCATCGCCAGCAATCTCCTTCTCATCGTCGCCGGCGGGTTCCTGATCGGCTTCCTGATCGGAATCACGGGCGTCGGCGCTGGCTCGCTGACGACGCCGATGCTGATCGGATTCGGTTTCCCGGCGGCGGTCGCCGTCGGCACGGACCTGCTCTTCGCCTCGCTCACAAAGGCGAGCGCCGCCTTCCGCCATCAGCGGCTCGGCAACGTCGACTGGCCGATCCTGGGCTGGCTCGCGGCCGGCAGCCTGCCGGGTGCGGCCGCCGTGCTCCTGTGGCTTTGGTACTCGCACGCCGACACGGCGATGCTCGCCTTCTACATCAGGAAGGTGCTCGGCATCACGCTGATCGTGAGCGCGATCGCCATCTCGCTCAACCCGTGGCTGCGTCGCCACCAGCCGGGCGATCACAATGCGCTCCACACACCGCCTCGCACGCTGCCGACGGCCCTCTTCGGCGTCGTGCTCGGCGCCATGGTGGCGCTGACCTCGGTCGGCGCAGGCGCTATCGGCGTTGCGGTGCTGACCGGGCTCTATCCGGCGCTGATGGCGCGGCGCGTGGTGGGAACCGACATCGTGCATGCGGTGCCCCTGACCCTGGTTGCCGGCATGGGGCACGCCGGCATGGGGCACGTGGATCTATGGCTGCTCGCGGCCCTGCTCGCAGGCTCCGTGCCCGGCATCCTCATCGGCTCGCGCATCACCGGCAAGCTTCCTGACTGGGCGCTCCGCATCGCGCTGTCGCTGATCCTCCTGTGGGCGGCGTACTCGATGCTGGTAAAAGCGTAACCAAGCCAGCCCGCGGACAAAGCTCAGCCGGGCGGCGCGCTCACAAGCCGTGCCGGGCCTCCGTTTCGGATGGTCGCCCCTCGAGCGCGAGGACGCGCCCAGAGGAAGAGGCCAGGACCCGGAGCGGCAGCCCGATGCACACATCGAACGGCCCCTGATTCCCGCCTTCGCCGGCAGGACATTGAGGCTGCTACGCTGCCTTCTTCCCCTTGGCCGCAATCTCGGCCAGCACGGTGACGAGGCCCTTGACGCCGCGGAAACGCTTCTCGGGAAGATCCCAGTCACCCTTGAAGACGAGCTTGTGGTCGGGCTGCATCTTGGCGAGGCTCTTGGAGGACTGCAGGAATTGTGCGAGCCCCGCAGGATTGGCGAAATCGTTATTGTGGAAGGTGACGACCGCACCCTTCGTGCCGGCATCGACCTTGGCAATACCGGCCTGGCGGCAGAGCCCCTTGATCTCCATGACGTCGAGAAGGTGGCTGACCTCCTCCGGCATGACGCCGAAGCGGTCGGTGAGCTCAGCCGCAAAGCTGTCGATGTCGGGCCGCGTCTCGAGAGTGGAAAGCCGTCGGTATAGGCCGAGCCGGATCTGCAGGTCGGCAACATAGGTCTCGGGGATCAGGACCGAGATGCCGAGTGAGATCTCGGGGCTCCACTTGTCCTCCGCTTCGCCCAGGTCGCCGCCCTTCATGGCAGAGATCGCCTCCTCGAGCATGGCTTGGTAGAGCTCGAAGCCGACCTCGCGGATGTGGCCCGACTGCTCCTCGCCGAGAAGGTTGCCGGCGCCGCGGATGTCGAGGTCGTGGGAGGCGAGCGAGAAGCCGGCGCCAAGCGTGTCGAGCGACTGCAGCACCTTGAGCCGCTTCTCGGCGCCCTCGGTGAGGGCCTGGCCGGGCGGCGTCGTGAGATAGGCGTAGGCGCGGACCTTCGACCGCCCGACGCGACCCCTCAACTGATAGAGCTGAGCGAGGCCAAACATGTCGGCGCGATGCACGATGATGGTGTTGGCGTTCGGCACGTCGAGGCCGGATTCGACGATCGCCGTCGAGAGCAGAACGTCGTAGCGCCCCTCGTAGAAGGCGCCCATCACGTCCTCGAGCTCGGTCGGCGTCAGCTGGCCATGGGCGCGGGCGACGCGAAGATGCGGCACGGCCTCGGCGAGGAATTCCGCGACATCGTCGAGGTCGGAGATGCGCGGCACGACGTAATAGGTCTGACCGCCCCGGTCGCGCTCGCGCTTCAGCGCGTCTCGGATGATCACGGGGTCGAATGGAGAGATGTAGGTCCTCACCGCAAGCCGATCGATGGGCGGTGTGGTGATGAGCGACAGCTCGCGCACGCCGGACAAGGCAAGCTGCAGCGTGCGCGGGATCGGCGTCGCGGAGAGCGTCAGCACATGCACGTCCTCGCGCAGCTGCTTCAGCCGCTCCTTGTGGTTGACGCCGAAGTGCTGCTCCTCGTCGATGACGAGAAGACCGAGACGCGCGAACTTGATGCCCTTCCCGAGAAGAGCGTGCGTGCCGACGACGATGTCGACCGTACCCTCCGTGAGCCCTTTCTTGACCTCCGTCAGATCCTTGGCCGAGACGAGGCGCGAGGCCTGTGCGACACGCACGGGCAAGCCCTTGAAGCGCTCGGAGAAGGTCTTGAAGTGCTGGCGCGCGAGCAGCGTCGTCGGCACCACGACCGCAACCTGCATGCCCGCCATGGCGACGACAAAGGCGGCCCGCAGCGCAACCTCGGTCTTCCCGAAACCGACGTCGCCGCAAACGAGGCGATCCATGGGCCTGCCGGAACCGAGGTCGGCGACCACGGCGTCGATCGAGGCCGCTTGGTCCTCCGTCTCCTCGTAGGGAAATCGAGCCTCGAACTCCTCGTAAGGCACGGTTGCCGGTATCAGAGCCGGCGCCTCCTTAAGCTGCCGCAGCGCCGCAATCTTGATGAGCTCGGAGGCGATCTCCTTCAGACGCTTCTTGAGGCGGGCCTTCCGCGCCTGCCAGGCGACGCCACCGAGCCTGTCGAGCTGCGCGTCGCTTTCGTCGGCGCCGTAGCGGGTCAGAAGCTCGATGTTCTCGACCGGAAGGTAAAGCTTGTCGCCGCCCGCATAATGAAGCTCGAGGCAGTCGTGCGGTGCGCCAAGCGCGGTGATCGTCTGGAGCCCGACGAAGCGGCCGATCCCGTGGTCGGCGTGGACGACGAGATCGCCGGCGGTGAGGCTCGTCGCTTCGGTCAAGACGTCAGCGGCCCGCTTCGCCCTGCGGCGCGGCCGCACCAGCCGGTCGCCGAGGATGTCCTGCTCGGCGATGACGGCGATCTCCGGCGTCTCGAACCCCTGCTCGAGACCGAGCACGGCAAGCGCGGTTTTGGCGGGTGGGAGGGCAAGCGCCTCGGCGTAGCTCTCGACGTTCTCGGCCTGCTTGAGCCCGTGCTCCTTCAGGAGATGGCCGAGACGCTCGCGAGCGCCCGCTGTCCACGAGGCGACGACGACGCGCCGCTTCTCCTCATGCAGTCGCCTTATGTGCTCGACGACGGCCTCGAACACGTTGGCATCGGCATTCTGCCGCTCGGGCGCGAAGTTGCGTGCCGCGCGCCCTCCGTGCGAGCGCACGTTGGGGCCCGCGGCCTCCTCGAAGGGCGTGATGCGCATGACCTGCACGCCTGCCAGCGCCTTCGCCCACGCCTTGGCGTCGAGATACATCATCTCCGGAGGGATCGGCTTATAGGGCGGCGCGCCGAAGCGCGTCTCCTCGAGCCCCTCGACGCGCGAGTTGTAGTGCTCGGCGATCTGCTCGAAGCGGAAGCGGACGTACTCGTCCGCTTGGTGATCGAAGGAGACGACCGCACCCGGCGCGTAGTCGAACAGCGTCTCGAGCCTGTCGTGGAAGAGCGGCAGCCAGTGCTCCTCGCCGGCGTACGTGTGGCCGGCGGAGACGGCCTCGTAGAGCGGGTCGCCAGCCGTATTGCCACCAAAAAGCTCGACGTAGCGCTTCCTGAAGAGCGCGGTCGCGGCGTCGCCGAATGCGACCTCGGACACGGGCATCAGCGACAGCTTCTGCACCGGTTTCAACGACCGCTGCGTCTCGACATCGAAGGCCTTGATGCTCTCGATGGTGTCGCCGAAGAAGTCGAGTCGGACGGGCGCGGAGCGGCCCGGCGGATAGAGATCGACGATGCCGCCGCGCACAGCGTACTCGCCGGGCTCCATGACGCTGCCCGTGCGGCGGAAGCCAGCTTGCGCGAGCCGGGTGAGGAGCTCGCCGCGATCGAGTCGCTGCCCGGCGGCAAGCGTCTTGAGAGCCGCTTTCAGGAACGACCGCGGCGGCACACGCTGCAAGACCGCGTTGACGGTGGTGACGAGAAGCGTCGGCTCCTTGCGGCCCGAGAGCGCGAGCTTGCCGAGCGCGGTGATGCGTTGGGCCACGATCTCGGCATTGGGTCCGACGCGGTCGTACGGCACTGTATCCCAGGCCGGAAACGAGACGACGCGCAGCGCCGGCGCAAAGAACTTGAGCCCGGTCTCGAGGGCGTCAAGCCGACGGTCGTCACGGGCGACGTGAATGACCACGCCTGGCTCGTTGCCGTGACGAGCCTCCGCGGCCAGACGCGCCAGAACGAGTGCGTCGAGCCCCTCCGGAACGCCGGATAGGAGGATGTCATGCTTCTTGTCGGCTTCGGCGGTCATCGTCTGGATGGTGTTGCGGAAGGATGGGATTTAGATTTGAAGCCCCCTCACCCTAGACCTCTCACCAGGGCGAAAGAGAACCCGGCCGGCGTTTGCCGTCAGAGCCGGGGCGAGGATCGACTACGGCACGGTCCCACTCCCTAGAGAGACGGGTAGGCCGTGTACTCAATTGGGATGGCCATTCGACGCGAGGGATTTTGGCGCCGTGGCAGAACCAAGAACGCTGCAAGCCTATCCGGTCTGCACGTCCTTGCGACGAACCAGGGGGCCAAAATCAACGCACCATCGGCGCCAGTCGATGTCTTGGCATCGGTCAAGCGCTTCGACAGCGCCATCGCTCGTTCTTGGCTCATCGATGGACCATCCGAATTGAGGACACGGCCTCGTGTGGCGATTCTGAAGTCCGCTTCATTCTCGCGGCTGGGTTCTTAAGCGGACTTTAGACTCTGAGCCACACTAAATCAGAGGCTTGCTGGTGTCCTTTCGACCGCGACGTTCGTTCAGAGCGTGCCGCAGAATGTGACGAACCTCGCGGTCGGGACACTAGGGTTAGAGGCTCATCTTCTACGAGGTTTCGAGAGCTACTCCAATCCGTGAAAGTGGCGAATGGCGCGAATGAGGTCGAGATCGGGGGCTGAGGGCGGCGGCGCGCCACCGAGGATCCACGACTGCAGGTCCGGCTCCTCGCGCTCGAGGAACCGTTCGAAACGGGCGAGCGCTGTTTCGTCCATGGTGGAGACATGGGCATCGGCGTAGCGGCCGATCACGATGTCGAGCTCCTTGGTGCCCCGATGGCTGGCTCGCCACAAGAGGCGCCTTCTGCGAACCTCGACGCTGTCGGCCATGCTGCCGGTCAGGGAACCCATCGTTGAACCGCTCCGTTCCATCGCATCGCCTTAAGCGCTGAGCTGCAAACGAACTTCGCCAGCGGCCAAGCGGGTATAGCCTCCCGCTGGACGCCTGTCAGCGTGGCAAACGCCGCGGCCGTGCATGGGCTCCCGCAGCCCCTTGCATCCTGCCCCCCGACCACGGCAATTACCGCTGGACCTAACCCCCGCACGCTAACCCTCGCCTCAGGGGCAGAGAGTTGGGGTGAGGGGCACGTCCGTTCCAGCACGAAACCCGATGCGTCCGCCCGAGCTATTGCCGCTGTTCGCACCCGCCGAGGCCTTGAAGGGCATCGGACCGCGGCTCGCCGTGCTTCTGAAGAAGGCCGTGCGCATGCCGCCCGGCATCACGGCCCCGCGCGTGCTCGACCTGCTCTGGCACATGCCGACCGGCGTCATCGACCGCCGCGCGGAGCCCTCCGTCGCCGCTGCCGTGCCGGGCACCATCGCCACGCTCAAGGTCAGGGTCGTGAAGCACTTCGCGCCGCCGCGGGGCAACGCCAAGGCGCCTTACAAGGTGCGCTGCGAGGACGAGACCGGACGCATCGACCTCGTGTTCTTCCACGCCGAGCGCAGCTTCGTCGAGCGCCAGCTACCCATGGGCGAGCTGCGCTACATCTCGGGGCGCATCGAGCGCTACGGCGAGACGATGCAGATGGCGCACCCGGATTACATCGTCGCACCCGAGGCGCGCGACGAGCTACCCATGCTCGAGCCCGTCTACCCGCTGACCGCGGGCCTGTCGAGCAAGGTCCTGGTCAAGGCCATGCGGCAGGTGGCCGACCGCGCACCCTCGCCGGCCGAATGGCAGGACGCGGCCTGGTTGAAGAGGCGCGGCTGGCCGGACTTCCACGCCGCCGTGCTGCGCGTCCATCGTCCGACCGACGCGGCCGATACCGGTCCCGGCGGCGCACCCTGGCAGCGCCTCGCCTACGACGAGCTCCTCGCCAACCAGCTCGCGCTCGGTCTCGTGCGCGAGAGCTATAAGGCTCAACGCGGCCGCCCCGTTCGCGGCGACGGACGCATCCGCACCAAAATCGTGGCGGCGCTGCCGTTCGCTCTCACCAATTCGCAAACGCAGGCGCTGAAGGAAATCGCCGCCGACATGGGCGAACCGCGGCGCATGCTGCGTCTCCTGCAGGGCGACGTCGGCTCCGGCAAGACGGTCGTCGCGCTGATGGCCATGTCGATCGCGGTCGAGGCTGGTGCGCAGGCCGCCATGATGGCGCCGACCGAGGTGCTGGCCCGCCAGCACCTGGAGACGATCCAGCCGTTCGCCGACGCCGCGGGTCTCCGCGTTGCCCTCCTCACTGGACGCGAGAAAGGCAAGCCGCGCGCCGACATCCTGGAGCGCCTGGCAGCCGGCGACATCGACATCCTGCTCGGCACCCACGCCCTGTTCCAAGAGGACGTCGTCTTCCGCGACCTCGCGTTCGCGGTCATCGACGAGCAGCACAGATTCGGCGTGCATCAGCGCCTTGCGCTGCAGACCAAGGGCGGCGACGGCGGGGCCAACATGCTGGTGATGACCGCGACACCCATCCCGCGCACCCTGCTCATGACCCATTACGGCGACCTCGACGTGTCGAAGTTGACCGAGAAGCCAGCGGGCCGGAAGCCCGTCACCACCAAGACGCTGCCGATCGAGAGCATCGAGCGCCTGATCGAGCGCATCCGCGCGCAACTGGCCGAGGGAGCCCAGGTCTACTGGGTGTGCCCGCTGATCGAAAGCAGCGAAAAATCGGAGCTCGCCGCGGCCGAGGAGCGTCACGCGCACCTGAAGCAGGCGATCGGCGGCGAGATCGGGCTCATCCACGGCGCCATGGCAGCGGCCGAGAAGGACGCCACCATGGAGGCCTTCTCGAAGGGCGATCTCAAGGTGCTGGTCGCGACCACCGTGATCGAGGTCGGCGTCAACGTGCCCAACGCCAACATCATGGTCATCGAGCACGCCGAGCGCTACGGCCTCGCCCAGCTCCATCAGCTTCGGGGCCGCGTCGGCCGCGGCAGCCGCGAGAGCTTCTGCATGCTTCTCTACGCGGGACCGCTCGGCAACACCGCCCGCGAGCGCCTCGATATGATGGAACGCACCGAGGACGGCTTCGAGATCGCCGAGAAGGACCTCGAGCTCAGAGGCGGCGGTGAGGTTCTCGGCGCCCGCCAGAGCGGCATGCCCGAGTTCCGGGTGGCCGAGGTGCCGGGGTTCACTGAGTTGCTCGCGGCCGCCCGTGACGACGCCCGCCTCATCCTCGCCAAGGATCCCGGCTTATCCTCGGCCCGAGGCCAGTCATTGCGGTTTCTGCTCTACCTCTTCGAGTGCGACGAGGCGGTGCGCCTGTTTCGCGCCGCTTGAGGAGAAGCGCTTGCGATGCCTTTGCCCCGCCGGGCTCGGGCCGCTAAGATGCTGCTCCGTATCTCGTGTGGCGATTCTGACGTCCGCTTCATTCTCACGGCTGAGTACAGGAGCGGACGTCAGAATCTGAGCCACACGAGATCAAAGTCTTGCTAGTGTCCGTTCGACCGCGACGTTCGTTCAGAGCCTACCGCAGAATGTGACGAGCCTCGCGGTCGGGACACTGGCCGAAACATTCCCTCTCAGCGTGCGCTGCCCTTGCCGGCGGAGAGGGAGAGGCAACACCCGATCGACGCGAGGACCGAGTTGCAACGGCAGATCAAACCTCCGGCCTTCCTTGCCATCCTGGCGCTCGGCGTCTTCGCCAGCCAGTCCATGGCACAGGACCAAGGCGCGCCGCCCGCCGCCCAGCCGCCCGCGGGGGATCCGGCCGGCGCACAAGCCGTCCAACCCGCTCCTGCCAGCACCGATGCTGCTGCCGCGGCCCTTGCCCGCGGCGCGCCTCAGGACGCCATCGCCAACCTGACCCCCCTCCTCGCCGACACAGGCCTTACGAACGACCGCCGTGCCAACCTCTTGAACGACCGGGCCGTCGCCTACATGCGCCTCGGCCAGGTGAAGCTCGCCATCGACGACTTCAACAAGGCCGCCCAGCTCTTCCCCGAATACGCCGCAATCTACAACAACCGCGGCAACCTCCTGCTCTCGCTCGGGCTCACGCGCGAGGCGATCAAGGATTTCGACCGCGCCATCGTGCTCGCGCCGGGCTACGCGGCCGCTTACAACAACCGCGCCGCGGCCTACGCCAAGTCGGGCCAGCTCGCAGACGCCGTGCGCGACTACTCGAAGGCAATTGCGCTGATGCCGCAGAGCCCGGCGCCGTTCTCGGGCCGCGGCCGCGCGCACCTGCAGATGCAGCGCCCTCACGCCGCCATCCGCGACTTCACTCGCGCGGTCAATACCGACTCGCGCTTCGCATCGGGCTATCGCAACCGGGCCGAGGCGAAGCTCGAGGTGCAGGAGTTCGACGCCGCCATCGAGGATCTATCGCGTGCCGCCGCCTTCGACGCCGGCAACGCCGAAATCTACCGCGTGCGCGGTGAAGCGTACCTCGCCATGAAGAACGTCGAGGCCGCTCTCAAGGACTTTTCGCAGGCGCTCGAGCTAGATCCCAAGCTCGCGGCGGCCTACGAGGGTCGCGGTCTCGCCAACGGCATGGCCGAGGCATGGGACGACGCCTACCAGGATCTCGCCAAGGCGATCGAGCTCGATCCGCGCTCCGCCACCGCCTTTGCTTATCGCGCCATCGTCTACAAGCGGAACGGACAGACCGACGTGGCCCTGAAGGACCTCGAGACGGCCGAACGGCTCGGCGCCGACAAGGCAGAGGTGCGGTTTGCCGCCGCCGAGATCGCGGAGGCCGAGGGCGACACCGCCCGCGCCATCCAGGATCTGAACAAGGCGCTCTCCGCAAAGCCCGGCTACAAGGAGGCGGCAGACAGCCTGGCTCGGCTCGGCGCAGCAGCGGTCGACAGCGACCGCGTCGTGGACGGCGACGGACCGGATGGCTGGCGCATCGTCGAGCGGGCCGGCCGCTTTGCGGCGCTGAACGACAAGCTCCCGCGTCTGACCATACCGCTCGAGATGCTGGGCGAGGGCAAGCCGCGCATCCTGTCGTGGGAGGTGAAGGAGCCACCCATCAAGGGCATCGGGGTCCTGCGCTACTGGGGCGGCAATATCGCCTCTCCCGCCGGCGGCGAGCAGGTCGAGCTCGCAGCCTTGATCGATATCGACGAGGCGCGCATCATCACCATCGAGCCCGACAAGCAGGGGGCGAAGTCCGCCCAATGGACCTGGGAGCAGAACCGGGTCGTGGTCGCCAGCATCGACGGCATCACCGACGAGTATCAGCTGAGAACGGGTGCCATGCCGATGGCAGCGACCGGGGCATCGGCACTGCCGCGCCGCTACGCCGACGGCCCGCAGGGCGGCGCCGCCTGGGCGCCCTGGAACCAGCCCTTCGGCGGCGGTTCCGGCTTTGGTCCCGCGCCGTCGAAGAAGGTGGCCACCGGAAAGAAGAAGGCGAAAACGCTGTTCGATCTGTTGTTCAATTGATCGCCCGGCATTCGGCAGGCACCTCGTCCGGCAATTCCGCTGATCCCACGGCACTCCACCCGCTGACGGCGGGCTGCATGCGCCGCGAAGCGACATGCCGCCATCGGCGTCACCCGCCCCCCTGCTCCCCTCTGCAGGAGGGGGACGCAGATCGCATCCACGAATTTCGTGTTCCTTGCGCGCGCGGCGCTTCAGCCAGACTGGCTAACACCGACTCGTCTGTCTCGGGCCGAATAGAGCCTCGAGACTGCATTTCGGGTCGGGAGCGGACAAGCAGGCCCAGGAAGCCCGGAATACGGCTCCGACGGTCCGCTCGATCGGGATGAACCAATCGTCCGCCCGGGCCGTTTGACATTTGAGACCCTCCCCAACGACCGCCGACCGCTCCGACGTCATGCCCACCCCCGCCGCCATACTCTGGTTCCGCAACGATCTCCGGCTCGCGGACAACCGCGCGCTCGCCGCCACGCTGGCGACCGGAGCTCCAGTTGTGCCGGTCTACATCCTCGACGACGAGGCACCCGGCCAATGGCGGATGGGTCGGGCGTCGCGCTGGTGGCTCGCGGGCAGCCTTGCAGCGCTCGGCCGTGATCTCGAGGCACGCGGCGCACGGCTCGTCCTGCGGAAGGGCAGAACAGAGGAGATTCTAGCGCAGATTGCCGAGGAGACTGGCGCCAAGGTCGTTCACGCCTCACGGGCCTACGAGCCGTGGGCGGCGGCGCTGGAGCGGAGGCTCAAGGCGGGGCTGTCGGAGAAGGGCATCGACGTCAAGCGCTACGCCGGCACCCTTCTTGCCGAGCCGGAGTCACTTCGCACCCAGGCAGGCGAGCCGTTCAAAGTCTACACGCCGTTCTGGCGCGCTCTGTCGGAGAGAACCACGGTCGCGAAGCCGCTCGCGGCACCCGACAAGATTCCTGGCCTCAAGGTGACACTCATCTCAGACCGGCTCGACGACTGGGCGCTGCGACCCACCAGGCCCGACTGGGCAGGCGGCATGCGCGACGTCTGGCGGCCGGGCGAGGCGGGCGCGCAGGAGCGTCTCGCCAGGTTCGCCAGCGACCGCCTGTCAGACTACGACGAGGCCCGCGACGTGCCCAGCGAGGACGGCACCTCGCGTCTCTCACCGCACCTGCACTTCGGCGAGCTGAGCCCTGCCCAATGCTGGCACGCGGCACTCGCCGCCGACGGCGCGGGCAGGAAGCCATCCCAGGGCCTCGACCGGTTCCTGAAGGAGCTCGTGTGGCGCGAGTTCTCGTACCACCTGCTCGCACATTGGCCAGACCTGCCCGAGGCGCCGTTCCGGCCGGCATTCGCCGCCTATCCCTGGCAGACGAGCAAAGCGGCGCTCAGGGCCTGGCAGCGTGGAGAGACCGGGTATCCGCTGGTCGACGCCGGCATGCGCCAGTTGTGGGGCATCGGCTGGATGCACAACCGCGTGCGCATGGTCGTCGCCTCGTTCCTGATCAAGCACCTGCTCACTCCGTGGCAGAATGGCGAAGCCTGGTTCTGGGACACGCTCGTCGATGCCGACCTCGCCTCGAACGCGGCGAGCTGGCAGTGGGTGGCGGGGTCGGGGGCGGACGCAGCGCCCTACTTCCGCATCTTCAACCCTGTCGCGCAGGGAGAAAAGTTCGACCCTGCCGGAGACTATGTCCGCGCCTGGGTGCCGGAGCTCGCGAGGCTTCCCGCTCCCTACATCCACGCCCCCTGGCTTGCGCCGAAGACGGTGCTTGCGATTGCCGGTGTCGAGTTGGGGAGGACCTATCCCCTTCCCATCGTCGATCATGCGACCCAGCGAGCACTGGCGCTCGCGGGCTACGAGCAGGTGAAGGCGGCGGCAACCTGAGTCCCTGACTCGAAGATTTCAGGAAATCTGTGGCGCATAAGGCCTATAGGCCGGTCAGCCGAAACGATATTCTAACCTTAATCCCGTCTTCTTGAGGTCCTTCCGGCCCTCGGAGCCCGTTTCCTCGTTCGTCTCGCGTCAGGAGCTTTCGTCCCATGCGGACCCGCCTCGTCATCGCCTCCCTACTCGCAGTCCTCGTCTCCGCGACCGCGGCCTCGGCCGACGTACGGGTGCATATCGACAAGAGCTCTCAGACCATGAGCGTCTACGTCAACGGGCAGCTGCACGACCGCTGGCCGGTGTCGACCGGCAAACGCGGCTACGGCACACCTTCGGGCACCTATCGCGCCCAGCGCCTTGCCAAGCGTCATTACTCGTCGAAGTACAACGGCGCCCCGATGCACAATGCGGTGTTCTTCCGCGGCGGCTACGCCATCCACGGCACGTCCGAGGTCGGACGGCTTGGCAGCCCTGCCTCGCACGGCTGCGTGCGGCTCCACCCGTCTCACGCGGCCGAGCTCTACAGCCTCGTGCAGTCCTCCGGCGGCCGCACCCGGATCACCATCTCCCAGTAGCCCCTGGGCAAGAGCCCTGAATCCCGCCAGAATGCCGTGCAACGGTTCGCGTGGCGGGGACGTGGAGACGATCGGCATACTGCTTGTATGCCCGGAGACCTCGACATGAATCTCAAGCATCTGGGCCCGCTCGTCGGCCTGCTTGCTGTCTGCTCGCTCCGCCCGGCTCTGGCAGAGCCGGCCGCACCTTCGACCATCCTCAACGCCGGCGCGACTGCTCAAGTGGAGGCGGTCGCCGGTCCGGCTCCCGTCGCAGCACCGCCTGCCGCAACTGTCTCGACCAGCAGCCCGACAGACCCGGCCACCGCCCCCCCCGACAGCGCAGCTGCCGAGACCATACGCTCGCACCTCGTGCCGCTAGCCGAGGAGGCGGGGGCCGTAACGGCAGCCACGACCGAGACTGCACCTGCCGCCGGTAGCAGCGAGCCCGGCGCCCCCGACCCGGACGGCCATGCCGCCACGGGCGGCGAGCCACCTGCCGCAGGCGACCCCAAGAACGACGCTGGCGCCGCCCACGCCGCGCCCAAGGACGAGGCCAAGGCCCCGGCCCCACTGCCCGAGCCGACGCTCGTCGCCGACATCAACCTTTCGACCCAGCGTATGACCGTGACCGAGAACGGAGTGACCAAGTACACCTGGGCCATCTCGTCGGCACGCCAGGGCTACCGGACGCCGACCGGCACGTTCAAGCCGACCTGGATGTCGCGCATGTGGTACTCGCGCCAGTACGACTACGCGCCGATGCCTCACGCCGTCTTCTTCTCGGGCGGAACGGCCGTACACGCGACCTACGCCACGCGCCAGCTCGGTTCGCCGGCCTCCCACGGCTGCGTCCGGCTCGCGCCCAAGAACGCGGCTACCTTTTACAAGCTCGTCGGCAACCACGGAAAGGACATGACCCGCATCGTGGTGCATGGCTCGCCCAACCATGGGCCGGCTATCGCCGAGCGCGGGAGCCGCTCGTCGCGTTACGCCAGCGCTCAGCGCTATCGCGATTACGGCGGCTATCGTGCCTACGGCCCCCGCTACGTCACGCCCGAACGCTACTACCGTCCGCGCCGCTACGTGCAGCGGTACTATTACAGCCCGTACTGAGCCGGTACGCCAACGAGGTGGCCCAGAGCCTAGGGTGCAATCGCAGCGTGAGAGCTGCATGGCGCCGCCACTGTCGACAAATCCGGCGGATCGCGCCGGAACGGCTCGAGCCGCCGTCATGACACCGGCCAGACGGTGGTGTAGCTATCTCCTGATGCGAGGTAGCCCATGACATTGAGCCCGTCCGGCACGTCCGACCCTGCCGACCGACCGGCCACGTTCCCGTGGCCGCCGGTGCTGCTTGCCGCGGCCGTGGCTGGCGGCATCGCACTCGGGCGCCTCGTGCCGCTGCCATGGCCCGGCACGGACGACGCGGCCGCGCGCGCGGTGGGACTCGGCATAGGCGCGGCGGGCGTCCTGCTCCTGCTCTGGGCCGCAGCCACGCTGCATCGCCACAAGACGACGATTCTTCCACATCAGCGCGCGGACGTGCTTGTGACGACCGGCCCCTACCGCTGGCGCCGCAACCCGATCTATCTTGCCGACGTGATGATCCTGCTCGGTCTCGCCGAAGCGACCAAGAACATCTGGATGGTCGGGCTCGCGGTGCTGTTCGCCGCGCTCGTTACTCAGCTCGCGGTCGTCCCCGAGGAACGGCATTTGAAGGCCCGCTTCGGAGCCGCCTGGGACGACTACGCCGCTGCCACCAGGCGGTGGATCTGAGAGACCGCACCATGGCCACCAACTTTGCGGACAAAGAACGCGAGTTCCTCTCGAGCCTCGAGGACGACACCGGCCGTGACCTTGCAGGCTGGATGGCGGCCATCGCGGAGCAGAACCTTCCCCACCGCAACGACATCATCGACTGGCTGAGACACCAGGGCTTCATGTTCTCGAAGGCGTCCTGGCTCGAGCGCATCCATCACAACGGCGGCCGCCCGATCTATCTCGATGCGGCGCCGGTCAGGTTGCAGCTCCCTAGGGACGCGAGGCCGGCTCTACAGGTCCCGGGTCCGGCGCCGGCGAGCGCTCCGGATGCCGATCCCGAGATCGTGTTCACACCGCCCCCGGTGCTCGGGGCTCCAGATCAAGTCCGCTCTGCGACTCAGCCACCAGAGAGAGCGCCGACAGCGCCGGCTGGGGCTGCGACGGCCGCGGCAGACCCTGCCGCGCCAGAGCCGGCCCCCGGCGAGGACGATCCAGCGGCACTCGACGAGCTCGTCGCCCGTGCCAAGGCCTACAGGCCACTCGCCCAATACCTCCTCGCGGAGATCACGCGGGCGGTGCCGGCAGCCGTCGCACAGCCCAAAGGCAGCCACGTCGTGATCACCGCCCGGCACGCCTTCGCCGCACTCGCCGTCGGCCCCAAGGAGCTCCGGCTCGCCCTCGACCTCGGCCCACGCCCGTTCGACGAAACTGTTAAACCAGCTCGATTTGCAGGCCCACCACCTCCCAATTCGGGGCTGCTCACCCATATGGTGGTGCTGACGGACGCCCGTCAGGTCGGCCCGGCCCTTCTTTCGCTGGTAAAGGAGGCCGCCGCCCGCAACCCATGACGCCGCGCCGCCTTTGGCAGCACCATCAGTTCGCCTGATTTCTGGGGCGGAAATGGCGGTTCATTGGAGTGTGCCATGCGAACCCACATCGCTCGAGTCACAGGCGTCGTGCTGTCGCTCGCCGTCCTTACAGCGAGCGCGTTTGCCGCCGCGGGCGACAAGACCACCCGGGACCGCATCGCCGACATCCTGGCTGAAGCCGACACGCCTGCCGCCGAGACCCCGCCGTCCGCCAAGGCCGTTGCCAAACCGGCAGACGGCAAGACGACAGACCCGACGGCCACAAGGGATGCCGAGCAGGCTGTCGATCCGCGTGACGGTGATCCCACGGTCGAGCAGGCGCGCCGGCTCATGCGTGCCGTCGAGGGGATCCTCACCGACGCCGCCGAGCAGCGCTCGCAAGAGAAATCGCTCCCCGCCCGCGACGAGTTCATCGTCAAGCCGCTCTGGACCGAGACGCGCGAGGATCGCCAGGACCACGTACGCGATCTTCTGGACAGCGCGCTCGAGATCGTAACCGACGTGCCCGTGGTCGAGGTGCAAACCCGCATCGAAGGATTGCGGAAAACCATCCGCGAGCTCGACGATCAGGCCGCGAGTCTCAAGGAGAAGCAGCTCACCGCTCCCAAGGACGGGCTGCTGCCCGGCATGTGGACCGACACGGTTGCAACTCTCGGCGACAAGATAGCCGACATCGAGAAGCGTATCGAGCTCAACAAGGCCGAGATTGGCAAAGCGAAGGCGGAGGTCGTGGAGGCCTTGCGCAAGTCGGGCGTCGAGATGAGCCCCGAGCAGGTCGATCTCCTCATGGACAGCGTTCTCTCGGGCGACCTCGTCCGCCTCGTCGCGACCTTCAACGCCGCCAAGCTGATCGACGCCCAGCTCGGAAAAATGATGAATGCGTCCGGCGAGAACATAAGTGCGGCACGCAAGTACTTCGCTATGCACGCCGCGCTATTCGCGCTCCTGGTCCACGCGCAGGATGGCACCGTGCGCAAGATCGACAATCAGTACATGCCCCGCCTCGACGCCATCCTGAAAGACGTCGCCGTAGCCCGCGCGCGCACACTCGATCTGCTCCGCGGCGAGAACCGCCCCGATCAGAAACGGGCGCTCGAAGCCAATCGCGACAGCCAGAAGCTCGCCGAGGAGGCGGCCAAGGGATACCGGCGCTACCTCTCGCAGCAGCGCGAGCAGATCGCCTCGGCGCGCACACGCGCAACCCACGATCTCAAGATTGCCGACAACACGTTCGAGACGGTCGAGGCCAGCTTCCAGCTCAGAAACCTGATGCGCGACAGCGCAAGCTCGTTCGAGGCCCTGCAGAAGCTCGAGGCGCCGACCTTCGACCAGATATTCAAGAACGAGGAATTGCGCCAGGAGTTCGAGAACTTGACCCGCCGGCTCGATGCCCCGTCGAGCTGACACTGGGCCAAGGGAAGCGACAAGGCCCCGCCACCACCCCGGCCGGATGTGCCGGGGGCCAGGAAAGTGCGAGCCGGATACCGCACGCTTGCGTCAAAAAATGTCCCGCACACTGGTCCCCTTGAAATAGATGGGTCCCCGCCTCGTGTCCCGGGTCTCCAGGCTCGCAGGGCTGATTGAAACAGGTCTGTGCGAACCGCGCATGATGCAAACGCATTACCGATTGCGAGAAGATTTCTCCGGAACCTGATCGAGGTCAAACTTCTGGCGGTCCAAGCCTCAGACGGGGCATCAGGCAGCTCACTGCTGCCACGACCGCTGCCTGCCGCCTGACGCCGATCTTGATCATGGCAGCCGCCAGCTGATTGCGGGCCGTCGTAGTGGTGATCTCGCGCTTGTTGGCCGCCTCGGACACGTTGCTGCCGCTGGCGATGGCCAGCACGGCAGCTGCCTCGGCCTTGCTCAGTCCGTAGTGCTGGCGCAACAGCTCCTTGGAGATACCCTCGAGCGAGCCCCGCTTGCAGAGCACGAGCAGAAAGGCTGTGTTTTTGGGGTCGGAGGCATCCTTGGCAGACAATAGACACTGCAGCACCGCGGTCGTGCGGTGACGGTCCGTCTTGACCTTGAAGATCTGCGGGATTGGCTGGGGCGACGGCACGCGCAGGGCCTTCAGTGCGACCGCGAAGCTCTTCTGGGTTTCACCGTCCCGGAAGCCGAGGCGCCCCTGCTTGTCCTCCATGACCTGCCCACCGGCGGTGACGGCGCTCGCAAGCTCGGGGCTCGACGCAATCAAATGCCCATCGCCGGACAAGATCGCGATCGACCCTTCCATGCAGCCAAGCAATGATTTCAGTATTCCTAGATTTTCCACTGTAAACCGTCAGATATCGTCGCACACACTGCTGTCGCGCCGCGGGCCCGCGCCCTCAAACGTCGTCCGGCAACAGCCTGTTGCGAATGCCCCTGGCGGACCCTGTGCGCCCGCAATCTCGAGGCCGCGATCCGCTCACGATAGGGCCCGGCGGATTCGCCAAGCCTCTCCCGCCACCCACAAAAGCCGATCTGCAAACGCTGCACATGATACAAACTCACCAATCGCGATGCTTTTCGCGAAACGTGCTTCCAGAACCCCCAAGCCGGAGACCGAGCGTGTCTGCCAGTTGAGCCGATCTTGGCCCCACGCGGGTTGAGCCGGATCATTCGGACCCACGCGGACCGAGAGAGTACGGCGACGTAGATCAAACGTCGGACGGTCGAGCCGGACCTCACGACAGCGCGCCGGCGGACCCTCTGCGGCTCGTGCGGCGGCATGGTGCCCGTCGCCGGCGGCTCTTGGGATCAGAGCTCCGCACCCCGGGTCGCGTTGTCTCGCGCCGCGTTCTGCGCTAGACACCCGCTCAATCCCGAATCCCCTACCTGCCGATCGGAGGCGACCCTCATGGCCGCGGCCTACCAGTACGTCTTTCACATGCACAAGCTCTCCAAGACCTATCCGGGGGGCAAGCAGGTTCTGAAGGACATCAATCTGTCGTTCCTGCCCGGCGCCAAAATCGGCGTCGTGGGCCTCAACGGCGCCGGAAAATCCACGCTTCTCAAGATCATGGCAGGGGTCGTGGACGACTTCGTGGGCGAGGCCAAGCCAGCCGACGGCATCAAGGTCGGCTACCTGCCGCAGGAGCCGGAGCTCGATCCCACAAAGGACGTACTCGGCAACGCCATGGAGGGCGTGGCCGAGAAGAAGGCCATTCTCGACCGCTACAACGAGATCGCCGCCAACTATTCCGACGAGACTGCCGACGAGATGACGGCGCTCCAGGACCAGATCGACGCCGGCAACCTGTGGGACCTCGACAGCCAGGTCGAGCAGGCCCTCGACGCGCTCCGCTGTCCGCCTTCCGACGCCGACGTTGCCAAGCTCTCGGGCGGCGAGAAGCGGCGCGTCGCGCTGACCCGGCTGCTCCTTTCCAAGCCCGACATCCTGCTCCTCGACGAGCCGACCAACCATCTCGACGCCGAGAGCGTCGCCTGGCTCGAGCGCTACCTCAAGGAGTACGCGGGCTGCGTGATCCTCGTCACCCACGACCGCTACTTCCTCGACAACCTGACCGACTGGACCCTCGAGCTCGACCGCGGCCAGGGCGTGCCGTGGAAGGGCAACTACTCGAGCTGGCTCGAGCAGAAGGCGAAGCGCGAGGCGTCCGAGAAAGCCGCCGAGGAGAGCCGCCAGAAGGCCATGGCGCGCGAGCTCGAGTGGATCCGCTCCTCGCCCAAGGCCCGCCAGGCCAAAGGCAAGGACCGCCTGCGCCGCTACAAGGAGCTTCAGGAGCAGGCCGGGCGTGAGGAGGTCGGCAAGGCCTCGTTCCAGATTGCCCCGGGCCCGCGCCTCGGCGACAACGTGCTCGAGGTCGAGGGTCTGTCGAAAGCGTTCGGCGACCGCCTCCTCATCGACAGCCTGTCGTTCAAGCTGCCGCCCGGCGGCATCGTCGGCGTTATCGGCCCCAACGGCGCCGGCAAGACGACCCTCTTCCGCATGATCACCGGCCAGGAGAAGCCCGATGCCGGCTCGCTGAAGCTCGGCGAGACGGTGAAGCTCGCCTACGTCGACCAGAGCCGCGATCACCTCGACGACAAGAAGACCGTCTGGGAGGAGATCTCGGGCGGCCTCGACATCATGAAGTTCGGCGACAAGCGCGAGATGCCGAGCCGCGCCTACTGCGGCTGGTTCAACTTCAAGGGCCCCGACCAGCAGAAGAAGGTCGGGCTCTTGTCGGGCGGCGAGCGGAACCGTGTTCACCTCGCCAAGATGCTGAAGGAGGGCGGCAACCTCTTGCTTCTCGACGAGCCGACAAACGACCTCGACACCGAGACCTTGGGCGCGCTCGAATCCGCGCTCGAGGACTTCCCCGGCTGCGCGGTCGTCATCTCGCACGATCGCTTCTTCCTCGACCGTCTCGCCACTCACATCCTCGCCTTCGAGGGCGACAGCCACGTCGAATGGTTCGAGGGCAACTTCGAGGCCTACGAGGAGGACAAGAAGCGCCGCCTCGGCGACGCCGCGGTGGAACCTCACCGGGTGAAGTTCAAGAAGTTCGAAAGGATGTAAGGCCGGCCGGACTCCCGCGACGGCGGCCGACTCCCCGAAGGGGTGTCGCCGGCGCAAGGCGAAATGCGCCGCATCGCGTGGCGTTGAAAAGGTCGGGCAGGAAGTGAGGGGCCCCGACCCCGGTCGCGGCGCCAACCGCCCGAGCGCCCGTACGCAATCCGCCGGCTACCGGGCCAAGGGCTTAAGATATTTTTTCCGCACCAAGAATATGCTCGCAGACCTCCACAGGAGCAACGCCAATGAGGCTTGCGGGACATAGGCTCGATGGTCCGGACTACGCATTGCGGGCAGGCCTTGCGTGTATCGCCTTCATCGCAGCCAAGCTCGTCCTACCGCGGCTCCTTCTCGAGCTCACGCCCGTTCGAATTTGCGTCGGTAACGCAGTCTGGATCTGCAACACCCTCGTCCCGTGGCTCGCCGTCGGGCTTCGCTGGGCCATTACGCTCGGCTTCCTGTGGGTCATCCTGAAGCTCAACTCGGCCCGCTGGGAGGATGCCCGGTTTCCGATCTGGCTCGCCGTCTACCCGCTCCTGTTCCTCCTGGCTGATCTCACCTGGGGCATCACGCTCCGACCATTGAGCAGCCTGCTTTCTCTGACCTCGGCCATCCCACCGCCGCCGCTCGCGCTCCTCGCCGCACTGGCCTTCACGGCCGTTCTTGCCATGCTGCCGTCCCATGACGATCGACACGGACCAGAGGCGACCGGCTGGCGGAACGACACGACCCAGCTCCTCGTCCTGGGTCTCGCCCTGGCGTTTGCCGTAGGCGAGTTGATGCTCCTGCGCACGCCGCAGCTCCTGCTCGGACCGGGACGCGCGCTCGGCCTGCTGCACCTCGTGGTCGTTGTTCCGCTCCTGCTCGCCGTGTCGCTGCTACCGCTGGTCCTGATTCCGGCCACGGCCAGGCTCGTCAGGAGACATGGGCTCACACCCGCCGTCGTAGTGGCCTCATGTATCGCTCTTCTCGCGGTCCTGGCGGCCGTCGCGACTGCCACCTCGTCACTGCTCGGCCATCTGGCCCGCCTTTCGATGATACCCGACACCATCGTACTGATGCAGGTGCGCGGCATCGCCGCCACGATCGAATGCGGGCTCCTGCTCGTCCTGATGCTAGTGCTGGCGGCGGTCAATGCGTCCGCAGAGCCGGTCGCAGCGCCTGCCCTGCACGCATCGCGGACACGCACCGCGCCCCTGCGCCGTCCGGCCAATCGCCGCGGCCGGGTCAGTCCGCCACTGCCCTCCTTCGGGAGACTGTGACAGCGCGAGAGGCCCGGAGGACGGCACGACGGGCGAGCTGATTGGCGAAACGCGGCACTCCTCCTGCTAATCGATGCGCGGCGTTCCAAGCCCCGCCCGACACATGACGAACGCATCAACATAAATTCTGCGCTGGCGGGCCGCCTCGTGTGCCGAAACGGCCTCGCTGTCGAGGCCGGGATGCCCCCCGGCCTGCCCGTGGGTGAGGCCACAGCAGGGGATGGGGCTCAGGCCTTCCTCACAAACTCGCTTTTGAGCTGCATCGGACCGATGCCGTCGATCTTGCAGTCGATGTCGTGGCCGCCTGTACCGTCGATGAGGCGGATGCCGCGCACCTTGGTGCCGATCTTCACTACCGACGACGAGCCCTTGATCTTGAGATCCTTGATGACGGTAACGGTGTCACCGTCGGCGAGCACGTTGCCGACCGAGTCCTTGACGACGCGCGGTGCGTCGTCCTCATCGGAGGGGACAGCGGTCGCGTCCGCACTCCACTCGTGTGCGCACTCGGGACAGATCAGCAATGCGCCGTCCTCGTAAGTGTGCTCGGACCCGCACTTGGGGCAGCTGGGGAGGGTCGGCATGCGGGCTTCCTTGTTTCGCGAGGACCGTCCACTCTCCCCGTCCTTGCGGGGAGCGGGCCCGGGTGAGGGGCAGCTATTTGCTCCGAGCGTCGGGCTGCCCCTTCGCCCTGACCCTTTCCCCATGCAAGTGCAGGGCATGGGGAGAGGAGTACCTCACCGGTCGATCTCGCCGAACACGATGTCGAGGGAGCCGATGATGGCCGAGACATCAGCCAGCATGTGGCCGCGGTTCATGAAGTCCATCGCGGCAAGGTGGGGAAAGCCGGGCGCGCGGATCTTGCAGCGGTAGGGCCTGTTGCTCCCGTCCGACACGAGATAGACGCCGAACTCGCCCTTGGGCGCCTCGACGGCGGCGTAGACCTCTCCCTCGGGCACATGGATGCCCTCGGTGTAGAGCTTGAAGTGGTGAATCAGCGCCTCCATCGAGCGCTTCATCTCGCCCCGCTTCGGCGGCACCACTTTCGTGCTTTCGGCCGAGACAGGCCCCTTGCCGCTCTCCGACTGCAACGCTTCGCAGCACTGCTTCATGATCTTCACGCTCTCGCGCATCTCTGCCATGCGGATCAGGTAGCGGTCGTAGCAGTCGCCGTTCTTGCCGATCGGAATGTCGAAATCCATCTCAGCGTAGCACTCGTAGGGCTGCGCCTTGCGAAGATCCCAGGCCGCGCCCGAGCCGCGCACCATGACGCCCGAGAAGCCGAGCGCAAACGCATCGTCGAGCGAGACGACTCCGATGTCGACGTTGCGCTGCTTGAAGATGCGGTTCTCGGTCAAGAGCCCCTCGATGTCGTCGAGCACCTTGAGGAACGGATCGCACCACTTGTAGATGTCGTCGATGAGCTCCGGCGGCAGATCCTGATGCACGCCGCCGATGCGGAAGTACTTGGCGTGCATCCGCGCGCCCGACGCCCGCTCGTAGAAGACCATCAGCTTCTCGCGCTCCTCGAAGCCCCACAAGGGTGGCGTCAGCGCGCCGACGTCCATGGCCTGGGTCGTCACGTTGAGGAGATGCGACAGGTGGCGCCCGATCTCGGAGAAGAGGACGCGGACGAGCTGGCCGCGGCGCGGCACCTCGAGCCCGAGCAGCCGCTCGGCGGCGAGGCAGAAGGCGTGCTCCTGGTTCATCGGCGCGACGTAGTCGAGCCGGTCGAAGTAGCCGATGGCCTGCAGATAGCTCTTGTGCTCGATGAGCTTCTCGGTTCCCCGATGCAGGAGGCCGACGTGGGGATCGACCCGCTCCACGACCTCGCCGTCGAGCTCGAGCACGAGGCGGAGCACACCATGCGCCGCCGGATGCTGGGGTCCGAAGTTGATGTTGAACTGGCGAATGTCGGTCTCGGCCATGGGTGCTGTCTTTCAGTCCGATCTGGGCACGCTTGCGATGGAGGCAAAATATTCGGCGCCGGTCATACGCTTCGTGTCGTTGGCGAAGCCGTAGTAGGCGGGCTTCTCGTCGATGAAAACCTCGCGGACGAGCCTCAGCCCCGACTTGTCGTCGAGCGCCCCCGCCGACACGGCCTCGAAGCGTCCGTCGGTCGAGCGCCAGAACAAGGCCGAGCCGCACAGCTTACAGAACCCGCGCCGTGCCAGGTCCGACGACTTGTAGTAGGTCACGTTCGGCTCGCCGTCGATCGTGAGCGTGCCGGGCAGGCAATCGACCACCATGAACGGACCCGTGGCCTGCCTCTGGCACATGGTGCAATGACAAGCAACGACCGCCGGCTCGACCGCCCTGCCCGAGAACCGGACGGCGCCGCACAGGCAGTGGCCGGTTACTGTCACGTGGCTGGCCATTCCCGTCATGCCTTTCCGTGCGAAATCGGCGCCTGCCGCGCCGCCTTGGCCTTGGCGTTGACTTTGGCGGTAAACTTTTCCCAAGGCACAACCATGCGCTCGTGGGTACCCTCGCCGATCTTCTCTATGCCGTCGTGAGCCGAGACCTTGAAGGCGATGCGCCGGCCGCCGACGGCCGTGCATTCGGCGTCGACGGTCACCACCTGGCCGGGCACGGTCGCCGCGATGTGCGAGACGTCGATGTGGATGCCGAGCGAGCCCTCGCCAGGGTCGAGGTGCGGCTCCAGAACCTTCATGCAGGTCCACTCCATGAGCCCGACCATGAAGCCCGTCGCGAACACGGTCGGCATGAGCTGGAAGTCGTGTGCCTCCGGGTAGAGGTGCGGCACGGTCTTGTTGGCCGGAACCTTGTATTCCATGCGCGCGGTGGCGCCGGGCTTGAGGGTATCCTTCATGGCTACGACCCGCTGTCCTGACTGATGTCCCACAGCACGCGGAAGAGGCCGATGGCCGTCGCGCCGGCTGCGATGAGGCCGAGAGTAAAGCCGTTCCAGCTCGCCCCGTCGCTGCGTCCGATCAAGGGATAGACGATCTCGCCCGCCGCCGCGACCAGAGCGACGCCCACGGGGATCATGGTCCAGACGTAGCCGAGACGGCGCGCGCCGTAGCCGACCACGGCGCCGGCGAGCGCACGCGGCCAGTCATAGATCACCGCCGAGATGATCACTAGAGCAGCAACGATCTTGCCGAAGGTCTCGTCCATCGATATTCCCGCCACACCATAGGTTGGGTCGATCGACCCAACCCTACAGGGCTCACGACCTGCTCGCCTTCTCGTCTCCCGGCAGCACGTAGTCGGGCGCCTCCCATGGACTCTCGAAATCGAACCGACGGAACTCTTGCGTGAGCTTCACGGGCTCGTAGACGACCCGCTTCAGCTCGTCGTCGTAGCGCACCTCGACGTGCCCGGTGAGCGGGAAGTCCTTCCGGAGCGGATAGCCTTGGAAGCCGTAGTCGGTGAGGATACGCCTCAAGTCCGGATGCCCCGAGAATACGATGCCGTACATGTCGTAGGCCTCACGCTCGTACCAGTTGGCGGCCGGAAACACGTCGACGACAGACGGAACGGGTGTGTCCTCGCTGGCCGCCACCTTGACCCGGATGCGCCGGTTCAGTCGCGGCGCGAGCAGGTGATAGACGACCTCGAAGCGCTCCGCGCGCGCCGGATAGTCGACGCCGCAGAGGTCGATCAGCACCACGAACTGACACTTCGGGTCATCGCGCAGAAAGGTCAGCGTCTCGACGATCCTGTCGCGAGCGACCGTGAGAGTGAGCTCACCCAGCGCGAGATGATGAGCTGCGACCCTGTCCGGCAGTCTGCCGGCGACGTAGGAGCCAAGCTCGCCAAGTGTCTCTGTCATGTTGCCGCCTCTAAGCTCTTCCGTTCAGTCGGCCCGCGCATGCACGCACGCGCTCATGGTTTCGCGTCGCTGCGTACGAGATCGGAGCAACCGGCCGTCGCCTTCTCGCCCGACTCGACATAGCAGGATGCGATGTGATCGGGGCCCAGGATACGTCCATGGCTGTATCCTTTGCTCGTCGGTGTCACCCACGCAAACGACGTGTTGTCGGGAAAGACGACTCCGAAAACGTCCTTATGACCGTCCTCGTAGTCGAAATAGCCGTGGAAGCGCCGGTCGGTCTGCTCGGTGATATGCACCGTGCGATCGCGCGTACGCAGGCCCTTCTCAGGCCCGATAGTGCTGGTTGTGCCGGTCCATGTGCCCACGAGATTGGGAATGTCGCCGGCCAATGCAGCGCCCCCCGCGGGAGACCACAGGCCCAGCGCCGCCGTGGCTATCGCCAATCCTGACAACCTCGAACGCATCGCTCGATTTTCGCCTTCTACCGTTCGATCGTGCCGGTTCGCCTGATCTTCCGCTGCAGAAGCAGCACGCCGTAGACGAGCGCCTCCGCGGTCGGCGGACAGCCCGGAACGTAGATATCGACGGGGACGACGCGGTCGCAGCCACGCACGACCGAGTAAGAGTAGTGATAGTAGCCGCCGCCGTTGGCACAGCTACCCATAGAGATAACGTAGCGCGGCTCCGGCATCTGGTCGTAGACCTTGCGAAGAGCAGGCGCCATCTTGTTGGTCAACGTGCCGGCGACGATCATGACGTCCGACTGGCGCGGGCTGGCGCGCGGCGCGAAACCGAAGCGCTCGAGGTCGTAGCGCGGCATCGAGGCCTGCATCATCTCGACGGCGCAACAGGCTAGACCGAACGTCATCCACATCAGGGACCCGGTGCGCGCCCAGTTGATGAGCTCGTCAGTCGACGTGACGAGAAACCCCTTGTCGGCGAGCTCGTTCGAGACCTCGCTGAAGAACGGGTCGCCCGGCTTCACGATGGAGCCCGAGCCGCCGCCCGCACCCTCACGCGCCTTGTCCAGGGCAATCTGTGGAGGAACGATCAATCCCATTCCAGCGCTCCTTTGCGCCACTCGTAGATGAAGCCTATCGTGAGGACCGCGAGAAAGATCATCATGGCCCAGAAGCCGAGGTCGCTCATGGTGCCGAAGGCCGCCGCCCACGGGAACAGGAACGCCACCTCGAGGTCGAAGATGATGAACAGAATCGAGACCAGGTAGAAGCGCACATCAAACTTCATGCGCGCGTCGTCGAAGGCGTTGAACCCGCACTCGTAGGCGGACACCTTCTCAGGATCCGGATTACTGACGGCGACCAGAAAGGGCGCGACCAGGAGGACGGCGACGAAGGCGAGCGCCACCCCAAGGAAGATCGCGAGCGGCAGGTACTGCTCGAGCAGCAGGTTCATGGGTCTTCACCTCTCGAAGGCGCAGGGCAGCGCCAGCCGAACGTGCGCCGGCCATTGACGCGGCGCAACATGCACGGAACCGGAGGGTGTTATCGCACGCTTCGACCCGGCGCAACCAGACCGAAGATCAAGGCGAGGGACGACGCGGCCATGGACTTATTGACGCCTGTCACGCTGGCGGCGCTGCTTTATGGCATCGTCGCGCTGGCCTACATCGGCGTCGTCGCTCACGACGCTCTGCTCGCGCCGCGGTTCCTGAAGCCGGCAGACAAGCCCTTGCTCAACCGCATGAAAAAGACCGGGGCAGCCTTTGCACCGGTCGGCCCGGCCTACTGGCAGACGGTGATCGGCGCCCATCTCGGACACGCCATCGGGCTCCTGCTATTCGCCATTCTGGTCGGGATGGCCAGAAGCGGTCTCCTCGCCTGGCTCAGGCTGCCGCTACTCGCTGTCGGCTGCCTCTATACCGTGATCTCCTGGAAATGCTGGGTCAGGACCGCCACCGGAGCCTTGGCGACCGCGACGGCCCTGCTTGCGGCCGGATGGCTCGGCTAGCTTATCGCCAGCCTGCAAAACTCCGCCATCAGGGCCGCTGGGTTGCATGTCGTCCCCGCCGCCGCCCCGCTCAGACGCCCCGTTGACGCTGTCCGCGCTCAAGCTTTGAAGACAGCCTCAGATTTGCCGCAGGATCAGCCCCAGGGGACCATAGATGTCCGAGGGTTCAAAACCTGCAGGGCCACCACATACCTAACCCGCTAACCGAAATCGGGTACCGTTCCTACCTCAGGGCAACATGGTCCGGTCCCGTCTGGAGGTCCCTTGGCGAAGGCACGAAGCTGGCTCGACGGCAGCAACGCCTTGAGGCTCGCCCTCGCGGCGGGCCTCCTGCTCGCGGCCGTTCTTTGGCTGCGCTGGCGGGCCGCGCCCATCGTGGATCTCGTCGCACCGGCGACCGGGGACGCGGCCGAGGTCGTCTACGCAACCGGCGTGGTCGAACCCAGCCTGTGGGCAAAGGTCGTGGCGCTGGCCAGGAAGCGCATCACGGAGATCTGTGACTGCGAGGGCAAGGAGGTCGTCAAAGGCGAGGTTCTAGCCCGGCTCGACGACGCCGAGGAACGGGCGCTCCTCGCCGAGCTCGATGCGCGCCGCGCGACCATCGCCGACGACGTCGCGCGCTCCGAGAAGCTCGTGCAGAGGGATGTCGTCTCCAGGGTCACGCTGGACGAGAAGCGAACGCAGCTCAGCGAGATCAACGCCCGTATCATTGCCGTCAAGGACCGCATCCTCGATCTCGAGCTCAGAGCGCCCATGACGGGCGTCGTTCTCAGGAAGGACGGAGAGGTAGGCGAGGTCGCCGGCATCGGCACCGAGGACACCCTGTTCTGGGTCGGACAGCCGAGACCGCTCGAGGTCGAGGCCGAGGTCAACGAGGAGGACATCGCCAAAGTCAAGGTTGGGCAGGCCGCGCTGCTCCGCCATGAAGGTCAGGATGGCGCGCTGCCCGCAAAGGTCCAGGAGATCACACCCAAGGGCAACCCGACGACCAAGACCTTCCGCGTCACGCTCTCGCTTCCCGACGACACGCCGCTCATGATCGGAATGAGCGTGGAGGCGAACATCGTCGTCAAGGAGGCCAAAGGCGCTTTGCTGGTTCCGGCAGAGGCGATCCGCGACGGCGCCGTCTTCTCCGTCGAGAACGGGCGGCTCGTCCGTGTCCCGGTCGAGGCCGGAATCCGCGGCAATCGCATGGTGGAAATCGTGACGGGCCTGAAGCCGGGCACGCTCATTGTCGCCGAGCCTACTCCGTCCATGGTTGCCGGCGAGCGGGTCCGTGTCAGAGACGAGCCTGGCGCAGCCCAGGCAAGGACGCCATGAGCAAGCCGAGGCCCGGATGAGACTCATCCTCGACATTGCCTGGACCCACATCAGCTCGCGCGTGCGCCAGACGCTGGTCGGGCTCCTGGGCGTCGCCATGGGGGTGGGCTTCTCGATCATGATGGCGGCGCTGATGGAGGGCTCGCAACGCGACTTCGTCTCCGAGCTCGTCGACAGCCTGCCGCACATCAAGGTCAGCGACGAGCGGCGCTCCGCCCCCCCGCAGCCGGCGGAAGTCGCGTACCGGGCGCTCGAGGTGGTGGGCCTCTCGACGCCCGTGATCCGTCCCGGCATCAAAAACCCCTACGCCATCGTCTCCATGCTCGAAGCCTGGATCGACGGGACGGTCGCACCCTCGGTCGAGACCCGGGCCATCATCCGCTACGCCGGCCGCGACACCGCAGCGAGCGTGATCGGCATCGACCCCGTGCGCGAGCCCAAGGTCTCGAAGCTCGCGACGCAGATCCGCGAGGGTACGCTCGCAGACCTTCATAAGGCGTCGAACGCCATCATTCTCGGCGACAAGCTCGCGGCCAAGATCGGCGCCCGCACCGGCAACTCGATCACCCTCGTCGCCGCGACCGGCGATCTCATGACGGCGACCGTGGTCGCGCTCTTCCACTCGGGCGTCGCCCAGGCCGACGAGACGCAGGCCTACGTACTGATGAAGACGGCGCAGATCCTCGCCGGCCAGATCGGGCTCGTGAACTCGATCCGCGTGCGCGCCGACGACATCATGGGCGCACGCGATCTCGCAACGCGCATCGAGGCGGCGACCGGCTACAAGTCCGTGTCGTGGCAGGAAGCGAACGAGGATCTGCTGTCCGCGTTCGAGATTCGCAACTTCATCATGTTCACCGTCGTCGGCGCCATCCTCTTGGTCGCCTCGTTCGGAACCTACAACATCATCTCGACCATCACGCACGAGAAGACGCGAGACATCGCCATCCTGAAGTCGCTCGGATTCCAGGAGCGCCAGGTGCGGCGCATCTTCCTTCTCGAAAGCCTCATCATTGGCGTTGCCGGAACGCTCGTGGGATGGGCTCTAGGCTATGCCCTGTGCCTCGCGCTTGGCTCCATCGAGTTCAAGAGCCCGTTCATGGACGTCAACAGACTGCCGATCTACTATACGCCGAAGCATTATCTGCTCTCCGCATCGGTCGCGCTCTCGGCGTCGGGTATCGCGGGGTTCCTGCCGGCGCGCAAGGCCGCCCAAGTGCAGCCGGTCGAGATCATCAGGGGTGCGTCATGACAGGCCCCGCCTCCCCCCAGCCACTGCTCGAGATCCGCCACGCGACCCGCATTATCGACGGCGAGGTGCCGACGACGCTCGTCCGCGAGGTCGATCTCGCGATACTGCCCGGCGAGTTCGTGTCGGTCACCGGCCCGTCCGGCTCGGGCAAGAGCTCGCTCCTCTATCTGCTGGGCCTGCTCGACCTCCCGACCGTGGGCGAGGTCCTGGTCGCGGGCGAGCCGACCAGCGGCCTCGACGAGGATGCCCGCGCCAAGATCCGCCTCACGCATCTGGGCTTCGTGTTCCAGTTCCACTTCCTGCTGCCCGAGTTCACCGCCCTCGCCAACGTCATGTTGCCGATGCGTGCCCTGGGCAAGCTCGACGAGGACGAGCAGCGGGCGCGCGCCATGGCTATTCTCGACCAGCTCGGCATAGCTGCACACGCCTTGAAGCGGCCGGGCCAGCTCTCGGGCGGCCAGCGCCAGCGCGTAGCGATCGCCCGCGCGCTCGCCAACGATCCCATGGTGGTGCTCGCCGACGAGCCGACCGGCAACCTCGACACGGCGTCCTCCGAGCAGGTTCTGCAGATTCTCCGCCGTCTCACAGACGAGCAGGGCCGCGCCATCGTCTTCGTCACCCACGACCTCTCGCTCGCCGCACGCGCCGACCGGCAGGTCAGGATCGTCGACGGGCGGATCGCGGATGGGGGGCCGTCCAGGGTCGACGGCTAGCGCCGGACGACCTCACCCTGGACAGTCCCACTCCCCGTTCCCCTGCACCTGGTATGGGGAGAGGGTTGGGGCGAGGGGCAGATCGGGCCGCGCCTTGACCCCGCGTCGGGCCCCCGGTAGCGAAGGCAGTCACACAAGTGTAGAACGGCCTATGACCGACATTCTCGACAAGATCACGCAATACAAGAAGGAGGAGGTGGCCGCCGCCAAGGCGCGGCTCCCTCTCCAGGTGATGGCTGAGTACGCTCGCTCGGCACCGAAGGTGCGCCCCTTCGCGGCCGCGATCGAGGCCAAGCTCAAAGCCAGGAAAACTGCGCTCATCGCCGAGATCAAGAAGGCCTCTCCGTCGAAAGGCCTCATCCGCGCCGACTTCGATCCGCTGGCGCTCGCGAGAGCCTACGAGAAGGGCGGCGCGGCCTGTCTCTCGATCCTGACCGACGGCCCCTCCTTCCAGGGCGCGCCTGAGTACCTGACCAACGCCCGAAAGGCCGTGAAGCTCCCCGTCCTCCGAAAGGACTTCATGATCGACACCTACCAGGTGGTCGAGGCCCGCGCCTGGGGCGCGGACTGCATTCTGATCATCATGGCCGAGGTGGACGACGCGCTCGCCGCCGACCTCGCCTCAGCCGCCGCCGACTGGCACATGGATGCGATCGTCGAGGTCCACGACGCGGCCGAGCTGGACCGGGCCTTGAAGCTCCCGTGCCGCCTGATCGGCATCAACAACCGCAACCTGAAGACCTTCGAGGTGACGCTCGCGACCACGGAGGCGCTCGCGCCCCGCATCCCCAACGACCGCATCGTTATCGGGGAGAGCGGCATCTTCACCCCCGCCGACATCGCGCGCCTTGGCAAGGTTGGCGTCGGCACCTTCCTGGTCGGCGAGAGCCTGATGCGCCAGGCCGACGTGACCGCGGCGACGAAGGCGCTGCTGGCTTAATCGCTCTCGTCCCGGGGCCACTGTTCGTTGCGCCGCAGCAAGGCCTCCGAGTAGGAGGCGATAACCATTTGAACTCGGTCACTGAACAGCTATACCGGCGTTGCAGACACGACCGCAGGAGACTCGCCTTGGACAAAGCAGAGGAAGCCCGCCGCCTCGCCGACCGCATCGCCATCGACGACCGCATCGCGGCCGTACGCGCCAATATTGCCCAGCTCACCGAGCAGGCCGCGGGCATGTCGGGGGGGGCCACCGAGGAGCTGATTGCAAGCCGCATCGAGCACCAGGAGGAGATGCTGGCGAACCTCCTCGCCGAGCGCGCGCGCCTCGAGTGATCGCCGGCCCGGCACGGATCGAGAGACCAATGCGATGACAGGTAAAGGCGCCAAACTCTCGCATCTGAACGAGAAGGGCGAGGCGCGGATGGTGGACGTCTCGATGAAGGACGTCACGCACCGCGCCGCACGCGCCGTGGGGTTCGTGACCATGAAGCCGGAGACGTTGGCCCTGGTCGAGACGGGTGCGGCGAAGAAGGGCGACGTGCTGGCGACGGCGCGCATCGCCGGCATCATGGCTGCCAAGAAAACGCACGAGCTGATCCCGCTCTGCCATCCGCTCGCCATCAGCAAGGCGACGGTCGACTTCGAGCTCTCGCACGATCCGGCCGGCATCCGCGTCACTGCGGAAGTGAAGGTCCACGGCCAGACCGGCGTCGAGATGGAGGCCTTGACCGCGGTTTCGGTCGCCGCTCTCACCATCTACGACATGCTGAAGGCCGCTGACAAAGAGATGAGCTTCGAGGGCGTGCGCCTCGTCGAGAAATCCGGCGGACGCTCGGGGCATTTCGTGACGGCTGACGCAACGAGGAAGGCATGACCGCGGCCGGTTGCAAACTCCCTTCGCTCTTGTGGGGAGACGCTTGGGGTGGGAGGATCGCCGGAGCCGAAAGTCCGGGCGCACCCCCCATCGCCACACTGCTCCACGCGGGGGGCGGGAGTCGCGCCGCTGGACACCTGCTATGACCGGCCATGGCCTGCTCTCCGTTGCCGAAGCCCTGGCGCGCATCTTGGATGGCGTCGAGCCTATGCCGGTCGAGGAGGTGGCGCTCGAGGCTGCGAGCGGACGCGTGCTGGCAAGGCCGATCGTTGCCAGGCTGACCCAGCCGCCGTTCGATGCCGCGGCGATGGACGGATACGCGGTCCGCGCTGCCGACATCGCGACTCTGCCGGCCACACTCGACCTCATCGGCGAAGCCTCAGCCGGACATGGCTTCGACGGCACGCTCGGCGCCGGGCAATGTGTGCGCATTTTTACCGGCGCCCCGGTGCCGGACGGCGCCGACGTGGTCGTCATGCAGGAGGACACGGCGCGCGACGGCGCTAAGGTCACCATCGTCGCCCGTCCGTCATCGGCCACCCACGTCCGCCCTCGCGGCGGCGACTTCGCCCAAGGGCAAGCCCTGCTCGCTGCCGGTCATGTGTTGACCCCGCGCTCGGTCACGCTCGCCGCTGCCATGGGCCAGCCCACGTTGACCGTCTACCGCCGTCCGCGCGTTGCCATCCTCTCGACCGGCGACGAGCTGGTCGCTCCCGGCACCATGCCTGGTCCCGACCAGATCGTGGCCTCGAATTCCTACGGCCTTGCGGCGATGGTGGCGGCAGCCGGCGGCGCACCGCAGCTCCTCGGCATCGCCCGTGACACGCGGCAGGACATCGAGACCAAGCTCGCGCTGGCGGAAGGAGCAGACGTCCTCGTGACGAGCGGCGGCGCCTCGGTCGGCGAGTACGACCTCGTGGCACCCGCGCTCGAAGCGCGCGGCATGAAGCTCGGCTTCTGGAAGATCGCCATGCGGCCCGGCAAGCCCCTCATCTTCGGCCGCATCGGCACCCAGCGCGTGCTCGGGCTGCCCGGCAATCCAGTGTCGTCGATCGTATGCGGGCACGTCTTCCTGCTGCCGCTCGTCCGCGCGCTTGTCGGCCGTGGTGGCGCGCCTGAACCGAGCGTCCGCGCCGTGCTCGGCCACGACCTCTCGGCCAACGACGGCCCGCGCACCTATTACATGCGTGCCCGCCTCGACCGCGGCACGAGCCCGCCCACGGCCTCGACGCTGATCGACCAGGACAGCTCGCTGCTCTCGCCCCTCGCCGCCGCCGACGGCCTCCTCGTGCGCGAGATCGGCGCGCCAGCGATGCCGGCAGGAACCGCGGTGGAGATCATCCCGTTCGAGGCGTGACATGGTCTCCTTGCGACCATCACCCCCGCGCAGGGATGCGCGCTGCGAGATCCCCGGCTCCGGTCACGGACCTGCGGCCCTTGCATCCTCGGCCCACCAGGCATCGGGGTTGTAGCCGAAGAGCGGAGTCCTGGGCGGTGGGCTCAACCGCTTCCAGTAGGCGACCCATTGCACCGGCACGTGAAAGAGCGGGATGACGTAGAAGCCCGACAAGAGCACACGATCGAGTGCGCGCACGCTGGAGATGAAGTCGGCCTCGCTCTCGGCAGCGAGCAGGGCCTTGATCATGGCGTCGGCGGCAGGGTTCTTCACGCCGGCATAGTTGAACGAGCCCGGCTGGTCCGCGACCTCCGACGACCACCGGAACGCCTGCTCGTTGCCGGGCGACAGCGACGCCTGCCAGGTAAACTGGATCATGTCGAAGTCGTAGTCCTTGAGACGCGATTGATACTGTGCGCTGTCGGCCACACGCACACGAGCCTCGATGCCGAGCTTTGCGAGCTCGCCGGTGTAGGCGTTCATGAGCCGCGGCTGGCTCACGGACCCGGCCAGGATCTCGACGGCCAGTTGGCGGCCGTCCTTGTCGACGAGCCGCCCGCTCTCCAGCCGGTAGCCTGCGGCAGTGAGCAGATCGAGCGCCTTTCGGCTCATCTGGCGGTTGCGTCCGGGCTCGGCGTTCTCCGGCATGCGGTAGGTGCCGTCCATGATGTCGGCGCGCACGGCTCCGGGGTACGCCTCGAGCAGCTTCCTCTCGACCTCGTCGGCCGGGCGGCCGGCGGAGGAAAGCGTCGAGCGCTCGAAAAAGCTTTGCGTGCGCTTGTAGAGGCCGTTGTAAAGGTTCTTGTTGACCCACTCGAAATCGAACATCTGCAACAGTGCCTCGCGCACGCGCGGGTCCTTGAACTGGGCGCGTCGTGTATTGAACACGAGCGCCGTCATGCCCGCGGGAAGACCGGTCGGCACCTCGGCCTTCAAAACCCGCCCGTCGGCGACGGCGGGAAAGGCGAACGCCTTCGCCCACAGCGAGGGATCGTCCTCTGTCCTGAGGTCGATGATGCCAGTCTTGAACGCCTCGAGCAGCGTCGAGGCATCGCGGAAGTACTCGAAGCGGATCTCGTCGAAGTTGAAGCGCCCGCGGTTGACAGGCAGATCACGTCCCCACCACTGGGGGTTCCTTTCGTAGAGGACGGAGCGGCCAGGATCGACCTTGGTGATGCGGTAGGGACCGGAGCCCAGGAGCGGCGTGAGGCTCGTTGCATCGAACGTTTCGGGGTTGGTCGCGTGCTTCGCCAGCACGGGCATGAGTCCGAGGATCAGCGGCATCTCGCGGTCGCCACCCGACTTCAGGACGAACCGGACGGCGAGGTCCGACAGGCGTTCGGCACGGTCGACCTTCTTGTAGTAGGACGTGTGATTGGGGCGGCCCTTGTCGCGCAGTAGCGACCAGGTGAAGATGACGTCGTCGGCGGTCAGCGGGTGGCCGTCCGAGAAGCGGGCAGCGGGGTTGAGGTAGAACGTGACCTCGCCGCGGTCCTCCGGCACGTCCACCTTCTCCGCGACGAGACCGTAGAGTGTGAACGGCTCCTCGGGGCTCCGCGCCATCAGCGTCTCGATCGCAAGCTCGCGCACTCCCTGTACCGGCTCGCCGCGAACGATGAGGGGATTGAGGCTGTCGAACGAGCCCGAGCCGCCGAGGGTGAGGCGCCCGCCCTTCGGCGCGTCGGGATTGACGTACGGGACATGTGCGAAGCCTTCTGCAAGTGCCGGCTCGCCGTGCATGGCGAGCCCGGCCCGCGGCTCGGCGAGCGCTGCCGGCAGCCCGAGCAGCAAGATCGGCAGGATGAGGACGACCGGAGACCGGGAGAGGCGCATGGGCCGGGAGAATCCGAAGCTGATGGAAGCCGCCCATCGGGCGCGGCGGAACGTAGCACAGCGTGCCGGGGGCGGTCCTGGCTCCGTCGCGCCACGTGAAGTTATTGCTATATCATCATCTTGAACGCGGAAGTGCGGCGTGACCGCGGCGGCGCCCGCGTTGCCCGAATGCAACGCCATCTGTTCGAGGCTTGTGCATGACTTCGAGGCCTCCGAGCCCGGTCACGGGATTGCCGCAATCCGAGCCTTACTCCCGCCCTCGATTGGCGCGCCATGCGCGTGCCATATCCCGCGTGCATATCTCTCGTCTTCATTGTGTCTCGACGCGGGCCAGAGGGGCTGAGCTGGCGGGACCGGCTCATAACGAAAGGTCGAATTTTCATGTCAAATGCAGGTACGAGCCTCGTACGCTCTGCTGTCGGTTCGTGTGCAGTGGCTGCGGCACTCGCGCTGAGCCTCAGCGCCACCGCCTCCGCCCAGACCGCTCCCGCTAAGGAGCAGCCCAAGGCTGCCGCTCCTGCCGCCGCTCCGGCCAAGGACGCCGCCGCTGCGCCGGCCGCGGGCGACGCCGGCAAGCAGAGCTCGTGGGTTAAGCTTTGCGATAAAGTCCAGTCGGGCAAGAAGGGCGACGACGGCAAGGAGGTCAAGGAGGAGAAGGAGGTCTGCGCCACCTTCCACGACACCATCGACGCCAACTCCGGCATGACCGTCGTCTCCGCCGCCGTGCGCCAGGTTCAGGGCGACGACAAGCCCGACCTGCAGGTCACCGTGCCCCTCGGCATGATCATTCCGGCCGGCGCCCGCGTCTCGGTTCTCTCGGCTGACCAGACCGAGAAGATCAAGGCCAAGCAGGAGATCGACCCCAAGGACGTCAAGACCGTCGAGCTCAAGTTCACCGCCTGTCTGCCGAACGGCTGCACGGCCGAGGTTGAGGCTGCACCCGACGTGCTCGACACCATGAAGAAGGGCGGCTCGCTGCTCGTACGCTCGGTTTACGTCAATGGTCAGCAGTTCGCGGTTCCCGTGCCGCTCAACGGCTTCGGCGAGACGCTCGGCGGCAAGCCGCTCGACAACGAGGTCTACAAAAAGGCCCGCGGCGAGATGATGACCAAGATCCGCCAGCGCCAGGCCGAGCTCGTCGAGAAGTTCAAGGCCGAGAAGGAGGCGAAGCTCAAGGAAGTCCCGCCGCCTCCGGGCTTCAAGGAAGGCCAGGCCGTCACCGCTCCGGTCGACAAGAAGTAGACCTGACGATCCCGCTGCAATTCGCTTCGTCGAAGGGCCGCCCGGCACGTGCCGGCGGCCTTTCTTCGTTTTTGCCGCCACGCCGCAGACAACACGAGGCCACCGCAAGGCAAAGGCCAGGAGCGGTCGAGCAGAGCCGAAAACCGCTTCAGCCGCGCATCGCGGGCATCACTGGAAGGTCATGAAGAAGCTGCCGCGTGACGGCCCGGGCGCCGGCGACCGCTTCAGGACGGGCGGTGGCAGGGGCTTCTTCGGCGTTGCGAAGCCGGGCCGAGCGACGAAGCTCGCCACGGCCACGCGCAGCGACAACCTCTTGCGCGAGCCCTCGGCGGCGGTGCCGCCCGACTTCGTCAATTCCTGGTTGGCCTTGATCTGCGCCCGTGCCGGGTCTGCAGCCGCGATCTGCGCTACCGTTCGCGTGCCCGTCAAGGCGTCGAGTATGCGCCTGTCGTGGCCGTAGACATCCCTGAACGAGCTGACGTTGCCCTCCGCGTCGGCCGTCATGGTGAAGTACGTGACGTGGACCGGAACGTGCTGGTCGAGATAGATCTTCACGGTGGCCTTGTCTGACAGGAGGCGCTTTACGTCCGCAGGCGTCCAGCCCTTCGACTCGGCCAAGATGACCTCCGCATAGCGGGCGGGGTTGCGCAGCCGCATGCAGCCGTGGCTAAAGGTGCGTTCGGAGCTGTCGAACAGGTACTTGTCCGGCGTGTCGTGCATGTAGACGTCGTGGGCATTGGGGAAGACGAACTTCAAGCGTCCCAGCGGATTGCCGGGTCCAGCTCCCTGCACGATGTTGACGTCGCGGATATTGGTCTTCGACCAGTTGATCCTCCGCGAGGAGATCGGCTTGCCGTTGACGTCGAGAACCTTGAGGCCGCGGCGCTCAATGACGCCCGAATCTCCGCCCCGCAGCGAGCCCAGGAGCTGCCGGATCTTGATGCTTTCCGGCATGCCCCACTCGGGATTGAAGATGAGGTGGCTCATCTCGTCGGAGAAGACGGGCGTCTGCGTCTGCGCCTTGCCGATGATGATCCGCTCCTCGTGAATCACGCGGCCGTCCCTCACCACTCGGCTCAGGAACTCCGGCAGGTTGTTCCACACGTGAAGCTGGCCCATGTCCTCGGGCATCCACCGCCAGCGCTCCAGATTGACGAGATACTTGTCGAGGATCTCCTTGCGCGACAGCCCCTTGAGACCGGGAACTCGGTTGTTGAGCTCGCGCCGCGTATCATAGTCGATAGCGAATTTTCCACGATACCCGCGGTCGTACATGAAGTCGTGAACGCGATCCATGAGGTCGGCGTCGGCGAGGTCCGCATCCTCGGACCGAACGGACTTGACGCCGAGGATGTCACGCACCAGCACGACGTCCGGATGGCGCATGCCACGAACGAGACGCGGACCTTCGTAGGCAATACGCGGACTGGCCGCAGGTGCATCCACGAGGCCGCGGGCTGCGAGATAGGCTTGCCGCAGCTGCTCGAAGCCCGGATGGTGCGGGTGCAGGGCACGCAGGGCCTCGGCCGGGTCTCCAGCCGAGGAGATCTTGCTCAGCGTCTCGTACACGTAGATGGGTTCGCGCGCGGGCTGGTCCAGCCAAAGGCTGAGTTCCCTGGGATTGACACGACCGCCGCGGGCATCGAAGGCGTAGCGCATGGCTGCAAGCGACAGGCGGACCTCGATGGTGGCGAGCGCTTCGGGCGAGCTGTCGCTGACGATGAGATCCGGGATGTCGAAGCGTGATGGATCGAGTCCCCATTCCGCGGCGCGCAAGAGCTCGTTGGCGAGCCGCGCACCGGCCGCGGTCAGCCCCCTCTCGTCGACCCACAGGAGCTTGGCGTCCGGGGCGCCGTAAAAGCCGGCAAGCTCCGACAACCAACCGGTCGTCTCGCCCTTGGCTTGAGACCGCAGCAACGTACGTGCTCGCAATTCGGAGAGCACGACCTGGTGCAGCGCCGACCTCTCGGCCACCCTCCATTCGGACGGCGATGGCTCGAGCGCTCGAGCCGACAGAGCCAGTGTCAACGAATGGGCCGCAAAGACCGCGAGAAGGGTTACGAGACGCATACAGCATTCCCCCGTGACGCGACGTAAGAGGGCGGTCCTGGGCAATGTGGGTCCGGGTCCAGATCACGCCGCGCCGTGGCAAATGCCGTCGTCGCGGCTCCTCTCTTGCGAGTCATGATAATCTGTATGAATGCGCAAAGGCAGCCCCTTCCCGGAACTAACAGTTGCACATGTTTAACGAAGGCATGAAACAGGCACAGGCCTGCTGCCCTCGGCGAGGCGATACTGCAATCCGGAAACTTGAATAGGCGTCAGAAGTGCGGCTCCAGACCGGTCAGTATCCAGTCGCTGCCACGAAAGCTCATGACGACGGTTACGTCTGGATCGCTGGACTCCTTGTCCCGCGCGACGCCAAGCCGGATCGCAAGAGGCCCGTCGAACCCGAAGCTCTTGATGTTCTCGATACCGTAGTGGACACCTTTGCGCACCGCGTTCCCAGCCCCTCCCGCACTGCCGCCCATGCCCGCCGGGCCTTCCTTGCGCACGGTTTCCGCAGCCAGATCCCGGAGGCTGTCGCGAAGCCGGCGGCCGTCGGCGTACATGCGGATCAAGGACTCGGGCTTGACTATTCCGTTCAGCGTGGCGTCGACGACCCGCGGCGCCAGCTGCTTCTTGAGCTGATCGAGAAGCGTGCCGCCACCCGATTGCATCAGCTCCTCTACTTTGCCGGTAACAGCGGGGCGCATGCTGTCGCGGACCGCGTCGAAATCGACCTTGGAGACGAGCAGCTCCTTGTCCTGAGTCTCGAGCGCGGTGCGAATGGTCTTAGCCGAGTGCAGCGGCCATGCGACGTAGAAGCCCATCACGAGCAGCACCAGTGCCAGGATGGCGGCAACACGCTTCATGAGCCTTTCCCCCGTCCTCGTCGCGACGGCGGCCGCCGGATAACGAAACTCCGCCATCCGCTCGAGATCCGCGATCGTCCGGCGGACAGCCTATCGTTGCCGGCCCAGCCCGTCGAGGCCGTCATTTGCCCTTGCAGCCGGCCAGCGCCTGCGTGCGCATCTGCAGCTGCTGCTTCCACTGCTCGGGGCCGACAGTCTGGCACCAGGCGACGTGTGCCTCGAGCTTGGGGTTCCAGGGGTCTCCGGTGAAGCCGCACTTCCTGGTTTCGTTCTCCTTCTGCTGCTTCAGCGCCAGGCGTCCGTACTCGTCGCAATTGGCCTGCGCGTTCGCCTCTGCCGTGGCGGCCAGGAGGCCAATGACGGCAGTGATCGCCAAAGCGGTACCGTTGCGAACCATGGAAATCCCATCCTTCCCTTGCCGGAAGAGCGGCACCGCTCCCCCGCACGCCCTCGTCGCGCTTCGAACCCACGTCCGATCCGCTCGCCCGAGGGGACCACATGCGAGCATCACCCTAGCGACGGCTGCATGAACCCCGGCTGAATGTCGCCCCGGGCCGCCGTTCACGCAACAGTTCTGGTGTATAACCCTGTTCTGGCGAGGAAAATGTAGCTGTGCTACGCGCGACCCAGAAAAGAATCGGGCACACCATCGGACGACGTCTTCCGTCCTTGACCCGCACCACCGATGCCCGCCCTGCCCTTGCCCGCCTCCCGACTCGACCGCCCGACCATGGCGGAGGCTCAGCGCCTCCTTGAGGAGGTGTTCGGCTACAAGAGCTTCCGTCTGCACCAGGCCGGCATCATCGGCGAGCTCCTCGCCGGCAGCGACGTGCTGGCGCTCATGCCGACGGGTGGTGGCAAGTCGCTCTGCTACCAGATCCCCGCCATCCTGCGCCCGGGTACCGGCATCGTCGTCTCGCCCTTGATCGCGCTCATGCAGGACCAAGTCGATGCCCTGACGGAAGCTGGTGTCAACGCCGCGTTCCTGAACTCCACCCTGACCTTTCCCGAGCAGCAGGCCGTCGAGCGGCGCCTCCTCGCAGGCGACCTCGACCTCCTCTACGTCGCACCAGAGCGCCTGCTCCAGGACCGCATGCTCGATCTCCTGTCGCAATGCGCACTCTCCTTGTTCGCCATCGACGAGGCACATTGCGTGTCTCAATGGGGGCACGATTTCCGACCCGAGTACCGCCAGCTCAAGATGCTCGCCAGCCGCTTCCCGAGCGTGCCGCGCATCGCGTTGACTGCGACCGCCGACGAACGCACCCGCGACGAGATCGTGGCCGAGCTCTCACTCGAGCGCGCCCACCGTTTCGTAGCGAGCTTCGACCGTCCGAACATCCGCTACACCATCGCCGAGATGGGCTCCATGAGTGCGCGAGAGAGGCTGTGGCAGTTCATCGAAAGCGAGCACGCCGCGGACGCCGGCATCGTCTACTGCCTGTCGCGCAAGGCGGTCGAGGAGACGGCAGCGTGGCTCGCTGGCAAGGGCCGCCGCGCGCTTGCCTATCACGCGGGGCTCGAACCGCACGTGCGCAAGGCGGCGCAGACCGCGTTCCTCAACGAGGACGGCATCGTCATCGTTGCTACCATCGCCTTCGGCATGGGGATCGACAAGCCGGACGTGCGCTTCGTCGCCCACCTCAACCTGCCGAAGTCGATCGAGGCCTACTATCAGGAGACGGGGCGCGCCGGGCGCGATGGCGAGCCGGCGGACGCCTGGATGGCCTACGGCATCGGCGACGTGATGCAGCTCCGCCAGTGGATCGCGCAGTCGGAGGGCTCGGATGCCTTCAAGCAGGTACAGCGCCAGAAGCTCGACGCGCTGATCGGGCTCGCGGAGATGCCGGGCTGCCGCCGCCAGGCTCTCCTCGCCTACTTCGGCGAGCACCGTGCCGAGCCGTGCGGGAACTGCGACAACTGCCTCAACCCGCCCGAGACCAGCGACGGCACGGTACTGGCGCAGAAGGCGCTCTCCGCCGTCTACCGGACCGGCCAGCGCTTCGGCGTCGCCTACGTGGTCGATGTCCTCATGGGCAAGGCCGACGAGCGCGCGATCCGGCTCTCCCACGACAAGCTGACCGTGTTCGGCATCGGTGCGGATACAGACGCCGCGACATGGCGCTCGCTTTTCCGCCAACTGGTAGCCGAAGGCCACCTCGCAGGCGACGACGACGGCCATGGCACTCTCCAGCTCACGGAAAAGGCCCGCCCTCTCCTCCGCGGCGAGGCCAAATTCCGCATGCGCAAAGCGCCGAAGCCGGAGCGGCGTGGAAAAGAGAAGAAGGGGGGCGCCAAGGCGGCAGCACTGGTCGCACCAGGGGATCAGGGCCTGCTCGCGGCCCTGAAGGCCCTGCGGCTCAAGCTCGCGCAAGACGCGAAGCTGCCACCCTACGTCATCGCCCAAGACCGTACGCTGATCGAGATCGCCGGCAGGCGCCCCGCTGACGAAGCGGCGCTGCACGAGATCACCGGCATGGGCGCCTCGAAGGTGAAGCGCTATGGCGCGGCAATCCTCGCAGCGGTAAAGTCGTTTCAGCGCCACCCGCTGCTCGAAAACCGACTGTCGGCGACCGTCAACCAGACGTTGGCGCTCCACCTCCAGGGCCTCGACGCCGAGGCCATCGCAGCAGAGCGGCGCCTCGAGCCGGCTACGATCTACGGGCACTTTGCCGAGGCGATCGAAGGTGGGCTGATCGAGGCCCGGGCCGTCCTTCCGCTGGACGAAGCCGACATCGACGAGATCCACGCCGCCTTCGACCGCCTCGGCACAGTCGACAGCGGCAAGCTCGGTCCGGCCCATGCCGCCCTCGATGGCCGCTTCGACTACGGGATCCTGAAATGCCTGCTGGCCGAGCTGGCCTGAAGGCCGGCGCGTGGCTCGTGGGCGCGTTGACGCAGAGTTGCAGAGGCGGAATATGTCGGTGATGGACCGCGATCAGAACGAGACTGGCGGCACCTCAAGCCCTGCGGCGGCCCGCGACCGCGCCGAGCGCCCGCGCGATGCCGCGGCGCTGATCGTCATCGACCACTCGACGGGAACGCCGCGGGCGATGATGGGCCGCCGCCGACCGGACCTAGTGTTCCTGCCGGACAAGTTCGTCTTCCCCGGCGGCCGCGTCGACCGCGCCGACCACACGGCCGAAAGCGCCGACGAGCTGTCACCCGGCCAGACCAAGAAACTCCTGCTCGACATGAAGGGGGGCCCGAGCGAGACCCGCGCGCGCGCCTTGGCACTGGCTGCCGTGCGCGAGACGTTCGAGGAGGCGGGGCTGCTCATCGGCAGCCGGCGTGCAGACGGCGTTCCGGCCGGAGAGCCCCTGCCGGGCCATGAAGGCTGGCCGGCGTTTCTCTCCCACGGCGTGCTGCCCCGTCTCTCTAGCCTCACTTACATCGCCCGCGCCATTACCCCACCCGGCCGGCCGCGCCGCTACGACACCCGCTTCTTCTCGGTCGACGCGAGCGAGATCGTGGCCCGGGTCGAGATTCCTGACGGCGAGCTCTCCGAGCTCGACTGGTTCAGCCTCGACGACATGCGCTCGCTCGACCTGCCGGGCATTACCCGCGTCGTCATCGAGGACCTTGCTGACTGGATGGCCGCTGGGCTCCCGCGGGCCCGAGATCTCCCCGTACCGTTCTACTTCCACAGGAACGGCACCTTCGAGCGAGTTATGCTGGGCTAGCCCGGGGAGGGAATGGGGCGGACCGGGCCCCTCGCCGCACACCCAACATGCCACGCCCGATTTGGTATACCTCAACCTTGACACGGCGGCGCCGGCCGGTATGTTGCGCGCCAACTCACCCTAAAATCCTACAGGACCGAGGGCACTTCCCCTATGGCAAAGCCTATTACTCAGAAGATCAAGCTACTCTCGACCGCCGGGACCGGCTTCTTCTACGTGACCAAGAAGAACCCGCGCACCTCGACCGAGAAGATCGTGTTCAAGAAGTACGATCCGGTCGTCAGAAAGCACGTCGAGTTCAAGGAAACCAAGATCAAGTAGGCTGAGAGATCCACGCCACGGGGCTCGGGATGGCATCCGCTCGGCTCGGCGTTCGCTGGAGAAAGTCCTCGGCAAAGATGTGCCCAGCGACGAGCCTTCTCGAAGCCAGCGAATGGCGACGCAACGAGATGACCGCGCGGAGATGACCACCGCGAACGGAAAGCCCTGGAACAGCGCTAAATTATCAGATTGGGCGTCAAGCGCCCTCGGCCAGGTCCGCAACCGCTCGGCAGCGGGGTAAGCATTCCGAGCTGTTACGTCCCTGGCCTATTGACCCTGTGAGCGTCAAAGAGGGCGTCGACCTCTCACAAGGTGTCGTAGCCGATCAGTCGCCTCCTGTTAGCTCGCGCTCCGGAGGCAAAGACCTAACCACGATACCCCACGTCCGCCAGGAGATGCGGCGGACCCAACGGCCGTGGGAACCAAACTCCTGTCGCCAACTTTTTGGCGTTGGAGCGGAACGTCGTAAGGCAGGACACTTCCGGCCGCAGTTGTCCTATGTGCCCGCCGATTTTCTATAATTGAACATCTTGCCGATTGGCACAAGCAATTTCAAGTTTCGCTTGCGCCGTGTTGCGCAAGCCACGCTCGAATCGCAGTGGACTGTAAATCCTTGTGCCTCCATAACCCTCGTGGAATGAACGCTAATTTTTTCTGACTTAGGTCGTAAGCTAATCGCCCGCAGCGTGACCGATCAGCAAAATGTGATCTAGATCAGAATAAAAATCCGACAACGCAGTTGCTGGGGCCTTCGCTGCTTAGGCCGCGTCCGCCGATACGCGGTTTCTCCCCCGCCGCTTGGCGGCGTAGAGCGCGTTGTCGGCACGCTTGAACACGGCCTCCGGCGTATCATCGCTACGTTCCAGGGTGGCAAGCCCGACGCTGGCTGTGACCCGGATCTTGAGGTCCGGCCGGACCTGAAACGGATCGGCCGCCACGCAGGACCGCAGCCGCTCGCCGACTTGGTAGGCGCGGGCGAGATCAGTATCCGGCATGATGATGACAAACTCCTCGCCGCCGAGCCGGCACGAGAGGTCGATGCCGCGCGTATTGCGGCGGAAACGCTCGGAGAATTCCTTCAGGACCTCGTCGCCGCCGTCGTGGCCGTAGGTGTCGTTGACCTGCTTGAAGTGGTCGATGTCGGCCACCAGCACCGACAGCGGCCGTCCGGACTTGATCGCCTCCGAGACCAGCGTCTTGAGGTGGCTTTCCATATAGCGCCGATTGTGGAGGCCGGTCAGCGGGTCGATGACCGCGGCCTCGACACTCTCCTGCAGGCGGTTGCGCAGGTAGTCCGAATGGCGCTTGCGCTTGATCTGCGTCTTCACGCGCGCGAGGAGCTCGTGACGGTCGATGGGACGCATCAGGTAGTCGTTGACGCCCATGTCGAGGCCGCGCAGGAGCCGCGCCTCGTCGCCCGGCTCGACCAGGATGATGATCGGCAGGTGGCGCGTGCGCTCCTGCGACCGAACTTGCGAGCAGAGCCTTAGCGCATCCGCGTTAGCGAGGCTCATCGAGCAGATCAGAAGGTCGAAGTTGTGCTGGGCGAGCTTGACGAGAGCTGCCTGCGGATCGCGCTCGACGAAGCTGTCGTGGCTCTTGGACAGCACCTCGAGCAAACGCGCGGCCGAGCGCGGGTGATCGTCCACGACCAGAATGCGGCCGCTGCGGCCAGACAATGCCTTTTCCAGCATCTCGTTCTCGGCCATGCCCATCTGACGGCTGGTCGAGGCCCGGAGCAGCATCTCGTCGTTGAGCATCTTGAGCCGCGCGAGGTTCTTGACGCGGGTGACGAGGGCGATGTCGTCGACGGGCTTCGTCAGAAAATCGTCGGCACCGCTCTCGAGGCCCTGCAGCCGGTCGGACGGCTGGTCGAGGGCCGTCACCATGACGATCGGGACGTGATGGGTGCGCGGGCTCGCCTTCAGGCGGCGGCAGACCTCGAAGCCGTCCATGCCGGGCATCATAACATCGAGGAGAACCACGTCGACGCGCTCGCGGGCGCAGACGTCGAGCGCCTCCTGGCCACTATACGCAGTCAGGACCTCGAAGTACTCCGCCGACAGACGGGCTTCGAGCAGTTTCACGTTGGCGAGAATGTCGTCGACTACGAGTACGCGTGCCGTCATGTTACTTCACACTTGAACTTGCCGCCCGAACCCCCGAGCTCAGGCGTCCCCGATGAACCGTTTCACGGTGTCGAGGAACATGGCTACCGATATCGGCTTCGAGACGTAGGCCTCGCAGCCGCCTGAACGAATTCTTTCCTCGTCGCCGCGCATGGCGAACGCCGTGACCGCGACCACCGGGATCTTGCGTAGCTCCGCGTCCTCTTTGAGCCAGCGCGTCACCTCGAGGCCGGAGACCTCGGGAAGCTGGATGTCCATGAGGATCAGGTTCGGCCGGTGCTGGCGGGCGAGCGCCATGGCATCGAGCCCGTTCCTGGTCTGCACGGTGCGGTAGCCGTGAGCTGCCAGAAGGTCGTGAAAGAGCTTCATGTTGAGCTCGTTGTCCTCGACGATCAGCACGGATTTCGGAGCGCGGGGGGCGACCCTCGCGGCTCCCTCGACGGCCCTCGACGTCTCCTGGTAGCTCATGGCTGAAAGTCCGTCCGGCTCTTCCTTCGAGCCATTTGCACCGATTCTGCCGGTCAGTTGCAGGGGAGTTTGCATCCGAACCCATAACCAACTGCTTAAGTATCCGTCGAATTAGCCGTATTGTGCGGTCGGACGCCGCTAGCGGCGCCGGCGGGCCCCGGTGCGCCAAGTCTCTGTCCAAAGTCAGAATTTCCCGCGACGAACGGAGCCAAGCCCATGGCGAGACGCAAGCCGCCCCTCGATCACGACGGAGCCGAGAGCCTGGCGCTCATGGGCCTCGCGTTCCTGGCCGAGGAGCCGGACCGCCTCGGACGCTTTCTGGCCCTGACGGGCATGGGGCCGGACGACCTTCGGCAGCAGGCCAGCGAGCCCGGCACCCTGGCCGCGGTGCTGGCCTACCTGCTCGAGGATGAATCGCTCCTCTACGTATTTGCCAGCATGAAGGATCTCGACCCGGTGGATGTGCAGCCGGCCCACGACCTCCTGATGAAGGCCGCCTCGGGCGGAGGTTCCGCGTGACCCCGGCCGCTACGGCGAGCCGGTTCCGCATCGGGATCGACCTCGGCGGCACCAAGATCGAGGGTGTCCTGCTCGGCCCGGAGGGCGAACTCGGGCGCCAGCGCATCCCTTCGCCGCAGAACGATTACGACGCCAGCATCCGCGCCATCCGGGACCTCGTCATGCGGCTCGGCAGTATCGCTGCCGGAACTCCAAGAGTCGGCATCGGCGTGCCGGGGTCGGTGTCGCGTGCCACAGGGCTCATGCAGAACGCCAACTCGACCTGGCTCAACGGCCGCCCCCTCGACCGGGATCTCGCGGCCGCCCTCGGGCAGCCGGTCCGGCTTGCCAACGACGCCAACTGCTTCGCACTTTCCGAGGCGAGGGACGGGGCGGCAGCCGGCGCCGGCTCGGTCTTCGGCGTCATCCTCGGCACGGGTTGCGGCGGTGGCGTCGTGATCGACGGGCGCCTCGTCGACGGACCGCGCGGCATCGGCGGGGAGTGGGGACACAATCCCCTCCCCTGGGCCGAGTCGCACGAGCACCCGGGCCCCACCTGCTGGTGCGGCCGCAGAGGTTGTATGGAAACCTGGGTTTCGGGAACGGGGCTCGCGGCGGACCACGCGAGGACCACGGGTGAGGAGCTCGACGCAACCGAGATCGCGGCACGGGCTTCGAGCGGTGACGCGCAGGCCAAGGCGACCATCGCCGCCCACTCCTCCCGCCTCGCCCGCGGGCTCGCCCATGTCGTCAACATCGTCGACCCGGAGGTGATCGTCCTGGGCGGCGGGCTATCGAAGCTTGAGCATCTCTACGGGGTCCTGCCAGGCCTGATGGCACCCTTCGTCTTTGCCGACGACAAGTCCGTCACCATCCGCCCGCCCCGCTGGGGCGACGCCTCGGGTGTCCGTGGCGCCGCGTGGCTGTGGGAGTGAATTTTCGCGGCGTGCAAGGTGCGAGAAGCAGCCCTTTCCCAGACGGGGAGGGACTGGGTGAGGTGCAAGCTGCGATGCGCTCACCGCACCTGGCGCGGATCGACCTCGACCAGGAGACCGTTCTCGAGCTTCAGAACCCGGTCCATGCGAGAGGCAAGCTCGAGGTTGTGGGTGGCGATCAGGGCCGCCACGCCCTCGGTGTGGAAAAGCCCGATCAGCTCGTGGAAGACGAGCTCGGAGGTCTTGGGATCTAGGTTGCCTGTCGGCTCGTCGGCAAGGATCAGGCGCGGCCTGTTGGCAAGGGCGCGGCAGATGGCGGTCCGCTGCTGCTCGCCGCCCGAGAGCTGGGCCGGGCGATGATCGAGCCTGTGGCCGAGGCCCAGATGCGACAGGAGCTCGGTAGCGCGTTGGGCCGCCTCGCGCCGTGGCTTCCCTGTCAGCATCTGCGGCAGCACGACGTTCTCGAGCGCGGAGAACTCAGGGAGCAGCTGGTGGAACTGATAGATGAACCCGATCTCGGCGCGCCGCATCCGGGTGCGCTCGCCGTCGTCCAGGGTGGCGCAGTCGCGACCGCCCACAATGACGCGCCCCGCGTTCGGCGTCTCGAGGAGCCCCGCGATGTGGAGAAGCGTCGACTTGCCGGCGCCCGACGGTCCGACGAGCGCGACCGACTCGCCCGGCCTGATCTCGGCCGACGCCCCCTGCAACACCGGAATGTCGCGCTCTCCCTGCTTGAAGGCGCGCACGATCCGGTCGAGCACAAGGACGGTGGTTGTCGAAGCGGGATCCATAGGCGGGCTCGTCCTCATTCGTAGCGGAGCGCTTCGACGGGATCGAGCCGCGAGGCTCGCCACGACGGATAGAGCGTCGCCAGCACGGACAGGAGAAGCGCCATGACGACAATGGAGCCAGTCTCGACCGGGTTCACATCGGCCGGCAGGCGGGTCAGGTAGTAGATGTTGGGATCGAACAGCGTGGTGCCAGAGAGGAACGCCACGAACTGGCGCACCTCCTCGATGTAGTGGCAGAAGACGAGGCCGAGCACGAGGCCGGCGAGCGTGCCCACGACGCCGATCGAGGCGCCGGTGATGAGGAACACGCGCATCACCGAGCCCTTGGTCGCGCCCATGGTGCGCAAGACCGCGATGTCCCGGCCCTTGTCCTTTACGAGCATCATCATGCCCGAGATGATGTTCAAGGCGGCGACGAGGATGATGAGCGACAGGATGATGAACATCACGTTGCGCTCGACCTCGAGCACGGTGAAGAATGTCTCGTTGCGCTGACGCCAGTCAGTCGCATTGAGCGAAGGCCCGCCGGCGAGCATGAGGTCCTTCGCGAGCTGGCCGACGTTCTCCGGATCTGCGGCTACGACCTCCAGGACGTCGACCTCGCCGCGCTTCGAAAAGTACTTCTGCGCCTCCGCGATCGGCATGATGATGATCGACTTGTCGTACTCCGACATGCCAAGCTCGAAAACACCGGCAATCGTGTAGGGCTTCGAGCGCGGCGCAGTACCGAAGGGCGTGGCGGCGCCTTTGGCGGACAGGATGGTGATCGAATCGCCCACGTTGACCCGGAGGCTCGCGGCGAGCCGGGTTCCGATCAGGATGCCGGTCTGGCTGTCGAACCCCTCGAGCGCACCCTGGCGGATGTTGTCGGCGACGAGAGGAAGCGCGCGAATGCTCGCCTCGTCCATGCCACGCACGAGTCCGCCCACGGCCTGGATGTTCGACGACACCATCACCTGCCCTTCGATCAAGGGCAGAACGGCCTTGACGCCCGGCACCTTGGCGAGCTTGGCCGCGTCCTCGGCATAGGTCGTGAACGGCTCGCCCACCTTGTAGATGACCACATGGCCGTTGAGGCCGAGGATCTTGGAGAAGAGATCCTTGCGGAAGCCGTTCATCACCGCCATGACGATGATGAGCGTTGCGACACCGAGCATAATGCCGAGGAACGAGAAGCCGGCGATGACCGAGATGAACCCTTCCTTGCGCCGCGCGCGCAGATAGCGCGAAGCCAGGAGCCACTCGACAGGCGCGAAGGCGCGGGTGTCGCTGGCCGTTGCGGGTCCCGATCTGGTCGTCACGACTGCCACGCTCGTCCTCCCCTACCACCCGTCATCGCGCGCGCTGCAGCACCCTTATGTGCTGCGCTGCGCACCAGCTGACGCGAGCGCAGGACATTCGTCATCAATACGCCCGCGCGATGAGGATACTTTCCTTGGCAGGCTTGCCCGTGAATATGCACTTGCCTGCCGCCTTGCCCTGCCCAAGTGGCGCGTTCCGGATAGTGAGCTTCAAGGCCTTGAGCTTGTCGGCGATGGCCTCAAGCTCGCCCCCCTCGGGACGCGCCCACGGCACCTCGACCCACCCCTTGAACGTGCCGCCCGCCTCGTCGTCCGTCTCCGTCGCACCGAAATACGCCGAAACCTCGTCGAAGCTCTTCATGCCGGCCACAATGTTGCCCTCGAGCCGCACCTTGGCCTCCTGGAACAGGCTGGCCTGGATGTCGTCGAGGAGGCTCGCCGCCTCGGCCACGAAGGCGTCGCGGGTCTTGGCGTGAGAGACGACCTTGTCGCCGTCGCGGAGACGGTCGCGACGCATGTAGGTGACGTTCCCGCCCGAGACGTCGCGACCGCCGATCTCGAGTATCACGGGCGCGCCGCGCCGCACCCAGCTCCAGCGCTTCTCGGCCGACTTCACGGGCTTGGCATCGACGAGGGCGCGGATACCCTTGGCCTTGAGCTCCTTCTCGAGCGCAGTGCAGTAGTCGATGACGGCCGCGTCCTCCGGTTTGTCGCGCAGCATGGGTACGATGACGATCTGGCGCGGAGCGATCTTCGGCGGCAGACGCAGTCCGTCATCGTCGCCGTGGGTCATGATCACGCCACCGATGAGACGTGTGGACACGCCCCAGCTCGTCGTATGGCAGTGCTCGAGCTTTCCTTCCGCACTTTGGAACTGGATGTTCTGGGCTTCCGCGAAATGCGTGCCGAGGTAATGCGACGTGCCCGCTTGCAGTGCCTTGCCGTCCTGCATCATGGCTTCGATGGAGAACGTGTTGTCGGCGCCCGGGAAGCGCTCGTTGGCGGGCTTCTCGCCGGCGATGACCGGCATCGCGAGGACGCTCTCGGCGAACTCTCGGTAAACCTCGAGCATCCGCATGGTCTCGGCCATGGCGTCGGCGCGGTCCGCGTGGGCGGTGTGGCCCTCCTGCCAGAGAAACTCAGCCGTGCGCAGAAAGAGCCGCGTCCGCATCTCCCAGCGCACGACGTTCGCCCATTGGTTGATCAGGAGCGGCAGGTCGCGGTAGCTCTTCACCCAGCGCTGGAAGGCGTCGCCGATGATCGTCTCGGAGGTCGGGCGGACGATGAGAGGCTCCTCGAGCCTTGCCTCCGGGTCGAGCACGAGCTTTCCACCCTCGTTCTTGAGACGATGGTGAGTGACGACCGCCATCTCCTTGGCGAAGCCCTCGACGTGCTCCGCCTCCTTGGCGATGAAGCTCATCGGAATAAACAGCGGGAAGTAGCAGTTCTCGTGCCCTGTATCCTTGATGCGCTGGTCGAGCTCAGCCTGTATCCGCTCCCACACGCCCCAGCCCCACGGCTTGATGATCATGCAGCCGCGCACGGGGCTCGTCTCGGCCATGTCGCCGTCGCGGACGACGACCTGGTACCATTCGGGAAAGTTCTCCTCGCGGCTCGTGGAGAGGGCGCGCTTGCTCATCGATGGGCCTCAAGACTGGTCCCGGGACCCTGGTGCGCATTGGCGCCGCGACTCCCGCAATTCGGCCCGTGAATACCGGGTAAAGGGCGCGGGGGCAATGGTAGTGCAGCCGCCCCTGCTGGTGTGGATGCGCACGGCAGTCGCCAAGCACTCCCTCCCCTCGACCGGGAGCGGCTGGGGACCAAGCCCCAAGAGCGATTGCCCCGTCGTGCAGGCGACCCCCCCGCTCGGGCCCGCCCTGCAAAGGGGAGGCAAGTTCGTTCCGCGTGCGTGGCGAGGCCGCGGCCCTGAACGAGCTTCGATGGATGTCCCGCTCCTCCTGGGGACATGGCGAGCGTGAGGGGCTTTCGCGGGAGGGATCGCAGCTGATCCGGGCCGCAGGCCGCTGTCAGACCCGGAAGGTCAGGCCTCGCGGGCTACGCCTGCTCGAGCTCGGTAAGCGTGCCGACGAAGTCTTTGGGGTGCAGGAACAGCACCGGCTTGCCATGGGCCCCGATCTTGGGGTTGCCATCGCCGATGACGCGCATGCCCTCGGCTTTGAGGCGGTCTCGGGCGGCGATGATGTCGTCGACCTCGTAGCAGACGTGGTGGATACCGCCGTCCGGGTTCTTCTCCAGGAACTTGGCGATCGGCGAGTTCGCCCCGAGAGGCTCCAGGAACTCGATCTTGGTATTGGGCAGGTTGACGAACACGACGGTAACGCCGTGGTCTGGCTGAGGAGTGGGGTCGGTCACCTCGGCGCCGAGCGCATTCTTGTAAACCGCGGACGCCTTGGCGAGGTCTTTCACCGCGATGGCCACGTGGTTCAAGCGTCCGATCATGTCAGGCTCCCTGTCGTGAGTGAGTAGTCATGGCGAGTGGTGGGTCGCGGGCAGCACCGTGCGCTACTCCCTAGTCCTACTACCTCCTCGCTCCTATTTTCCTTCCACCACGCTCACCAGGACTTTGCAAACGGGTTTCTTGCCCCAGGCCTGCGAGACGGCGCCTCGTACGGCTCGGCGCAGGCTCTCCCCCAGCGCCGCGGTGTCCTTGCGGCGGGCCGGTGGCATGCTCTTCAGCGTGCCGTGGATCGCATCCTCGACGATCTCCTCCATCGCCGTCCCCTCGTCGTCCTCGGCCGGAATGCCCTCGAGCTCGATGAGCGGCTCGGCGACAAGCTCTGCCTTGCGGTTCACGACGAGCGCGACGATCACGATACCGACGTAGGCGAGGCGGCGGCGGTCACGAACCGGCCCTTCGACCGAGGGCACGATCAGGCTGCCGTCGCGGAATAGCCGACCGACCGGGGCGTCGTCGACGATACGCGCCTCCCCCGGCGCGAGCCGCACGATCTCCCCGTTGATGGCCGGGACAACCGCCGTGACCCCCGAAGCACGGGCGAGCTGGGCGTGCGCCTTGAGCTGCCGCGCCTCGCCATGCATTGGCACTGCGATGCGAGGGCGCGTCCAGGCGTACATGTCCTTGAGCTCGTCACGGCGCGGATGGCCGGTGACGTGGACGAGCGCATCGCCGTCCGTCAGCACATCGCAACCCTGCATGACGAGCCGGTTGTGAATGTACCCGACCCCCTTCTCGTTGCCTGGAATGGTGCGTGAGGAAAAGATGACGAGATCGCCCTTGGCAACGTCGACGTCCGGATGCTCTTGGCCGGCGATGCGGGCCAGCGCGGCGTTCGGCTCGCCCTGGCTGCCGGTGACGAGACAGACCAAGTCCTTGCGGTCGATGTCACGATAGGCACGCTGGTCCAGGTACGTGAAATCCTCCGGCAGATAGCCGGTCTCGATGGCGACCTCGATGACGCGATGGAGCGCACGTCCCGCAACGACGAGCTTGCGGCCCGCGGCACGGGCGGCGTCCCCCACGGCCTTGATGCGCGAGACGTTCGAGGAGAAGGTCGTGACGATGACCCGCTTCGGCGCCTCCTTCACGATCTTCGCCAGCGATGCCGCGACCTCGGTCTCGGACGGCGAACGACCGTCGCGCATGGCGTTGGTCGAATCGCAGACGAGGGCGAGCAGGCCTTCGTCGCCGAGCCGCTTGAAGCGGTCGAGATCGGTCGGCTTACCGATCAGCGGCGTGGCGTCGATCTTCCAGTCGGCGGTGTGGAAGACGCGGCCCAAGGGCGTCGAGATAACGAGCCCGCTCGTCTCCGGCACCGAGTGCGCCATGGACAGAAGCTCGACGTTGAACGGACCGACGTCGAAGCGGGCGTCGAGCGGCACGGTCTTGATCGGCATCTCGCGTGCGCCGCCGTAGTCGTCGCGCTTGCTCTTCAGCATACCGGCGGTGAACGGCGTTGCATATACCGGGCAGCCCAGCCGCGGCCAAAGCTCGAGCACGGCGCCGATGTGGTCCTCGTGGGCGTGCGTAATGACGAGGCCTCGAAGTGCGCCCCGCTCGGCTTCGATGAAACGCAGGTCCGGCAGGATCACGTCGACGCCCGGGTCGTCCTCGCCCTCGGGGAACGTAATGCCGAGGTCGGCCATCAGCCACTGGCGCGCGTCCGGTGGCCCGAACCCGTAGAGATAGCAATTCATGCCAATCTCGCCGAGACCGCCTAGTGCCAGGAATACGAGCTCGTCGCCGCCCTTCCTGCCCTCTCTCCCCTGCCCCGCCATTCCCGCGTCCGTTTCTCCAGTCGGCGCTCTCAGCCAGTGAGCGTTACGTCGCCGTAGCTGATACGCCGTACGTTGCCCGCGTCGTCTGCCAGAAGCAGCGCGCCATCCCCGTCCAGCCCGTGATAGCGGCCGGAAAGCACACCGCCGGCTCCCGTATTGACGCAGAGCCGCTCTCCGATTGCCCCGCCGTGCGCGACCCAATCCTCGCGTACCGCGTCGAACCCGGTCCCTTCGTCCCAGATTTCGAGCCAGCGCGCCAGATCAATCGACACCCTGTCGAGGAGGTTCCTGGCCGATATCGTGACACCGTGGGCTGAAAGGTCGGTCGCGGCTCGACCGAGATCGACCGGATGCGACGTCAGATTGACCCCTACTCCGATCACGCTTGCGAGCCCCGGCACACCCGGACGCGTCGAGCTTTCGACCAGGATGCCAGCGACCTTAGCGGAACCGATCAAAACATCGTTCGGCCACTTGAGACGGAGCGCGGGCCTCGTGGCGTCCGGCATCTGCTGGCCGAGAGCCGCGTGCAGGGCGACACCTGCGACGAGCGACAGCTGATAGGCTCGGGGGCCGGCGCGTTCGAGCGTGAGAAGTAGGCTCGCGAAAAGGTTGCCGTCATTCGAGGCCCATGTACGACCCGAGCGGCCGCGGCCCGCGGACTGGCGATCGGCAACGATCCACAACGGGCCCCGCTCGCCAGCCACGGCCCGGCGCATGGCCTCGGCGTTGGTGGAATCGAGCTCGGCGAAGCCGAGAATGGGATATGCGGCCCTTGTCATCCCTTCACCCGCCGTCCCGCGCGCAGAGCAAAATCTCAACGATCTGCCCCGCAGCCACACGATCGCGCAACGAGGTGAGCCGCCGAACCGCGGGCGAGATCCCGTGTTGCCTGAGGCGCACCGTGAAGGACGCTGCCCCGCGCACGGAATGACAGGTGCATTTGCCGGCCATCAGAACTTGAGTGACTTTGCGGCAGCGAGCGCCGGGCCTTCGAGGTAGGAGCCGAAGACGACGTAGAGCAGGAGTAGCGCCGTCGACAATCCCATGACGAGCCCGACCCCGCCCTCGACCTCAGACAGCGGATCCTTGGCCTCGTCGAAGAACATGACCTTGATGACGCGCAGGTAGTAGTAGGCGCCGACAACCGAGGCGAGCACGCCGACGATGGCGAGCGCATAGAGGCCCGCGTCAATGGCGGCCTTGAACACGTAGAGCTTGGCGAAGAAGCCAGCGAGCGGAGGGATGCCGGCGAGCGAGAACATGAGCGCCGCGAACGCGGTCGCCATGCCGAGGTGGCGGTCGGGAAGGCCCGCGAGGTCGCCGATCATCTCCACCGGGCCCGTCTCGCGGCGCATGGCCAGCACGCACGCGAAAGCACCGAGCGTCATGACGAGGTAGATGCCGAGATAGACGAGCACGCTCCAGACGCCCTCCTCGGTCGCGGCCGAAAGGCCGACGAGCGCAAAGCCGATGTTGGCGATCGACGAGTAGGCGAGCAAGCGCTTGATGCTCTCCTGGCCGATGGCCGCGAACGAGCCCAAGAGCATGGACGCAATCGAAAGAAAGATGACGATCTGCTGCCACTGCTGCACGGCGCCCGGGAAAGCGGTCCATAAGACTCGCACAAGCACGGCCATGGCAGCGAGCTTCGGCGCGGCGGCGAAGAAAGCGGTCACCGGGCTCGGTGCCCCGTCGTAGACGTCGGGCGTCCACATGTGGAACGGCACGGCAGAGACCTTGAACGCGAGACCGACGAGCAGGAACACGAGGCCGACCATGAGACCGATATTGGTGCCCAGGACGCCGTCCTTGGCAACGCCGGAGATGACCTCGAAGCTCGTCGAGCCGGTGAAACCGTAGATCAGCGACATGCCGTAGAGCAGCATGCCGGACGAGAGGGCGCCGAGCACGAAGTACTTCAAGCCCGACTCGGACGAGCGCACCTCGTCGCGGCGGAAGGCGGCGAGCACGTAGAGCGCAAGGCTCATAAGCTCGAGCCCGAGATAGAGCGCGATAAGGTCGGCCGCAGAGACCAGCATCATCATGCCGACGGCCGACAGAAGTACAAGAACGGGGAGCTCGAACTTCATGATGCGGACGCGCTTCAAGTAGCCGAAGCTCATGAGGAGCGTCGCAGCCGAGCCGGCAAGGATCAGGATCTTGGCAAAGCGGGAAAAGGCATCCGAGACGAACGCTCCGTCGAATAGCGCGATACGCTCCGGGCCCTCTTCTGCGATCACGAGGATGACGGCAGCCATGAGCACGATGGCAAGCCACCCTACAGTCTCGGCGGAAAAGTCTGATTCCTTCTCGAAAGCACCGAGCATCAGGAGCGCCATGGCACCTAGTGCCATGATGGTCTCGGGCAGCAGCGGCGCGTAGGAGGAAAGCGTGCTCATCGGTGGTCTTGCCTCAGCTCATTCCGTTTCCCCTCCCGACAGGGAGAGGGGAGATTGTTGGTCACGGCGCCACGACGGCGGCAGCCTTCAAAGCAATGTCGTAGCTCTCGACCAGGGCCTTCACGCTCCGTGCAGTTACGTCGAACACGGGCGTCGGGTAGACGCCGTAGAAGATCGTGAGAAGAACGAGCGGCACCAGCACGGCGGTTTCACGCCATGAGAGGTCCTCGAGCTTCTTCAAGGCAGGCTTTGTCAGCTCGCCGAAGATGACGCGACGGTAGAGGTAGAGCGCATAGGCCGCCGAAAGGATGACGCCGGTGGTCGCGAAGAACGCGGT
>JAGVSR010000146.1 GCA_019137195.1 Alphaproteobacteria bacterium
CGACTTCAGCGCAGCTTCCGAGCGCACGACCAGGACCTTCTCTCCCTCCGTGATCCGGCCGGCGCCGTCGTTCCGGTTGCTATCGCTGATGGCCGCGACGAGGCTGTCTACTCCGAGACCCGCGTGGGCAATGGCCGCATTGTCTGGCACGATCTCGAACGTCCGGACGTAGCCGCCCAATGCGTTGACGTCCGCCACGCCTGGAATGGTCCGCAGCGCCGGCCGTATCGTCCAGTCCAGCACCTCGCGACGCTCGTCGAGCGAGAGATTTTCGCTGTCGACCGAGAACATGATCACGTCGGATAGCGGGGTGGAGATCGGCGCCAGCCCTCCCGAGACCTGAGAGGGCAAATCGCCGCTGATGCCACCGAGGCGCTCGGCAACCTGCTGGCGTGCCCAGTAGATGTCGGTGCCGTCCTCGAAATCGATCGTGATGTCGGCGATGGCGTACTTGGCTGCAGAGCGCAGCATGGTCTGGTGCGGAATTCCGAGCAGCTCGAGTTCGATCGGCTGAATGACGCGCGATTCCACTTCCTCAGGCGTCATTCCGGGCGCCTTCATGATGATCTTGACCTGCGGCTGCGAGATGTCGGGGAAGGCATCGATCGGCAGCTTGGCAAAGGAGTAGGCACCGAGCGCAAGCAACAGGCCCGCACACAAGAGGACGAACATGCGTTGCGTCAGGGAGAACTCTATGAGCCGGTCAAGCATCGCTCACTCGGAGATGGCAAGGTTTTCGAGCTGGGGCAGCTGGCTCGTCGCAACCTTGTCGCCTGGCTGCAGTCCGCTGACGACAGCTTCCGTCGGCGATTTGCCGAGCACATCGACGGCCACCATGCGGAACCCCCCGGACGTGCGCAGAAAGACCTGTGGCTGGCCGGCGATGAACGCCACGGCATTGGCCGGGACGCTGACTGCCGAGCCCGTTGCCGAACCGATGAGCGTCACGTTGACGAGCTGGCCCGGGACAAGGCCCGTGCCGGGCGGCAATGTTGCCAGCATGCGTCCCGATCGCGTCATGTGGTCGAGTGCCGTCACGACGGATACGACGGTTCCGATGGCCCCGCCGGGAAGCGAGACACGGAAACCCGGTTCCATACGGCGCACGAGGCTTGCCGGAACCTGGATCTCGAGCCAAAGGTCGTCGCGCGTCATCAGCGTGGCGGCGGCGCCTGTTGCCTCCACCTTCTCTCCGACGGCAGCCAGCTCGACAACTGTTCCGCTGGCGGGCGCAAGAAGAGCATACTGGTCGTTTTCGACACGCTGTGTTCCGCGCCTCTCGATCGCTGCGTTGAGGTCCTTCTCCACGGCCTCCAGCCGCTGAACCTCCTCGGCCGCCTCGAGGGCGTCGTTCTTGGCTACCACCGCGGTTTCCGCGAGGGCCTTCTGGCGGCTAGCGTAGGCCCGCGCCTTTCTGAGCTCGGCCCTCGTCTCGGCGAGCCTGTTGTTCATCGTCATCAGGTCGGCGCTGGAGATCTTGAGCAGCGGATCGCCTTCCTTGACCGACTGCCCGGGGACGATGCTTCCCGAAATGATCGTGCCGGCAAACGGGGCAGGCACGACGACGCGTGCGTTGGGAGCTGAAATGACGGTCGCCGGCAGTACGGAGATGGGCTGCTCGTCGGTCGTGCGGGCCTCGCTCATCGTAATGCCTAGCGTATCGACCTCGTCGGGCGATACCTCGACATCATTGGCCGAAGCGCCATAGGCTAGGGCTATCAAGGCGAGGACGGCGCGACCGGCAAGCGCGATTGGACGCGTCGTGAGTTGATAGGCGGAGAACATGTCTGCTCCAGGTGGCTCCGGCTGCTGGCTTGATCGTCAGCACCGGCTCTTGCCACACCAACCTGAAGCTTGCCTGACTGGCAGCGGATGAATTCAAGCTGTTGAAATTTCGGAAAGATAGGAGAGACCAATTCGCATCCTACTGGTCGAGGACGACGACGAGCTAGCCCGACGGCTGACGAACGGTCTGACGGAGGCCGGATTTACCGTCGAGCGCGCTGCCAACGGTATAGACGGCAAGATCCTGGGCGAGGTGGAGAAGTTCGAGGCCGCGGTGCTCGACCTTGGCCTGCCCGAGATGTCGGGGCTCGAGGTCTTGCGTGCGTGGCGCTCGGAGAAGCGCATGCTGCCGGTCGTCATCCTGACCGCGCGTTCGGGCTGGACCGAGAAGGTCGAGGGGCTCAACGCCGGCGCCGACGATTACGTCGCCAAGCCGGTCGAGATCGGCGAACTCGTCGCACGGCTCAGGGCTCTCCTCCGCAGGGCGTCAGGCGTCGCCTCGACCGAAATCACGCACAAGGGTCTTTCGCTCGACACGACAACCGGGCGCGTCAGCCTCGAAGGCCGTCCCGTCGAGTTGACAGCACTCGAGCTCAGGATGCTCACCTATTTCATGCACCGCAGGGGGCGACTCATCACGCAGCAGGAGCTGGCGGATCAGCTCTATACGCTCGATCAGCCGCGTGAGCTCAACACCATCGAGGTCTATATCAGCCGCCTGAGGCGCAAGCTCGGGCCCGACAGGATCAAGACGGTTCGCGGACTTGGCTATCGGATGGACTGAGTCTGGCCATGGCGGGGACGCGGCTCACCGTGGTTGTTCTGCCGGTTTCGGCGGGCGGGAGCAAAGCGTTGAGCGCTGCCGTCGTCCGGTTCTCCTGCCTCAGGGCCAGGACGACCGCGCCCCACGCGACGAGGCAGACGAGCAGTGGCAGTAGCACCGACGGCAGAAGCAGCACGCTGAGCTCGACGGCGTTCATTCCAGTGTGCCCAAGACATTATGCGCGCACCTCTGGCACGCCTGTCTCTATTAACCTGCAAACCTGACAGCCGCCTGAACGCGCCCGTCGACCGCGGTGAGAGACCTGCAGAGCGGCGGACGTTGTGCTAAGACTTCCGACATTGGCTCATAAGCAGCCCGGCGGATCCGGCCCAGGGAGCACTTTTTGCGAAGCCTAAAGAACCGGCTCATTGCAGCGGCAACGGCGTGGATCGTGGTCGGCATCCTAGCTGCGGGCCTGATGCTATCATCGCTATTTCGGCACTACATCCGCGAACAATTCGACGAGGAGCTTCATGTGCATCTCGCCGAGCTGCAGCGGCTATCGGAAATCGACGCTAGTCATTTCCATATGCAGCGCGCGCTCAGCGACCCGCGCTACGACGTGACTCTCTCGGGCTACTATTGGGAAATTCAGCGCGGCGGCGAGATCCTCGCCCGATCGCCCTCGCTGCAGGGAGCCATGCTCGGCCTGCCTGACGCGGCCAATGTCGACCTCGACGTCCACATGCACACCATTCAGGGCCCGACTGGGCCGCTGCTCGTTGCGGAGCGTGTTCGCTGGGATAAGCCCCACGATCAGCCCGTGCGCTTCATCATCGGAACGGATGTACGGCATATAGCGAGTGTGCAGCGCTCGTTCGATTCCAAGCTTGCGTGGTCGCTCGCTGCGCTTGGCCTGTCCATGGTCGGTGCCGCGGGCCTGCTCCTGCTCTACGCGATGAAGCCGCTCGACCACCTGCGGCAATCTCTGTTTCGCGTGCGGTCGGGTGCCGAGCAGCGCCTCGCGGGCAGCTTCCCGTCCGAGGTGGAGCCGCTGGTCGAGGATCTCAACACGCTGCTCGGTACGACCGGCGACCTGGTGCAGCGTGCGCGGGTCCAGGCCGGCAACATCGCTCATACGCTCAAGACGCCGCTCGCCGTCCTGGTTGACGAGGCTCGCAGCCTCGAGGCAAATGGCCAGACGCAAGCTGCCCAAGTGATCCGCGACCAGTGCCGGGCCATGCAGCGGCAGATCGACTACCAGACGGCGCGTGCGCGAGCGGCGGCAGTGAAGGCATTGCCTGGCGTGCTCGCGGCGGTCGCCGCGACCGGCGAAGAGATCGCTTCCGCGGTCCGCCGCGCGCACCGCGACCGAGGCATCACAATCGACACCGCACTACCAGGCGACGTCTGGGTCGCCTGCGACCGCCGCGACCTCACAGAGATTCTGGCCAATGTGATCGACAATGCCTGCCATCACGCCTCGGCGCGCGTGTGTCTCTCGGCACGTGTCGATGCGACTGGCCGCAAAGTGCTCATCTCGTGCGACGACGACGGCGCAGGGCTCCCTGAGGAGGCCTTCGTCCGGGCTCGGGCTTGCGATCGTGCGCGATCTCGCGCGCCAGTACGGCGGCGACGTGACACTCAAGCGGTCGAACCTTGGCGGCCTTTCCGTGCTCATCGAGCTGCCGATGGCCACACCCAAATAACGAGGTCGGCGGCCCTCGACGGAATGCTCGGCTCGATCGAGCGGCAACGCCATCGCGTTGCGAGCGAGAGGGGCTCGACGACCGTCGCGAGACCCTGGCCGCGCGACAGCAACCACAGACCATGGACAATGGTTTTTCGAGCCTGCCATGTGGCCTATTCTGATGGTGAGGCTTGCACTTGCTCGTCGTCAAATACGCCAAGATGGTCGCCATTGTCGTGGCTGTTCCGGTCGCTCGCGGGCCTGCCATCCGATTGACACCGGTCTCCCCTGCAATCCGGCGCATATGGTGGAGCAACCATTCGGAGAGGGAATTGGAGGAGGGCCCGAGGTCAATCTGAGAGGGGAGCGACGCTCGGGACGAGGCCGTGCTCGAGGCCGAGCAGAACCAGCTCGATGTCGGACGACACACCCAGCTTCGACTTGATCGTGTAGTGGTAGTTGTTGACCGTCTTCTGACTGAGATTTAGCGCCTTCGCGATCTCGTTTGCCGATCGTGCGGCCAGGATCATGCCGAGGATCTCGAACTCGCGCGGGGACAGATCCTGCAGCACCTCGGACCGCCGCTCGATGCGGTCGACGGCGAGCAAGCCGCCGATCTCGGGACAGATCGCGACCCGTCCATTTGCCACGTCGCGGATCGCGGAAATCATGACATCGGGTGCGCTCGATTTGGTCACGTAACCTCTCGCGCCGGCACGAAAGGCCTGGACGGCATACGTTGCGTGCGCGTGCATCGTGAACATGAGCACGCGGGCACCCGGGTCCCATTGGCGAAGCTTGACGACGGCATCGATGCCCCCTTGTCCCGGGAGCGAGATGTCCATGACCACAATGTCTGGACGCTTGGACGACCGCGTGGTCGTCGACCAGCATGATGGTCGTGCCGTTCGCCATCAGGAGCCGCTCCTCTCGAGCTCGATGGGAATGACGACGGTGAGGATGTGGCCACGCCCGGGCATCAGCCTCAGCTCCGAACGGCCGCCGAGCGCCAGCGCGCGCTCACGAATGCCGATTAGCCCGAGGCCTGCCGAGGGTGTCGCCGGATCTCCTTGAGCATCGCCGTCGTCCTCTACGGTCAGCACGAGCTGCTGACGGGAACCGGGCCGATCGCTTGACCTGGCTCGCAGCTCGATTGCGACGGTTCGGGCACCGGCATGCCGCATCACGTTCGTCAGACCCTCTTGAACGATACGGTAGACATGGCCGGCAGCCGTTGACGACAGCTGCTCCAGCGGGGCCTCGATCGTCAATGCGATCGAAAGGGCACCGGCCGATCTTCGTTTGCAGTCTTCGACCAGGCCCTCGAGGCTTGCAGCGAGCCCCAGGTCATCGAGCTCGATCGGTCGCAGACCGCTCAGGGTGGCCCGCAATGTGCGCATCGTATCGCTGACGGCCGACGTGAGGATCCGGGCCTCGGCTGCGATGTCCGGGCGGTCGCCGCCGGCCGCCACGGCGACCGTGCCCGCCATCGCACTCAGCGCGCTGAGCCTCTGCGCAAGGTCGTCGTGAAGCTCACGGGCGATGTGACGCCGCGTTTCTTCCTCGGCGTCGACGAGCCGGGTGGCGAGCGCCGCCCGCTCGGTCGTCGTCTGCTCGAGGCGTACGGCCATCTCGTTGAACACGTCGCTGATCCGCTGCAACTCGACGAGTCCGAAGCCGGGCAGGCGAGCGGTGAGATCGCCTTCGGCCACTCGATTGAGCCCTTGAAGCACGGCCCCCGCCGGACGCAGCGCGCGATCAATCGCAGCGTAGACGAGCAGGCTCATTACGCCGGCCAGGATGGCCGTGAGGAATCCCAACTGCCCGAGGTCGCGCCAGAGCTGGCGCGACACGGCTGCCGGCAACGTGTTGGTGACCACCTTACCGAGTGCGGCCCCTCCGCTGACGATCGGGTGCTCGTTGGCCGGCAGATCGCCGAGCAAACCGGAGGCGGCATGCTGGAACCAGAGCGGCGGTTCCTCGGAGGCAGGTCCCGAGCCGACGCAGACCGATCCGAAGCTCGCGCCTCGGGGATCGATATATCGCGCGCACTGCCCGGGTCCAAGGGCGGTGCTCACGATCCCGTCCCAATCGGGAAGCGGTGCGGCTGAGCGCGCACCAGGTGCGAAGGGAAGCAGTCGGACCTCGATATGGCGTGCGAGAGCGTCGGCCACTGCCGCATCGGCACGACGTACGACCGACTCGGTTCGTGCCGCCAGCACCACGATCACCAGGCCGTAGCCGACGAGTGCCGCCAGCAGGACGTGGCGAACCAGAGACCACTTGAGATCGATGGGCTTCGATTCCGGTCCGTTCCGAGATCCTGATCCCGTCATTGTTGCAGGCATCACCCAGTCCTTCGTCGTTCCATCAGCCTATCCGAGGGCTTCGCCGTCCGGAAGGGATCGCGTCGAACGTCGGGCAAATTGCCCAGGCGATCTCGGGTGGGCCTCCGTTCAAGTGCCGCGAGAACCCGTCGATGCTGAGTGCAGGTCAAACACGGAGGACACACCCATGACACCGCTCGGAAACCTGGCCTGCTCCAAACCGCTCCTTGCCCGTTGCGCACGCGGCCTCGTCGTGGTCGCTACCCTCATCACGACGATGTCGGGCGTTGCCGCTTCGCGTGCCGATGCGAGGTCGGTCGCCTTCCTCGGAGTCGACATCTCCAACTATAAGGAGGACATCGAGCCGACGACGGAGGCCGAAAAGGGTCGAGCCGCAAAGCTGACGGAGCTCTTCACGACGCTCGTCCGCGAGAAAACCCCGCTTGCGATCGTGCCGGTCCCCGATGCGGTGCAAGCGAGGATCGACGCCGGGCAGCCGATGGGCAAATGCGGCGCCTGCGAGCGCGACTACGGACGCGAGCTCAACGCCGACGTCGTCGCCTGGGCCAGCGTCGAGAAGGTCTCAAATCTCATTTTCTACATGAACGTTTTCATGACCGAGACCTCGACCGGAAACGTGCTCTTCTACCGCAACGTCAACTTTCGCAACAACACGGACGAGAGCTGGCTCAGCGCCATGCGCTTCATCGTCGAGAACTACCTGGTGCCTGCGGTAACCGCCGAAGCGCCCACCGGGCCCAAGACCAAGCTCGCATTGTTCGACTTCGAGCTCGACGATTTCACGGCAGGCGGACCCATTGCGGGCGAGAGCCCGGCTGAGACCCGCCGGCTCGAGCTGGTCACGGAGAAGGCGCGGCGCATTCTGGCTGGAACCGGACGCTACGAGATCATCGACCCGCACCAGTCCGGCAAGGAGGCGGTCCGCACCCACTGGCTCCGCAACTGCAACGGTTGCGAGGCCGATATCTGCCGCGAACTCGGTGCCGAGCAGTCATTTCTCGCCTTTTTCCGCAAGATTAGCGTGCTCGACCAGTACTTGGAGTTCCAGATCCGCGACTGCCGCACGGGCGAGATGGTGAGGCGCATGCAGACCGAGATCCGCAATGGCACGGACGACACCTGGGTGCGCGCCATGGAGTGGCTGATCCAGAACCGGCTACTGCCCGGTCAAGCCTCATGACGTAACGCGTGTGCCCCGCTCGTCTCGGTTTCGGGGAGACATGCAAACGATCGGGCGCACGGTCCGAGTTGAGTACACGGCCCGATCACCGCTTTCGGATGGCCGTACCCAAGACGCCGCCCCGAGCTTCGGGGCGGCGGCGCGGGCCGACGCCGGCGGCGCCGCGTCTACCGCAGGGCGGCATCGGCAAGCATATAGGCCGACGCTCCGTAGCCGAGCGTGGTCAATATGCAGCTGATGCCGATCATGGCAGTGAATGCCAGGGGCGGCATCTCGAGGTAGCGCGGGCGCATCGCACGAACGAGAAACGCCAAAGGGTTGCCAAACGACCCGATGCAGGTCGCGAGCACGATGTACGGCGAAGGCGCAAGGTCGAACGATCTGAACATCAGAAAGACCACGAATAGTAGCTGAGCCATCATCAGATAGTCGATGTGAGACCTGAGCAGGTCCTGCTTGCCCGGAAACCACCGGGCGAGCAGACCATGCTCAGAGGCGACTCGACCGACCAGCAGCCATGCCTCGACGAGGGCAACGGCGAGACACAGGCCGGCGCTCACGACCAGCAGGTTGAGATTTGAGGTCATTGAAAGTCCCAATCGTGTTGCGGTTCCATGTCTGGCAAGCGATAAATCGCCAGAGCCCGGCGTGCTTGCATGAGCAGGCCAAACGAGTCGACCGACCGGGACACGCGAGCGGACCAGTCGAATGCAAGGAACGTTCACTACGGACAGCGTCGACCAGCGGCATCGCTTTGCCTTCTGGCGGGACCTCGTTTGCGACGTTTTCGTCAATCTCGAATGCTGCTCCGACGCGCCCCATTCGTTCAACGCCAGGATGCGGTTCGGCATGTTCGGGCCGGCCCGTGTGGTCGAGGCCGAAAGCGATGCCATTCGCGCGGTTCGCTCCAGAACGCACATCTCCAAGGGCCGGGAGGACGATTTTCTCGTCGTGGTCCAGCGCACTGGACAGACTGCCGTGGAGCAGGACGGCGTGCGGTCGGTCCTGTCGGACGGCAATTTCGCCGTTCTCGACGCCGAGCAGCCCTATTCGCTAGACATGTCGGCCGGAGCGAGCACGGTCTGGCTGCAATTTCCCAGAGCGGAGCTCCTGGGCCGTGTCGGGACCCACCGGCCGCTCCTCGCCCGCGGCCTGCCCGGCCAGCGGGGTGCCAGCGCGATGTTCTCACACATGGTGCAAACTCTAGCCAGTCGTATGCACGAGTTCAGCCACGCGGAGGCAGCGGGGGCCGGAACCTACGGACTCGATCTTCTGGGCGTCGCATTGGCAGGCGTGACATCAGGGCGTGCATCGCGCTCTTCAGCCCGGCTCATGTCGCTCAACAGGCTGAAGACGGCCATAAACCGGCATCTCCGCGATCCTGACCTGACGCCGTCACGTGCCGCGCAAATCGCGGGTCTCAGTGTCCGCCACGCCAACCGGCTGCTCGCGTCGCAAGGTACGTCCCTGGAGCGCTTCATCTGGTCGAGGCGGCTGGAATGCTGCAGGGCAGCGCTGCAGGACGGCGCGCTCGCACACCTTTCGATCGGGGAAATTGCCTACTCCTGGGGCTTCAACGACCTGGGTCACTTCAGTCGCGCGTTCCGGAAGAAATTCGGTGCGTCACCGTCTGAGCTACGAAAAGCGGCCAACTCCTGAGCAGGATCGACGTACGAGAGTGCGCACGACGGCGTGGCCAGGCCAGGAGGCTTCGCTGCCCCCAAGTCTGCCGGTCTCGAACACGCATGCGAACGCGGCCTGAGTGACGAAGTGAGTGAGGAAGCCCGTCGCCGTCGCAGGCGGCGAGTTCGTTGTAGCCCGTCGCGCCGATGTCTGCCGCGACGCGCACGCGGGGTAGATGCGCGACGGCAGACCTTGTCGGCGACGCTTGCCGGCCGCTCGTTGAGGCCGCGGTCGGAAGCGCAGATTCGGTCATCACTGCGTGCCGCCGCGGCCACCCTACACCCCATTCGGGACGCTGGCCTTGCGTCCTCCCGCGGATTTCGGCGTCAAGCCTGCAGGCGTTCGATCCTGGCTGCACTCCGCTTGAATGCTGGCGTGAACGACTGCTTGTCGAGCCGCGTGCCCACCAGGCGGTTGGCAGGTGCCTCGCCGAAGTGGAACGGGTAGAAGATCGCGCCTTCGAGCGTCCGCTCCGTCACCTTGACCTTGACGTCGACCGAGCCGCGCTTGGTCATGATGCGGGCCCGGCAGCCGTCGACAAGGCCGTAGCGGCGCGCGTCCTCAGGATGCACCTCGACCTCGCCCTCGGGCTTCATGGCGTCGAGACCCTTGGAACGGCGCGTCATGGTGCCGGTGTGGTAGTGCTCGAGCAGCCGGCCGGTGTTGAGCGTCAGCGGATATTTGTCGTCGGCCATCTCGTCGGCGGTCTCGTCCTGCTCCACGACCGCGAAGTTGCCGCGCCCGGACGGCGTCGGGAACGTCTCCGCATATAGAAAACGTGTGCCCGGGTGCTCGGTATCGAAGCACGGCCACTGCAGGCCGCCGTTGCCGAGCCGCTCGTGGCGGATGCCGGCATAGGATGGCACCAGCGAGGCAATCTCCTCCATGATGGCAGCCGCATTGGGATAGCTCATTTTGTAGCCCATAGCGGTCGAGATATCGCACACGATCTTCCAGTCTGGCCTCGCCTGTCCCGGAGGCGCCACTGCCGCTCGGATGAGCTGGACGCGCCGCTCTGTGTTGGTGAACGTACCGTCCTTTTCGGCGAAACTTGCTGCCGGCAGCACCACATCGGCCAGCGCCGCTGTCTCGGACAGGAAGATATCCTGTACGACCAGGAACTCGAGGTTCTTGAGGCCGTGCTCCACCTCGTGGATGTCCGGGCTCGAGCCCATCGGGTTCTCACCCATGATGAACATGCCCTTGATCTCGCCTGTGCCGCAGGCCTCCTCCATCTCGACGACCGTCTTGTACTGGTTCTCGGGCATCGGCACACCCCAGGCCTTCTCGAACTTCAAGCGGTCCTTCGGGTCCTTGATGCTGTGGTAGCCGGGCAGCGCGTTGTGCTGGCCCTGCATGTCGGAGCAGCCCTGCACATTGCTCTGGCCGCGCAGAGGGATGAATCCGGTACCCGGCCGGCCGACGTGCCCGGTGATGAGGGACAGATTCGACATCGCGAGTGCGCCGTCGACGCCCGAGAGGTGCTGGGTGATGCCCATGCCCCAAAGCAGCATGCCGCGCTTGGCGTGCCCGTAGATGCGTGCCGCCTCGACGATGCGCTCCGCCGGCACGTCGGAGATCGTCGAGACGTACTCTGGCGTGTACCTGTCCAGGCTCTTCTTGTATGGCTCCCAGCCTTCCGTGCGCTTGGCGATGAAGTCCTCGTTTGCGAGGCCTTCCTTCAGAATGACGTGGGCAATGCCGTTCAGGACCGCGACGTTGGTGCCTGCGCGCGGGCGGAGCCACACGTCGGCGTGATCCACCATCTCGATGCGGCGGGGATCGACGACGACGACCTTCGCTCCATTGTTGTACTTGGCGCGGAACACCTGGCTCGACATGACGGGATGCGTCTCGGTCGTGTTCGAGCCGACAACGATGAAGGCGTCCGCCATGCCGACGTCAGGAGCCGAGGCGGACGGCGCGCTGGAGCCGACCGAAATCTTCAAGGCCACCGCGCTCGCCATGTGGCAGAGCCGCGCGCAGTGGTCGATGTTGTTGGTGCCGAACGCGCAGCGGACGAGCTTCTGGAAGACGTAGTTGTCCTCGTTCGTCGCCCGTGCCGAGCAGAGGCCGCCCAGAGCATGCGGTCCATGCTTGCCCTTGATCTCGTTGAAGCGCTTGGCGACGTAGGCGATCGCCTCCGGCCACGTTGCCTCCTCGAGCTTGCCCGTCTTGCCGCCGCGGCGGATCAGCGGCTTCTTGAGGCGATCGGGGTGATGGATGAAGTCCATCCCGAAGCGGCCCTTGACGCACAGGTTGCCGACGTTGGCGTCGGATGTCTTGGACGCACTGACGGCGACCACGCGTCCGCGCTCGGTTTCGATGTCGATGGCGCAGCCGACGCCGCAGTAGCCGCAGATTGTCGTGGTTTTCTGACGTAGGGCCTGCGGCAGCGTGCCGGTGTCGGTCAGGTTCTTCAAGGCGCCCGTCGGGCAGATGCCGACGCACTGGCCGCAGTTGTTGCACTCGGTGTCGCGGAAGTCGAAGGTGCCGCTGACCAGCGCCGGATAACCGAGGTCGTCGGTCGTGTAGACCTTCCGATGCTGCACCTCGTCGCAAACCCGCACGCAGTCCATGCAGCGAATGCACTTCTCGCGGTTGAGCTCGAAGAAGGGCCACGACACCATGGGCTCGAACACGCCGGCGTCGCCCTTGAACATCTTGGTGCCGGCGCCATACTCGAGCGAGAACTTCTGCAGCGAGCAGGTGCCAGCCGCCTGGCAGCGGCATTGCAGGCAGCGCTCGGCCTCCTCGTGTGCCGTCTCGTCGCTAAAGGCGTGCTCGACCTCGGCGAAGGCGGTATCGTAATCACCGCTACCGTCGGGCTTCAAGAAGCCGTCGAGCCGCTCCCGGGACTCGATGACCGGCGTTTCCGCCATGGAGGCGTCCGACTTCGGCTTGGCTCCGATGTCGAAGAACTTCGGCTTTTGCTTGGCGATGGTCTTGGCGATCGTCGCCTCGTCGGCACCCTTCAGATAGGAGTCGATGGCGAAGGCACCCTGGCGGCCGGCGGCCACGGCCTCCACCACGGTTGCCGCGCCTGTCACGCAATCGCCGCCAGCGAACACGCCGGGCAGGTTGGTCATCGTGGTCCGCTCGTCGATGTTGACGGTGGTCCACTTGCTGGGGGCGAGGCTCTTCTCGCCCAGGCCTTCGAAATCGACGTCCTGGCCGATGGCGAGGAGAATGGTATCGGCCGGTGTAAAATAGTCGGAGCCCGGGACCGGCTCCGGGCGGCGGCGGCCGGACGCGTCGGGCTCGCCGAGCTGCATCCTTTGCGCGATGAGGCCCTTGGCACGGCCGTTCTCGACCACGACCTTCACAGGCGCCGCGAGGAAGTCGAACTTCACGCCCTCGACCTCGCAGTCGTGGATCTCGTGCGCTGCGGCCGACATCTCCTTCTTGGTGCGCCGGTACATCATGGTGACGTTGGCGGCTCCCTGGCGCCGCGCGGTGCGGACGGCATCGGCGGCCGTGAAGCCGCCGCCGATGACGATGACGCTGTTGCCGAGCGGCACCCGCTTGCCGCGGTTGACCTCGAGAAGGAAGTCGACGGCCGGCATGACGCCCGGTGCATCCTCGCCCTCGATCTTGGCCGGCTTGCCGACCATGGCGCCGATGCCGAGGAACACGGCGTCGTAGCCGTCGTTGCGGAGGGTCTCGATCTGGTAATCGCGGCCCATGCGCTGGTTGGTCTTGAGCGTCACGCCGAGCGAGAGGATGTCCTCGATCTCCTGGTCGAGAACGGCATGAGGCAAGCGGTAGGGAGGAATGCCGTAGCGGAGCGTGCCGCCGCCCTCCTCGAGCGCCTCGAGGATCGTGACCTCGTGACCTTCGAGCGCGAGATAATACGCCGCGGAGAGACCGGCTGGGCCCGAGCCGATGACGGCCGCGCGCTTGCCCGACTTGGCCTTGGGCAGCGGCTGCGTCGGCCGGCCGTCCTCGAGGGCCTTGTCGGCGGCGTAGCGCTTCAGGGCGCAAATCGCGACCGGCTTGCCGTCGACCTGGGCGCGGCGGCAGACCGACTCGCAGGGGCGAGGACAGACACGGCCGAGCACGCCAGGTAGCGGCAGCTTCTCTTTGATGAGGGCGGTGGCCTCGACGTACTTCTTCTCGACGATGAGATCGATATAGCCGGCGACGTCGATGCCGGCGGGACATTTGTACTCGCAGGGCGGCAGACAATAGGCGTTGTGGTTCGAGAGATAGCTGTCGAGAATGCGCTTGCGCTCTGCCTTCAGTGCGGCCGTCTCGGTCTCGATCACGAGACCCTCCGCCACGCGGGTCTTGCAAGCCTTGATCAGACCCTCGCTCCCTTGAATCTCGACGACGCAGAGACCGCAGTCGCCGGTCGGCTTCAATCGCGGGTCGTCGCACATGGAGGGGATGGCAATGCCGGCTCGCCGCGCTGCCTGCAGGATCGTCTCGCCTACGCGCGCTTCGATCGCCTGTCCGTTGATGGTCAACCGGTATCGCCTCGTTTCGCCGGCATCCGGCACACTAGCGTCAATGCCGCCGTCATCGGTCTGCGGAACTGGGAAGGCGTCATCGAGCGGGACGTGGGTGACCATGATCTGCACCTCTTGAAATTGGGGCTGCGTCAGGATCCTCGGCTTCGCTCCACCGTCAAACGGCGTAGATGCGAAGCGCTTCGGACCGCAGCAGCAACCGGACCCGGCATGAGCCCGCTCAGTCAACGCGGAGAGACGAAACCGGTCAACTCAGATTCCGCATTCAATAGTGGAATCGACCATGGGTTCGGCGACAAGTCGTACACGACCGCGTGAAGGCAGCTCTCCCTGGCGCTCATGGGAAACCTGTGGCACGTTCTAAGAAATGATCTTGATCAATTCCTGCAGACGCAAAATGAGAAACCTTTGCATTTCTACTGGTCTACTGGCGCCCGGACGCGACCGTGGTTCTCTGCCGTGACGTCTATCGGCTGGGCAGATCGCCGAGCTGATTTTGTGAGGGAATAGACACAATGAATAAGCAAGCAACGGCAACGGCTAAAAAAACTCCTTCGACCACGCATTTGCTGCACCACGGCGAGAACCCGCATCAGGCTGCGAGAGTCGCACTCGACGGGAGCTCGTCCGATCCGCTTGCCGTGGGCTGCTTCACGACCGAGAAAGGCGAGCATTTGTCGGATGCCTTGCCGAACATGAGCTGGGTTACACTTTCGGACCTGTCACGTGGCGTCGATGCCTTGGTCAGAGTGGCAGCAGCCTTCGAGGTCAACACCGGGAAAGTCCCCTACATTGCAATTCTGTTGCAGCACGGAAACGCGTGCGGTGCAGCATTCGGCCATACGGAAGACGTGCTGCACCACGCCATCGAGAGCAACTATCGGGGCTCGTTCGCCTCGTTCCTGGTGACGAACGTCCCGCTTACGCAGCAGGTCTCGCTGTGTCTGCGTCAGTGGATGCCAGCCCGGCGGCCGTTCTCGGCCATTGCCGCACCGAAGATCGACCCCAAGACAGCAGGATTCTTCGCCCGCAAGTCCGGCAATTGCCACCTGTTCGCCAATCCGGCGCTCGGCAGCGTCGGCGTCAAATCCTTGCCGGTCTCGGAGAACGTTGCGGGGATCCGCGGTGCCACGCTGTCGCAGAGCCCGAATACCTACATCCCAAGCTTCCCGGCCGAATGGGACAAGCAGCTTATCGAGGACATGTGCCTTGCATGGGGCATTTGCGCATCGAGCACCAGCAACTCCATTACCGTCGTCAACAACCGGAAGCTCGTTGCCAACGCCGTCGGGCAGCCCTGCCGGACGGGTGCCTGCGAGCTGGCGTTGCACCAGGCCGACAAGGCCGGCCACGCCGCCAACCTCAAGGGGGCGGCTGTGGCGAGCGACTCGTTCTTCGCCTTCGCCGACGGTATCGACATGCTGGCGAGGAAGAAGGTCAAGGCCATCTTCGCCACGCACGGCTCCATGTACGACCGCGAGGTGGCGGAGCACGCCAAGCAGTTCGACACCATCTTCCACACTGTTCCGGATCGCGAGGCGCGGGTTTTCGCGGGTCATTGAGCGCGGCCGGTCTGTCGGCGCAATCCATCGCCATCAGCCCGACCCGGTCGTCCGGGGGAGAGGGAAGGCATGCGACGCTCGTGACGCGTTTCGGTGCCAACGACACGTGTCGTCGAGGGTCGCGTTCGCGCTGGGGAGAGGGTGAGTCGACGCGCGGGGTGCGTTCGATCGTTCACGGGCAAGAATGGCCGGATCCGGTATCGACCGCGTTCGACAACACCTCGCGCTCGATGAAATCGGCGATAGCAGGAATGTCGTCGAGGGAGAACGCCGGCACAGGGGCGCCTTCGATTTCGTGATCGGCGGCGATAGCCTTTACCATGGGATCGCCGGGCGCGAGCGGTCGCGGGTCGGGCTGCTCCTTGCGCCGTGCCTCGATCTTGGGGATTGCGGCCCGCTTGTAGCCTTCCACCAGCACGATGTCTGCCGGCGAGAGACGTGACAGCGTCTCGTCGAGCGACGGCTCCTCGCTTCCGTCGAGCTCGTGGATGATGGCCCATCGCTTGCCGCCCACGACCGCGACCTCGTGTGCGCCCGAGCGCCGATGGCGCGCGCTGTCGGTCTCTGCATTGTCGACCTGGAAGTCGTGGTGCGCATGCTTGACGCTCGCGACCCGATATCCGCGTCGAGTCAGCTCGGCGATGAGCCGCGTGGTGAGAGTCGTCTTACCCGACTTCTTCCAGCCGCAGATGCCGAAGACCGGCGTAGGACGTGAGCTGGACATGTGTGTGCTGGGACCGGGTCAGCGCGCCAGAAGCTCGCGTGCCTCCTCGAGCTCCTCGGGCGTGTTGGCGTTGAAGAACGGATCGATCAGCCGGTCATGGATAGACTGGAATGGGAAGTCAACCCCCCGTGCGCCGTGCCGGTCTGTCCAATCGAGCACCTTTCTGGTGCCGGACCTGAGTGCCGCCTCAAGGTCGTCGGCGAGTTCGACCGGCCACAGGCCGATGACCGGATGAAGCTCACCGCCCGACCGGGCGAGCACGATGCGGCAGGTGGCGTCGTCGAGTGCGCTTGCGAGCCGCGCGACGAGGTCTGCCGGCAGGAACGGCGCATCGGTCGAGACGCTGACGACGTAGCGCGACTGCGGGGCGTTGGCGGCGGCCCACCTCAAGCCGGCGAGAATGCCGGCGAGGGGGCCGACGAAGCCCTCGATCGGGTCGGCCACCACGGGAAGCCCGAAGGGTGCAAAGCGGGAGGGGTCGCCGTTGGCGTTGATGACCATGGGGCCAACCTGAGGCCGGAGGCGGTCGATGACGTGGGCGAGCATCGGCTTGCCGACGATGTCGAGCAGGCCCTTGTCGCCTTTGCCCGTGGTGAATGCACTTTCCATGCGGCGCGACTGCCCGCCGGCGAGCAGAAGGCCGACCACAGTATGGGCCGACTTGGCTGATTGCGGGGGCGCCATGTCAGTCGTGATCTCCGGACGAGCCCTTGCGTGCGTGCTTCCGGTCGTCCTCGTCGACGTGCGCGAGATCGGCGTCGAAGACCAGCCGCTCGGCGCCGGAGAGGCAGAGGAAGCGTTTGCCGCGCGAGCGGCCGATCAGGGTCAATCCTGCCTTTCTGGCGAGATCGACGCCCCAGGCGGTGAAGCCCGAGCGCGAGACGAGAATGGGAATGCCCATCTTGACGGTCTTAATCACCATCTCGGAGGTGAGACGGCCGGTGGTATAGAAGATCTTGTCGGCGGCCGAGACGCCGTTCAGGAACATGTACCCGGCGATCTTGTCGACCGCGTTGTGCCGGCCGACGTCCTCCATGTAGATGAGCGGCCGGTCCTCCTCGCACAAGACACAACCGTGGATCGCGCCCGCCTTCAGGTAGAGGCTCGGCTCGGTATTGATCTTCCGTGTCAGAGCATAGAGCCAGGAGGTCTTGAGGCGCGCGTTCTTCGGTAGCGCGACCTTGTCGAACTCCTCCATGAGGTCGCCGAACACGGTGCCCTGGGCGCAGCCCGAGGTCTGCACCTTCTTCTTGAGCTTCTCCTCGTAGTCGGTCTTGACCGCCGTCCTGACGACGACGGTGTCAATGTCCTCGTCGTAGTCGATGCCGGTGATGACATCGTCGGCCTTGAGCATGTTCTGGTTGAGGAGATAGCCGGCGGCCAGGAGGTCCGGATGATCGCCGATGGTCATCATCGTCACGATCTCGCGGCTGTTCAGGAACAGCGTCAGCGGGCGCTCCGTGACGACGCTCGCGGTGACGGCTCGGCCTTCGTGATCGATGCCGTCGACGGCGACCGACAGGTGTGGGTCATCGGGTTCCGGGCGGACGGTGAACTCGGCAAGCTTGGACATCGGAACTCCACCGAGGATGCTGCTCCTCGCCCTAACCCACTGCCCGCGAGCGGGGAGAGGGGATCTGGTGCGCTCTGCGCGGGCGAGGAGAACGTGCCTGCTATTCCGCGGCTTCGGCCTTTACGCGCTTGTCGGCATTGGCGCGCTCGATCCTTGCGGCGCAGAACTTGAACTCGGGGATCTTGCCGTAGGGGTCGAGCTGCGGGTTGGTCAGCATGTTGGCCGAGGCCTCGGCAAAGCAGAACGGAATGAAGACCATGCCCTCGGCGACCTCACGATCCTGGCGGGCCTTCAAGAGCACGCGGCCGCGCCGTGTCGTCACGTAGACGTAATCGCCAGCCTTGATGCCGAGCCGGTCGAGGTCGCGCGGATTGATGCCTGCGATCGCCTCAGGCTCGATGGCGTCGAGGTTGGTGGCACGCCGTGTCATGGAGCCCGTGTGCCAGTGCTCCAGCATGCGTCCGGTCGTGAGCACGAACGGGTAATCGGCATCCGGCAGCTCGGCCGGCGGCGAGACGTCGGCAGCGACGATCCTGGCGCGGCCGGACTTGGTCGGGAACTGGTCCGAGAAGATGATCTCGTTGCCGGGCTGGTCGGGGCTGTCGCACGGGTACGTCACCGACTCCTCGCGCTCGACGCGAGCCCAGGTGATGTTCTTCAAAGACGGCATGCAGCTCGCCATCTCGTCGAACACTTGCGAGGGGTGTGTGTAGCGCCAGTCGAGGCCGATACCACGCGCCATCTCCTGGATCAGCTCCCAGTCCTGGCGCGCCTCGCCGGGCGGGCTGACCACTGGCCGCGCGATCTGCACCTGGCGGTTGGTGTTGGTGAATGTACCCCACTTCTCGGCGTGCGCAGAGGCCGGCAGCACGACGTCGGCGTGGAACGCCGTCTCGGTCAGGAAGATGTCCTGGACGACGAGATGCTCGAGCTTGGCGAGGGCCTCGCGCGCATGCGCCGCGTCAGGATCCGACATCGCCGGGTTCTCACCGTGGATGTACATCCCTTTGACCTGCCCGTTGAGGATGGCCTTGATGATCTCGACGACCGTCAAGCCCTTCGTCGGCGACAGCGTGCGGCCGTAAAGCTCCTCGTAGAACTGGCGTGCCGTCGGGTCCTCGACCGAAATATAGTCGGGGTAGACCATGGGGATGAGACCGGCGTCGGAGGCGCCCTGCACGTTGTTCTGGCCACGTAGCGGATGCAGCCCTGTGCCCGGCCGGCCAATCTGTCCAGTGATAAGGGCAAGCGCGATCAGGCAGCGGGCGTTGTCGGTGCCATGCACGTGCTGTGAGACGCCCATGCCCCAGAAGATGATCGACCTCTGCGAGCGGGCGTAGATGCGCGCGACCTCGCGCACGGTCGCGGCGGGGATGCCGCAGATCGGCTCCATGGCCTCGGGCGAGTAGGACTTCACCTTCTGCCGGAGGTTCTCGAAGCCTTCGGTATGGGCCTCGATGTACTGGCGGTCGTAGAGCTTCTCCTCGATGATCGTGTAGATCATGCCGTTTAGAAGCGCGACGTCAGAGCCGGGTTTGAACTGGAGGATGTGCGACGCATATCGCTGGACGCCCGTGGCGCGGTTCCGCGGGTCCATGATGATGTACTTGGCGCCCCGCTTGGCAGCGTCGCGGAGGTAGGTCGCTGCCACCGGGTGGTTCTCTGCCGGACGGGCACCGATGACAATGATGCAGTCGGCGTCCTTGGCGGCCATGAACGGCGCCGACACGGCGCCCGAGTTGAGTCCTTCCATCAGTGCCGCGACCGACGAGGCGTGACAGAGCCGCGTGCAGTGGTCGACGTTGTTGGTGCCGAAGCCCTGGCGGATGAGCTTCTGAAAGAGATAGGCCTCCTCGTTCGAGCACTTGGCCGAGCCGAAGCCGGCGAGGGCCTCGCCGCCGTCGCGCTCGAGAATTTTCTTGAGGCCGCCTGCAGCCTTTTCGAGCGCCTCCTCCCAGGTTGCCTTGCGGAATACCTTCCACGGGTTCTCCGGATCGACGTCGGCGTCGCCGCGCTTCGGCGCGTCGTCGCGGCGGATCAGCGGCACGGTCAGGCGGTCAGGATGGTGGATGTAGTCAAAGCCGAAACGGCCCTTGACGCACAGCCTGTTCTCGTTCGAGGGGCCGTCGCGGCCGTCGACGTAGATGATCTTGTTGTCCTTGACGTAGGCTTTGGTCTGGCAACCGACACCACAGAAGGGGCAGAGCGTGTCGACCGCCCTGTCCTCGAACAGCGTGCGGCGGCCCGTCTTCTTGTCGACTATCGAGCTTTCCATCAGCGCGCCGGTGGGGCAGGCCTGCACGCACTCGCCGCAGGCGACGCAGGTCGAGCTTCCCATGTCCTGGTCGAAGTCAAACACGACCTTGGCCTCGTGGCCTCGGTAGGCCATACCGATCACGTCGTTGTGCTGCACCTCGCGGCAGGCGCGGACGCAAAGGCCGCAGTTGATGCAGGCGTCGAGATTGACGGCGATGGCCGAGTGCGAGTAGTCGGACTCCGGCTTGCCGGCCTTCGGGAAGCGGCTCGTCGGCTTGATGTTCATGGCGCCGACCCAGTTCCAGAATTTGGAGTTGGGGTCGTGACTGTCGGACTTCGCCGGCTGGTCGGCGAGAAGGAGCTCGAACACCATTTCGCGCGCCTTACGGGCACGGTCGGAGGCCGTTCGGACCTTCATGCCGTTGGCGACCTTGCGCTGGCAGGAGGCCGTCAGCACACGCTCGCCCTCGACCTCGACCATGCACGCGCGGCAATTGCCGTCAGCGCGGTAGCCGGGCTCCGGGAGCCAACAGAGGTGCGGAATTCGCTTCTTTTCCCGGTCCGCCACCTGCCAGATGGTCTCGCCTTCCATTGCCTCGACCGTCTTGCCGTCGAGCTCGAAGGTGATCTTGGCCATGCTCATTGCTCTCTCGCGTGAAGGTGACAAATATCTTAGTGTGGCCGTAGTGTTTACTTCAAGTCCTCCGGGAAGAACTTCAAGACCGAGGCGATCGGATTCGACGCGGCTTGACCGAGGCCGCAGATGGAGGCGTCGCGCATGACCTGGGCGAGGTCGCCGAGGAGGGACTTGTCCCAGTTGTCATCGGACAGGAGCTGGACAGCCTTCTCAGTGCCGTTGCGGCAGGGCGTGCATTGTCCGCAACTCTCGGTCTCGAAGAACTTCATGAGATTGAGGACGACGTCCTTCATGTCGTCCTTGTCGGACAGGATGACGACCGCGTGGCTGCCTACGAAGGCGCCGTGCTTCTCGAGCGTGCCGAAGTCGAGCGGAATGTCGGCCATCGAGGCAGGCAGAATGCCACCCGAGGGACCGCCCGGCAGATAGCCCTTGAGCTTGTGGCCGTCGGCCATGCCACCGCAGAGCTCGATCAGCTCGTTTGCGGTCGTGCCGGCCGCAGTCAGAACGACGCCCGGCTTCTTCACCCGGCCCGAGACGGAGTAGGAGCGGTTGCCCTTGGCGCCGTTCTTGCCGAGGCTCGCGAACCATTCGGGGCCCTTCTCCAGGATCTGCGGAATCCAGTAGAGCGTCTCCACGTTGTTGACGAGCGTCGGGCGGTTGAAGATGCCGACCTGGGCGACGTAGGGCGGACGCTGGCGCGGATAGCCGCGCTTGCCCTCGATGCTCTCGATCATCGCGCTCTCCTCGCCGCAGATGTAGGCGCCGGCGCCGCGACGGACGTGGACCTTAGTGTGCTTCGTGAGGCCGGCCTGCTCGAGGGCCGCGATCTCGGCGTGCAGGATCTCATGCACGGCCGGATACTCGTCGCGCATATAGATGAACACCTCCTTGGCCTCCACGGCCCAGGCGGCGATCAGCATGCCCTCGAGGAACTGGTGGGGGCGGTGCTCGAGGTAGTAGCGGTCCTTGAACGTGCCGGGCTCGCCCTCGTCGCCGTTGACGGCCATGAGCCGCGGGCCCTTCTCAGCGCGTACGAAGGTCCACTTGCGCCCGGTCGGGAAGCCGGCGCCGCCGAGACCTCTGAGACCACCGTCGGAGAGAGTCGCGATCACGCTGTCGACGGTGCGTTTGCCGGCAAGGCACTCGGAGAGCACCGTGTAGCCGCCCTCCTTGCGATAGGCCGCGAGCTGCTGGTACTTCGGGATCTCGGGATGGGTCTCGCCCTTGGCGACGAGCTTCTTGATCTTGGCGACGCTGGCCTTGGGAACGTGATGGTGGCCGACCTCGGCCGCCGGGGCCACGTCGCAGGCACCGATACAGGGGGCGCGGACGATGCGCACGCCCGCCATATCCTCGGCACCGAGGGCGGCGACGAGCTTGTCGGCGCCGGCCAACATGCACGAGAGGCTTTCGCAAACGCGGATGGTGATCGGCTCGGGCCGGTCCTCTCCGTCCTGCACCACGTCGAAGTGGGCGTAGAAGGTCGCGACCTCGTAGACCTCGGCCATGGGGATGCGCAGTAGCTCGGCCAGTGCCTGCAAGTGGCCGGCGGGCAGGCATTTTTCGGCGTCCTGGATCTTGTGCAGGTACTCGATCAGCAGCGGGCGCTCGTAAGGACCGGGTCCGATCAGCGCCTCGACCGCCTCCATCTCGCCCGGCTCAAGCTGCCGGCCGCGCCGGAACGCCGCCGCCTTGCGCCGCCCGCTGCCGGGATGATTGGCGCGATTGTCCAAACTCAGCGTGACGTTTCCGCTCTTGGCCATGATGCTCCTTGTGGGTCCCGCTGGTTCATATCTCGCGAGCGAATTCCGTTCCTATGGCATCGGAACCCGGCTCAGGTCTTTGTCTGGTCGCATCTTCTTAGACGAACCGGTGTCCGCGTCGTCGGAAAATGTCTCAGAGCGCTTTCGTCTTTCGTCGACTCGCGTCGGCGCTCCCATACCTCGCTCTTTGCGTGCTTCTTGTCGGAAAGCCGGTGTCCACTCTTCCGGACGCTCGCCAGGCACACGCATACCGGTCCCAGCCATCAAGTTCGATCTTGTGGCGAGCCGGAACAGATCTGCCCCAAAAAAGGGATCTCGAATTGGCAGCACCATGCATCGCGGAGCGCCCGGGATCAAACCGGCTGCCGCGATCAGTCGATAGAAAAAACCTATCGAATGCCGAAGCGCGCGGGAACCCGGCAATCATATGAATATGCTTATATATTTCAATTTTTGCCAGCCCTTCTTGGGCCTCTGTCGGCCGTCGACTGAGGACGTGACGCAGGCGGATGCGACGTCGGGTTCAGCTCTTAGTCCGCGCCTCGCCGGCCGCGCGCACGATCCGTTTGATGCAGGTGAGGAGCGCCGAGACGATCGGGGGCTGCGGCTCCTGGCGTTTGATGATCACGCCGATCTCGTGTGTTGCGGCGGGTTCGACGATGTCGATGGCCTTGAGACCCATCGGCGGCTCGAAGCGCTGCCCGGCCCCGAGGGCGGCGATGGTCGCCCACGCGCCGGACCTGACGTGGACGTGCAACATGGTCATCGAGTTGCTTTCGAGCCTTACGCCCGGATTGGCGCCGGCCTCCGCCAGCCTGCGGTCGATGATGCGCCGGTTCTGCATGTCCGGTGTCAAAAGGCAGAGCGGAAGCCGGCCGGCCTCGGCCCAAGTGATCTCGGTGCGTGCGGCGATCGGGCTATCCGGAGCAACGAGGAGGGCATAGCGCTCCTCATAGAGCGGCAGCGTCCGGAAGCGGGGCAGCGCGTCGGTATCAATGTAGGAGATGCCGGCTTCGAGCTCCAGATTGTCGAGCCCTGCAACGATGGAGTCCGAGGTCATCGACATGATCGAAATTTTGACGTCCGGATACCGCGCGGCAAAGGCGATCGACAGCTCGGGCACGAACGGCAGCGCGGTCGGTATGGCGCCGAGGCGGAGCTGGCCGCTGAGGCCCTTCTTCAGCGCGCTGATCTCCTGGCGCATGGTGCGGGCATCGCCGACGATGCGGCGCGCCCATTCGAGCACGCGTTCACCCTCTGGCGTGAAACCTTGAAAGCGCGATCCTCGCTCCACGATGCGGACGCCGAGCTGCTCCTCGATGGTCTTGAGGCCGGCAGAGAACGACGGCTGTGTAATGCCGCAGGCCTCCGCTGCCCGTCCGAAGTGCTTCTCGCGAGCGAGCGCCAGGAGCAGCTCGAGCTTTTCGATCATGTGCCTGCTTCAAGTCCGCCGGGTGCCGTCTGGCCGCGGCAGCATTTTCGAGAAGTAGCGCAGTGTCCGCGGCGCGGCAAACCTATATCGAAAGGCCAGGTGGTCTGGGCCTCAACGATGTTGGAATGGATATGGACTGCGGTCACGGCGGCCGGCCCGCAGCTCGAGCGTTTCACGTGAGCAGGCCGTCGTAGGAAATGAAGCGTACGACGTCGCCGGGGGACAAGGCTCGCACCTCCTCGGGAAGCTCGACGAGCCCGTGCGTCTCGGTCAATGACGTGATTACACCGGCGCCGTCGCGCGGGAACTTGCGCGCCAGGACGCGGCCCTCCGGGTCGTGGAAGAGGGTCACGCGCACGTACTCGCGCCGTCCTTCCTTCTTGCGGTACTTGAAATCGGACACGATCGGGAGCGACCCCGGTAGTGTGATGGGAGCGCCGGCGAGGCGCTGCAGAACGGGCTTGATGACGAAGGCAAACGTGATGAAGGCGGCGACCGGATTGCCCGGCAGACCGGCGAACGGAGTCCAGCGGCCCTTGCCGTCCGGCAGAACGCCCATGGCGACGGGGCGGCCGGGTTTGATGGCGAGGCGCCAGAGATCGAGCCGTCCAGCCGCCTCGACCGCGTCCTTGACATGGTCCGCCTCTCCGGTCGAGACGCCGCCGCTCGTCAAAACGAGATCGTGGCCGCAGGCCGCTCGTGCCAAATCGTTCCGCAGCGCGTGCGGCTCGTCGGGCAGGATACCGAGGTCGGATACCTCAACGCCGAGCATTTGGAGGCAGGCCACGAGAAGCGGCCGGTTGGCGTCGTAGAGTCCCGAAGGCGGCAGGGGTGTGCCCGGCTCGAACACCTCGCTTCCGGTCGAGAAGAGCGCAACTCGGATGCGGCGCACGACATCGAGACGTGCGAGCCCGGACGCCGCAGCAAGACCCATGTCCTGCGGCCGCAGACGCAATCCCTTCGCGATGATGACGGCGCCTTCTGCGACGTCCTCACCTGCGAGCCGACGGTTCGAGCCGCGCTCGAGACCGGGGGGCAGGACGACGTGGTCGCCGTCGACGCGGCAGTCTTCCTGCATGAAGACCGTGTCGGCACCGGCCGGCATCGGGGCGCCTGTAAAGATCCTGATGGCCGTGCCAGGAGCTATCCCGGCCGCACTGGCTCCGGCCGTCACGTAGCCGGACACGGGCATCCGCGTATCTGTGCCCTCCGCGAGGTCCGTGAAGCGCACTGCGTAGCCGTCGACGGCCGAGTTGTCGAAGGCGGGAATCGAGGTGAGCGAGCGATGATCCGCTGCGGCGATGCGGCCGAGCGCGCCGGCTAGCGGCACCAGCTCGCGGTCCTCGACCGGAGCAATGCGGCTCTCGACGAAGGCGGCGAGCTCCGCAAGGCGCATGAGCGAGCCGCCGAAGGCGAGACTGTCAGGAGAGAGCTGGGCCATGTTGCCTGCGAGCGTGGTTTGCCGTCGTGCCCGCTCCGCCGGCGGGGCACCGCTCGCTGGTATCACAGCCGAACGAGAAGCTGAAGTTGTCGAGCGGTGTCCCCTGCCCCGGCCGCCGGCGAGAGCCGTCTCCGCCCTCGAGCGTCAGAACTTGGCCCTCAGGCCGCCAAACCAGGTCCGCCCGGGCTCGGGGAAGCCGTAGCTCTGCACGTAGTCCTCGTCGGTGACGTTGTCGACCCGCCCGTAAACCTCTGCCGACGTGCCGGCGATCGCCTGCGCGACGCCGAGGCTGATGACGTTGTAGGAGCCGAGGTCGAGAACCTGGGTCGGGCCACTTCCTCCACCGCCGCCTCCACCGCCTCCGCCTCCTCCTCCACCTCCGGACAGCGCCTTGCTGCCGGCGATGAAGAGGTAGTCGGCGTTGACCGTCATGCCCCAGTCGAAGCGATAGCTCATAGCCAGCGTGATCTTATGCTCCGGCCGGTTCTGTAGCGCGGTCGTCGTCGCTTCAGGCGACAGGTTTTTGGCATCGAGGTAGGTGTAGCCGGTGGTCACGTCGAGGCCATCGACGCCGCGCCAGTGTGCGCTCGTCTCAACGCCCTGCATCTGCATGACGCTGACGTTGGAGAAGAAGCCGTTCTGGCGCTCGATGAAGTTCTCCGCGTCAATTCGGTAGAGAGCCGCCGACAGCGAAAGGGCGAGCGCGGGAATCTCCTGTTCGACGCCCACCTCGTAGTTCTCGGTCACCTCCGTCGCGAGGTCGGGATCTCCGCCCGTCACATCGTAGAGGTCGCGTAGGGTCGGAAAGCGAATCTTGCGGGCGACCGAGCCCCGCAACGCCGTTGTTTCCGTGATGCCGAGGCGACCGCCCACGAGGTAGGTGTAGTCGTCCTCGTCGCCCTCGGCCTTGATCTGCTCGCTATAGCCGGCTCCGCCGACGACCGACAGCCAGTCGGTGATCTTGAACTCCTGCTCCGCCGAGGCGGACACGTACTCGATGGTGTGGTTGGTCTGGTAGTCGGCTGGATCTCCGTTGATGTCGCAGGGGGATCCGCCGCCACCGCCGCCCGCGAGGCAAGGGATCGTGAATCCCGCAGCTTTCCAGGACTCCTGATGGCCGTCGAGAGCGATTGTCAGCTGGTTCCCGCCCGTGTGCCAAATGGCCTGCAGGCCGCCGCCGGCAATGCGCGTTCGGGCGTCCTCGCGGAGGGCATTGGACGTTGTCTGGCTCGATAGCGAGACGTCGTCATAGCCGTTCGTCAGCTCGTCGAGCGTGTTGTAGTAGGCGAGCGGGCGTAGCGCGATCGTGGAGCTGAGGTTGATCCTGGCCGAGGCCTGCAGGCTCAGGTTGTCGTAGTCGTCGACGCGCTCGAAGCGGACACGTCCGGGCACGAATGGCGATTCGAGCCGGGAGAGCGTGGCCGGCGGCTTTCCGTAGTCTCCGCTACGCCAATCGACGCTCATTCCGAACTGGGCGGCCGTCGTCGGGCGCCACAGCATGTTGGCGTAGATGCTGCGGTCGCGACGGTCGCTGTTGACGCGGGTATCCGATGGCTGCTGCGCTGTCGGCGCGAAGTCGTCCGCAAGCTCGAAGTGGTCCTGGTCGAGGCCGGAGGCCGAGACGAAAACGCTGCTCTTGCTGGAGCCGTAGCTGGCGGTCGCGCGCTCGTTCGTGCCGCGCTCCGGGCTCCATTCGGCTTGCATCGAGCCGTGGAGTCCCTGGGGGGCGCCCTTCGTAATGATCTCGATGACGGCGGCGTTGCCGCCGGGTCCGTAGAGTACGGAGCTGCCCCCCTTGGTCACCTTGATGCGCGAGATGTTCTCGACGGGTATCGAGCGTGGATCGAACTGGCCATCGTAGGTCGAATTCAAGGGCACGCCGTCGACGAGGAGCAGCACGTTGCGGGTCCTGAGGCCCCGGATGTCGATCCTCGGTACGCCGTCGCCGCCATTGCGGACGTAGGCACCGGGAATGAGATCGATGGCCTCGTCGAGGGTGCGCGCGCCGCGGTTCACGATGTCCTCGGCGGTGACGACGTCGACCGAGGCAACCTGCTCGACGATGCGCTGGGTCGCGCGGGTCTCGCCGCCCGCCGCTGCAGCGTCCGCGGTGCCGTTGCCGCCTTCGGCTGCCGTGCTTGCTCCGGAGACGCTGCCGCCTGCCCCGCCCGTCGGCTCGCTCTGCGCGGCGGCTCCCGCCGGTCCGCCACTGGCGCCTGGACCGCTTCCCTTGGCGCCACTCTTTCTCTTCTTGTGGGGGCGCTCGGTCTCGGACGCCACGACGACCTCGGGCAAGTCGAACTCAGGGGTCTCCCCGACCGCTTCTGCAGCAGCGTTCGCGGGCTCGGCAGCGGGCTCCGTGGCCTCGCCGGCCGGTGTTTCGGCGGCACTCGTCGTGGTGTCCTCCGCGCCAACGCCCCAAGGTCGGTCCCAGGGCAAGCCGGCAACCTTCATCACCTCGCCTACCTGCTCGATCGGGACGCTGGCGCTGAGCTGCCCCCCCCAGGCTTCGAGGCCCTCGGCGCCGAAGCCTTCGTAGGTCGCGACGGCGCGCAACGATACGCCCTCGGGTCCCGCGACCTCGACACCGCCCTCGAGCCGGGTACCGATGTCGTCGCTGCCGCCGGCGGCGGCGCTGCCAGCGAGACCGCTGCCGCTGCGGTCGAAGTCCCACATGCCGGTCACAGAGAGGAACGGCTCGATGCTGGTATTGTCGGCGACGGCGAGCCGATAGCCGATCTCGGGGCCGAACGTGAGCCGTCCGACACTCGCAGACTGGCCGTCGATCTGGCTGCCGAAGGTGTCGGCGAAAGCATGCTGGCTCTCTGTCGCATAGACGATGCCGGCCGTCGGGGAGATGCGGAGGTTGCCGAACTGCCAGTTGCCGGCCACGCGTGCCCGCGCCAGCCAGCGTGTGGTCTCGAACGTGTCGGTGTACGTGCCGAACGGGCTGACGTCGTTCGACGAGCGGCCCCAGGCGCCGCGGGCATCGAAATACAAATGCTCCGATAGTCGAACCGCAATATAGGGGCCTGCCATCCAGCCCGTGCCGGTCACATCCGGCTCGCTGGCGGTCCCATGGTCGGACATCCAGTCCGCTTGCAGGAGGGCGCCGATATAGACGTCCGGCGAGAGACGGTAGTCAGCGCCGGCGTACATGATGCCGAGGTCGCCGCTCGAGCCGGTGCCGCGGTCCTCGCCGTCCGACCAGCGCTTGTAGTGGGCCTCGGTCCAGACGTCGAAGCGCGATGACGAGGCGGGCGGAGGAGGGGTGGCGAGCACGCCGAGCGACATGCGGTCGTCGCTCTCGGCCGGCAAACGCTGGCGCGCCTCGCGGATCCGGGATGCCGACGTCGCGATCGAGGCGGTGGCATTCGTGCCGTCCCCGTTGGCGACGACGCTGGCCGGCCCGACGCTCGCGCCGCCGCCAAAGCGCCTGAGCGCGCTGGTCTGGTCGGGATCGCCGGATGCCAGCAGAGCGACACGGCGCGTGATGAAGTCCCTGACGGCGGCGCGCGTACGCTCGCTGGTGAGGCACGCTTTGGCGGTCGCCGTGGCGGTGATGGTCGTGCCGGCGCGCAGGCCGGTGACGGAGGCGGTGTCCTCGACGCAGGCTTGCGAGAGGTCGGCCTCGGTGATCAAGCGGCGCGCCGTGCAGGTCGTGCTGGCGCCGGCCGGCAGCGTGCCGCCGGCCGCATAGGGGGCGCACGAGGCGAGCGTGGCGTTGAGGTTCGCGAAGGCAAGCGATGTCAGCGGCAAGGTCGAGGTATTGGTCGCGATGATCGTGAACGTCACAGTCTCGCCGGCGCCGGAGTAGTAGGCGGGGCTCGGCGCTTCCTTGAGGTTGAGCCCGCCAGTGACGTTTGGCGTACACTTGACGGTCATGCCCGCGAACGTGATCTGGCTGTCCGTGTCGTCCGGACGCGTGATCTCCAGGAAGTGCTGAAGCGTCGGGCCAGTGGCGGGAAACGACTGGGTGAAGTTCTGCGTCCCGATCGCCATCGATCCAGTCGTTGCGAACGTGCCGTCGATGGTCACGGTCGCCGGCCGTTGCGTGCGGTTGGTGGCAACCGCTGGCACGAAATAGGAATAGCTGATGGTCGCGCCAGAAGCGGGAATGCCGGTGAACGTGACGAGGTCGCTGTTGAAGGCAGGCTGTCCTGGCGGACTTCCGGTCGCGGCCGTGATGGCGGCAACGTTTGCGGCGCTGGTGCAGGCATTGCTCCGGCCAGGCTTGCACAGCGTTCGGACGATCGCGCTGCCGTCGCACGCGAGATCCTCGGCGAACGCGATGCCCCCTCCTCCTCCGCCACCTTGAGCGTTGGCCGCGGCAGTGCCGCAGAGGACGACGGCCATTCTGGCGGCATGGCGGAGCGTGGAGCCCAAGGACGGGCGGACGACGCGAGCGGCGCGTGAGGCGAGGGCGTTGCCGCCGCCCGCCCAAAGCGGCTGCTTCATCGCTCGTCTCCGCACGCAACGCATGACCCGTCTGATCCTTGCGACGACTCGAGCCCCGCGATACTGGCGAGACTATTCCTTTTAGAATATAGATGACTGAACCGTCATCGGAAGCTAGTAGTGGCGTCAAGCTTGCGATGGGCGCCGTGCGTGACGCGACGGCCACACCCGAGGCAGCACGGGTCAAACCGGCGGGGAGCTATCCGTTCGGGACTGGGATGGCCTGGTCAGGCGCTTTCGCCTCTGCGGCATGGCAACCGTTCCAATTTCCAGGTGTACATAGCTCGGCTACATGCTGTATTCGTTTGGATATAGATTGGGTTGAGACCGACCCGTCTCAGCTTGGCTGGTTTTGTGAATGGGGGAGGTCGTCATGTCGTCGCTGATGATTTACGAGGTGTATGGTGGAGGCGGGCCTCCGGGCGGATCTCAGACAACGCCGGTCGTCATCACGCCCTCGTACGCGAACGACTACATCGTTCTCTACAACGACGCCGATACCTCGGTTAGCCTCGCAGGCTACGCCATTCAATATCTGAGCGGTACCGGGACAGGCACGTGGACTGCGAAGGCGCTGTCCGGTTCTATCTCCGCCCACGGCTTCTACCTCATTCAGATGAGCGGTACGAGCTCGATCGGTGGCGCGCCGCTCGGCCTGACGCCCGACATCGACTTCAGCGCATCACCCGTCTCCATGGGCCCCAATGCCGGCAAGGTCGCGATTACGAGCTCGACGACGGCGCTTTCCGGGGCGGTTTCGTCCGGCGGCACGATCATCGACATGGTGGGTTGGGGCAACGCCAACGCTGCCGAGGGTGGAGCCGTCAACCAAGGGCCCTCGACGTCCGGAACGCTGAGCCTCGTCCGCAATGTCACTGGCGACTGGGATACCGACAACAATCTCGCAGATTTTGTGACGGCCACGCCGTCGCCGAGGAACTCCACATTCGGGACGCCGACCATCACGTCCGGTGCCTCGTTCAACATCGACGAGAACTCAACCGCCGTGATCACCACGGTCACGGCCACCGACCCGCAAAGCGAAACGATCGTCTATTCCATCGTGCCGGTCGAATCGGGCGGCGCGGCCGACGCGGCCATGTTCAGCATCAATGGCAGCACCGGAGAGTTGTCGTTCAGCGGCGGCTCAGACTACGAGCAGCAAGCCGCCTATTCCGTCACGGTCCAGGCCACCGACAGCACCGGGCTTCCGGATCAGATCACGGTCTCCGTGACCTTGAACGATCTCAATGACACCGCTCCCGACATTACGACCGCGGAGACGCAGAACATTGCTGAGAATGAGACAGTCGTTGCCGCTCTCACCGCGACGGATCCGGACACGATCGGTGCAGCGGCGACGTTCGCAATCACCGGCGGTGCCGATGCGGCCCTGTTCGACATCGACGGAGGCAACCTCGTTTTCCTCGCCGCGCAGGATTACGAGACGGGGGCGCATACCTTTGTTGTCGAGGTAACAGCCAGCGACGGCACGAACAGCTCGTCGAAGACCATTACCGTCAATCTGACCGACCTAAACGACACCGCGCCGGTCATCACCACAGCGACGACACAGGACGTCTACGAGAACACGACGGTGGTTGTGGTGCTGGCCTCGACCGACCTCGACGGTGTCGGCACCAATCCCGCCGCGTTCTCGATCTCCGGAGGTGCCGACGCCGACTTGTTCGACATCGACGTTGACGGGAACCTCGTGTTCCTCGCTGCGCGCGATTACGAGACGCAGGCTCACACCTACGTCGTCGAGGTGACGGCCGACGATGGAGCGAACCAGACTGCGGCCACCCTCACGGTCAATCTTCTCGACGGCAACGAGGTGCCGACGTCGGTGTCGGTCAGCGGCGTTCTTGCC
>JAGVSR010000028.1 GCA_019137195.1 Alphaproteobacteria bacterium
TAGGGCCGCTCCGAAGCATCCCCCATGAACGCTGCAGGGTGCGCAGCGCTCTTAGAAAGGACCAAACGGGCTTGGCGCAGCGGTGCCAAAAGAGAGTGTAGCTCACCAAAGGCAAACAGCGAGATGCTTGGACTAGCGAGGTCGATTCCAGCGCCTGGAGTCAGTGCTGGCTTCAATGTGTCGACGACGCGGTCTGCACCTGTGTTCTTGATAAGCTTCATGATATCTCCCGGGACGGCATCCTACTTCAAAGCGTTGCGCGCGTTAAGAACAAATAAAGAACATCCCCGAGAATGTGCTCCCTGGAGCAGCCCGTCCAGGCATCGCAAGGTGGCCGCCAGAAGCTCCGATCAGGTGTTCAAGCGTAGCGTCCGTTGAGCGGGAACGGCCGTTGGCCCGGAATTTGATGCTTCGTCAATCCGAGTTCACACCTGCTATCGAGCTCCTGCAGATAAGTGCGCGATCAGATAGGCGTGACTCTGCTTGATAGACTTACGATGAGTGCTGATGCCGCCGCCAGCCACGCAGACCGAGTTTGCCCGATGGTGCAACAGTCTACCGTTCCCGTGTCCGGTCCCTTCCAGGACGCGGCTGTGCTCGTGGCACCCCGGCATCGAGCCTTGCTTGCTCGGTAAGGCTGAGGGGGCGACTTTGAGCAGGCGCTTCCAGCTCAGCACTAACGCGCTCCCCGGAATCCCGGTCTCTCAGCTCGCGCCGTTCGCCATCGAATTCATACGCGCGGCCTTGGATATGGATGGTGCGTATCGGCCTGCCGTCGGCAAGGGGTTCTAGCATGTCACGCTGGCGCGCCAGCTCATCCAGCCGATCATGGGTTTCAATCAGGCGCTCGAGATCCGGCGCCAGCTCAGCCGCAGCGTCGCGGTAATCGCCGCGCTGCTCGCGCACACCGTAGTCATCCGGGCGCTCAGCCAGCAACTCGAGGGCATGCTCGCGGCCAAACTCATCAGCGACGGACAGCAGCCGGTCCGCCACGTCACCGCCATCCACGAAGTGACCGGCCAGCCTCGCCTCGAGACTGTCCCGCTGGGAGGCATACTCCCGCCGCGTTGCCGCGATGGCAGCGTCGAGCTCGGCCAGGCTGGGTTGTCCCTCATCAGTCATAGCGGCACCCTAGGGCGAGGCCCTGACGGGAGCAACCACCTCACCGCGTCCGTCCCCGCTCATCGCGCGAGCGCCGGACCTGGGCACGCGGGATGTTGTGTTGCTGGCGCATCCGCTCGGTGAGCGACAAACCCTCGTCCCGCCGGCGCAGGGCGTCGTTGTATTCGGCTCGGGTACGACCGCGATCGATGTCCTGGTAGCGGACCGTACGGGTCGCCGGCGTGCCCTTCTTGCGGTTGGCCCGATTGCGCACCTGACGTTCCTGGGACTTCGGCCGATAGCCTCGGTTATGCATGGCGCGGATGTTGGGCCCTTCATGAACTTGCGCCTCCCGACCGACGCCTTGCTCGCGAAGCGTCCGGTGATCAATTCGCTCGGGCCTGCCAGCGGCTGCCAGGGCGGCATTGGCATGCTCGGCCCAAAGCTGGCGAATAGTGCGCAGCGTAGTCGGGAGTTTTTCTCCCTTGGCGGCGCGCTCCTTGAGCTCCTTGGCCCCTGCGGAGAACATAACCACGCGGCGCCCCGTCAGAATATCCCTGTCGCGTACGATGAGATGGCAATGCGGGTTGTCCCGGTCTTTGCCCTTGCCGTGGATAGCAGCGAACCAGGATGCCCTGCCTTGTGTGAGCGCTTCGGCGAAGCCGTGGATCAGTTCGGCCTGCTGGATGGGCGTCAGCTCCCTAGGGAGGGCAATAATCATTTTATCGGCCACCCGCGCGTTGGCCCGGTCAGCCTTCTCCTGCGCCTTAAGCCAGCGGATAGCCCGGGATTTATTCTCCGGCATCCGCTCGGCCAAGGACTGGGTCATGGCCTCCTTGCGGGTGATGTAGTGGACGTGCGCGGCGGCCGTGAACGGGCGCTTCTGGGTCGTCTTGCCGATCGGCGTCAGGCGAAAGCTGTAGATCGCCATGCCGCCACCTATCGCGTCCGTTCCTTGGAGCGTTCGACCCTGGCCTTGGGTTCGGCGCGCGGCACGCCCGCCTCTTGCCGGGCACGCTCAGTCAGAGTCAGTTGCCGCTCAGGTTGAGGCGTGAACTCGACCAGGTCGCGCAGACTTTCCTCGCGCTCCGTTAGGGCACGTTGCATCTCCTTCCGCTCGGCGCGGCTGACCTTCGGCGCCTTGGCTTTGGCTTCTGCCAGTTCGCGGTTGGCACGCTGGGTCAAGGTTTCGTGGGCAATCGGCGTCCGGTCCGGCACCTCGTCTCGGCCTGCGATCCGACTGACGGACCGATCAACCTCTGCTCGTGCTTTCGCGACGGGCGCTTCTGGTCGCGACACGTCGCGTTGCGGACGAAACTCGGCCCGTTCCTCGCGCATTGCATCAGCCTCTCGCTCCTGTTGCGCATCGGCACGGCGCTGTGCCCAACTTGCACGCCAAGTCCTGATCGCGAGCTTTTGCTCGACCTTGAGGGCGCGTTCGCGAATGAGGTGCGCTTCGACGATGCGGAAGGCGGTCGGTGAAAGTTGCCGAGCCGCCGTCAGGATTTGATGCTCGCGGGTGGTACGGCGCCACTTATTCACAGCTTGGCGCAGGACCTCGGGTGAAAACTCCAGCTTGAGGTCCGGGACTTGTCCATAATGCTGAATACGAATCGAGACGTAGCCGTTATGGCCGTCCTGAATATCGACGTGCGGTTCACGGGGTAAGAGCGGCATATTGAGAGGTCCGACCCGAGGCCCAGCGAGCGCTCTGGCGAGCGCACCGGGTTTGCGGGCGAAGGCCCCAAACCCATAAGTGCGCTCTGAGCAGACGCCAGGGTGAGTGAGTCGGTACCGAGGTGCAAGGCCCCGTCGTGCGTCGCGTCGTGGAGCGTTAGCGAGCGAGCGATGCGCAAGGGGCAAGTTGTAACTTCAAACGAAGCCTCGCCTGGCGGCTGTAGGTCGGCCGTGGTTCACGGCTGACCCGAGGGGGTCCGGGGGAGGATGGCCGTCACACGGCCCCTCACCCGCCGCGCCCACAAGCGTCGAGTTGACGAATCAACGACACGGACGGGACGTGATGAAATTCGACCCGCAAAAGGATTTAAACGACAGCTTCAACGCGCTGAAGACCGGCTGGCACCTCGGCAAGATGGTGATGACCTGGCGGCGCAAGCGAGCCGAGCGCAGGCGCGTGGAGCGTGAAACGCGCCACACTCAGGAAACCGGCCTGCCGAGTCCCGAGACCGCTATGGGCCGCAAGGCACGCGAGGTCGCGAAGGCCGAGGAGGACAAGCTCAAGGCCCCGCCGCCGATTCACGGGGCGGCACGCTGGGGCACCGTTGTCGATGCAGCGACGATGGTTGGCGAGAAGCCCGGCCGCGAGTTGTTCCTCGGGTTCTTGATGGAAAACGGGCAGGACACCCCGACCCCGCTGGTCGCACGCTATCCGGGTCATTTGCTGACCGTGGCCGGTACCGGCCAGGGCAAGAGTGCGACCCAGATCGTGTTCAACCTCCTCACCTACACCGGCTCGGTGGTGGTCATCGATCCCAAGGGCGAGCTTTACGACCTCACTGCGCAGCGGCGCCGTCAGTTCGGCAAGGTGTTCCGCTTGGCTCCGCTGGCGCGACCCAGCGACCCGCCGAGCGACCGCTACAACCCTCTCGACGAGCTGGGCGACCCCCGCGAGCTCGGCAACCGCGCCCGGCGCTTGGCCGAGATGCTGATGGTACGCCAAAGTGACAAGGGCGGCGGTGATGGCGCTTACTTCGAGAACGAGGGAATTAATCTCCTCACTGCCATAATCATGGGGGTGGTGGAACTGACCGAGGATCCTGCCGCCCGCGCGCGGCGCACGCTGGCCGAGGTTCGACGGATCTGTTCTCTGCCGCTGCTTGGTGACCGCGAACAGCGGGACGCCAAGACGGAGTACTTCGAGGACGTGTTGGTACTGCTTGCTCAGGCCGGCAAGAGCCGACTCGTGCGCCAGCAGTGCGGGCTATTCGCTGGTTACACCGCGAAGCAGCTGGCCTCGTTCATCTCGGAGATAAATTCGAACCTGGCGTTCTTCGACGGGCACGTCGGCTTCGAGGAGGCGACGGCATCCTCGGACTTTAAGTTCGAGGATTTGGCGAAGCAGCCGACGACAGTTTACCTGACCATCCCGCTTAAGGATATCGGCACCAGCTTCCGGTTTCTGCGCGCGATGATCGGGCAGGCGTTCTCCGCTCTCGAGGAGCAGCGCGACGCAACGGAAGCCTCCGTGCTGTTCATCCTCGACGAGTTCCCGGCTTTGAAGGACATGCCCTTCATGCGCGAAGCCGTTGCCCAGATGCGCTCGGCCGGCGCATGGTTCTGGTTCTTCGTCCAGGACGTGGCGCAGCTTGAGGCCGTCTACGGCCGCTGGGCGGGAGTGTTCCTGTCACAGACCGACTACCAAGTGTTCTTCGGCGCCGTGAACGATGGCGAAACCAAGAAGCACATCTCGACGGCGCTCGGCGTGGGCACCTATGCCTACCGCGACGCTCAGCTCAACTGGGGTTATACGGTCGGGCAAACCACCAATGATAACAGCAGCCCGATGCCGGGGGGTAGCCAGGGCGACGGCCGCAACGTCGGCCAGAGCGTCAACATCAACACCCCGGTGGTCCTGAATGCAAAGCCGCTGCTTACGCCCTTCGAGGTCGGCACCTGTCTCGGTGAGCGCCGGCCAGGCGAGACGCATCCGAGCACGTCGATCATCTTCGCCAAACAGGCGGGTGGCTACCCGCTGATGGCGCGACGGGTCCATTGGCGAACAATGTTCCCGGTCGTTCCGGTCGCCCAACCGGTGACACCACAGCAAAGCACCGGAACAGGTCCCGTCAGGTCGTAACGAACACCGCCACTTACAAAGGCAGGCGTGTTGCCCGACTCGGCCGGAGATGGGAGCATGTGGCATGGCTAAGAAACCGCCCGTCCCGCCCAGCTCAGATGTTGCAATTTATGTCTCGCCGGACGGCGAGGTGCGGTTGGACGTGCCCATGGACGGAGATACCGTCTGGTTAACACAGCGTCAGATGGCGGAACTATTCGACACGTCCAGCGATAACGTCGGTCTCCACTTAAAGAATGTCTTCGCGGAGCAGGAATTGAGCGAGGCGACAACTACCGAGGATTACTCGGTAGTTCAACTGGAAGGGCGGAGACGGGTCACTCGACAGCTAAAGCATTACAATCTCGACGCAATCCTGTCGGTTGGCTATCGCGTGAACTCTAAGCGAGGTACCCAGTTCCGTATCTGGGCCACGAACCGGCTCAAGGACTACTTGGTCAAGGGCTACGCCTTGAACCAGCGGCGTCTTGAACAGAAAGGCGTCGAGATCGAGCAGGCCGTCAAGCTGCTTGGCCGAACCCTGCAAACCAACAAGCTCGTCACGGACGAAGGCCAAACCCTTCTCGACCTGGTTGGCGACTATGCTCGCACATGGCGGCTGCTTCTCGATTACGACGAGAACAAGCTGCCCGAGCAGCCGCAGCGCCCGACCAAACGTCTGGTCCGCCTGACAGTCACGCAAGCGCGTGAGCACATCACCAAGCTCAAGAAAGCTCTGAAAGCTAAGCAGGAAGCCTCCGAGCTGTTCGGCGCCGAGCGTGAAGACGGGCTGGCGTCGGTCCTTGGCAACCTGGAGCAGACATTCGGCGGCGAGCCGCTCTATCCGAGCGTCGAAGCCCGGGCCGCGCACTTGCTCTACTTCGTCATCAAGGATCACCCCTTCAGCGACGGCAACAAGCGCATCGGCAGTTTTCTTTTCCTCCAATACCTCGATAAATCGAGGCGCTTGGTGCGCCCCGACGGACAGCGCCGTTTCGACGACAACGCGCTCGTGGCGCTGGCCCTGTTGATCGCGGAGAGTGACCCAGTTCAAAAGGACCTGATGATCAGGCTGACAATGAGCCTGCTCGAGGACCCGAACACATGAAACGCACCGGCACAGGGCCGGTGCGGCGTTAGCAGCTGAAAGCCCGCCCTGCGGCGGGCACATCAGTTATTCGGCTTGGTCGGCTTCCGCCTCCTCGCGCGTCTGTTCCTGGCGGATGACGATGCGTCCGTTGACCGGCAGTGCGTTCAAGACGAGGTCGAAGCCTTTGTCGTCCTCATGGGCGAACAAGCGGCCGATTTTGGTCCAGTACGCCTTGCGACCCTTGCGGGCATCCTCGACAGCGTAGGCGACGAGAGCGGGTTGTTTGGTTTGCGTCATGGCAGTGGTCTTTCGTTGGTTGTTCGGGCCACGTCCGTCGCGGCCCGGTGGCACCCTTGAGACCCTTCGCCCATGACCGGGCGGACAAGGGCTATCACCGCAGGCGCGAGAGGGGTCTTGGTGGGTCCCTCGCAGCGGCCCTTGACCGACGGGCAGCGAGGGTCACGTTTGCCACCGTGGATTGGCCGTGACCGGCACGTGGACTTTCCCAAGGAAAGCCCTGCCACTGGCGCTGCAATCCCGTGCTTCGTCCGGTACTGTCGGGAGGCTGGCTGTGTGAACGCTATGGACCGTCGGGCGCTCGCCCAGGTGACGGCGCCGGAGTTGGCGCTATGCTGGACACATCAAGATTCGAATCGCCAGGGCAATAGGCGTGGCAGAGCGGAATCCAACGCTGGTGTTCCTGACTTCGAACGAGGCGGCGGAGCTACTCCGTCTGTCTCGGCGGACGCTTGAGCGCATGCGTCTTGAAGGAAGCGGACCTCGATATGTGAAGCTCGGGTCCGGCAAGCGATCGCGCGTGGTCTATCGGCTTGCCGAAATCGAGAGCTGGACCCACGCGCTGAGCTTCGGCTCGACCTCCGAGTATGGCCGCTAGGCTCGGAGCGGGGCCTTCCGATTTCACAGAGTACGTGGTAAACACGCCACTCGGTTGAGCCAAAATTCTTAGTGCGGGCGGCAGATATGAGTAGCGAGTACAGTGGTGCCATTCCTGGGAGCGCCAGTAGTGGGCCATATTCAACGTGGGGGGCTTCGGCGCCTCGACCAGGCCACCCAACGAATGAGAAGCCTGACGAGACCATCGTCACTCCTAAGTTCAGTGAAGGCGACTTCTTCACCCTCCAAGTGGCTGCCGACGAGGTCTTGTCGGCGTGCTGGACCGAGGCGTGCAAGTTTGCCGGACGCTTCCGATCAGACGTTGTGGAGCTCGAGCACTTGTTGCTTGGTGCCACGTACATAAAGTCGGCTGTGCCCACGTTGCAAACGGCTACACATGATGTTCGCGCGCTTCGAAACGAACTCGCTTCGCGCTGCACCGATCCAATACCTGCGCCAGAAGCCGATCCTAAGCGGGTGTTCAATGCATCGGACGGTCTGAGGGTGCTGTTGTGTGAGACCGCCGCCTTGGCAGCGCGTCAGACAACCAGCAAAATTTCTCTGCCGTTCCTGCTTCAGGCATTGAAGGCGTCGCGACCACGCCATCCCGTGACCAAGCTTCTCTCGATCTTCAAGGCTGAGCTTGATGCCGAAGAAGCTCTCGTAACGCGCGACGATGCCGTGCTCGAAGGCCTTAAAGCGCAGTTGGCGCAGGTCAGCGCGATGTGTCAGGCGCTCCTGCAACGGCAGCAGGGACAAACCGTCGAGTCACAGACCAATCATGCCGTGGTGAAAGACGTTGAACAAAAGCTAGTTACTCTGCTGGCGGTCGTGTCACCTTTGGCAACTGAGCTAGAGGCGGTGAAACAGGACGTTGTTAAAGTTCCTTTGCTGGTGAGCGAGCGCCTTTCGGGCGAGGCAAGAAGCTGGATGGGCGAGTGCTTTTCCGAAGGCCGTGCCAGTTTCAATGAAGCGAGGCCGGTGACAGAAACCAAGGTCCAAGAGGAACCTAGAGGCGGGATACGCAGCATTTTTCGGAGATGAACATCCAGCCGCACGGGAGAGCGGCTGGATATCGGAGTCAAAGCCTCGTGCCGAGAGACTGATACGTCTTGGCGGTTGCCATTTCGCTGGCCTTGTCGCGCGGGAAACCCGCGAACACGAACTCCAACTCGTGTACCGAGTGAAGAAGGTCGAAGATTTCGCGCGACAGATCGCTAGCGTAGCGGGGTTCCGCCGCAGCGTAGAGCTGGGCGAGGGCTTTGGCTGCCGGTTCGAAAGCGAGCCTGTCCATGTTGCACTCCCTGACAAGCCACGCATCGATCCATCCTTT
>JAGVSR010000023.1 GCA_019137195.1 Alphaproteobacteria bacterium
TGAAGAAGTATTCCTTGACCTTGTCCGTGTAGTCCCACATGAGCGCGCCCCCTTCAGCAGAACGACTTGCCGCAGTTGCACTTCTCTTTCGCGTTCGGATTATCGAACGAGAAGCCGGAGCGGCCGATCTCCTCGACGAAGTCGACCTTGAGGCCTTCCAGCAAAGGTTTCGAGCGCGGGTCTATAAAGATCTTCACGTCCGCGGCCTCGACGACCTCGTCGTCCTCGCGCGGGTTGGGATCGAGCCCGATCTTGTATATGAAGCCGGAGCAGCCGCCGTTCTCGATCATGATGCGGAAGCCGGCGCCGTTCTTGCCCGACTTGGCGATGGCCTTCCTGACGGCAGAAACGGCGTTGTCGGTCAGAGAAATCATGGGCGGGCCTCCATCGGCAGGTGATGCACTGACGGAGATTTCGCAAGCGTCGTGCCATGTTCCTATCTAATTGACGTCACGTACTTTTTTGTAATTTTGCCGGTTGTCGGAAGCCCGACACTCGTTGCCTTCCCGACACGGCGGCGGGCCCTGTTGCATCACGCGCTGGCACGCTTCGAGCGCGCGATCGTGTGCTCTGCGGATTGAGGCTCGAAGCAGCGGTCGACATCCGGGCACGAGCCGCAGGTGGGCGACGTGCAGTGCGACAGTCCCTCCTCCTCGCACAGCATGCGATAAAAGAAGCGCTTCCAGCGCATGTTGCCGGTGTTACGCTCAGCGAGCGACGCAAAGTGGCGCTCCATGAGCCTCCTGAGTGACGTGCGGTCGGGAAGGCCAAGATCCTCCCAGAGGTGGTTCTCCTCCATGGCGCGCCGAGCGACGATTGCGGCGAGCCAGCGCGACAGCTCGGCGTCCTCACCGCAACTGCGGAGCAGCAGCTCACGTACCCATCCCTGCTCCTCGCACTCGGGACCGAGCACGTAGTCCTCGGGCGCCAGCACGGGGTGTCCTGGAAGATTGAGCATGAGCAGGATCGCGAGCGCCGTGCCGCCGACCCCCACCAAGTCTGCGAGCCGGCCGCCCTTGCGGTCCCGCTCGCCGAGTGCCTTCGCGAGCACGCCCGACAAAATGAGGTGGTCGAAGTCGACTAAGCCGTCGGCCCCACCCACAGCCGCGACGAGCGCCGAACCGGCATCGGAAGACGTGCTCATGAAACCCGCTCCATTCCGCTTGGCGTCAGGCCGTGATCTCGCTGGCCTTCACGTGTGTCTGGCAATTCTTTGGGCAGACCCGGGCACAGGCGCCGCAGCCGATGCAGGCCCCCGCATTGTCGAGCATCATGATCTTGCGGTTGAGGTCTCCGTCGAAATCGTCGTCGTCGTCGAGCGTGACCTTTCCAAGCACCTCGCCGTCCTCGTTGAGGCCGTAGAGATGCATGACGTCACGCGAGCAGACCTTGAAGCAGCGTCCGCACCCGATGCAGGTATCCGGATTGATCGCCGTGATGTAGACCGGCTCCCAGGGCGTCCCGTCGCGAGTCGCGTAGCAGGTGGTCATGTGCCGCTCTCCTTCCTCTCTAAGCCGCGCCTTCCAGGGCTTTCAAGCGTGCGCGTGCCTCCTCGAGCTCCTTGTAGGCATCGCGCGCGGCCTCGGCTGTCGGCATGATGCCCTGCCAGTTCAAGGGCAGCTCCTCTGATAGGTCGTGCAGGTTCATCTTGGCGGCGGTAGCGCGTGCTGACAGCTTCTTGATCTCGCTCTTCAGGCTATCGATGTCCGACATGTGCTTCCTCGTTCAGGCTTTGGCGACTTCCGGATAGGTGTTGATCGTCTCGACGGCGTTCTTCGTCAGCTTGTCGCCTTCGGACGCGAGCTTCTCGACACTCTCGAAGCCGAAGCGGTGAACGTCGCGCAGATGCCTCGAAAGCACGACCAGCTTGCCCGTCGTGAGAAGGACACGGCCGAAGCCTTCGTGATGCATCTTCATCATTGGGCTCGCAACGAGCCCGGTCTCGCGCTCGATCGACAGGGAGACCGCGTTGTAGAACAACTCGAGGCGCGCAAGCACGTCCGGGTCCGGGTCGGCCATGATCGGCATTTGGCGTCGCTGTTCCTTCGTGACGATGAAGGGCTCGACCAGCTCGGCATCGGGCTTGCCCTCCCAGGCGCCATAGGAGTCCTGTGCGCGGATCAGCCTGACCAAAGTCTGGACGAATGGGGTCGTCAGTGCGCTGGCCGATGGCAATGCAGATGCGACTTCGATGGTTTGGCTCATCACGCGTCCTCCTCCGCGAAGGCAGGCTTGTTGCTCATTCCCGCTTCACCCAAGACCTTCCGCAGCCAGGGCGGCGGCGTGCCCCTGAGCATGACCTGCACGCGCTCGATGACGCCTTCGATCGGCTGCGGATCCGCGATCTTGACGGGATGGATCTTGGCGCGCACGACCTTGGCGGCTGCCGGCCCGCCGATGGCGCGGACGAAGAGAAGGTTGACGCCCGACAGCGCCTCGACCTTTGGCGTGATGCGGTCGTCGCCATCGTCCTTGTGATGGCCGCCCTCGTCGGAGACCTCGTCAAAGCCGACGGCCTCGATAAAGGCCGCGCTATCCGCCGTGACGTCGTAGATCGCGAACTTCTGCGCCGAGCCGAAATGCGCGTTGAGCGCCTTCATGTCCTGGGTGGCGATGGCGATGCGCAGCGCGGCACGCGGCGCCGCTGCGTCGCTCGTGGCATCCTCGCCGTCAATGAGCTTGAGCCGGCGCATGGTCATGGGCGTCCTCCGTGGAGGTGAGAAGTGGGGCGAGCGCCGCGGGTGTGGGCGCGTGGTGCTCGGCGAGGAAGATGTTGGCAGTCTCGATGAAGAGGTTGCGCGTGCCCTCGTAGCCGGCGAGCAGGCGGTGCTGGGCGCCGAGACGGTCGAAGATCGGAAAGCCCGCGCGCATGAGCGGGAGCCCGAGCCGTTCCGAGGCCTGGCGTCCGTGGCTATGGGTGACGAAGAGATCGGCCTCCCGCTCTCCAGCGAGCCGCTCGAGATCCCCTAGATCGCCGACTGCGACAGGACCCGGCACTTTGACCAGAGAAGGCGACGACGAGCCTGTGGTCAGCGCGACGACGGTCTCCGCGCCGAGCTCCCCGAGCGTTGCGGAGAGCGCATAGAGGAGGTCGGGCTCGGCGGCGATGGCGAGACGCTTGCCGCCGAGATGGAAATGGGCATCGAGCATGACGTCGACGAGCTCGTCCCTACGGCGCCGGATGCGTGCCGGAACTGGCTGGCCGGAGATTTCAGACAGCAAGTTTACCAGGCGGTCGACCGACGACAGGCCGGTGATCCGGTCTAGCACCTCGATCGGCACGCCAGTCAGATCCGCAAGCCGCGCGGCTGGCGCCCGCATATGCTCGCCGATGGCGATCGTCAGGCGCGAGGCGCCCATGGCGGCGATCTCCTCAAGCGTGACGCCGCCGTAGCTGGTCGGCACCCAGCCATCGGGAACGACGCCGGCGAGACTGCCGGAGATATCGGGCAGGATGACAGGCGTTAGCCCAAAGCTCTCGACGAGATCGCGAATCTGGCCAACGTCGGCCGGTGTCTGATGCACGCCGGCGAGGATGTTCACGTGCTTCAGCCGTGTCGTACGAACGGCCGGACGCTCCACCAGCTCGTCGATCATTGCGGTGACGGCCTTGGACCACCCCTCCTCGAGCGCGCCCGAGAAGTCCGGCGTCGAGGCGAGTACGACCTTCGTGCCGGCCAGCTCGTCCTTGCGCCGCTCTCTGACGAGGGCGAGATCACCCTTCATGTCCTCGCCGCGCGTCTCGACCAGCGCCGTGGAGCAGATGCCGATGAGCCGGGGCTTGACGCGTGCCTTGAGGTTGAGAAGCGCCTCCTCGACGTGATCCGCGCAGCCGAGAATCGTCGAGACCTCGTTCATGGCGGTGGTCTGGATCGGAATCGATTCCTTGTAGTGGCGCACCATGAGGACCAGCGCGAATGCCGTGCAACCCTGACTGCCGTGAAACAGAGGAATGCTGTCGGCTACGCCGAGATAGGCCATGGCTGCACCGAGCGGCGCCGACGACTTCAGCGGGTTGACGGAGAGTGATTTGGTGGGGTGGGCTACATTGGCGGCATGAGATGCGGACATGTCTCAGCACTCCCCCAGGTCTTGGGCCTCGTGTCCTGCAAATCTCCTCTTGGACGCGCGTGACGGCTGATCTTGCTCTCCCCGCGCCTCTGCTTCCGGCGCGGGAAGAGGGTTGACGCGAGGGGCGGCCGCAAGCGGCTCGGAAGGCTGCGCCGATTGAGAACGAGATTGCCGCTGCCACTCACCCTGCCCCTCTCCCCGCAAAGGCGGGGCGAGGGAAACTCTGCCTTCCCCATCCCATGGCGCCGGCGCACGGACGTGGCCCCATACCGGATTGTGGATGGCAAGCGCGAGCTGGCGCACGAGCTCGACCATGCCGTCGTAGCCGGCGTAGGCAAAGTGGCGCTCCTGGTTGATGTCGAGCCACGGCACCTTGGCCTTCAAGGCGATGAACTGCGTGCGCCCGCCCGAGAGCATGATGTCCGCCTCGCAGTCCTTCAACATCCGGTACATGTCGCGCGGCGGGATTGCGTCGTACATGTGCGGGTCGTCCATGATGGTCTCGATCCGCGCCTTGTCCTCCTCGGTTGACTTCCTGACGCTGGTACCGACGATCTCCATGCCGATCTCCTGTAGAGCGGAGACGACCGACCAGCTCTTGACGCCGCCGGTGTAGAGGAGCACGCGCTTGCCGGCGAGGCGCTTGCGATAGGGCTCGATACGCGCCCACGCACGGGCCTCCTCGCGGCTGATCAGCAGCTCGGTACGCTCGACGAGATCATCTGGCGCGCCGCGCGAGACGAGCAGGCGCGCGGTCTGGCGCAGCGCGTCGGACGTGTCGGCGATGCCGTAGAAGGAGCCCTCGAAGAACGGAATGTCCCAGCGCTCCTGCATCTTGCGCGCGAGGTTGATCAGGGCCGCCGAGCACACCATCATGTTGACGCTTGCGCGATGGGCCGAGGCGACCTCCCGGTATCTCGCATCGCCCGAGATGCAGGCGTGAATGCGGATGCCGAGCGCCTCGAACAGAGGCTTTACCTGCCAGAGCTCGCCCGACAAGTTGTATTCACCGAGAATGTTGATGTCCGTCGGACCCGGCTCGTGCTCCGGCTCCATGGTGCCGATGACGTAATCGAGCAGCGTCTCGCCCGCGAGCTTGTTGCCGAGGTTCTTCGACCCGGCGAAGCCCGGAGCATTGACCGGAATGACAGGCAGGCCGAGCTTCTCGGAGGCGTGCTTGCAGACAGCCTCGATGTCGTCGCCGATGAGGGCGGTGACGCAGGTCTGATAGACGAAGATGGCGGGCGGCGCGTAACGGGACGCGATCTCCTTCACTGCGCGATAAAGCTTCTTCTCGCCCTCACCCATGACGATGTCGAGCTCGGAAAGATCGGTCGTCATGCCGAGCCGGTAGAGCGTCGGGCCCGACGAGGCGGCGTGACGGTTGTCCCAGCCGTTGCCCTCGCAGGCGAGGGGCCCATGCACGAGGTGCGCAACGTCGGTGATCGGCTGCAGCGCGATCTTGGCGCCGTCGAACGCGCAGCCGCCAGCGGCCGCACCCGGTACCAGCGGCTTCGAGCAGCCCTTCTTGCGCGCCTTCTCGCTCTTGGCCTGGTTCTTATCGCAACCAGGCTCGTTGAAGACGTCGGCGATCTTGTCCTTGAGGGCCATGAAGAGCTCCGCTGAGTCCCCACTCTTCTCCGCTTGCGGGGAGAGGGTCGGGGTGAGGGACAGCAGCACGCGTCAGCGCTTCCGGCCGCCCCAAACCCTGGCCCTCTCCCCATACTGGATGGGAAGAGGAGACTTCGCCTACCGCGTCAGATCGAACGAGTAGTCGGTGACGCCTGCCTCGTTGGTATCGAGGTCCATGGTGTCCATGATCTTGTCGAGCAGCGTAACCAGCACACGCAACGCGCCCTGGTAGCCCCAGGTCGGGAAGCGGTGATGGTGGTGTCGGTCGAAGATCGGGAACGTGAGACGGATGAGGGGGATCTTAAGGTCACGCTCGAGGTACTTGCCGTACGAGTTGCCGATGATGAAATCGGCAGGCTCGGTGGCAAGCAGCGAGCGAAGGTGCCAAAGGTCCTTCCCGGCCCACACTTGGCAGCCCTTGCCGTAGGGTGACGAGGCGAGGAGCGCCTTCATCTCCTCCTCCCACTCCTTGGTGCCGTTGGTAGCGAGGCAATGGATCGGCTCGCCGCCGGTCTCCATGATGAAGCGCGCCATGGCGTAGACGAAGTCGGGGTCTCCGTAGATGGCGTAGGTCTTGCCGTGGAGCCAGGACTGGCTGTCAGCCATGGCATCGATGAGCCGGCCGCGCTCGAGCGTCAGTGCCTCCGGAACCTCCTTGCCGGTCAGCTCCGAGATCTTCATCAGGAGCTCGTCCGTTGCCTTGACACCGAGCGGGTAGTGGAAGCTCGCCGTCTCCTGGCCGAACGAGGCCGCATAGTCGAGCGACTTAGGCGTGCAGTAGGCCTGCAGCGACAGCGTTGCCTTGGCGTCGAGCGCCCCCTTCATCTCGTCCAGCGTCGTGCCGCCGTCATACATGCGGTATTCGCCGTCGGATGGCGTGTCGAAGTTGTCGGACGCGTCCGAGATCAGCGTGTACTCCACGCCCATCGCGTCGAGGATGCGCTTGAGCTCGCGGTTGTTGCCGACGCAATAGCCGTCGAATCCCGGGATGATGTTGATCTTGCTGCCGGCGGTGCGCTCCTTGCCCTTCCAGAAGTGCTCGAGGATGCCCTTGATCATGTTGTCGTAGCCGTTTACGTGGCTGCCGACGAACGCGGGGGTGTGCGCGAAGGGAACGTCGAAGTCCTTCGGCACCGAGCCCTTGCCCTTGGCCTGCTCGATGAAGGAATGCAGGTCGTCGCCGATGACCTCGGCCATGCAGGTCGTCGACACGGCGATCATCTTCGGATCGTAGAGTGCCTTCGTGTTGGCGAGCCCGTCGACCATGTTGTTCAGGCCGCCAAATACGGCCGCATCCTCCGTCATGGACGAGGAAACGACAGCGGACGGCTCCTTGAAGTGGCGCGAGAGGTGCGAGCGGTAGTAGGCGACGCAGCCCTGGCTCCCGTGTACGAAGCTCATCGTGCGCTCGAAACCCGCTGCCGCGAACACCGCACCCAGCGGCTGGCAGGCCTTGGCCGGGTTCACGCACAGGCTTTCACGGGCGAGATTCTTCTCCCGGTACTCCCAGGTCTTGGTCCAGTCTGAAATTTCCTGGACCTTGGCGTCGGGATGACCGCCTTCGTACTTCTCCTTCTTGTTCTTGAGCATCGCCTGATATTCCGGCTCGCGGAACAGGGGACGGTGGTCCAGGACCTTCTCGGCTGACTGCGGCATTGGGAAGAACTCCTTCGTTGGCCGTCCGCCATACGGGACGCGCGCATGTGGGAGGTGGGGTAGGAAATCCCCTCTCCCCGTCCTTCACGGGGGCGAGGGTCGGGGTGAGGGGCAGAGACTTGCGCAACGGCCTGTTTCTGCCTCTCACCCAAGCCCTCTCCCCATGCCAGTGAAGAGCATGGAGCGAGGGGCCAAGGCTCAAGCCGCCTTTTTCTTCCAGGGAGCGTCGAACATGCCCCACACGGGATTGTTGATGGCGAGATCCATGTCGCGGGCGAAGATCGCGAACCCGTCGTAGCCGTGATACGGACCCGAGTAGTCCCACGAGTGCATCTGGCGGAACGGAATGCCCATCTTCTGTACCGGATACTTCTCCTTGATGCCCGAGCCGACGAGGTCCGGACGCTTCTTCTCGATGAACTTCTCAAGCTCGTAGCCCGTGACGTCGTCGTAGATGAGCGTGCCGCCCTTCACGTAGTGACCGGTCCGCTGATAATCGTCGCCGTGAGCGAACTCGTAGCCGGCACCTGTGATGACCATCCCGAGATCCTCGTAGGCGTTGACGACGTGGCGGGGCCGCAAGCCACCGACATAGAGCATCACCGTCTTGCCCTCGAGGCGCGGCCTGTACTTGGCGATGACCGCGTCGACGAGAGGCTGGTACTTGGCAATGACGCGCTCGGCGCCTTCCTTGATCTTGTCGTCGAAGTGGGAGGCGATCTTCCTCAGCGACTTCGCGATTTGGGATGGCCCGAAGAAGTTGTACTCCTCCCACGGCATCCCGTATTTCTCCTCCATGTGCCGGCAGATGT
>JAGVSR010000167.1 GCA_019137195.1 Alphaproteobacteria bacterium
CGAGACCGCAGGCTCGGTGTTCAACGACGAGTTCCGCTTCCACCGCGCCGAGATTGCCGGCAAGGTCATCATGACCAAGGCGCGCCTAACCAAGCTGTCGGCGTGGAACGCCCACGTCAGGTCGTCGATCCAGCTCCGCATGGCCGACATCCGCTTCGGCGTCGATCTGACCGGCTCCGTGATCGAGGGCGACGTTCTCATGCAGGACGTCACGTTCGGTCGGCGCGTATCTCAGGAATCCGCCTCTTGCGACTGGGATCCCGCGGTCAGCGTTCAGTTCGTGCTGAACGAGCTTAAAAAGACGCTCTCCGACGAGGACTTTACCGCCGCCTGGAGAGAGCTCGTCGTCGAGCGGCCGATGTACGGGGCCGTACCACAGGGCAATGTCTGCGAGGAGGCTGCCCGGCGCAACACCAAGGATCTCGACGTGCTCTCCGAGCGCAACAGCGTTCTGTTGCGCGACTTGCGCATCCAGGGGGCCCTGTGCCTCGTCGATGTGACCGGCGAGATTGCGCTGCAGGACGCGCGCGGCGCGACCAAGGAGATCGGCAAGATCGCGTTCGACGGTACCGTGTCCAACTCGACGATCCTGAGCTGGAAGAAATCGGACAGCATGACGCTCTGGTACATGGCGAACTACAAGACCAATTATTTGCTCGCCAACCTCGAGAACCGCCCGAAGCACCATTACACCGACAACATCGATGTCGGCGCGCTGACGATGATGAAGCGCCAGACGTTCACTGCGGACGACGGGCAGAGCGACGAGTACCGGGTCCGGGAGAAATGCGATGTGACCCCCGGAAAACGCAACACGGACAACCCCGACAACCCCAAGGTTCAGCAGCGCATCATCGATTTCTTCAGGGAGGACAATGCCGAAAGCCCGCAACCCTTCGCCAACATCGTGTCCCGCGTCGAGAGCATGGGCATCAACGCGACCAACCTCAAGATTGCGCTGAGCGAGCAGAAGTACCGCAACACGTGCCGCTCGTCGCAACTGACGGCGCTGATGGCGGATCGGGGCTGGCGCGCGTGGTACGATCAGCTCCTGAAGGCGCCTGGCGCGGAGATCTACAAGTTCGCGCTTGACGGCATCTGCTCGGCGGCTCTAGTCGGTGCCAAGTACTCGGTTGCATACGGCCACCGGCCGCTCAACCTGATCCTGTGGGCCTTGTTCTTTGTTTTTCTGCTATATTGCACGCTGTGGCTGGATAAGCCTGATCCAGAGCATCCGTCGCAAAGCCGCCATCCGGGGCTTGCCTACGCTTTCGACAATCTTGTCCCTCTCAGGGCTTATCGCATCGATCCCGATGCGGCCGAGAGGCGTCCGCGCCGTTCATTGCTGAGGTTCCATGTCAGGCTGCAGCGCGGGCTCGGTTTCCTACTGGCGCTTCTCGCCTTCATCTTTCTCTACAAGGGCCTGGTCTACTAGGGAGTATGGCCGGTGACCTGACCTCCGACTCGTCGCCGAGGACACGACCTAGTCGGCGAGGGCCAGAACGCCGTAGCCCGGCAGGATGAACGCGCCCGCCCAGATCAGGCACGACAAGGCGCTCGCCGGCACGAATGCGCGCCAGCGCATATGGGCGGCACCGGCGACGACGGGAATGCACGACCGGATCGGCCCGAAGAACTTCGAGGCCACGATGCCCTGGAAGCCCCAGGTTCTGAGCACGACGCGGGTGGCTACGAGCCACTGCGGCCGGTCCGAGAACGGCCATGTCCGCTTGATCTCGTGCCGGAAGCGCCAGCCGACCGCGAACGATAACACGTCGCCGACAAGCGCCCCCGAGGCCGCAGCGATCCACGGAGGCCAGAAGTCGCCCCCGACCGACTGCTGAAGCGCACCGAGCGCGACCAGGATCGCCGACGACGGCACCAGCCAGGCGAGCACGACGACGCTTTCCGCGAACCCGAGCAGAAACGCGATCGGCACTGCGAGTGCGGCGTTGGCGCGAGCGAGCTCGATCAGCCAGTCCTTGAGATCGATGAGACTTTCCAGGCTGGGCTCCAGAGCGGCGGCGAGGGCAGGCAGGGGGAAACGCGACGCGCAGAAACGTTTACGCTCGAGGCAGTCAGGCGTAAGTAGGATCTGCTGGCCGAACGTTCAATGCCCGATACGCGAGGTTGCCCATGTCCCGCAAGTCCAAGGAAAGACGAGGGGCTGGCGGCTCCCGGACGGCCGCGCTCGACTGGTCGTCAATGGGAAATCTCTGCGGCGATTGCAACTGGCACGATTGCGATGCGGACGAGCGCGACGGCGAGGAGCGTCCGCGCTGCTTTGGCGCCAAGGATGGGATCGATCCGGAAAAGCTCGCTCGCGCCCACGCGCTCGACGGCAAAGTGAGCGACGAGTTCCCGGATGGAACGAGGTGGGCACAGGACTGCGTCTGGTCGATGCAGCTCGAGAATCCCTGGCCTGCACTCGAGGTTCTGAGGCTTGCGGCCGAGGCCGCGACCACCGACTGGGAACGCTGCAAGCTCGGTTGCGGGAACCTCGAATCCCTGCTCGGCAATCACGGCGCCCTGATCATCTCCGCCGTCGAGCGCTATGCCTGCGAGAGCGTGGCATTCCGCGACTGTCTCTCCCACGTCTGGCAGCACGGCATGCCGGACGACGTCTGGCATCGCGTTCTTAAGGCCTCTGGACGCGAGCCGGCCCGATCTCTTCCTGTGCGTCGGCCCAGGTGAGGGCGCGCGTGGCGCTACCGCGCGACCACATCCCGATACACATGCACCCCACCCGCTCGATCGCGCACCAGATAGGTGCCGACCTCGGACCCACAGCGAACATGCGCCGCGCCGACCGGGACCTTGCCGTATCCTCCCGGAATATCGAGTGCGTAGACGGGTAGCTCGAACGCCGTGAGGCGCCGTCGCAGCTCGTCCATCAACGCCATGCCTGCAACGATGGTCGTGCGGAAATGGCCGCTGCCTGGGGCGAGATCGCCATGATGGAGATAGTAGGGTTTGACGCCTGCGGCCACCAGGCGGCGCATCAGCGCCTCGAGCGTGGCGGCGTCATCGTTGACACCGCGGAGGAGCACCGTCTGGCTCAGCAGCGTGAGGCCCCGATCGGCAAGCCGGCGCAATGCAGAGAGCGCTGGTGCCGTGAGCTCGCGCGGATGGTTGACGTGGACTGCGACCGACACCGCACGGTTCGTCGCCGTGATCGCCTCCGCCATCGCGTCGCAAACGCGTTCCGGTGCCACGATGGGCACGCGCGTGTGCCAGCGCAGAACGCGGACGTGGGGAATGGCCGACAGCTGACTCGTGATCTCGCTGGCGCGCCGCGGCGACAGCATGAACGGATCTCCGCCGGTCAGGATCACCTCGGCGATCCCGATGTTGCCGCGCACGTAGGCGAGCGCCGCCGCAATCTCGTCGGTTGTGAGGTTGGAGCCATGGTCCGGTCCCACCATCTCGCGCCGAAAGCAGAAGCGGCAGTAGACCGGGCAGACACTCACCATCTTGAGCAGCACGCGGTCGTGATAGCGATGCACAATGCCTTTGAGCGGGCTCCTGTTGTGATCGCCGATGGGATCGGCGCGCTCGGCGGGATTGATGTCGAGCTCGCGAACGTCCGGCACGAATTGCCGCGCGATGGGGCAAGCAGCATCGCTGGGGTCGACAAGCCCGGCCATCAGGGGCGTCACGGCCACGGCATAGCGCCCTGCAACGCGAGCCGCATCGTCTCGCGACGACCGGTCGAGAAGGCCGGCCTCCACGAGATCGTCCGCCGTTCGCAACGTCTTGCGCAGCGCCGTCATCGCTTCGGCCAGTGCAGCGTGTCGTGGTCGGGGTGCTGGAAGGTCGCGAGCTTCTTGAGGTCCTCCGGTGTCCGTTCGTCCTCGGTGCGGTGCCCCGGCAACCCAGGCAGCAAGTCGAACCACGGAAGCTTGCTCTCGAGCCCCACCTGCTCGGTCGGCGGCGCCTCCTTCGGATCGTCGAGCGTGCCGATGGCGAGGTCGTAGTCCGGGTGCCCGTCCTCGCGCATGTAGAGCGGCGTGCCGCAGTCGCGGCAGAACCCGCGCGCGACGATCGCCGACGAGCGGAACGTGGACGGCTGGCCGCGCGTCCAGGTCAGCCGCTCGGCCGTCGCCGAAACGAGCGGCGCACCCCACGACCCGAACGCCTTCTGGCACATGCGGCAGTGGCAGATGGCGGCCCGCCCGAGTGCGCCTTCGATCCGATAGCGCACCGCGCCGCACTGGCATCCGCCGGTATGTATCGCTGTCACGTCAATCTCCCTTGTCGTGATCGGGGTGCTGTTTGCTTACGATCGATGCCTTGAACGTGGCAGCCGGACCACCTGGAGGATCCTCGCGAACCGGCAGCTCGTGCAGGCGGTCGAAGAAGGACAGACGGCTTTCGATGTTGACCTGCAGAACAGGCGCCGCAGCCTCGGGATCGTCCAGGGACCCGATGGCAATCTCGATGGGCCCGCCCCAATCGTAGGTCAAGGGCGTGCCGCACGCCTCGCAGAAGCCGCGCTTGACCTTGTTCGAGCTGGCATAGGTCTTGGGTGCGCCTCTGGTCCAGGTGACCTCGTGCGCCGTGACCAGCGGGCCGAAGAAAGCCCCGAACGCCTTCTGGCACATGCGGCAATGGCAGATGGTGGCACGCCCGAGCCGCTTGATGCGGTAGCGCACCGCGCCGCACTGGCATCCGCCGGAATGGGTCGTCGGCATATTTGATCTCTCGCGTCCAAGAAGGGTGCCCGGTGTGCCGAGCGGGCAAGTGGTTGCTGCTATTTGGCGCCATCCGGGAGCGGCGTCCACAGCACTTGGTCGATCTGCGACGCTCCCGTCGCCAGCATGACGAGGCGGTCGAAGCCCAAGGCGCATCCCGACGACGGCGGCATGTGGGCGAGCGCGGCGATGAAATCCTCGTCGATGGGATAGCGCTCCCCGTAGATTGTCCGCCGCTCGCGCATCTGCGCTTCGAGATTGGCGCGCTGGACAGCTGGGTCCGTGAGCTCGCCGAAGCCATTCGCGAGCTCGACGCCGCAGCAATAGAGCTCGAAGCGCTCGGCAACGCGCGGGTCGGCGGGCTTCGGACGCGCGAGGGCTGCCTCGTGCGCCGGATACTCGATGAGGAGCGACGGCCGTCCGAGCCCGAGCCTGGGCTCGATCAATGCCGCAAGCACGCGCGCATAGATGTCGGACCAGCTGTCCCCCTCGCGCGCCGTGATCCCCGCCCCCTCGGCGAGATGGCCAAGGAGGTCGCGATCCAGAAAATCACGTGCAGCCTCTCCCCCCGTAGAAGCCCCCTCTCCTCGTGATGAGTGGTTCGGGGTGTGGGGAGCACGTACGCCTATCGTGCTCAAGAGGTCGATCCCCGCATAGCGCCCGAATGCCTCCGCCACCGTCACACGCTCCGCCTCGCCGTTCGGGAGGCAGGTCGCGCCGCGCCAGGACACGAGGCGCTGGCCGGTCAACTTGCACGCAAGCGCGAGGAGGTCGGCGGCATCCGCCATCACCTGCTCGTAGGGCACGTTCGTGCGGTACCACTCGAGCATGGTGAACTCTGGCGAATGGAGTGCCCCGCGCTCGCGGTTCCTAAAGCACGGCGCGAAGGTGAAGATCCTCTCCTCGCCGGCCGCGAGCAGCTTCTTCATCGCGAACTCGGGGCTCGTATGGAGATAGAGCGGCCGGCGCGCGAGGTCCGTGCCGACGAGCGCCGTCTCGAACGCATGCAGATGCGTCTCGTTGCCGGGCGACACCTGCAGGCACGCCGTCTCCACCTCGACGAAGCCCTGCTCCTCGAACCACGCGCGAATGGCCGCCTTGATGCGCCCGCGCGCCAGCAGGAACGGGCGGCGGTCTTGGTGCCGGTCGGGGGACCACCAGGGGGATGATACAGAGTTCATGACAGCAGGGACGGGCGGCGGGGCTGAGTTGAGGCGAGGCGCTCATCCCTCATCCCCTATCCCGCGAGCCTCTACAACCCACTTCGCCGCACTTGGCCTTCCGGCTCCGAATAGAGTAAGAGAGCGCCAAGCAATCCCGATCAGCCGGCCCGAGACCGCGCGAGAACCGCGCTCCCGGCCATTTTTGCTTGGAGAATCAACGTGGCCAAGGTCATCGCCAGCTCGGTCCGCAAGGGCAACGTGTTGGACCTCGACGGCAAGCTCGCCGTCGTCATGCATGCCGAGAACATCCACCCCGGCAAGGGCACGCCGGTCACCCACCTCGAGATGCGCCGCATCGCCGACGGGGTGAAGGTGGTCGAGCGCTACCGCACCACTGACCAGGTCGAGCGCGCCTACCTCGAGGAGAAGGACTTCAACTACCTCTACGAGGACGACATGGGCTACAACTTCATGCAGCCCGAGACCTTCGACCAGATCTCGATCCCGAAGGACATCATCGGCGAGCAGGGCATCTGGCTGCAGGAGGGCATGACCTGCTCGGTGTCGCTGCACGAGGGCGTGCCGATCGCCGTCGAGCTGCCGCAGCGCGTGACGCTCGAGATCGTCGAGGCCGACCCCGTCGTCAAGGGCCAGACGGCGTCCTCGTCCTATAAGCCCGCCAAGCTTTCGAACGGCGCCCGTATCATGGTGCCGCCCCACGTCGGCGCCGGCACCCGCGTCGTCGTCATGACCGAGGACGGCGCCTACGTCGAGCGCGCCAAGGATTGAGCCCGGCTGCTTGCGGCATGGGGCGGCATCTTGCTTGAAATCACTGGAAAAAGCCTCGGCCGGCGCTTGCGCCGGCCGATTTGTCTTGGCACTCTCCGGCGCCGATCCTGAAAAGGTGGAATCGTATGACCACGATGATGCAAAAGCTTGGCGCTCTGATCGCGCTCACGGTTGCGGCGCTCATGGGCGGCTCGGCCTTCCCGGCCCTTGCCGAGGACGATCCCACCGACCTCGGCCCTGGCAAAGAGGAGTTCGAGATCGGCGCCAAGGGTGGCACCTATCGCTTCGAGTACGTCACCCAGGGCGAGGACGGGTATCGCGTCGTATTCTGGCGCCAGAGCACGCCGCTCTCCGACGACAGCAAGGATCAGGGTCTCGCCGCGAGCGTCGTCAGCTCCGTGTTTCTGAACCGCTTCTGCAAGGACGTGAAGAAGCCAGTCTCACTCACCGACGGTAGTCCCGCGCCGACCGGCAAGATCGGCATCTGGACCGCCTCGCTGCGCTGTGCAGAGCCGCCGCCCGGCGCCAAGAAGGCCGCCGCTGAGAAGGCGAAAAAGGTCAAGGACCAGATCGTCGTCGAGAAGCCGAAGGCTGGCGGCGCGGCGGGCGAGGACGCAGGCGCCGAGACCAAGTCCAAGGACGACAGCGCCGTTGCGGGCTCGTCGGACACTCCGGCCAAGGCCGAGAAGAAGCCCGCCGCCCCCGAGTACGACGGACCCATGACCTGCACCCGCACCGACGACGGCTACGCCTGCCGGCCGGCGAAGGGGTGACGAAGTCATCCCGGCACTCGTTGCCGGGATCCATGGCGCAGCGAGCTCGGAGTGCCGAAAGGTGGGTCGTGCGCTTCTTCGCGCCGTAGTCTGTATCGCGCCTGCGCCTAATGCGCGAGTAGCAGACCGATGAGTGCAAGAATTGTTAATGGAATGCCCAACCAGGGAATGTTCATTGATAGGCCGATCAATATTGTCGCGATGCAGGCTATAATGATCCAGAAAATCACGCTCGCGAGAATTCGAGCACTACGTTCTGCTGCGACCCGCTGAGCAATCATTCGCTCATGCCTAAGTCGAAACTGTTCATCGTCCTTGCAATCATTCATAGCTCGGGTAGCGGAACGTAAGTTCGCAGCTCTCCTCTGACGCAAAAAGACGGCGGATTACGGCGCGAAAGCGCGCCTGGTCCACCCTACGCTTCACCCTTACTCCGCCGCCTCGCGCCCGTACCCCAGCTGCTCGTTGAGCTTGTGGATGAGATCGGCGGCCGCGAGCGGGATGTTGGTGCCGGGGCCGAACACGGCCTTGGCGCCGGAGGCGAACAAGGCCTCGTAGTCGCCGGGCGGGATGACGCCGCCAACCACGATCATGATGTCGTCGCGGCCTTCCTTGGCCAGAGCCGCCTTGAGCTCGGGGACGAGCGTCAGGTGTCCGGCGGCGAGCGACGACACGCCAATGATGTGAACGTC
>JAGVSR010000142.1 GCA_019137195.1 Alphaproteobacteria bacterium
ATCGCATCTCCATCTTCACGCCCCCCAACGCCGATCAGAAGGCCGTCGCGCAGAAGCTTTCCGACGCGCAGACGGCTGCGACCCGCTTTACGGACTGCAAGGCGACCAAGGATCTTGCTGCGGCTATTCCGGGTGCTCGCTTCGACGACGTCGGCTCGCAGCGGCCGTCCGCAATCCCGGAGCCGACCCGGAGCATGCTGCTCAACGCCCGCGACGGCGACATGCTGCCTCCGGTCGTCGGCAAGGGCGCCGTCGAGCTGTGGGTGGTTTGCGGACGCAAGACCATCACCGCCAACGAGCAGAAGCGCGAGGAGGCACAGGCCGAGCTTCGCCAGAAGGAGTTCGAGATCCTGGCCAAGAAGCATCTCAAGGATCTGCGCCAGGACGCAGCCATCGAGTACCGCTGATGGGCGGGATGGCGAGCGAGACTCGCGGGGCGCCGCCACGTCCGCTCGCGCTCACGATGGGAGACCCGGCCGGCGTCGGGCCCGAGATCGCGCTCAAGGCTTGGCGCGGTCGCATGCAGCACGGCCTAGCGCCCTTCGCGATGATCGCGAGCCGCACCGCGCTGGCCGAACGCGCGGCGCTCATCTCGCTCGACGTGCCGCTCGAGACGATCGCAGATTTCACGCTGGTTCCCGATATCTTCGCCGATGCGCTCCCGGTCATCGATCAGCCCCTGGCTGCGCCTGTCGTCGCGGGCCATCCCAACTCCTTCAATGCCGCCGCCGTCATCGCCAGCATCGACCGAGCCGTGGAGGCCGTTGCGTGCGGTGTCGCATCGGCCGTGGTCACCTGCCCGATAGCCAAAAGTGTGCTCTACGGCACCGGCTTCGCCTATCCCGGACACACGGAATACCTCGGCCACCTCGCGCAGACGCGGTTCGGAGGCACCACGCGCGTCACTCCGGTCATGATGCTCGCCTCTGACGAGCTCCGGGTTGTGCCGCTGACGGTCCACGTGCCGCTCGCCGACGTGCCGCGCCTCGTCACGCACGACCTCATCGTGTCGACTGCCCGCATCACGGCCGCGGCGCTCGCTCGCGATTTTGGCTGCACGAGGCCCCGCATCGCGGTTGCGGGCCTCAATCCCCATGCGGGAGAGTCCGGCACCATCGGGCGCGAGGACATCGAGGTCGTCGGGCCAGCGGTCGAGGCGCTTCGCGCCGAGGGGTTAGATGTTGCCGGACCGCTGCCGGCCGATACGATGTTCCACGCGGCGGCTCGCGCCCGCTACGACGCGGCGATCGCCATGTACCACGACCAGGCGCTGATCCCGATCAAAACGCTGGCCTTCGACCGCGGCGTCAACGTCACGCTCGGTCTCCCCTTTATCCGCACGTCTCCGGATCACGGCACGGCGTTCGACATCGCCGCCCGGGGCATCGCCGACGCCTCGAGCCTCGTGGCGGCGCTCAGGATGGCCGCAGACATGACGCGGCGCCGGAGCGACGCATCGTCATGACGCGACCCGAGCCTGTGCCCGGCGCGTCGCCCGACGGCCTACCGCCGCTCCGCGACGTCATTGCGGCTTACGGCCTCAAAGCCAAGAAGAGCTACAGCCAGAACTTCATCCTCGACCTAAATCTGACACGCCGCATCGCGCGAGCCGCCGGACCTCTCGAGGGACGATGGGTGGTCGAGATCGGCCCCGGCCCAGGCGGGCTCACGCGCGGGCTCCTGCTGGAGGGCGCAGAGCGCGTCGTCGCCATCGAGCGCGATCCGCGCTGCCTGCCGGCGCTCGCCGACATCTCGGAGCGCTATCCCGGACGCCTCGCCGTCCACGAAGGCGACGCACTCGAGGCCGATTGGACGGCACTGCTCGCGGGCTCGCCCGGCAAGGCAATCATTGCCGCCAACCTGCCCTACGCAGTCGCGACGCTGCTTCTCGTTGGCTGGCTCGAGACCGAGCCGTGGCCGCCGTGGTGGGACCGAATGGCGCTCATGTTTCAGAAGGAGGTTGCCGAGCGCATCGTCGCTCTCCCTGGCACGAAGGCGTACGGCCGCCTCGCCGTCATCACCCAATGGCGCGCCGAAGCCCGTATCGCGCTCACGCTGAGCCCGTCCGCCTTCACGCCGCCGCCAAAGGTCGAGTCTGCGGTGGTGCTGTTCGAGCCACGGGAACGCCCGGCACCACCCTGCTCGGTCAAGACACTGGGGCGCATCACGGCCGCTGCGTTCGGGCAGCGCCGCAAGATGCTGCGCGCGAGCCTGAAGCAGCTTACACCCCTTCCGGAACTGCTCCTGCGCGAGGCAGGGATCGATCCCGAGCAGCGCGCCGAGCAAGTTCCTCCCGCCGGTTTCGCCCGCCTGGCGGAGGTCTACGACGGCATGACGGCCGGCGCCTGAGACCGGGCGGCCGAGATGGGCCCCGTGGCCGCTCGGCGGGCTTCGTCACACGTCCAGAGACCGGCTCGAGTGTGGCCTGCGATCTCGTCGGCGAGCATCGTTCGCAGCACCGAGGCGACGACGCGCGTGCGCTTGCCCAGGTCGTGCCGGGCGGCGTGAAGGCTATCTGAGCGCCGGGAGGTCGACCGCCGGGCCACCACGATCCGTCGTCCCCATCCTCCCTCCCCCCGGGCAACTGTTGGCGGGCAGCCGGGGCGCACCCCGATCGAGCCCGAGGCGGGTCGGCACGCGCGGGCGTGGAAGCGCCCCTTGACCGGCTCTGCAATGCATAAAAACTGTTACAGATAAGGGAGTTGGTTCACAGAGCGCAGCCGCCACAATGTCGGAGCAGGTGGCTGCTACACCATGGCCGGGCGCAAACCTACTGCCGAAATCCCCGGCAATTGACCGCCCCGCCAGAATCGCGCCATCAAGAGCGCCAAGTGGTTGTATGAACACAATCGATGCAAGGCCAAATGCCATGACAACGAATACCCTTGAGCGCCCTGTCGCTCAGACGAGCAACACCTCGACGGCCGACATCGCGGCGGCGACGGCGTCCGAATGCCTCGCCACGCGGGTGCGCCAGCTCTCGCGGATCATCACCCGCGTCTATGACGATGCGCTGCGGCCGCTCGGCATCACTGCCAGTCAGTACACTCTTCTCGCCCAGCTCGCCTCGCGCGACGGCATCACCGCCGTCGAGATCGGCACCGACCTCGACATCGAGAAGTCGACGCTGTCGCGCAATCTGAAGCGACTGCTCGCCCTGGGTCACATCATCATGGATCCGCCGGCAGGGCGTCGCGGGCGCGGCCTGCACCTCACGCCGCGCGGCCAGTCCGTGCTCAAGGAGGCTTTCCCGATCTGGACCGCCGCACAGACCCGTACCATCGGCGTCATGAGCGAGCGCTGCCGCGATACGCTGGACGGCCTCCTCGTCGAGGCCGAGAAGCTGATCGCCGCCTGATTGCGTTTGCGCTCAAGGCAGAGCCGGCTACCATTGCGAGGTGCGCTCTATAGAGGGGCGCACCTCTTTTTGTCTCCGCGGTTGGCGCGCCCTGTGCCGCGCTCGCTACTGGCGCCGCCCGCTGCCCGGCGGGGGCATCATGGCCGGCCGCAGGGCAAATAGCCGGCGTCCGCCGTCCGAGCGAAGGAGCAGCCCGATGTTCCCTGCCGAGCTCACCACCGTTGCGGCCCGCCTTGTCGACGACATGCGGGAAAGGGGGCTCAAGCTTGCGACGGCCGAGAGTTGTACCGGCGGATTGATCTCCGGCCTCATCACCGAGATTCCGGGCTCATCGGATGTGTTCGAGCGGGGCTTTGTCACCTACTCCAACGAAGCCAAGGCCGAGCTCTTGGGGGTGCCCGCGAGCCTCATTCTCGCGCGTGGTGCGGTCAGCGCCGAGGTTGCTGCGGCTATGGCCTCGGGCGCGCTCGCCCATTCGCCGGCCGACGTGGCGGTTGCCGTAACCGGCGTTGCAGGTCCCGGCGGCGGCACGGCCGCAAAGCCCGTTGGCCTCGTCCATGTCGCTGCCGGGAGCCGCGATGGACGCGCAAGTGGCCGCGAATTTCGGTTTGGCCCGCTGTCGCGTTCCGAGATCCGCCTGGCCACGATGTCGGCAGCGCTCGACCTGGTCCGAAGCGTGCTGCCCCGAGGCTGAGGGAATGAGGCGCAGGCGTTGACCCAAACGCGAACGACCGGCGTAGAATACAACTCATGACGCAACGGCGGGAGCTACTCGATGCAGCGGTTACTCTCCAACAGTCTGGCCGCCGCTGCCGCGGTGCTGGCGAGCACGCTGCCATGGAGCGCAGGCGCCGCCGACGTTACGGCCCGCGAGGTGACGGAGCTTCTGTTCCGGCTCGAGCACGGCGCAGCCCCTGACTTCACCGGACGCGACCTCTCCGACCTCGACCTTGCCGGTGTAGACTTCAAGCACGCCGCCCTCGGACAGGCGAAGCTCTTCGGCACCGACCTCGCGGGTGCCAATCTCGCTGACGTGGTGCTTGACGGCGCCTATCTCGACCGCGCGATCATCACCCGCGCCCGCTTCGATCGCGCGAGCCTCAAGGGAGCGAGCCTCCTGCGTCCGTCGGTCCATCCCTCGCCCCAGATCGAGGAGGCTCGGCCGGCAGATGCACCGTCCTTCTCCGGTGCCGACCTCAGCGGGGCTCGCATATTCGGTCAGTTCAACTACGGCAATTTCGAAGGAGCGAACCTGCAAGGCGCGAGCTTCGCACCCTTCAACTCGGCAGGCTTCATCGAGGAGATCTTTCGTACCGAGCTCCAGAGCGCGAAACTTGCCGGCGCCAGTCTGAAAGGCGCCGATCTCACCTATGCGCTGCTGTGGTTCGCGGACCTCAAGGGTGCCGACCTCAGGGGCGCCAACCTCACCCACGCCGACCTGTCGCGTGCCAACCTCCAGGGTGCGGACCTGACGGGCGCGGACGTCACCGAGGCGGACTTCGACGGCGCGATCCTCACCGGCGCCAAGGGCCTCGACACTTTGAAGGGCTTGGCCTCCGCCCGCAACCGCGCGCTCGCGATCGAGTAGGCGCGTTCGATCGCGGGTTACGATGCCGGCGGTGCGGCTCGTCCTCGCTGCGCGTAGACCTGGCGCGCACGCTCCTCGAAAGCCTCGCTGAAGCGGTGGAAGGCCTTGTCGAAGACGGCGCCCATCAGCACGGCGAGGAGCGGGCTCTTGAACTCGTAGTCGATGTAGAAGTCGACGATCGAGCCGTCGGGGGCCGGAACGAACCGCCACTTGTTCAATAGCCGCCGGAACGGCCCGTCGACATAGGCGACGTCGATCTCGTTCGCCGCCGGCCGCAGCTGCACGCGGGTCGTGAAGTGCTCGCGGATCGCCTTGTAGCCGACGCCCATGGTCGAGACGATCTCCTCGCCGCCGGGAGTCGCCGTGCGGCTCTTGATCCTTAGGCTCTCGCACATGGGCAGGAACTCGGGATAGCGCTCGATGTCCGCCACCACCCTGAACATCTCGTCGGGTGTGAAGGGCACGTGGCGCTTGCTCGAGAAGGACGGCATCAGCGGGCCCCCGCGGCGCGGGTGAGGGCGCGCACCCGGCGGATGCGCTCGAAGTCCGCACCGGCATGATAGGACGAGCGCGTCATGGGGCTCGCGGCCACGTGAACGAACCCTTTTGCACGGGCGCTCGCGGCAAGGGCGTCGAACTCTTGCGGCTCCCAGTAGCGTATGACGGCCGCGTGCTTCGGCGATGGTTGCAGGTATTGGCCGAGAGTCAGGAAATCGACCTCTGCGCTCCTCAGGTCGTCCATTACCTGCAGAACCTCCTCGCGGGATTCCCCGAGGCCTAGCATCAGTCCCGACTTAGTGATCGTTGCGGGATCGATCTCCTTGGCCCGCTGCAGGAGGCGCAGCGAATGGAAATAGCGCGCGCCGGGCCGGATCGTCGGATAGAGCCGCGGCACGGTTTCGAGGTTGTGGTTGAAAACGTCGGGCCGGGCCGCAACCACCCTCTCAAGCCCGCCCTCCTTCTTGAGGAAGTCCGGTGTCAGCACCTCGACGGTCACGTCCGGAGAGCGCGCCCGGATGGCGGCGATGACGGCGGCGAAATGGGCCGCGCCTCCGTCGGGAAGGTCGTCGCGATCGACGGAGGTGACGACCGCGTGCGCGAGCCCGAGCGTCGCCACGGCCTCCGCCACGCGGGCAGGCTCTGTAGCATCGACGGCGCCGGGCAGACCTGTTTTCACGTTGCAGAAGGCGCAGGCGCGCGTACAGACGTCGCCCAGAATCAAGAACGTCGCGTGGCGCCGGCTCCAGCATTCGGCGAGGTTCGGGCAGGACGCCTCCTCGCACACGGTCTTGAGGCCCAGCGCATGCACCGACCGGCGCGTCTCAGGAAGAGCGATCCGGCCGTCCGACGCACCGGGCAAGCGGACCCTGATCCAGCCCGGCCGCGGGGCCGAGGCCTGGTCCGGCCGGTTCACCTTCTCGGGGTGGCGGGGCTCGCTATCGCTCATGACTTCTTGATGGGCAAGGTTTGGCGCCTCTGCAAGCCCTTCCGGGAGACGGGTCACATCCCCAGGCGTGCGACGGAGCCGAGCCGCCTCGCCCTCGTTCAGGCGCGGGAGATGGACCCGGTAGGGTCCAACGCGCGTGAGTTCGATAAAATTTTCGGTATTTCGAGCCCTGATCGCTAACCGGCCCTCGTTACCTTGGCGTCGGTTGGCCCGACCTCGACGGCGGCCATTGTCCTGGGGGAACGATGCAGACGCCGAAGCTCCATATCCGCAAAGCCATGCTCGACATCCAGAACAAGGTGCGCCCCTGCATCCAGGTGCAGGCGGACGTAGGGTCGGCCATGAAGGAGAAGCTCGAGACCCAGTTCCTGACCGTCAACCTCTTCAAGCGCTCGAGCTACGCCTCCGGCTGGCCCGAGGGCGTGCCGGTTCCCAACCCGGCGGTCGCTCCCCATCTCGCCAATTTCGTCAAGAACGACGCCTGCCCGGAGGTGACGGTCAAGACCATCCTCGCCGGACAGATGCATCAGGCGTCGTCGATTTGGGAGCTGATGGCCTTCGAGTACATCGCCCAGCGCGCCTTCGACAACCTGGTCGAGCTGTGCAGGACGGTGGCCGAGCTCGGCACGGAGACCACCTACCTGGCTCCCGGGTCAGATGCTCTCGCCTTCTCGGTCGACCACATGATCGAGGCCGCCGCGGCGGGTGAGCTTCCAGTCGCCATATCGCCAGGGCCGGAAGGGCTCGCTGACGCCGCTTAGGTCGGGTACAGGGTCGTAGCCGTGGCTGCCCCACGGATGGCAGCGGGAGAGGCGCGCGAGCGTCAACCAGAAACCTTTCCAGGCACCGTTCCTGTCGATCGCCTCCAGCGCATAGGCGGAGCACGTCGGGGCGTGCCTGCATTCCAGGCCTATGAGCGGCTTCAGCGTCCAGCGATAGGCGTGGATCGGAAGCTTCAGGAGCGTGGCGGCGAGACGGATCATGGCAAGAGGATATAGGTATCCCAGCGCTTCTGCGCGATGAGGCACGAGTGTGCCAGACGAACGCTTGGCGGGGCGCGCTTGGCCCGGAAGATGTTCGACGGCACTGTGGGGAATGCCACGATCGGGAATGCCACGGCCGGGAACGCCACGACGGCAACGGGTGGCCAGTCCCGCTTCGAGTGCGCAGCCCCCGCTCGGCGCCCCTAGCACTGGCGGGGCGCCACGCACTGACCGTTGCCGTCGTGTTGCGGCAACCTATTCGCGCGTTCGCGGCAAGAAAGCGGCGAAGTATGCATTGGCATCAGTTCGGTGGCATCATGTGGCGCACGTGCGACACTACTCGATCAGGTAACATCAGGTAGGTTCTGTTACTTCAGGAGCCTGCCCTCGATCTGGATGATACAGCTATCGATGTTGTGCAGAACGTCGTCGGTGCGCGCGAGATCTGCCTCGACGACGGCGAGATCGCGCAATGGCTCGCGGCTCGATACCGCATGACGCACGCGGGCGACCAGGCCCTTCAGCCCGCCCTTCCTCGATGCGGCACTGTGGCGCCGTGCGACGCGGTCGAGCTCGGCTTTCGCCCCCTTCTGCTCCTTCAGGAGCTTCTTCCGCACGTGCTGGAGTTCCTTCTTCTTGTGCTTGAGCTCCTTGATGGCGGCTTTGGCCTCCAGGGCCGAGCTGACCTGCACCATGACCTCGGTTCCCTCGATCCGGGCATAGCGCATCTCTCTCATCTGCATGGGTCGGTCATCCCCTGGCACTGCGCCGGGCCGGCGGTGCGTGTCGGCGAAGCGCGCCTCTCTGCGGCCGGCCAATCCGGCTTGAGGTAGCCTATCGCGCGGAACTTCGCTATGGGTCGACGAATTTGGCGAGCTCTTGCGAGGTCCGATGACTGCGACCACGACGGCTGCCGGCCTCCGTGCCGGCATCATCCCCGTAACCCCGTTCCAGCAGAACTGCACGCTTCTCTGGGACGAGGCGACGAAGGCGGGCGCCGTCGTCGATCCGGGCGGCGATCTCGAGATGATCGAGGGCGCGATCCGGGAGCTCGGGCTCAGAATTGAGAAAATCCTCATCACCCACGGTCACATCGACCATGCCGGCGGGGCCGACGAGCTCAGGGAGAAACTCGGCGTCGAGATCGAGGGTCCGCACCCGGCCGACAGGTTCCTGCTCGACAGCCTCGAGAAGCAGGGCGCCTCCTACGGTATCCCGGCCCGCAAGGTGACGCCCGATCGCTGGCTCGAGGAGGGCGATACGGTCACCGTGGCCGGACATACGTTCGAGATCCTTCACTGTCCTGGGCACTCGCCGGGCTCGGTCGTGTTCGTGAACAAGCCTCAGAAATTCATGCTGGCAGGGGATGTCGTGTTCGCCGGCTCGATCGGTCGCACCGACTTCCCCTACGGCGACCACGATGCCCTCATCACCGCCATCAAGACGAAGCTTTTTCCTCTCGGGGACGATTTCGCGTTCATCTGCGGTCACGGACCAACCAGCACCATCGGTGCCGAGCGGCGGTCGAACCCATTTCTGAGGTAGCGACGGGTGAGCGTGTGAGGCGGGGTGGCCCGGGCGCCGCCTGCAGGCGCTATCGAAGAAATTTCCCGAACGCGCGCGGGCCGTCGCCGGTCTTGATCGTGCCCACGACCGCGAGCGTCCTGGTGTCGATACGCTCGAGGGCGTTCTCGAACCAGCAGGCGACGTAGACCCATCTCTCTGTCGGATCGGCCTCGATTCCTTCCGGCGTGTCGCCGACCTCGATGGTTTTCAACACGTCGAGCGAGGCCGTTTCGAAAACCGTCACGGTGCTCGACGACTGGTTGGTGACGAACCCTCGTCCTGCGGCCAGCGCGACCGCATAGGGGTGGTGCTCCACCTTCACCGTTCCGGTGACCTTCAGCGCTGTGAGGTCGATGACCGACACGTCGTCACTGCCGACGTTGGCCGTGTACGCTCGCGCGTTTGCGGCGTCGATCGTGACGCCGAACGGCCGGGTTCCGACCGGAATCACTGCGCGACGCTCGTAGCTCTTGGCGTCGAATACGGACACCTGGTCACTGTCGCGGTCGGCGGAGAGGATCGTGCCACCGTCGGTGGTCACGGCGAGTCCCGACGGGGACTTCCCGGTCTCTATCTCGGCCACCGCCTCGAGCTTGTCGGGGTCGATGACGATCAGTCGATGGCTGTACCAATCGGCGGCATAGACGACACCCGTGACCGGGTTCACGGCGATGCCGAGCGGACCGTCGCCTGCCTTCACGCGTTTGACGACGGCTCGCCTCGCCAGATCGACGACCACAACCTCTCTTGCGTCGGGCGCGCTGAGGTAGGCCCGCGTGCGGTCCGGCGAGAGTGCCACGCCCGCTGGCTTCCCCTCCACCTTCAACTCGGCAGCGGGCTTCTGCGACTCGAGGTCGAGGATCGAAAGGGTGCTCGAATTCTGGTTGGTGACGATCGCCTCGCGGGCGGACTGGGCAGCGCCCGGGCTTGCAAATGCGAAGCAGAGGGTGGCGAAGGCGAGCCGGCGAACTAGACCGGGTCTGGGACCCTGCACTCTCGATCGCCGGAAAGTGCCGCGGGCGGCCTCTCGACTTGTCGGTAGGGGCCGCTGGAAAGCAGGAGGGGACGGCCGGGCCATCGGTTCGAAGCTTCTCGAAGCCACTACCCTCCGGCCGGCAGGGAAGCTCAGCTCACCCTCCCCCACGAGGGGGGAGGGAGTGCCGTTCGGCGCTCGTTGCGACATCAGCCGCCTTCGAGCTTCTTTTTCAGCGCCTCGAGGCCCGACTTGTAAATCGGAGTAACCGCATTCACAGCCGCGTCGTCGTTGAGCTCGGGCTTGGGATCGTTGTTGACGTCGCCACGGTAGAACTTGCCCTTCCACTCGACCGTGGACTTGTCGCCGTTGGGCGTCACCGTCATCCACGCCTCGTAGGTCGTCACCGGCAAGACCTTGAGGTCGACCTCTGTGATCTCGTACTGCAGCATCATCTTCGCAGGATCGATCTTCTCGATTCGCTCCTTGATGATGCCGCCCGATTGCAAGGTCAGCGTGCGGGTCGCACCGACTTCGTTGCCGCCCTGGCCTTCCGTCTTGGCGATGGCCGGGTGCCAGCCGAAGTCCTGGAAGTTGCCGAGCACGGCCCACACCTTGTCGGCGGGCGCGTTGATCTCGATAGTCTCGACCACCTTCTGCCGAGTGGGTCCATGCGCCGACGCCGGACCCATCATGAGTGCGATGCCGGCAGCCAGCGCGGCGGCCCAGCTGAAGCCTCTCAGTACCAAGGGGAACCTCCCGTTCGATTTTTCTCGTGAGCCACGGCACTTGCCGCGCCTGTTAGCAGAATAGAGGCGCCGGGCTGGCTCCGCAATCGATGCGCGATTTAGCCGCTCTCGGGCCCCGCTCGGCCTTGCCGGTTGTCAGAACGAAGGCCCTATGCTTTGGTCCCCCTTCGACCAAAGAACGAGAGCGACCCATGACCTTATCCTCCCCGGACGGAAGCGCCGTCCCTGGTGTCCAGAGCCATGTGACCTGCCCGTTCTGTGGAATTCTGTGTGACGATCTCGAGGTGGCCCGCTCAGCAGCCGGCCTCAAAGTTCAGAGGAACGGCTGCGAGAAGGCAATTGCCGGGTTTGAGCGGAATGTTGCCGGCGCAAGCCCGCAGGTCGGCGGTCGCGATACCGATCTCGCGACGGCCGTCGCCGCAGCAACCGCCCTCCTCCGCGCCTCCCGCCTGCCCCTCTACGGCGGGCTCGGCACCGACGTCGAAGGTGTGCGCGCCGTGATGGCGCTCGCCGACAAGTCGGGCGGCGTCGTCGATCACGCCCTCTCCGACGGGCAATACCGCAACTTCCGGGTGCTCCAGACCGCCGGCTGGTTCATGTCGACGCTGACAGAGACCCGGAACCGCGCCGATCTCATCGTGGTCGTCGGATCTGACTTGCACAAGCTGCATCCGCGGTTCTTCGAGCGTATCGTCAACGTCGAAGCGTCGCTCCTCACCGAGACGCCGCCGAAGCGAACCGTCATCTTCCTCGGCCAGGGTCTCGACACCTCGGGCATCCAGGGCTCACGCGTCGGGGAGATCGTCAGCGTGCCCTGCCCGCTCGACCGGGTCGGCGAGGTCGTTGGTGCCTTGAAGGCCGAGATCAAGGGCAGTCCGCTGCGCCTCGACGAGGTGGCGGGTGTCAAGATGGACGTGGTGAAGGGTGTCGCCGAGCGCATCCGCAAGGCCAGCTACGGTGTCTTCGTGTGGGCGCCGCCGAGCCTTGCTTTCCCCAACGCCGATTTGACCGTCGGCCTCGTCTCCGAGTTCGTGAAGGAGCTCAACCTCGCCGGCCGCTATGCTTGCCTGTCGCTCGGCGGCAACGAGGGCGCGGTCACGGCAGGGGCCGTTTGCTCCTGGCAGAGCGGCTATCCGCTTCGCGTCTCTTTCGCCTCGGGAGCCCCCGACTACGATTTCACCCGCTACGCGATCCCCAAGATGCTCGAAGCGGGCGACGGCGACGTGCTGGTCTGGGTCGCCTCGTTCACACCCGATCTGACCCCGCCTGCGGCCAGCATACCGACCATTGTCCTCGGCACGCCGGGCATGAAGCTCGCCTCGACGCCGGCCGTCTACATCCCTGTCGGCACGCCGGGCGCCGATCACGCGGGCCGCCTCGTGCGATGCGACAACGTCGTATCGCTCCCGCTCAGGAACCTCAAGCGCTCAACGCTGCCGAGGGGTGCCGACATCCTGGCCGCCATCGAGCTCGCCATCTGACAGGTCTCCGGGAGAAGAAACGAATGCTGATAAAGTTCACCGGTGGCCGCGTCTACGACCCCATGAACGGCGTCAATGGAGAGGTGCGGGACATCTATGCCAAGGACGGCAAGATCGTCGCGGCGCCGCCTCCGGGCACGCGCATCGATGCCGAGTACGCGTTGAACGGCCGTGTGGTGATGGCCGGCGCGATCGACCCGCACAGCCACATCGGCGGAGGCAAGGTCACCATTGCCCGCATGCTGTTGCCCGAGGACCACCAGGGCCACGAGGTGGCGCGCACCGATCTCATGCGCTCGGGCTGCGGCCATGCCGTGCCCTCGACGATGACCACCGGCTACCGCTACGCCGAGATGGGCTACACGGCTGCCTTCGAGCCTGCCATGCTGCCCGCGAACGCCCGTCATGGCCGAGAAGAAGGACATGAGCTTCATCAAGGACTACATCGCCTGGACCATCCACGCGGCGCAGGCCCTTGCGGTCAAGATCGTGAACCCGGGCGGCATCTCCGCCTTCAAGTTCAACCAGCGCGCCCTCGACCTCGACGAAAAGCACGTTCACTACGGCATCACGCCGCGCGACGTGATTCTTACGCTCGCGCGCGGCATGAAGGAATTGGGAGTTCCGCACCCGATCCACATCCACGGCTGCAACCTCGGCGTCCCGGGCAGCCTCAATTCCACATTGAAGACGATCAACGGCGCCGAGGGTCTGCCGCTCCACCTCACCCACATCCAGTTCCACAGCTACGGCACCGAGGGCGACATGAAGTTCTCCTCGGGCGCCCCCCTTGTCGCCGAGGCCATCAACCGGAACAAGAACATCTCGATCGACGTCGGCCAGATCATGTTTGGCCAGACCTGCACCGCCTCCGGCGACAGCATGCGCCAGTACGGCAACACCAAGTCCGCAGACCCCAAGAAATGGGTCGTCATGGACATCGAGTGCGACAACGGCTGCGGCGTGGTGCCGATGAAGTACCGTGACAAGAGCTACGTCAACGCGCTGCAGTGGGCGATCGGCCTCGAGCTGTTCCTGCTCGTCAACGACCCTTGGCGCGTGTTCCTGACGACCGACCACCCGAACGGTGCGCCGTTCTACTACTACCCGCATCTGATCCGCCTGTTGATGGACAAGACGTTCCGCAACGAGATGCTGGAAAAGATCCATCCCGGCGCACAGGCGGCGACCATCCTTAAGACCATCGACCGCGAGTACACGCTCTACGATGTCGCCATCTTGACTCGTGCCGGACCGGCGAAGAGCCTGGGTCTTCGGGATCGCGGCCATTTGGGCGCCGGGGCCTGCGCCGACATCACCGTGTACGAGGACAACCCGGATCGCGAGGCGATGTTCAAGACGCCGCTGTTCGTGTTCAAGAACGGCGACCTCATCGTCCGGAACGGCCGCGTGGTGAAGGTCACGGCTGGTGCCACTCACGTCGTCCGACCTGAGTACGATCGGGCGATCGAGAAGCCGCTCAAGGACTACTTCGACAAGTACCACACGGTGTCGCTCGAGAACTTCCGCGTGTCCGACGACGAGATCGTGGAGAGCAACTGCGGCCATACCGGGGGCAACTGTGGCTGCGTGATCGTGCAACCGTGCGGGGCGAGGACGACATGAGCGGGGGAACGATGGAGGTCAACGGCGTCCGTATCGACGACACGTTTGCCGAGGCCTTCGGCATGAGCGGGCTCGGACTCGTGATCACGGCCGACACACCGAAGTGGGCCATGATCTCAGCCCAGACCATGACTGGCTTTGGCACGTCGGTCATCGGCTGCGGCGCGGAGTGTGGCATCGACCGCGTGCTCGACCCGTCCGAGACACCGGACGGCCGTCCGGGCGTTCGCGTGCTCATGTTCGGCTTCTCGCCCGATGCGCTCGTACCCCAGCTCAGAAATCGCGTTGGACAATGTGTCCTGACTAGTCCTGGCTCCGCCTGTTTCAATGGGCTCGACAGCAAGACCAAGATGGGCCTCGCCTCCGGTCCGCGTTTCTTCGGCGACGGCTGGCAGACGGCAAAGAAGCTGGGCCGCCGGCGCTTCTGGCGCGTCCCCGTCATGGACGGCGAGTTCGTCATCGAGGACAAGTGCGGGGTGACGACCGAGGCGGTCGGCGGCGGCAACCTCCTGATCCTCGGCCGCGACCGGGCCGGTCTCCTAGAGACGACCGAAGCGGCCGTCGCGGCCATCGCCAAGGTCGACGACGTCATCACCCCCTTCCCGGGGGGCATCGTGCGCTCGGGCTCGAAGGTCGGGTCGAAGTACAAAGGCGCCATCGCCTCCACCAACGACGCGTTCTGTCCGGTCCTCAAGGGTGCCGTTAAGAGCGAGTGCGATCCGGATACCATCGCAGTGCTCGAGATCGTGATCGACGGGCTGACGTCACAGTCGGTGGCGCAGGCGATGACGGCCGGGCTCAAGGCCGTGACCGACATGGGCGCCTCAAGGGGCGTGACCCGGGTCTCGGCCGGCAACTATGGCGGCAAGCTCGGCCAGCATCACTATCACCTGAAGGATCTCCTGGCATGAGCACGCTCTCTCTCACGCTTAAGCCCGGGTTGCATCGCCCTATCGATATGTCGGCCGTAAAGCCCAGCGCTGTCTCCGGGCTGTCGCCTTACGCGATTGGCAACCTCGAGCTTGGCAGCGGCGCCACGGCCGTGAAGCTCGGCGACGTGTTCGACGTGACCGGTGAGCCCGGTGACACGGTCAAGATCGTCGGTCAGTCGGGCTACCTCGACTACGTCGGCGCCGGCCTAGACAGCGGCACCATCACGGTCGAGGGATCGGTCGGCAACTACGCGGCGACCGCCATGAAGGGCGGGCGGCTCGACATCCGCGGCAACGCGGGCGCTTACCTCGCCGCGCTGATGACGGGCGGGCTGGTGACGGTCAAGGGCAACGCCGGCGACTTCGTCGGCGGCACGCGTCCGGGCGACCGGTTTGGCATGCAGGGTGGGATCGTCGTCATCGACGGCAACGCCGGCAACCGCGTGGGCGAGCGCATGCGCCGCGGCACCATTGTGGTGAAGGGCTCGATCGGTGCGGCGGCTGGCTCGCGCATGGCGGGTGGCACGATCTGGACCGAGACCGGCTTCGGCGAAGGTCCTGGCCCTATGCTGAGGCGCGGCACGCTGATCGGTCCCAAGGTCGAGCGCTTCCTACCCTCGTTCAGCGACTGCGGCCGCCACGATCTCAATGTCCTCAGGATCATCTCGAAGCATCTCGCGGAAACGCTCGGGCCCTTGGCTCCGAAGCCGCTGCCGGACATGGTGCGCCGCTACGCCGGTGACCTCGCCTCCCTCGGCAAGGGGGAGATCCTGATCACGACGGCGTGAGCAAGCTCACTACGCGACAAAGACGAGTAAGGCCGGGGTTGTTCCCCGGCCTTCTTGCTTTCGGCTCTTGCCCGATCCTCATACCTTGCAATTGCTGAAGGCGGCCTGACAATGGCAGGCCGACGGCCCCGGTTGGCTTGGAGAGTAGCCGGCGGCGAAACACTGCTGCAGGCGGTTCGGACCACAGCTGGTGTGCATGCCACAGCAGAGGTTGGACTCCGGCGTGAACGGGCACGCCTCGGCTTTCGGCTTGGTATCGGGCGGATCCTGCGGCGGCGGGTTGTTCAGCAGCGCCGCATCGACCGTGCCTTGAATGTCCTGGCCCGTATAGTTGTCGGGATCCTGGCGGCGGTGACGATCAATCAGGTTCATGTCCTCGCCGAAGTAGATCCTGAGCCCGCCGAAAGCACCGTACGTCTCCTCGTCGTTGACACGTCCCTGAGCGAACAGGGACATGGCATAGCCGCCGTGCGAGGCGAGCTGATACTCCGCTCCCACCGCCGCGAAGGCATCGCCTTCATACTCGAGGCCACCCGAGAGCATTAGATTATCGGTCGGATAATACTGAACGCGCGCTCGGCCAAAGGCCTCGTCGTCGACGTCCAGAAAGCGGTAGCCGAGTGCCGAATCGAGCGTGAGCCGGTCGAGAAAGAGCTGTGCCTCGGCGCCGATCCGCCCGAGATCCTGCCCGCCGGCCCGGTCAAGGTGGGCGTACCCACCATAAAGCCCGAGCAGGCCCTTGCTCGGGTCACGCCAGAAAACGTGGGCGCCGGTCTGGCCGAACCCGTCGCCATCGATGCTGGCGAGCGCGCCGTCGATCTGAACGCCGAGCGTGGTGCCGAGCGGAAGGGTCAGGCTGCCCTCGAGGCCCGCAAGACCACTGTCCTCGTCTACGCTGTCGGGGTCGCTTACTCCACCACCGATCACGGAGAGTTTTCCATTCGTGCCTGAAACCGCCGGGTCTGCGCGGCCGTTGCTTACCTCGACGGCAGAGAGGCCGGCCACCAGTGCAAATGCAGCGGCCACAACCGGCATCAGGGAAATGCGTCGCGTCATGGAAGGCCCCTCGATGGCTAACGCCCGAGTTCCGACTAGCGTGAGTCGCGGCGGCAGAGATAAGGCTTTTGCTGAAGATGTGCGTAATTCCCGGGAGTGTTGATCCGCAGCCCGGTCCAGGACGTACCGTGCAGGTCAGCGCGCACCCTGCGTCTGATCCGGATGCCTGAAATTCGAGGAAAAAAGCCAGGAGCGCGTGCGAGCCCATGATGACCATCATACTTTCCGCCTGCCTCATTGCCGAGCCGGCGAGCTGCAAGGATTTCAAGCTCGGTATCGACGGTGAGATGGACAGCACCCATTGTGCCATGTACGCGCCTCCCTTCTTCGCCCAGTGGAGCGAGGAGCATCCGGGATGGGTGGTGAAGAAGTGGCAGTGCAGGGCGACGAGCGAGGACGACACCTGACAGCGGTCGTTCAAAGGCCCACGCCGCGTCTCGTGTCCGACGCCAATGCTGGGGAGGCGAGATAGCCACGACATGGCGATCCTCCCCAGGGGGCGAGAATTAGATCGGGCGCATGCTGCCGTGAGGGCGTGCCCCTCCCGGGCGGGGCCATGACCACGACACCTGCCGTCTCTCTCCAGGGCAACTCTAGCGCGGAATGTCGCGCGCGGTTGAACAGAAGTGTCGGTCGGCTCAGCCGCTCGAACCGGTTCAGGTCCGGCCGGCTTGTCGCGGATCTGCAGCCGCGTGAGTTGAGAGAGAACGGCCTCATGCAACAGGGGCGGCTGGCCCTTTGCGTGATTTTGCCGGCGGCCGAGCCCGGTATCGCCGCCATCGAGCGCGCCCTTGGATCGAGTGTCGCGGTCGACAGGGCTCCTTCGAGCCGTTGAGCTCGTGTGACCCAAATCCTGAAATCCGCTCGCGAGCCCGGTCGCAGCAATGAAGCGGACTTTAGAATCGCCGCACTGCGCTTCCGTCACCCCAATGCCCGAATCGAATTGATTCCTAACAGAATTCGTAGTGCGTCCTGATCCCGCCCTTGGACTCACCAGGAGAATATCGCGATGAAGCAACTCGAGGAGCAGCTGTCAGAGGTGATCGCGGAAAGCGATCGGGTCGCCGCCGAGCTCCACCGCGAGCTGTTCCTGATCGGCCGCGCGCACGCAGCCATCGGCTACCTGAGGAGTGTGCGAGAAGAGTCGGCACGCCGAGTGGAGGTGCTGCTCGAGCAGCGCGCTCAGTCCTTGATAGCCCCACCACCGCGTCCACGCGAGGCAGCGTCCATGACGCAACGTCCTGCAACTCCGGGTGCTGTGCAGCAGGCACCGCAACCGCAAGCCGGAGCCTACGGCACCTACGATCCCAACTGGCCGCAGCCCTGAGGAGCGGCCGAGATCCAGCTCCACGGCATGGCGGGATGCCGTGAAGCTTGGGCTCGGAAGCGATGCAACGACCGCTTTGACGCCTCGGCCGCGGCCATGCCATACCGCGGCCCATGACCTTGAACCCCATCCACATCATCGGGGGCGGCCTCGCGGGCTCGGAGGCGGCCTGGCAGGCAGCGGAGGCCGGTGTGCCGGTCATCCTGCACGAAATGCGGCCGCAGCGCTCGACGGACGCTCATAAGACCGGCAGTCTCGCCGAGCTCGTGTGCTCGAACTCGTTCCGCTCCGACGAGTGGGAGACGAATGCGGTCGGGCTGCTGCACGAGGAGATGCGCCGCTCCGGCTCGCTCATCATGAGCGCAGCCGACGCGACCAAGCTTCCGGCCGGTGGTGCGCTCGCGGTCGACCGTGACGCCTTCTCGGCGGAAGTCACACGGCGGCTGGAAGCCCACGGCAACGTCACGATCGAGCGGGCCGAGATTGCCGGTCTGCCACCTGCCGACTGGGACAGCGTTATCGTTGCGTCTGGGCCGCTGACCTCCCCTGCCCTCTCGGACGCCATCGCAGGTCTCACGGGCGCAACCGAGCTCGCCTTCTTCGATGCCATCGCGCCGGTCATCCACTACGACAGCATCGACCACAGCGTGGTTTGGCGTGCCTCACGCTACGGCAAGACAGGTCCCGCGGGCACCGGCGCCGACTATCTGAACTGTCCGATGACCCGCGACGAGTACGAGGCCTTCCTCGATGCGATGCTGGCGGCGGACAAGACGGCGTTCAAGGAATGGGAGACCAATACGCCCTACTTCGACGGATGCCTGCCGGTCGAGGTGATGGCGGAGCGCGGTCGCGAGACGCTGCGGTTCGGCCCCATGAAGCCAGTTGGACTCGACGACCCGCGGACCGGGCGCTGGCCACATGCGGTCGTCCAGCTCCGGCAGGACAACGCACTCGGCACGCTGTGGAACATGGTCGGCTTCCAGACCAAGATGAAGCACGCAGAGCAGGTGCGGGTGTTCCGCATGATCCCAGGCCTCGCTCATGCGGAGTTCGCACGCCTCGGCGGGCTGCATCGCAACACGTACCTCAACTCGCCGCTGGTGCTCGATCGTGACTTGCGCTTGAAGGCCATGCCGCGGCTACGCTTCGCCGGCCAGATCACTGGCGTCGAAGGCTACGTCGAGAGCGCCGCGATCGGCCTTCTCGCCGGTCGCTTCTCGTCCGCCGAGCGGCGCGGTCTGCCGATTGTTCCGCCGCCGCCGACCACGGCGCTCGGTGCGCTTCTGAACCACATCACCGGCGGGCATATCGTGGAAGATGCGTCGGCCGCGGAGGATCAGGCGCCGACGTCGCCGGCACCCCGTTCCCGCTCGTTCCAGCCCATGAACATCAATTACGGACTTCTGCCGCCGCTCGACGCCGCGCCCGAGCGCGACGCCGCAGGCAAGCGCCTCAAGGGCCCGGAGCGTGGGCTCGCGAAGAGGCGAGCGCAGTCGCGCCGCGCGCTCGAGGACCTGGAACGGTGGCTCGAGGGATGCGCATAGCGGGTCTTGCCTGGGCCTTGCACTCAGGTCGGTTGCTCCATCGATGGGCCAAGATCGTCTGAGCGCTTCGACAACACTATCGGTCGTTGTTGGCGCGCGGGCGCTGATGGCGCGGTGATGTCGGCCCAGAGGTTCGTCGCAAGGACCTGCAAATAGAATAGGTTTGCTGCGTCCTTCCTTCTGCCAGGGCGCGCATATCCCTCGCGTCGATGGGGCGTCGCCATCGGGTACACGGCCTAGCCGGTTCAGGCCAAGGCGGGCCTTGCGGGAGTCCGGCTCACGACGTGCGTCTCATCTCCGCGAGCTCCTGCGCCGACCGGGCAAGCTCCTCGGTGAGCCACTCCCGGAATGCCGCCATAGCCCGGGTTTCGCGCACGCCTGATCCGCGTACGAGATAGTATCCGTGCGTACGGATGCGCGTTGCGAACGGCATCACGAGCCGGCCCGCGAGGAGCGCGTCTCCCGCCTGGATGTCGTCGGCGAGCGCGAACCCCTGTCCTGCCTCCGCGGCCGAGATGGCGAGATGGCCCTTGAGCACGGGGCCGGCAGATTCGACCTCGCCCGCGATACCCGCCGCCTCGAGCCACGGTTGCCAGTGCTCCTTCGTGTCCTCGCGAATGAGTAGCGAGCAATCGAGGTCATTCTCCGAACGAATCGCGAGCCTCTTGACGAGTGCGGGGCTCGCCACAGGAGTGGACCAGCTCTCGAATACGGGAACGGCCGCGACATCCTTCCATCGGCCGGCACCGAAGCGGATTCCGAGGTCGGCTTCGTTCCTGGCGAAGTCGACGAGCGCGTTCGACGGATCGATGACGAGATCGACGTCGGGGTGCCGTTCCGTGAAGCGCCCGAGTCGCGATACGAGCCACAGGGCGGCGAATGGGATCTCCGAGCTGACAACGAGCTGACGCCGGCGCTGCGGCTGCGCGAAACGCTCGGTTGCCGCAACGAGCAGATCGAACGCCGGTGTGATCTCCCGGCCGAGGTCGCGTCCCTCGTCGGTGAGCGTGACGCCGCGTCCCGTACGGTGGAACAGCTTTGCACCGAGCCAAATCTCGAGGTCGCGAACGTGACGGCTGACGGCGGCGTGGGAGACGTTCATCTCTGCGGCAGCCAGCGAGACGCTTTCGAGCCTTGCAGCGGACTCGAATGCCTTGAGAGCGTTGAGGGATGGTAGCCGCCGGGACATGGCTCACTCTATCCGGGACACATCCGGTCCGCCAAGCCCAACGCGTCCGACGCAGCAGCAAGATTTGCCGCCGCAGCATCGAGCGAATGATCGGGAACAGCGGTCCGTCAACGACATCTAGGAGCCGCAAACACCGCGACGCAGCGGCGGCACCTCACTGAGGCGGGCCCTTGTCTCCGATCAAGATCCAGAAGTTGATGGAGGTGACCTCTACCGAGGTCTCGTCCGCAGCATACACGCCATTGGCCTGGGTGAGGACGATGCGGCAGTCGAGATGGCCTCCCGCTCTCGTCAGGATCACAGGATCGCGTTTGCCGGTGTCTTCCCGACGCTTGCCGTCGGCAACGCGCGCCGCAAGATTGGAGAGATCGAAGCTTGCCTCTTTCGAGCCAGCGATCGACGAAATCGTGAGGCGCGCGCCGTCGTGCAGGATACTGAGATCGCCGCCGCTGAGGCCGATGACCTGAGGCTTCGGCGACGTCCCGCGGCTGTTCCAGGAAGAAAGCGGCCCGATCAGCCTTCCCCCGTCGGTCAGAGCGGTGTCGGAGGGCGAGGCGGCGTAAAAGGAGAACGTACGCTCGCCACCGCCGTCTGGGTTTCGAGGACCGACTGTGGGTTCGACGCCGAGGCGTGCCCTGACGTCGGACGCGATGACGTGCGCCGGCCCACGGGGGCGGGCGAACGGGTCATCCTCGCCTGCGCCCGCAAACAGCGGCTGCAGAACGTCGAGCCGCCCGCGCTGGGCGAGAAACTCGACAATGTCGTAGACCCGCTGCTGACTTCTGGGAGAGAGCGTCGGCTTGTCGGAATGCGGCGTCACAAGCTTGCCATCGGCGATGATGCCCGCCTCGTTCAAGTGCGCCATAAGGTCGGCCGTTTGCTGCCGCAACGACAGCCCAATGGCACCCCAGGGACCGATCGCGCCGACGAGCAGCAGGGCTGCCATGCCGGCTGAGACGAGCCTAATGTCGCGCCGGTCCGCAAGCACGCCCTGAGTTACGATGTGGGAGAAGAACCAGAGACCCGCGAGCGCCACGACATAGCGCTCCTCGGTCAACCCATAAGCGCGTATGCGAGTGGCGATGGCAAGCGCGAGCATGATCGTCGGCACGGCGAGAAGCCACGGCCAGATGCGCCACAGAACGCGCACGGCAAGACTTCCGTCATCGCGATCGGGATAGGCAAGCACGGCCGTCAACGTGAGGCAGGCGCCGTAGCTCATGACCATAGCACCCAGCCGGCCGTCGGGAAGGGCGCCTTCTAGTCCGATCTTGGCCGCGTAGACGTGGAGCACGGCGGCATAGACCATGACGAGCGGCGCGAGCACGTAGCCGACGAGCGATGACACGGCGCGGCTGACGAAGCTGTCACGCTGGGGTCCAGCAAGGGTCGCCGCATCGGCACGCGGCGTATGCGCGAGCCATCCCATTGGACCGAGGAAACCGAACGAGACGAGCCAGAGCTTGTCGTACTGCCAGCTCGTGCCGAGGCCGAACAGGAACTTGATGGTGGCGAGGATGGCGGACACGCCCAGCGCGAACGTGACGGCGCCCACGAGTGCGACCAGCGCGGCCGTCCATAGCTCGTGGTTGAACGCCCAATATCGATCCTGGCTGCAGTCGCGTGTGACGCAGGGAGCAAGTCCGAGTGTCAGCAGCAGCCCAAAAAGCATCAAGGCCAGGTTGAGGTCGACGGCGCGCGCGAGAGCAGCCACGAGTATGAACGGTGCGAGGCCGGCCGTGATGCTCCACGTGCGCGGCCATCCGCGGGTCTCGCCCGCGAGCGTGACGGCAAACGAGGCCACGAACGCCGGCGTACAAGCATAAGCGAGCGTCTCAGGGACGTCCGGTGCGCCGAGCATGCCCCACCAGAACGGGCTGCCGGCGCCAAGCAGCAGGATCGTGCCGACGGTGCTCCATAGCACCGGAGCCGGAAACCTCAGCACGAGGGCATAGACTCGCTCCGTCATCGTTGGCCCGCTGTCAGCCATCTCGTCCTCTCCCAATCGAAGGTTCCGCAGCAAGTGTCTCAGGGATGGCGTGCCCGGTGCAGCCGCCGGGATTGGCAACAATTGGCCGGTAAGGAGAAAAATCGGGACGCGGCGCCCGGCGAGGAGCCCGCCAGGACGCCGAAGGTCCGAAACGCTCGTTGGCTCGGCCTGAGCGCGGCTGGAGCGTCTTCACTCCGCGCCCGCTGCAGCGCTCACCTGTCCATACTTGCGCAGCACCGCACGCGCTTTGTCGGCGACCGCGTCGGCAATGGCAGCGTGCCCTTCCGCCGTCGGGTGGAACGCACCCGAGTAGGTCGAGGCGAGCAGGACCTGGAACCACGACAGGCTGTCGAGACGCAGTGCCTTCTGCAAGACCGAGCCCGCAGCGTGGAAGTTGCCGGTCAGGAAGGCGTCGTTCGGCGTCCGGAACCAGCGCTGGCGGGGCGCATAGGCTTCGTAGTCGGCAGGGTTGTAGGGCGTCCACTTGCCGTCCCGCTTGCGCGGCAGCCGGAGGTCGTCGGCAATCGAGAACGCGTTGTCGGTGTAGCCGGCACAGAGACCGCGGCCGATGAATGCCTTGCGGTGGGCCTCGGCGAAGCTCCATCCATGCATCGTGGCACTCTCCTTCATCACCTGCTGCAGGCGATCGGCGAGCCCGCTGCTCTCCCTGGCCACCTGTTGCGACAGGTTGAAAGTCGAGATCACGTCCATGCCGGCGTTGCCGTCGGGGCAGATGAGACTCTGCTCGTCGAGAATGGCGAGCGGCGGATAGGCGGTGAGGATGACGCGGTCGCTCTCCTCCCATGGAACATGAAGCACGCCGTGTACGGCACGGTTCAGAGCCTTGTAGCGCTCGTCCAGGTCCTTCAGCAGCGCCTCGCTCTCGGCATTGCCGTGTACTTCGCCGAACCAGCCTCCGATTTTCTTCAGCGTGGACTGGTCGTTCAGGACCGCGTTGGCGACGAGGCGCGCAAAGCCAACGTCGTTGCCGCCGATCGAGACCATCAGAATGTCGATCGGCCGCGAGTTTTCCCGCCCGCAGCGCCGCAGCACGAGGCCGCCCTTGAGCTCCTTCACCACACCCCTGATGTGATAGGCCTCAGGGTAGTCCTGGGCGGGGGCCTCCTCGTCGCCGCACTGGAGCAAGGCGAGGCCCGAGAGCTGGGATACCTCCGGGGGATGCGGAACCCATTCGTTGCCCTTGTAGCGCAGGAAAAGGCCCCACGTAGTCTCTGCGCCCGAGCAGGCAAGACTGGCAAAGGTGACGGCGCGATGAGGATCCTCGACTGCAATCTCCAGCGCGGCGCGGACCTGGTGCGAATAGAGCGAGCGGCGGCACGCGGTGTCGAGCCAGCGCGGGTTGCCGGCGAGAAACGCCTTGTCGCCGATCTGCTTCCAGGGGCCGGCGCGCGCGGGATAGCCGGCCATTTCCGGATGCTTCTCTGCCGTCGCATAGTCGATGGCGCGTTCGGGAGAGAAGCGCACGGGGATATCGGGATTGCCTTCGCCCGACCCAAAGCTGTCGCCGACGCCGACGACGAAGATGTCGCGCACGACGACGTCGGTCGCGGCCACCTCGTTGCCGCCGATCTCGACCGTCACTTTCAGTCCATAGGGATAGGGCACGTCGAGACGCACGATCTCGCTGCACGGCCGCTTCAATGCCGAGCCGCGGCGCACAGGCCCGCCCTTGGGCGCCGTCAGCCACTGGCATTCGATGCCGCCGCCGTCGACGCCGGCGAGGCTCGCCAGCACGGCGTGGTGCGTGGGTTTGGCGTAGGGCTCCTTGCCGCCGCAGTCGAAGCGGTTTCTGTCCGAGTCCCAGCACGTGTCGTCGACCATGGTCGCCGCCCAGCCGCCCGGATGGCGGGCCTCGAGCTCGTGCTCGGCCGAGAGAACGGGCGTGCGGCGCTGTTCAGCGGTGAGAGCCTTGTAGGTCGCTCGATGCACCTCCGTATCGGCGGGGTCGGTGAAGAACCGAAACGGGTTCTCGACACGCCAGTGGATCTCTGCCTTGGGCGGTGGCGTCGGGTCCGGAAGCGGCAGGAGCGGAATGGCGTCGGACTGACCGTTTTCGCTGGCGGGCGGTGCTGCGGCGGGTGTGGCCTCTGAGAACGGCAGCGGCGCGGCAACGAAACTCTCGGGCTCGGCCGTGGCAGACGCGGGGGCCTCGGTCGAAGCGCCGTCACCCAGGGTTTCGGAGCTCGAGGCGCGCGGACCGTCGGGGGCGGGAATGCCTGCCGTCGGGGTCTCCTCTGCCTGGAGCCCGGTGGCTCCGGCAGCCGCGAGCGCCAGGCTGGCGAGAATTGCCCAATGGGTCCGGCGCATGTCTGCTCCTCTGGCGGGCCCATCATCGGCGAGCACCGATGATCGGCATGGAGACCGCCCGTATCTCCTAGACCCGTCCGAGCCGCTTCGCCAGCCAGAGCCGGACCATGCGGGTGAGCGGTGCGATATCTGCAGGCTCGCGCAGTGGGTCGCGTCCAGGTCTTTCAAGAGCCGCCAAATAGGGCTCGATGAGGGCAAGCGGCAGCACAGGGAGGCGCTCGCGAGCCGAAGCACGCCGCCACAGCGACCGGGCGCGCGCCAGATCCTCGCGTGCCGAGGCTACAAGCCGGACCTCCGCTGCCGCCACGGCGGCACGCAGCGTGGCCACCGGACCGGCAACATCGTCATGAACGGTATCATTGCCGGGGAGGCGCGGAAGTCGTCCCATCGCAGCAAGGTACGGCAAACGGAGGGCGAGCTGTGTGGCCGCCCAGGCCCGGCCGGCTGCCTCGATCAGCTCTCCGCCGCCCGCAGGCCCGCCGCCTTCGGCACCGAGCAGGCTCGACACCATGCGGAAGTGCGCCGTCGCCAGGTCGTCGAGGTAGGCGGCAAATGCGACGGCCGCATGCGGCTCGGCCGCGAGCTCCGTTTCGGCGGCCTCGAGCGGGGCCGCCAGCCTCGCCGAGGCGAGACGGTGGCGCCGCATGGTTTCGAGCACGGCGTCGGCAACCGGATTGCCGGTAGCGCCCGCTTCCGGTCCGCGCTCGATCGCCTCGCGCCACCACTGCAGGCGGATGAGCGCCAGGTTGGGATCGGACACGGTCAAGGGAATGCGGCGCACCTCGGCGGCGAAGGCAGCGAGCGCCAGAAGGTCGGCGCGCGCGCGCATCGGTGCCAGCAGCGCAGACGCATAAAGGTCGGGCTCGTGTGTGCGCGCCGTTGCCCTCACCTCGTCGAATGCGGCGCGTTCCATGGCAGGCTCATTCGACCGCGATCAGCGCCGCTGCGACCCTGCGCCCCTCGCCCATAAGAACGTTGTAGGTGCGCGCCGCGGCGCCCGTGTCCATCGGCTCGAGGCCCATGCCCGCCGCGACGAACGCCTTCACGACCGGCGCGGGCGGGACGAGGAGCGAGCGACCGCAGCCGAGCAGCAGGAAGTCGATTGACGCGCGCTCGGCCAGGACGGATGCGAAATCATCGACGGTGAGGGACGGAACCGCGACGGCGGACCAGCCGTGAATGCCGGAAGGCAAGCACAGGATCGAGCCCTTGTGGCTCATGCCGGCGAAGCGGAAGCCGCCGTTGCCGTAGGCCTCGATCGGCGCCGGGTACGGGTAATGCGCTGCTGTGGCCACAGCTATTTCTTAGCACCCACCGGCACCGGCTCGGCGGCTGTCGCCTCGCGGTCGAGGCCGATCCAGAGCAGGAACGGCGACGCTACGAAAATCGAGGACCAGGTTCCGATCAGCACGCCGAATAGCATCGTGAACGAGAAGCCTTTGATGACCTCGGTGCCGAAGACGTAGAGGGCGAGCACCGCCAGGAACACGGTCGAGGCCGTCAGCACGGTACGCGACATGGTCTCGTTGACCGACAGGTTCATGAGCTCGATCAGCGGCATCTTCTTGTATTTGCGCAGGTTCTCACGGATGCGGTCGAACACCACCACGGTGTCGTTGATCGAGTAGCCAGAGAGCGTCAAGAGCGCGGCGACCTCGGTCAGCCCGAAGTCGAAGTTGAGCAGGCTCAGCATGCCGGTCGTGATGATCACGTCATGCACGAGGGCCAGGATGGCAGCCACGCCGAATTGCCATTCGAAACGGAACCAGACATAGACGAGGATGCCGGCGATGGCGCTCATGACCGCAAAGAGGCCCGCGCGCTTCAGCTCGTCGGATACGGCGCCGCCCACGACCTCGGTACGCCGGATATCGATCTCGTTGCCTAGCGCGTCCTTGACCTTCTTGGCTGCGGCCTGCTGCTCGGCGTCACCGCCCGGCTGCTGCTCGACACGGACGAGCGCGCTGCCCGGGAGATCGAGGCTCTGAATTTGCACGTCGCCGAGCCCCAGCTTGCCGATGCGCTCGCGCAACTCGCCGACGTCGATCGTGCCCGACTTGCTCTGCACCTCGAACAGCGAGCCACCCTTGAAGTCGATGCCGAAGTTGAGGCCCTTGGTGTAGAGAAGCGCAATCGCCGCCAACGCACCGACCCACGAGATGGTGATGCAGATCTTGCGCAGCTCCATGATGGGGAGGCGCAGTCCATGCGGCCAGAAATCGACGCCCTTGAACATGTTTCTTTGTCTTTCCTTCAGAGTGGCGCCGGAATTTTGCGGGTCTTCTGGGCGTTGATCCAGAACGACACGAGGAGCCGCGTCAGCGTGAATGCCGTGAAGATCGTCGCCAGGATGCCGAGCGAAAGCGTGACCGCGAAGCCGCGCACAGGGCCCGAGCCGAGCCAGAACATGACGAGACCGGCGATCAGCGTGGTGAGGTTCGAGTCGAGGATGGTGGCAAGCGCGCGAGAGAACCCAGCATCGATGGCCGAGATCGCCGGCTTGCCCGATCTCAGCTCCTCGCGGATGCGCTCGTAGATGAGGACGTTGGCATCCACTGCCATGCCGACGGTCAAGACGAGGCCCGCAATGCCGGGAAGCGTCAAGGTCGAGCCTATGAGCGACATAGCGGCGACGATGAGGAGGATGTTGAACACGACCGCGACGATAGCGAACACACCAAACAGGCCGTAGGCGAATAGCATGAACGCCGCTACCAGCAGGGTTCCGAGCAAGGCTGCGCGCTTGCCGGCCTCGATGCTGTCGGCGCCGAGCGAGGCGCCGACAGTGCGCTCCTCGACGATGGTGAGCTTGGCGGGCAGCGCGCCCGACCTCAACTGGATGGCGAGGTTGTTGGCGCTTTCGACCGTGAAGCTGCCGGAGATCTGCCCGGTGCCGCCGAGAATCGCCTCGCGGATGACGGGCGCCGAAATCACCTTGTCGTCGAGCACGATGGCGAACGGCTCGCCGACGTGGGCCTTGGTGAACTGACCGAACTTCCGGGCGCCCGAGGTATTGAAGCGGAACGAGATGATGGGCTCGTTGGTGCGCTGGTCGAATCCCGGCTGCGCGTCGACGAGGTCGGTGCCGTCGACAACCGGTGTCTCTGCAAGCACGTGGCCGCCGGCCTGAGCGTAGGGGCCCTTCTCGCCCGATTCGTAGATCTTGTAGCCGAGCGGCACGCGCGTCGACTTGGCCTCCTCGGCTGAAACGGTCGGATGCACCTCGTGGAATGTGAGCTTGGCGGTCTTGCCGATCAGCTCCTTGAGCGGGCCGGTGTCGGAAAGGCCCGGATACTGGATAAGGATGCGGTCACGCCCTTGCTGGACGACAGATGCTTCGGCGGTCCCGAGTGCGTTGATGCGCCGATTGATGGTCTCGATCGAGGCCGTAATGCCACTGGCGATACGCGCCCTGACACCGACCTCGGTCGGCGTGATGGTGAACGTGCCTGGCTCGGTGCCGCGGGCGAGATCGAGGTCGCTTCCACTCGAGCCGAGAAGCGCGTTGCCGACCGTCTGGCTGAGCTTCTTCAGCTCCTTCATGGCCTCGGCGTCGTCCTCGGGCTTGACGAGCTTGACCTGGACCTGATCGCTCTGCACCCCGATCGCCGAAAATCCGATCTTTGCGTCGCGAAGGGCCTTGCGTGCGTCTTCCTTCACGTGCCCGAGCCAATCCTTCCTGATCTGCTCCGAATCCATGGCGAGCAGAAGCTGCGCCCCGCCCTGGAGGTCGAGGCCGAGCGGCATCTGGCGTTTGGGCACCCAGTCGGGCCAGCCCGCAAGCTGCTCTTTGGTGAAGAAGTTCGGCAACGCAAACAGGAGACCCAGGAGGCAGGTCGCGAGAATGGCGATGGTCTTCGAACGGTCGAAATGCAGCATGTGGATGCGGCCTGTTGTTCTCTACCCGGTCGGCACGGCCGCCGCCGGCTCTTTAGTTCCTGATCGTCGCGTCAGCTCTTGGTCGGGGCCGCGGCGGTGTCCTTCACCGGCTCACCCTTCGAACGTACGTCGAGAAGCGTGTTCTTGACGATACGGACCTTGAGGTTGTCGGCCAGCTCGACCTCGACCTCGTCCGAGTTGTCGGCGACCCGGACCACCTTGCCGATCATGCCGCCCGAAGTGACGACGGTGTCGCCGCGCCGCACCTTGTTGACTAGCTCGCGATGCTCGCGCTGGCGCTGCTGCTGGGGTCGGATCAGCACGAAATAGAAGATACCCATGACGACCAGCATCATCAGGAGGAAGCTGGTATCGGCGGCTGGGCCGGCTCCGGTCTGGGCAAAGGCCGGGGAGATGAACATTGGGGATCGATCCTTCAGAGTGGGAGCGCGCCAACGGGCCGGTAGAGATGGCTCCACCGGCCGGCTGGCCCGAACGCGACCGGACTATAGTGTCCGGCAGGGGCATTGCAACCCCGCTTCGGGCAGGAAATTGCCGCGCGGGCGCAGGGCCTTCAGCTTGCTCCGCCTTGCACCCGCATCGGCCCTCGATGTAGGTCGGAGGCAAGCGAAACCCAAGCCCGAGCCCTCCGCTGATGCAGAACGACGATCCCCTTCACGCCGCGCTCGGCCGCATTGCCGCTGCCCTCGAGCGCCTCTCGCCACCGGCGCCGCCGCGCCCTGACTTCTCTCTGGCCCAGGCGTTCGTCTGGCAGGCGGAGGGTCAACCCTTCCATCCGGTCGTGAGCGTCAACCGCGTTCCGCTCGCCCTCCTGAAAGGCATCGGCCCGGCTGCCGAGACGCTCTTCGCCAACACCCTAAGGTTCGCGAAGGGGTTGCCGGCCAACAATGCTCTTCTGTGGGGCGCCCGTGGCATGGGGAAGTCCAGCCTCGTCAAGTCGGTGCATCGTGAGCTGTCAGCCGCCGGCCTGCCGCTCAAGCTGGTCGAGATCCATCGCGAGGACATCGCCACACTGCCGCGCTGCCTCGGCTATCTCCGAGCCGGCACAGACCGCTTCATCGTCTTCTGCGACGACCTCTCCTTCGACCGCGACGACACGAGCTACAAGAGCCTCAAGGCCGTGCTCGAGGGCGGTATCGAAGGCAGGCCCGAGAACGTCATCTTCTACGCCACGTCCAACCGTCGCCACCTCATGCCGCGCGACATGGTCGAGAACGAGCGCTCGACGGCGATCAATCCGGCAGAAGCCGTCGAGGAGAAGGTGTCGCTCTCGGACCGGTTCGGGCTCTGGCTCGGCTTTCACAATTGCAGCCAGGACGATTTTCTCGCCATGGTGCGGGGGTATGCGACGCACTTCGGACTGCAAGCTGCCGACGACGAGCTCGTTCGCGATGCGCTCGAATGGAGCATCACGCGAGGCGGACGCTCCGGGCGCGTCGCCTGGCAGTTCATCCAGGATCTCGCCGGCAAGCTCGGCAATCGCCTGGAGCTCGGCACGGAGTAGCGCTGTCACCCAGTTTCGAGGGGCGACGGATCTGCGCGCCCTCGATGGGCTTTGTCACCCTAGGGGTAGGGTCAGCCTGCGTTGCGCCGGTAATGGACGAGGTAGCTACGGGGCCCGACTAGTCGTCGACGACGAGGCAGTCGTAACCGTGGGGGCGCAGGGCGCCACAGTGCTTCTCGGGCTCGGCCATGTCGGCGTAGGGCCCGACCCACACGCGGTAGAACGTCCCCATGTTGCCGATCACGGTCTCGTCGACGGAGGCGGTCCGCCCGCCGAGGATCGCCGCCTGCTCGACGGCGACGCGAGAGGCGACCTGGTCGGCCTCGTCGCGCGAACGTACAGCCGCGACCTGTAGCCGGTACTTGCCCGGGGCCTCTGCCCGCGCGGCCGGAGGGGGAGCGGCGAGTGCGGCGTGTTTCTCGCCCTTGGATGCGACGGCGGTCGTCGCCCCCCAATCCATTGTCGGAGGCGCCGCATTGGCCCCTCCGGAGCCGGTCGCCGAGGTGAGAACGGGCGAGGATGACGAACTGGTCGCCTGAGCGCCCGCATCGCCCGAGCCCTTGAACATGTTGCCGAAGAAGCCGGTGATGGCGGAGCCGGCCTTTTCGAGCGCGTTGGGACCCTGGACCGCTCCCACGTCGCCGCTTTCGGCCATCGCGAGCTGTTGGGGCGCCGCCTCACCCGGCGGGGGTGCTGCAACAGGGTCTGCGACGGGCATCGGTGCGGCCGGCGCGAACGACGGCGCTGGGGCGCTGGGCGGCGGCGGAGCTGCGGCCGTCACCGCCGTGGCTGCCTCGCTTTGTGCGGTTGCCGTCGTCGACCAGGACGATGTCGCCGTCGAGGTGGCAGCGACCGGCGAAGGCTCGGCAGGGGCAGGAGTAGCGGTTGGAGCCGGAGCCGGAGAGGGTGACGAGCCGATGCCGAAATTCGAAAGGTCGAGCCACGAGAACATCGACGAGTTGCCCGGCACCGATACCTGGGCGCCCGGTGTGATTGCTGGCGGCGGTGGAGCCGTGCCCGCTGCCGGGGCCGCGACCGGCGTTGCGGGCGCCGAGGCTTGCTGGGCGACGACGGGCGGCGCGTCGCCGAGACCGGCCTCACGATAGGCACCCTGCCGCTGATCGATGGCGAGCGCCCGATCTGCATCGGAGAGACCGTTCTTGAGCCACACGGCGGTCGTGAGATCGGAAATGGCCTGCGCCGGCTTGCCCTGCTTGCGATAGGCTGCCCCGCGGTAATAAAGCGCCTTTGCCATCTGTTGGCTCGGCAGGCCGCCGCTCGAAAGCGCCGTCGTGAGCGACTGGATGGCGGGTTCCATCTTGCCCTGCTCGTAGGCACGGGCCCCTGCGTCGTAGGCTTTGAGCGCGGCGCCAATGTCCTTCTTCTTGGACGAGTCGCCCGAAGCGTCCTTCTCGGCGGCGGCCGGCTTGGCCTTGGCCGACGGCCTGGCGACATCCTGAGCCCAGGCCGGAACAACGGCCGCGAGCGCGATCGCAGTGCCCCAGACAACCGCCCGACGAAATGCCGACCGCACCATCCTTGCCCCTCTGTGAACAAACGTTCTCTAGGTGGTCACCCTAACGCGGAGACTCACGCGAATCTATGTCAAGCCCCCGGGTGAGGCAATTGCGTGACCGCCGATTTCAACGATTCCTGCGACTGGTTGAGGATATCATGCACGGGTGATGGTAAAGGTTGGTTGAGCAGCAGCGTCAGAAGGTCGTGGGCGTGGCACACGAGTTGCAGGCAAAACATCATACTCCATCCGCCGGCCGCGGCGTGGTCGTGGTTCCATGATCCCGCTGGAGACGCTACTCGCGGACCACGCGCAAGTGGCGCTCGCCCTCGGCGGGCTCCTCATCGGCTGTCTCTACGGCCTGATTGCCGAGCGCACGTCGTTCTGCACCATGGGCGCACTCTCGGACCTCACCATGTTCGGCGACGGCCGCCGCTTGCGCTCATGGATGGTCGCGGTCGCGACTGCCGCCCTGGCGCTACAGGCGCTGGCGGCGCTCGGTATCACGGACGTGTCGCGCTCGATGTACGTCGCGCCACGCCTCGACTGGGCCGGACACCTCGTCGGTGGCGCCATGTTCGGCTTCGGCATGGCCCTTGCTGGTGGCTGCACGAGCCGGAATCTCGTGAGGGCCGGAACCGGCGACCTGCGCTCGGCGCTGTCGCTGCTCGCCGTCGCACTCTTTGCGTCGATGGCGAACGGCGGCCTCCTGGCACCCCTGCGGTCCGAGCTCTCGACCGCTACAGCGATCCCGCTCGAAGCGCCGAGTCAGCGCCTCGCCGATGTCGTCCGCGTTGGCGTTCCTTTGTCGAAGGAGGTCGTCGATTGGGTGGTCACAGTGGCGGTCGCGGGCGCGCTCGCCACCTTCGCCTTCGCGAGCGCCCCGTTTCGCTCTTCGCCCATGCATTGGCGGGCCGGACTCGGCATCGGCCTCCTGGTCGCTGCCGGATGGGCCCTGACCGGCCTTGCCTTCGACGACATGGCCGACCGGGTGCAGCCGCCAGCGTCGCTCACCTTCGTCAAGCCGACGGCAGACGCGATCGTCTTTCTCGAGCGTTGGACAGGTGGCTCGGGTTTGCCCGGCTTCGGGGTAGCAAGCGTATTCGGCGTCACGCTCGGGGCCTTCGCATCGGCCCGCATGCGAGGCCGGCTCAGGCTCCAGACGTTCGCTGACACGGATGACACGCTCCGCCATCTCGGCGGTGCCGCCCTGATGGGGGTCGGCGGCGTGATGGCGCTCGGCTGCTCGGTCGGACAGGGCATCACCGGCGCCTCGACGCTGGCCTTGGGCTCGCTCATCGCCGTCGCTGCCATTACAGCGGGGACCGTAGCCGGCCTCAAGGGCCTCGAGCGGTGGTGGACGTGAGGGGCGCCTCGACGGCGAGCAGCATCAGCGCGCGGCCCTCGGGCTCTCGCTCGCCTGGTGGCGGATCACTGATCTGCGGCAGAAGGCTGTGGCGCTTGCGCGACCGCTTGCGGTTCTCCTCGGCGATGCGGCTCATATGGTCGGCCTCGCGCTTGGCGGCATTAGCCTCGAAGTCGGCCCAGGCACCGAGCACGGTGAACCGCTGGTGCTCGTAGTCGTGGCCGATGCCGAACGGCCGGCGCGCCTTGGCCGTGCAGATCGCCAGCACGCTTTCGACGCCGGGCTCCGTGAGCTTCAGCACGTAGCCGGCGTCGGACGCGGGCACCGTGAGCGGGGTCGCGGCGAGGAGGGCGTTGTCCTGCTCGATGTCGTTCGGGAACAGCACGGTCGCGCGCCCCGTAGCCTCGATGCTGATGAGTGTCAGGTTGCAGGGCTTGTCCGCCTCGACGCGGATCGAAAGCCGGTCCCCGGGCTGGTAGAGGGCCTTGTCGGAGGAAAGCTTGAGCACGATGGGGACCGGCTCGACCGCCGGCGGCACGGGTTCCAACGCAGCGGCATCATCCGTGCCGCCACCCTCTTTGCCAGTCCCGCCCTTTGACCCCTTGTCGTTGGTCTCGCTCCGCTTGCTCGTTTGGCCGCCCTTATCTCGCTCCTTGCGGGTCTTCGTCGACAGGGCCTCTGCCGGACCCACGACACCGGACGCGGCGAGTCCGGCCGCGACCAGAGCGGTCACGATCCAGGCGCCCCACGCCTGCGGACGGGCGGGAATTACGCGAGCAAAATCCATGACATGAGCAACGCACGGATTTTAGGCCGCGTCAACGCGGGTCGCTATGGCGACAGGGTCCGGCGCCGTTCGTCTGTGCCGTCCTGGCGGGGCCAGGGTGGCCCCCTGCCCGTCAGCGGGCCATCGCCAGGCGCTCGAGCGCCTTCCGTGTCGGCTCGTTGAAGAAGCCGATGGACGGTCCGCTGTAGTAGCCGCGCTGGGCGAGCTTCCGTTGCACGGCGCGCCGGGTGGAGAGGCTCCAGGCGTCGGGCCGTTCCAGGAGGTCGCGGCGGGCCTCAGCGTCCCCGGCCTCGAAGGCTGCGAGCAGTAGCACAGCCGCCCGCGCGGGGTCTCGGGCCACACCGCGGCCTTCGTCGTGAAGCGAGGCCAGCTCACGCATGGCTCCGGAATGCTTCTTGGCGACCGCCATCCCGAGCAGACGGGCACCCTCGGCAAGATCAGGGCGAGCTCCCTCGCCCTTGATGTTCATGAGCGCCAGGTTGAACATGGCCCGCGTCTGGCCGCTCTCAACCGCCATTGCATACCATCGGCGGGCCTCGGCCGGATTGCGGGCTACGCCCTTGCCGGACTGGTAGAGGTAGGCAAGGCTGGTCATGGCGTTGGCGTCGCCCGCCGCGGCTGCCTGCGCATAGAGCCGGAGCGCTTCGTTCAAGTCGCGCGGAACCGCCTCGCCGTACTCGTACATGGTGCCGAGTGAGGCCATGGCACCGGTGTGTCCGGTCACGGCCGCCTTGCGGTACCAGATGGCGGCGGCGGCGATGTCGCGCTCGGTGCCACGGCCCTTGTCATAGGCGCGGGCGAGCTCGAACATGGCAGGTGCCAGGCCGAGCTCGGCGGCCTCCTTGTAGAGGGCGAAGGCCTTGGCCATTACGGCCGGTTTCGCACTTGGCGCGTCGAGCTTCAAGGCTTCCGTGTAGGCCGCCTCGCCTGGCGACGGCGTGGCCGTCGCCGGATTGGAGCCGGTGACGATGGAGGTCCAGCCGGCCACGTAGGTCTCGAGCTTGACGAGCTTGATGGTGGCGAGCTCGGCGAAGACGCCCTCGGGGTAGACCTCGAGATGACGGCGGAAGCTCGCAGGATCGGAGCTGGACTTGATCGCCTCCCAGGCCTCGATCTCGGCAAGGCGGGCATCTTTCGCCGGCGTCGGGCCGTCGTCCGGCCGGGCCGTCGTCTCGGGCTCGGCAAGCTTCGGCTTGAAGTAGAACTCTCCGGTCAGCGACGAGTGTTCCCATGGCGTCTGGCGGCCGCTCGTCAGCTCGAGCACCTTGCGCCGCGTCTTGCGAAACACGTCCTCTATGGGAACGCCCACGGTCGGGATCGCCTCGGCGAGAGCCGTTGTGTAAGGGCTGTTGCCGCCGCTTCCGTCGAGGGCGACGCGACCGGGCGCGGTGGCGTAGGCAATGAGCGTGCCCGACGGGGCCTCGACAGGCGCCAGGCCGCGCACCACGCCACGTGCGGCGCCGGCAAAGGGATTGTCACGGCAAGCGTCGAGAATAGCAATATTGAGCCGGCTGCCGGACCTCTCCATGGTCTTCATGAGCTCGGTGAGGCTGACGCCGGACAGTGCCACCTCCTCGATGCCGCTGATGTCGGCCCCGATCGGTATCAGGTAGTTCTCCCCGTCGGCCTGCACGCCGTGGCCTGCGTAGTAGAACAACCCGACACTGTCGGACGCGCGCAGGCGGCGTCCGAAGTCGATGATCGAGCGCTTCATCAGCTCCTGGTCGGCATCGATGAGTGTGCTGACCTCGAAGCCCGCGTCCTTCAGGACCGCTGCCATGCGCTCGGCATCATTGCGCGGGTTCGCGAGCGGCGCGAAGGAATAGGTGCTGTTGCCGATAACGAGTGCAAGACGCGTCTCGGCGGCCGCGAGGGACGGCGCGAGCAGGACGAAAATGGCGGCCGCGAGCGCAGCGGCCAAATGGCGAGCCAGCAGGCCCGGCGCCGGTAGGCGCCCGGCGGGCTTCAGCGGCCATAGCGTGCGGCTGGCCCAAACGGCCATCGATAGGCTCCCGTCTGACAAGAGGCTCGCGCAGGCCCGTGCCAGGGCCGATTCGCTCGTCAGTCTAGACCGGGATCGTGGCGTTGCGCCGTGTCCGGAGGGCGCCGCCCCCAGGATTGTTCGCCCCATCCTGGCGCGTGCCGGCCCGCAGCCGTGGGGAGCATTAACTGGTGTAAAAAAACTCTTAAAACACCGCAGGCGCCATTATCTATAAACTCTTGATAAGATGGACTAACAAAACCCTATCGGTTACAAAAACCTCAACAGCGCAACCCCACGACCGAAGCCTTCCCATGCATCTCGACCCTGCACGTGAAGCCCAACCAACCCATCGCCTGGTGAAGATCGGCTTCCTCGCCTGCTTCGCCTTCGCGGCCGGGCTCATGATCTCGTCGCTCTCGAAGGCCGAAGGCGCAATGATGTCCCATCCCAGCCTGCATCAAAGCGTGCCCGACATCCTCAACCGATGATCGTGCGACGCCGCTCTCCTCTTTACCTGCACCTACCTACGTTCTCCTGTCTCTTCCTTGCCCCTGAGCCTCACGGCCCAGGGGCTTTTTCTTGTTGAATGCCTTGGCCCTGCGGCATTCGACCCGCGCCTGGGTCTGGTAAGCTCGGCTCAACCGGGCTAGAGAGGCACCCGGCTCGCAGGTAAGGTATTCCTCTCGAGCCCCTTCCGGTGCGCGGCGCTCCCTTCCAGTGCCCGGCGCGCACGTACTCGCCCTCCCGTCGGCGCGGGAGGCTGAAACGGCGGCGGCGTCGTACGCCACCGAGGCGCTTGCACGACGTCGACATCACACGAGGAACTCGTCACATGGCCATCACGCCGGAAGCCGTTACCGCTTCGATGCTCGCCAGCATCGATTCCGCCCAGCGCTCCGAGAAGCCGTATCGGCACTGGTTTCTCGACAAGTGCGTGCCGGACGACGCGGCCGATGCCATTCTGGCGCTCCCCTTCCCGGCCCCCGAGCTGGGAGGCCTCTCGGGCAAGCGCGAGCTGCACAACAATACGCGTACCTACTTCGATCAGGAGAATATGGCCCGCCATCCCGTGTGCCGGGCCTTCAACGAAGCCTTCCAGGGCCAGACACTGACGAAGCATATCGAGACGGTGTTCGGCCTCGACCTCACGGGTACGTACCTGCGCGTTGAGTTCGCCCAGGACGTCGATGGATTCTGGCTCGAGCCGCACACCGACCTTGGGGTCAAGAAGTTCACGATGCTGCTGTACCTGTCGCGCGATCCGAGCCACGCCAACCTTGGCACCGACATCTACGACGCCGACAAGAAGCACCTCGGCCGCTCGCCATTCCACTCCAATGGGGCCATGGTGTTCGTTCCTTCCGACATCAGCTATCACGGCTTCGAGCCTCGCAAGATCGAAGGCGTCAGGAAGTCCGTCATCATCAACTACGTGACGAACGAGTGGCGTGCCCGCGAGCAGCTCGCCTATCCCGAAAAGCCGCTCTGAGCCCGGGGGCGTGAACGGGGAGGCCGTGTTGTGGTTGCGAAGGCCTGCAGGGGGCTCGGGCCGCTCCGGCGGCCTCGCCAATCCCGGCTTTCCGCCGCCCGCCGTGGCCAGACCGGCACGTAGCACGACGAATCGCACTAGTTTCATCGTGTTGCCACAAGGCGCCGGTCCCCTGCCGGACGGCTCGGCATGCCGGGCTTGCCGAAATTAGGAGCTTCGTCCCATGCGCCTGCCACTCGTCGCTGCGATGGCCTGCCTCACTGGCGCGGGGCTCGTTCTGCCGGCGCTCGCCGAGGACGCCGATCCCGACGATCTCCCGCGCGCTGCACCCGCCCCCGGCAGCGTTACCATGCATGCGCTGCCCGACGGCGAAGGAGCGTCGACGACCGCTCCGGCACCGGCTGCGGCTCCGGCTGCGACCGGCAGCGTCGACACCACTGCTACGCCTCCGGCTGCACCTCCGCCGCCTCTGGCTGGAATAGGCCGGGCCGTGCGCGAGGCGCTGAAGCCGCTCTCGGAGGACGAGCCGGTGACGCCGCCACCGGGGGCCGGCAAGCCAAAGCCGCCGACGCAGGCCGAAGCGTCGGAGCTCTCGCTCCACCGCGACCAGGCTGCCATCGCCGCCTTCTACGCCGCGCGCAACGATGCACCGGTGTGGGTCAACAAATGGGGCCTCGAGCCGCGTGCGCTGGAGGTCATCGCCGAGATCGACCGCGCCGCATATTGGGGCCTCGACCCCCGGGACTTCGAGCTCCCCTCGATCGGACCGGGGCTCGACGGCGGGCCGGAGCTCCCCGAGGCCGATCTCGTCAAGGCAGAGCAGACGATGGCGCTCGTGGTCTTGAAGTACGCGCGCTACGCGCGTGGCGGTGCCATTGCCCAGCCGGACCGGCAACTTTCGTCGTTCTACGACCGGCGGCCCTCGGTGCGGGACCGCAAGCAGCTACTCGAGGAGATTGCCGCCGCCGCAAAGCCCGGTGCCTACCTGGCGGCGATCCATCCTCAACACGAGCAGTTCAAGAAGCTCCACCAGGCTTGGCTCGAGGCCAAGCGGCTTCTCAAGCTCAAGTCGGGTAAAATCCCGCCCGGGGCCGACGTCAAGCCGGGGGATCGGACCCCTCAGGTGGTGGCGCTGCGCAAGCGCATGGACGTGCCGGCATCGCCGGGTTTCGACGAGACGCTCTACGACGAGGCTCTCGTACACGCCGTTTCCGGCTTTCAGTTCTATCGCGGAATCGAGCCGGCAGACGGAACGGTCGATGCCGCCACGCGAGACGCACTCGCGAAGCCCATCAAAGGCAATGCCGATCAGCTGCTCGCCAACATGCAGGCCTGGCGCTACATGCCCGACGACATGGGCGACTTCTACGTCTGGCTCAACATTCCCGAATACACGGTCAGGATCGTCGAGAAGGGCGACTTGATATGGACCGAAAGGGCGACGACGGGCCTCGTCAACAAGCAGACGCCGGTCTTCTCCGACGAGATCGAGCGCGTGACCTTCCGCCCCAAGTGGCGCGTGCCCGACAGCATCAAGGTCAAGGAAGTGTGGCCTAGTCTTCTCTCCGGCGGCGGCATGATGCGTCAGCACGGCCTCGTCATGGAAGACCGCAGTGGCAACCCGGTCGACTGGCGCTCGATCAACTGGGCCAAGGCCAATATGGAGGACTACACGCTCTGGCAGCCCCCGGGCGGCAAGAACCAACTCGGCGTCGTGCGCTTCTCGTTTCCGAGCAAACACCGTGTCTACATGCACGACACGCCCGACAAGTACATGTTCGCCTGGTCGCGACGGGCCGTCAGCCACGGCTGCATGCGCATCAGGAACCCGCTCGAGATGGCGACCATCATCCTCGGCCACGACCAGGGCTGGGATCGCGCCCGGGCCGACGACGCGGTCGCCAACGGGCCCGAGCACAATATCGTCGAGCTCAACCGGAAGGTGCCGGTTCACATCACGTATTTCACCGCCCGCATCGGTGACAAGGGCAAGATCGAGACCTGGGCCGACGTCTACGGCCACGAGCGCCGCTTGAAGCTCGCGCTCGCCGGAAAATGGAGCCAGATCGACGTTCCGACCGACCATCTGGCCCCCCTCGACCAGACCCGCGTCCCGGGTGTCGCCTCGGCCCAGCGCCGCCCGCGCCAGAAGGAGGACACGGCACAGAGCGTGTTCAACTCTGTGTTCGGCGGGTTCTGAGCACGGACCGACCGTTCAGCGCCGACCGGAGCCGTGACCACGTGGACGCGGGGCGCGAGCCTCGGGCGCGTGGCGGCTTTCGTTCTGGCCGCCCTACCGTCCCTGCACGGGTCCTGGGCTTTGGCAAAACGGCAACAGGTGGCTCTACATCCGACAGCCTCCTGCCGCTCGCACTTCCACCGATCTTCTCAGGTTCGGCGCGCTCGGATAGCCTCTCGGCGCTTCTCGAGGGAGACGATCGTATGCGTACCGTAACCGCGACTGGCGCCGCGTGTGTGGCTGCTGTCCTCATTGCCGTCTCGCCGGTTGCGGCTCAGGAGGCTCCCGCTCCTCTCGTGCCTTCCGCCGACGCGAGCCATGTGCTGCCGGCTTCGCCCACGCCTCCGGCGCCTTCTGGTTCTGCGGCTCCCGCAGCGATGGATGCTGCGGCCGCAATGCCTGCCGCTCCCGAACCTGCGGCGGGCGGGCATGTGGAGTCGGCCAGTCCCGCCTTCGATCCCATCGGCGCCGACATCCGCGCCCGTCTGCTGAGCGGCAAGCCGAAGGAGGAGGAGGCCGCCGACTGGCAGGCGCTGGTCGATCTCTACGAGCGGCGGAAGGACGACGCCTTCTGGGTCGCACCGACGGGGTACAACAAGCGGGCGCAAGCGCTCGTAGCCGAGCTGCTGAAGGCTGCAGATTGGGGCTTGAGCCCGGCCGATTTCGTGCCGCCCGCGATCGGCAACGAGGGTGGCCCGGAGCTAAAGCGCGACGTGCGCATCGAGGCCGAGCTCGGCTTCGGCCTCGCGGTGCTGAAATACGTTCGCTACGCTCGCGGCGGACGCATCCCGATGCCGCCCAAGCAGCTCTCGTCGTACATCGATCGCTTTCCGCAGTACAAAGACCCGCAACAGCTCCTGATCGAGCTCGCGAGCGCAGGCGACGCCGCCGCCGCGCTCCGGAGCGTGCATCCCCAGCACGCCGGGTTCGAGCGGCTGCGCCAGACCTACCTCGCGCTCGTCGGCGGCGCCCGTGCAACCCCTGAGATCGTCATCATTCCTGACGGGCCGAGGCTCGTCCCCGGCCAGAAGCACACGCAGATCCCGCTCCTGAGAAAGCGTCTCGCCGTCGCCGCGCCGGCCGATGCAGACGAGACGCTCTACGACCCGACGCTCGCCGACGCGGTAAAGCGCTTCCAGTCCGAAAAGGGGACACGCGCCGACGGCATCGTCGGCAACTCGACCCGGGCCGCGCTCAACAACGTCGAGCAGCCGAGCCCCGACAGACTTCTGGCCAACATGGAAGCGTGGCGCTGGATGCCCGACGACCTCGGCCGCCTCTACGTCTGGGTCAATATCCCGGAGTTCATGGTGCGCGTCGTCAAAGACGGCGCCGTGATCCACGAGGAGCGGGTGATCACGGGCGAGGTTTCGAAGCAAACGCCGGTCTTCGACGACGCCATCGAGACCATTTGGTTCCACCCGCGCTGGAACGTGCCCATGAGCATCAAGGTGCGCGAACTCTACCCGAGCATGGCGCGCGGCGGCGGAGCCATCCAGCGCCAGGGGCTCAAGGTTTCCTACAACGGCCGCGAGATCAATCCCTCGGGCGTGAGCTGGGGCAGCGTCGACATCCGCAACTACGAGATCTACCAGCCTCCGGGGCCCTCGAACGTGCTCGGTCAGGTGAAGTTCACCTTCCCCAACAAGCACGGCGTCTACATGCATGACACGACGTCGAAGGGGCTCTTCAACGAGGCGAGCAGGCCGTTCAGTCACGGCTGCATGCGCGTCCGCGATCCCCTGAGACTCGCCGAGGTGCTGCTTCGCGAGGATCAGGGCTGGGACCGCGCGCGGATCGACGCCATCGTCGGTGCCGCGCCCGTCGAGACGCCGGTCGAGGTCAAGACCAGAATCCCCGTTCACGTCACCTATTTCACCGAGGCCATCGGAGACGACGGCAAGGAGAGCATCTTCCGCGACGTCTACGGACACGAGCAGAGGATCAAGCTCGCGCTCGCCGGAAAATGGAGCCAGATCGATGTCGGTCCCGACCACCTGGCGCCGGTCAAGTTCCAGCGCCTCCCCGAGTACGAGATGGCGGGCGATCCCATCAGCTTCCTGTTCGGTGGTTTCGGCGGACCCGATCCTGGTCCACAGGGCGGCAGCACCAAGCAAGCCAAGAAGGGCAAGAGCCAGGGCGGCTCGCTGATGGACCTGTTCGGTGGCTTCTGACGACTGAAGGCGGGGAGCCCGCAAACGAGACCGCCCTGCCCTCCGGCAGGAGGGCAGGGCGGGAGAATTCGTGAGCCTTGCAGAGCGCTTGCCCTACATCTTTTCCATGAACGGCGTCGGATCGACGGGCTTCTGGCCCTGGCGAACCTCGAAGTGTACCTGCGGCTGGTCGACCTGGCCCGTCTTGCCGGCCTTGGCGATCACCTGACCGCGCTTCACGGTGTCCCCGCGCTGGACGAGCAGATGGTCGGCGTGCGCGTAGGCCGTCACCCAGCCGTTGTCGTGGCGGATGAGGAGCAAGTTGCCGTAGCCCTTGAGCTCGTTGCCGGAGTAGGCGACCGTGCCGTCCTCGGCGGCGTGGATCTCCGTTCCCGCCGGCACCGACACGTTGACGCCGTCGTTGTGCGTGCCGTCCGGCCGGCGGCCAAAGCCCGAGATGATTTTGCCCTCGACCGGCCAGCGAAGCTTCGGCGTGCCGGCAATCGATCCCGAGCCGGGCTGGGACGGCTTGACGGCCGGGGCAGCAGGCAGAGCCTGCGCAGAGGGCGTGGCATCGGTCGCCGTATTGGGCGGCGTCAGTGCTGCCACCTTCTGCTCGCCGTTCAAAATCGTGGCTGGAGTGTTGGCCGGCTGGGCACCGGGTGTGGCCATCGCGCCAGGTGCCGCCGCGGAAGGCACCGCCTCGGCCGTCGTGGTTGCGGCAGGCTGAGCCTGTGGGGCTGCTCCGCCGACGCTGCCCGGCATTCTGAGCACAAGACCGGGCTTCACCTTCCGCGCGTCGGTGATGGCATTGTAGCGCTGCAGGTCTGCGACCTTGATCTTGTTGCGGGAGGCGATGCCGTAGAGACTGTCGCCCGCTTGAACCGTGTAGCTGCCGGTCCAATCGGCCGGCGCCTGGGCGGGAGCCGGCGCCGCGATGGTCGGCACCACGGGCGCCGTATGCGGCACCGCCTTCTCGACGATCCTCGTCTGCGGCAGGTAGAGCTTCTGGCCGGGCTTCAGGTTCGTGCTCGTGAGCCCGTTGACGTTCATGAGGTCGTTCATCGACACTTGGTTGCGCTTGGCGAGGCCGAACAGCGTGTCGCCCTCCATGACCTCGATCTCACGCCCTTTCGACACTTGGGCATGGTCCATCATGGTCGTCGGCACGACCGGCGTGGCGCGCGCCGACGCAGGCTCGAGCGCGGCCACCTTCTTGGCGGCCGGCGGCGACTGTGGCGCGGGCGGCGTTGCGTCGGACAAGGGCTGTGAGGCAACAGACTCGGAGCGACGGGTCTGTGGCGGGTAGTAGGCGCCGCCGGGCGACTCGGAAGCGGGCGTCGCGCCGAAATGCGGTGTGCCCTCGTCTCCGAGCAGGCCGGAGCGCTTGTCGCGCATGGGCTCGGTCGGCTTCGGGATCGAACTCGTCTGGTTCGGATCGGCCAGATTGGCGTTGGCGAAATCGAAGCGCGCGATGTCGGCGCTGCAGCCACCGGCAAGTACGGCAAACGCGGCGGCCATAAGACCGGCGCAACGGCTCAAAGAACGCGAGACGGGATGGACGCTTTGCACAACACTCACCATGATACGCACGACTAACCCACCATCCATTAACCTTTAATCGGTTAAAGAGGCCTTAACGGCCGTGGGCTCCCCTCATCGAACCTCGCCAGCCTTCGGCTGGCTCGCCGAGGCGATGGTGCGGACGACCGGGGTCCCGTCATGCGCTGCGAGTGCGTCGTGCTCGCGAGACAATGCACCGAGGGGCACGGTCCCGCCCGCCGGGATCGCCTCCATGATGCAGACGTACGCCCCGATTGTGCAGCACGTTGGGAAAGATTGCGGCAGAGCAACGGCTTCGGTGCGGTTTCTGACGCTAGCTCTGGGCTTCGCTCAGGTTGCAGATCCGCCGCGGCGACCGAGGGCGGGATTGGCCGTGAAGTCGGCCGCGATCTCGTCTCGCGTCAGGTGGTGCGTCATGTTCATGGACAGCGGCGTCACCGAGACCTTGCCCATCATGATGGCCCACAGGTCGCTGCCCTCCGGCGGGTCGGCGCGGCGGCGTTCGAACCCGACCCAGAAATAGGGATCGCCCCAGGTGTCGCGCCGCTCCTCGATATGGAGGCCGCCCTGATCACGCCGACCTTGGGTCGTGATCGCGATGCCCTTGACTTCGCCCGGCGGCAGGTCGGGATAGTTGACATTCATGAGCACTCCCGGCTGCCATTGCGTGGCGAGAAGCCGCTTCACAAGCACGGGCCCGAGCTCGCGCGCGGTAGCCCAGTTGTGCCGCCCCTCTGGATCGAAGCCCATGGTGAGGCTCATGGCGATGGAGCGGATACCGAGCAATGTGCCTTCCATGGCCCCGGCAATGGTGCCGGAATAGGTGACGTCCTCGGCGAGGTTTGAGCCGTGGTTGACGCCCGACAGCACGAGATCAGGCGGGTGATCCTTGAGGACGTGCTTGATGCCCATGATCACGCAGTCGGCCGGGGTGCCGCGGACCGCAAACGACCTCTCGCCAACTTCGCGGTAGCGCAGCGGCACCTGCAGCGTGAGAGCGTGCGAGGCGCCCGACTGGTTCATCTCCGGAGCCACGGACCACACGTCGTCGGTGAGCGACAGCGCGATCTCCTTCAGGACCGCGAGCCCGTGCGCCCCGGCGCCGTCGTCGTTGGTGAGAAGGATGCGCATCGAGAAGGTGCTCACTGTTGGGGCGATTGCCATCGGCGGTGTCCCCTCTCCCCGTCGCAACAAGCGCAGGGCGACGGGGTGAGGGGATTCAACCTGCTGTCGCCCTGCCCGTGGGAGAGAAGAACCGGAAGGACCTTACGCCTTGCTGATCACGTCGAGCCCGCCCATGTACGGACGGAGCGCCTCGGGCACGGTCACCGAGCCATCGGCATTCTGGTAGTTCTCGAGCACGGCGACGAGCGTGCGCCCGACGGCGAGGCCTGAGCCATTCAACGTATGCACATAGCGCACGTCCTTGGCGTTCTTTGGACGATAGCGGGCGCCCATGCGCCGGGCCTGGAAGTCGCCGCACACCGAGCACGACGAGATCTCGCGATAGGTGTCCTGCCCGGGTAGCCAGACCTCGATGTCGTAGGTCTTCTGCGAGGCGAAACCCATGTCGCCGGTGCAGAGGAGGATGGTGCGGAACGGCAGGCCGAGGCGCTTCAGGACCTCCTCGGCGCAGGCCGTCATGCGCTCGTGCTCGTCGAGCGAGGCTTCGGGCGTGGTGATGGAGACGAGCTCGACCTTCGAGAACTGGTGCTGGCGGATCATGCCGCGCGTGTCTTTGCCGGCAGCCCCCGCCTCGGAGCGGAAGCAGGGCGTCCACGCGGTCAGCCGCATCGGCAAATGGTCCTCGTCGAGGATCTGATCTCTCACCATGTTCGTCAGCGGCACCTCGGCGGTCGGGATCAGCCAGAAGCCGTTGGTCGTCTGGAACAGATCCTCGGCGAACTTCGGCAGGTTGCCGGTGCCGTAGGCGGCAGGATCCTTCACCAGGATCGGCGGCACGTGCTCGGTGTAGCCACCAAGCCCGTCCTTCGACGGTGCCGTATGCAGGTCGAGCATGAACGAGGCAATTGCGCGCTCCAACCGGGCGAGTGCCCCCTTGAGGAACACGAAACGCGCGCCCGACACCTTGCCCGCGGTCTCGAAATCCATGAGCCCGAGACCCTCGCCGATCTCGAAGTGCTCCTTGGGCTTGAAGTCGAATTTCTTCGGGCTCCCGACCTTGCGCACCTCCTTGTTGTCGTGCTCGTCCTTGCCGAGGGGCACCTCCTCCCGCGGCATGTTCGGTATGACGGCGAGCGCCTTCTCGAGGGCAGCGTTCAACTGGCGCTCCTCCTCCTCGCCGCCCTGGATGAACTCCTTGAGTTCGGCAACCTCGGCCTTGAGCCTGTCGGCGGTGGCGCTGTCCTTGGCCGCCATCGCCTTGCCGATCTCCTTGGACGCGGCGTTGCGGCGTCCCTGCGCCTCCTGGAGCTTGGTCAGGTGACGGCGGCGCGCCTCGTCGAGCTCGATCAGCCTAGCCGCCTGCCCCTCGAGCCCGCGCCGCTTCAGGCTAGCATCGAAAGCCTCGGCGTTGTCACGGATCCATTTGATGTCGAACACGGGAGTCGTCCTGCAGATTGATTTGTTGCGCCACGGTATAGGCCCGACGGCGGCGGCGGTCTAGGTGGCCCATTGGTCTCAGAATTCGTAAGGCAACACATGACATTTCGCCAACCTATAGCTTACACTCCCTGCAAGCCGGCATTAGATTCGGCGTGACGCGATTAGGGATGGCAACGCTCCGAACGGTTACGAAAGGCAGAAGGAAAACGGAGCCGATATGATCTCGTCATTTCGCGGCCGCGCTCTCAAGCGGTTCTGGGAGCGTAACGATGCGTCCAAGCTGCCGCCTGACCGCATTGGTCGGATAACAATGATCCTCGATCTACTGGACGCCGCCGAGAAGCCTGAGGATCTCAATCTGCCAGGGTTCGGCTTTCACAGGTTGGCCGGACAATCGAAGGGCCGCTTCGCAGGATCGGTGTCCGCGAACTGGAGGATTGCGTTCGGTTGGAACGACCAGGATTCCATCGACGTGGACTTTGAGGATTATCACTGAGAAGGGCGCGAGTAAGTTATGACGTCAGCCTGTAAGCGATCTCCCGACCGCTGCCCGACGCACCCGGGCGCGATTCTGCGCGAGATCGTGCTGCCGGCCGTTCCGGCCGCGAAAGCCGAGGTCGCCCGCGCGCTCGGCATATCCCGCCAGTCCCTCTATGACCTGCTCGCAGAGAGGCAGCCGTCAAGCCTCTTAAGCTCGCGAGCTGACGGTACAAACACAAGCTAAGGCGTGCTCTCGCCCTCGGTGCCGCCGGCATCGGTCGTGCTGGTCGCCAGCTGCCGCTTCTCGACCCATTGCACCGCCAGGATGGAGGCCTCGTAGAGCAGCACCGTCGGCAGCGCCATGATGACCATGGAGAGCGCGTCGGGAGGCGTGAGCACGGCCGCGGCAGCGAAAATGCCGACTGCCGCATAGCGTCGGCCGGCTCTGAGCGCGTCTGACGAGACCAGTCCGGTGTGGGCGAGCAGCGTCAGGATGACCGGCAGCTGGAAACAGATTCCGAAGCCGAAGATGAGCGTCATGATCAGCGACAGATACTCGGACAC
>JAGVSR010000144.1 GCA_019137195.1 Alphaproteobacteria bacterium
GGCCAGCACTGCGAGCTGATGGCCCAGGAATGGCAGATCGGCCGCGAGGAGCAAGATCAGCTCGCCCTCGAAAGTCACCAGAAGGCCGGCGCCGCCTATCGCGATGCCTGGATGGACGACCTCGTGACGCCCGCCTTCGGCGTCTTCCGCGACAACAATCTCCGCCCCGACATCAGCCTCGACAAGCTCGCGAGCTTGAAGACTGCCTTCGACAAGGGGCCCAAGGGCTCGCTGACGGCCGGCAACTCGACGCCGTTGACCGACGGTGCGGCGGCCGTGCTTCTCGCCAGCGAGGACTGGGCCAAGGCGCGTGGGCTGCCGATTCAGGCCTACCTCACTCACGGTCAGCATTGGGGCAACGACTTCGTAGCCGGAGAGGGGCTCCTGATGGCGCCCACCATCGCCGTGTCGAAGCTCCTCGACCGCACCGGCCTCACACTCCAGGATTTCGACTTCTACGAGATCCACGAGGCGTTCGCGGCCCAGGTGCTATGCACGCTGAAGGCGTGGCAGGACCCCGCCTACTGCAAGGCAAAGCTCGGGAAGGACGGGCCATTGGGGGCCATCGAGCGAACGAAAATGAACGTCAAGGGCTCGTCGATCGCAGTCGGGCACCCCTTTGCGGCCACGGGTGCCCGGATCGTGGCTACGCTGGCGAAGCTCCTCGACACCAGCGGCGGACGCGGGCTCATCTCTATCTGCACCGCTGGCGGCATGGGCGTGGCTGCGATCATGGAAAGTGCGCGAGAGGTGGCGTAGGTTGCCGTGAGCGGGGCGCAGGCCACGCGAGGCCCGACAATGGCGTCCGGCAGGCCGAACGTCGTTCAAGTTTGCCCGCGTTCTCGCGGTCCAGGCTACGCGTTCGTGATTGCGACGAGCCGGTCGAGGACGACAGACGCACGGCCATCGTCGATGGCGGCGGCGGCAAGCGCCGCACCGTCCCTGATGGTCGAGGCCTTGCCGCCAACAATGAGCGCGGCAGCGGCGTTCAAGAGGACGATGTCGCGATAGGGCCCGGCCTCGCCCGCGAGCACGCCGCGCAGAGCTGCTGCGTTGACCTGGGCGTCGCCACCCTTGAGATCGGCGAGGCTCGCGCGGGGAATCCCGGCGCTGTCCGGCGTCACCTCGAAGACCCGCACGGCGCCGTTCCTGAGCTCGGCAACCCTGGTCGGCCCCGTGGTCGAAAGCTCGTCGAGGCCGTCGGCACCGTGGACGACCCAGGCATGCTCCGAGCCGAGGTTCTTGAGGACGTGAGCCAATGGCTCCACCCACCGGTCGTCGAAGACGCCCAGCACCTGCCGTTTGACAGAGGCAGGATTGCACAGGGGCCCGAGCATATTGAACATGGTGCGAATGCCTAGCTCGCCGCGTACGGCCGCCCACGCCTTCATGGCGGGATGATGGACCGGGGCCCATAGGAAGCCGCAGCCGGCTTCGCGGATCGCCCGCTCGTTGGTCGAGGGCGGCACGTCGAGCTTGACGCCGAGGGCCGCCAGCACGTCGGAGGCGCCCGAGAGCGAGGAGACCGAGCGGTTGCCATGCTTGGCGACTTTGAGGCCCGCGCCTGCGGCGACGAGGGCGGCGCAGGTCGAAACGTTATAGGTGTTGTGACCGTCGCCGCCGGTGCCGACGATGTCGATCGCTCCGGCTGGCGCGTCGACCGTGAGCATCTTCGAGCGCAGGAGCCGGGCCGCGCCGGTGATCTCCGCAACCGTCTCGCCGCGCAGCCGGAGTGCCATCAGAAATGCGCCCATCTGGACTGGCGTGGCATGGCCCTCGGTCATGAGATCGAGCGCGTCGTGCATCTCGTCCTCGGTGAGGGCGGTGCCGGCGGCGAGCGAGGCGATGATGGGCTTGATCTGCATGGGATCGGCGGTGCCAGACCCTCCGGGTCTGACACCGGCGGTCGATTGGGACGGTTGAGATCGAATTCCGGTGTCGGGCCCAGAGGGTCCGACACGTTCACGCCGCATCGCGCGGCTTCGAGGCGTTCTTGCGCTTCGGGTTCATGCCGGCGAGCTCGAGGAAGTTGGCGAGAAGCGCATGACCCTGCTCGGAGGCAATGCTCTCGGGGTGGAACTGGACGCCATGCACGGGGTGGGTCCTGTGCTGGAGCCCCATGATGAGGCCGTCGTTTGTCTCGGCCGTCACCTCGAGGCAGTCTGGAAGCGTCTTCCGCTCGACGATGAGAGAGTGATAGCGCGTGATCTGAAAGCGCTCGGGCAGCCCCTTGAACACGCCCTTGCCGGTATGGCGGATAGTCGACAGCTTGCCATGCATCGGCTCCGGGGCCCGGATCACCTTGCCGCCGTAGACCTGTCCGATCGACTGGTGGCCGAGGCAGACGCCGAGGAGAGGAATGGTCGCTCCCGCTTTGGCGACGAGGTCGAGGCAGATGCCGGCCTCGTTCGGCGTGCAGGGGCCCGGCGAAAGCACGATCGCCTTGGGCTTCTTCTTGAGCGCCTCGTCGACCGTGATCTTGTCGTTCCGATGCACCTCGCACTGCGCTCCGAGCTCGCCCAGGTAGTGGACCAGATTGTAGGTGAAGCTGTCGTAGTTATCGATGAGCAGGAGCATGGGTGCGGAACCGTTGGGGACCTTGGACTGGAGCGGTTTTAGGGGAAAGCCGCGATGGCTTACAGTCCAAAATGGGGTTCAGGACTTGGCTGCCGCTAGCCGTCTCGGCGTCAGAAAGTGGAGGAGAGTGCCCTTTCTGGGGCCAACGCCGGCCCATCGAGCGGCCTCGAATCCAAGGACGCAGAGGGCGGCGGTCGGAAACTTGTCGAGGAGGGCCTGGCTAGCCTCGGCGTCGCCCTTGCCCGTGAGCTCCGTGGCGAGGGCGTGGAGGCCAGGGTTGTGGCCGACGAGGAGGACATGTCCCGCCTTCGCGGGCAGGCCGCGAACGAGGCTCAGGATATCCGCGGACGACGCCAGGTAGAGACGGTCGTCGTAGCGCACCTCGGGAGCCGGCCCGCCGAGCTCCGGCAAGACGAGGCCGAGTGTCGCCCGCGTTCGCGCGGCTGGCGAGCAGAGCACGAGGTCCGGCATCAGGCCGAGGCCGCGCATGGTCCGCCCCATGCGCGGCGCGGCCTCGGTGCCGCGGGCTGCGAGCCCGCGGTCGAAGTCCCGTCCTGTGGGGTCGTCCCAGCTCGATTTGGCGTGGCGAAGAAGCGAGAGCGTGAGCATGGAAGACGTACCGTCGGTGCGTATCGCGGGCGGGAGGGTAATCAGCTTCTGAAGCGGCCGGCCTCGTGCCGAAGCGCATCCAGCACCGGCTCGTAGGCCTCCTCGTCGTGGGTCTCGGGATAGACCATGTAGACCGGATAGACGAAGCGCCGGGCCCGCTTGGGCTGCCGCAGCCTGCCGCGCGAGAGGTGGGAGCGCACCATGCGCATGGGGAAATAGGCCGAAACCTCGTTGGCGAGCAGGTAATCGATGCCGACCGTGCCGATGTCGAGGTTGAGGCCGGGGCTCGATCGCTCTGGGTAGGCGGCAGCGTGGTCCTGCTCGAACTCCTGGCCCCAGTCGATGAACACGTAGTCGCTGCCGCCCTTGCGGGAGGCGCCGTTCGCGCTTGAGACGAGCACGAACTCCTCGTCGAACAGGTGCTCGATCAAATGTCCGGGCGGCTGTATCGGCCGGTACATGACCGCGAGGTCGAGCGTGCCCTCGATGAGGCGCTGGGTGAGCACGTCCGACGCGCTGCCAATGGCGGAGACGGCGATGTCGGGGTTGTCGGTGCGCAGCTCCGACACCCACCGAAGCAGAAATCCCTGCCACAGGCATATCGGCGCCCCGATGGCGAAGTGATCGCGATGCTGGTCGGAGAGGCTCACCTCGAGCTGCGCACGTTGCCACACCCTGACGAGTGCCAGCGCGTGCTTGCGGAACTGCTCGCCGGCAGCGGTCAGCTCCGCACCCGACTTCGAGCGCTCGAACAGCGGACGTCCGAGCAGGTCCTCGAGGCCCTTGATGCGCGCGGAAACCGTGGATTGCGTGATGTTGAGCTTCTGTGCAGCCTCGATGAAGCTGCCGGTCTCGGTCACCGCGAGGAACGTTCGCGCAAGATTGATGTCCATGTGGCGCTCGGCGCGTCGGAAGCGACTGTGGCCTATCTATCGAAAAATTCGATAGTCGTCACCGGAAAATTCCGTTTGAAGAGGGGATTGATTCTCCTCAGAGTGGAATCAGGTCCGGCGCGAGTCGGACCGGATAACGGCCCGTGTGCAAAGCCGGGTCAACAACGGAAGGACTGAGACAATGGCTAAAGCTGCTAAGAAGCCTGCCGCCAAGAAGGCCGCGAAGAAGCCGGCTGCGAAGAAGAAGAAGTAAGAGTTTCCTGTCCCGAGCTTCGGGAGCTGGCCACGATGCAGAGATCAGTCATCGCGGCGCTCACGATCGAAGCCCTCCTCGCTGCATCAGCTGCCTCTGCGGCCAGTGTAGCGAACCTCGACCCGGAGCCCAGAACGGTGACCGTGGAAGAGGGAGAATCCAAGCAAGATCATGTTGTTGAACCGGGTGCTGTTCTGGACGGAGTGTGCCTCAAGGGCTGCTTCGTACGCCTCGGTCCCAATGGCGGTGATCCCTACGTGCTTGAAGGTTCCGAGGTGACATCGATCGAGAATGGACAGCTCTGGAACGACGACAGGGGCGCGCCGGCAGAAGCGCCAGACAGCGAAGCCGGCAGCCCTGCGTTTTCCAGCCCTCGCCCGTAGCAAGCTCGAGACGGTGCTTTGAGACGCCCGGCTTCCCCAGGGAGGCCGGGCGTCTTCGCGTTTTGGGGACTAGACGACTCTGGCCTTCACGATGGCGGAGCGGAGGGCTCGATGGGCGCTACCATGGTCCCGAAGGCGCTTTTCAGCGCGTTATCCACATCTTTCATGGAGCAGGTGGCCGAGAGTCTTTCGAGGCTCGTGACGCCGGCATCCGCGATCCCACACGGCACGATACCATCGTAGTGGGAGAGGTCGGGTGTCACGTTGAGTGATAGCCCATGGAAGCTCACGCCGCGGCGAACTCTGAGCCCGAGGGCCGCGATCTTGGAGAGTGACGGCTCGCCGTCCCCCGAGCCCTGCGCATCGCGGACCCACACCCCGGTTCGGCCTTCGACCGTTTGGCCTTCGATGTTGAGACGGGCGAGCGCCGCGATCATCCATCGCTCGAGGGTGGCGACGAACAGGCGGACGTCGCCACCGAAGCGACGACGGACGTCCAGCATCACATATAGAATGCGCTGTCCGGGGCCATGGTAGGTGAGCTGTCCGCCGCGGCCGGCCGAATGCACGGGGAAGCGGCCGGGGTCTTTCAGGTGCTCGGGGCGGGCACTGGTCCCGGCCGTGTAGAGCGGTGGGTGCTCGAGCAGCCATACGAGCTCGCGCTCCCGGGCGGCGGCGATGGCGGCGACCCGGCGCTCCATCACCGCGACGGCGTGCTCGTAGTCTGTGAGCCCGGGGCTCACGGCCCACCCGACTGAGAGTGCAGAGGGGGGGGCGCGGACGTCGTCGTTCATCGAGATTCCCAGTTTGGACCTGAGGCGGTGTCCCAGCGGCACCCGCCGACCGGCACGCCTCAATCTATCGAAAACTCCGTAGTGTGATGCTGGTGGCCTATATCATGTCCGCTTCCGCTCCAGCAGGGCGCGGCGATGGCACGACTGCGACGGCGCCTGGTAAGCGTGACCGGCGTGAGGCCGCGACGACACCCGGTACGGGTAGCACGTCCCGGCGTCACCTGTGCGCATAGGCCACCGTGTCAGCTCGTGGAGGGGACGGCGCCAGCAGATCATCCCGGGCGCCGCACGCCGCATCGGGACACAATTCATATAGGCTATGTGGGGCAGTCCGGCGGCGCGGTCGGGGGCCGGTTCACGTACGGGTACGGCCAGATCGACACCCCGTGTGCGGCATAGAGCGATCAGGCTTGCCAGAGCGGTCCGGCTCTGTTAGTTCGGGCGGCCTCGGGGGACTACCAGACCCCGAACGGGTTCCAGGACCTGGGTTGCGGTTGTGGCGGAATTGGTAGACGCACTACCTTGAGGTGGTAGCGCTCACAAGGCGTGGAGGTTCGAGTCCTCTCAACCGCACCAATGCCCTGCGAATGGGGGCAGCTCCAGCTTCAGGCGCGCGGCACAGGGCTCAATCCGGGCGACCGGTGGCGTTCCCGCTGGCGGGCCGGCCGACGCGGCGATGTACGCGATCTCAGCTTCATCCGTCTTGTAATCGAGCCCCGGGTAGAATGGGTACCTGGGGCTATTCATCGTGCTTGGCACGGGACCGATGCATGCGTGAGCCTCGAGCGCGTCTCTGGTGCAGGAAAGCCGTTGACGGGCTCCATTGCAGCGGCGTCTCGAGCGTCGAGGCAGCCAGCGCCCATCTGTCTTGCGGCAGCCCGTCGAGCGATAGTGGTTCGGCTGGCCTTCCGGCCATCTCGAGGCAAACCCGTTCTCTGCCGATCAAGTGCCGCTCAAAAGCCGATGAAGGTCACGGTCTGGCGCTTTGCCTTGCGGCGCATTGCGGTATGGCGGGCTGGTGGCGCGAGCTGCTCCGTGCGCGACTTGCGGCGGGCGCCGACGGTGCGGTCGGGCTCGGACTCGGCCACCGCTGCGGCGGCCGGCATGGGCGCACGCGTTCGTGCGGGCGGCGCCAGGGCGGTGACTGGTGGCTCGGTACGATCGGCCAGCGTCGTCGCCTCTGCGGCTGGCGCGCCCGGGGCGGGTCCAGTGACAGTGGCCTCTGCGGCTGGAGCGGCCGATGCCGACGCCGGTAGAAGATGCGGGTCGGCTGGGGCGGGTTCGGCCTTGGCGAGCCGCGGCGCCAGTTCCGCGTCGTATCCGGCGACCGCGGGCATCGGTGCCTTGGCCCGGATATGGACGACCTTGTAGCCGTTGGCCTTGAGCCAGGCGAGGATGCCGGGAAGCGCCTTGGCAGTCGAGCGCTTGATGTCGTGGAAGAGAACGATGCCGCCGTCCTTGCGCTGGATCTCGCGAGTGACGCGGTCGGTCAGACGCTGCGGGCTCGCCGTGTAGCTGTCGTTCGAGATGACGTCGACGGTGAAGGCCGCGATACCCTTGGTCTGCAGGTAGCCGAGCAGCGGATCGCTGTCGCTGAGACCGGGGAAGCGGAAGAAGGGGGCAATCGGCTGTCCGGCGGCGAGCGCGACGGCGGCGAAGCCCTTGTCGATCTCGGCCGTCGCCTTGGCGAACGAGCGGCGTGGCAGGCTCATGGGATGCGACCAGGTGTGGGTGCCGACCGTGTGGCCGCGTGCGATCACATCCTTGACGACGGCCGGGTAGGCCACCGCCATCTGACCAACGTAAAAGAACGTCGCCTTGGTGCAGTAGCGGTCGAGCGCCTCTAGGATCGGATTGGTGACGGACGGCATCGGCCCGTCGTCGAAGGTCAGCACGACCTCCTTCGGTGCGAGGAACCTCTCTTCTCGCTCGAACCTCGACATCTCGCCGTACAGCGGACCTGTCGAGGTATCGATCTCGACGACGCGCGACACCGGCAGCGCCTCGGCCGGGTCGCTGCAACCTGCAGATGCCTGCCCGCTCGACAGAAGAGCGACGGAAACCACGGCGAGGGCGAGGGCGCTTTTCATGTGTCTCGCTTTCGTTGGTGGGCAGGGTCCGTAGTCGAAGGACGTACAGTCTGCGAATATTATGCGCAACTCAAGGGATCATGCGCCCAAATTCGGCGCAACGGGCCCGCCTATGATGTACGCCTGCACCGGTTTACAGAGTTTGTACCCTATTCGTCGCCGATGTAGCCACGAAGCTGCCAGTCGTCGCCGGCAGGGCGCCAGAACGGTTTCTTGGCGCGCGGCCGGGGCTTGGGGCCGTCGGAGGCAGCTACGGGCGGCGTGTCGCCCTTCGGCGTGGCTTGGCCGCTGGCCTCGGTCCCCTTCGCAGCACCGGCAGCCGCCTCGCTGACGGCTGCCGAGGCGACCACGCCTTTGCGCCGCTCGAACTCCTTGGCGAGGACGGCGTCGTACTCCGGTAACGTCGCTGCCGGCGCCTTGGGGATCAGATGCACGACCTTGAAGCCCCCGGTGCGCAAGGCGGCCAGCACGCTCGGCATGGCGCTCGCGGTCGAGGGCTGGAGATCGTGGAACAGAATGATGCCCTTTCTCGCGGTCTTGAGCTGATTGACGACGTTGCGAAGCACGTTACCGGGATTGCGGGTCGTGAAATCGCGAGAGTCGACCTCGATCGAGAACACGCCGAGGTTCCTGGTCTCGAGATGGGAAAGGGCAGTCTTGGTATCGGCCAGATAGGGGAAGCGGAAGAACGGCGCCGGCGGTGCGCCGAGGACGTGGTTGACAGCCGAGAGGCCGAGCTCGATCTCCTCCTTGCCCTTGGCGGTCGAGATGCTCTTGAAATTCTTGTGCGACCAGGAGTGCAATCCGACCGTGTGGCCGCGCTTGGCCACCTCCCTCAAGGTCTCGGGGTCGGCGAGCGCCATGCGACCGACCGGGAAGAAGGTCGCTCGTGTGCATTCGGCGTCGAGTGCGTCGAGCACGGCCAGCGTGTATTTGTGTGCGGGGCCGTCGTCGAAGGTGAGCACGACCTCGCCATCCTCTAGGAAAGCGTTGTCCTTGTATTGGCTGGCGCCGAAACGCGGTCCGGCTGTGGTGTCGATCTCGACCACCCGCGACAGGCCGAGGACGTCGGTCTTGGCCGCGCAGGCTGCAGGCAGCGGCACGGCAAGGTCGGGCTCGGCGGCCTCAGTGCTTTGGGCAGCCAAGGCGAACACCCAGGTGATGATAAGGCCCAACGCACCTCGACCAAGCTTCGACGTCATCTTCCCCCCTGCCGGTGGTCCCTCTGTGAGGGGGCCGGTTGTGGCTCACCGTCACCCGCTCGCGGGTGCTGGGCACCTTGTCGCCACCTATACACGTCCGGTATGGCGCCTTGCAATTTACAGACGCGTAAACATGTTGTCTTTCAGCATCATGAAGCGGTTTGTGACGTGCTCCTTCCGGCCGCGGCCTCGAATCGTGCTTGATGTCTTCGGCAGCTCACTCGTTGCCTGCGACGCGATCCGGATCGACAACCGTCATGAACAGCTTGCCACTCGACGAGGAGGGGATAACCGCGCGCGAGGGCGGTGTCGTGGACCTTGCTCCCCGCGTCGCCGAAGCCCTGGTCGGGCGGGACCGTGAACGGCTCATCGCGCTGGTCGAGGACCTGCCGGCACCCGACCTCGCCGACCTCATCGAGGTTATGAACCCGCAGGAGCGGGTCGTCCTCATCCAGACGCTCGGGGCCCAGTTCGACTTCGAGGTTCTGTCCGAGCTCGAGGAGACGGTCCGCGACCAGCTCTCCGAGGCGCTGCCGAACGAGCTTCTGGCCAAGGCCGTGACCGAGCTCGATACCGACGACGCCGCCTATCTGATCGAAAGCCTCGAGGACAGCGACAAGGAGGAGATTCTCTCCCAGCTCCCGGTCGGCGACCGCGCGGCGCTCGAGCGCAACCTCGAGTACCCGGAGGAGACCGCCGGGCGCCTGATGCAGGCCCACTTCGTGGCTGTGGCACCGTTCTGGACCGTCGGGCGTGTCATCGACTACATGCGCGAGACGGAGGATCTGCCGGAGACCTTCTCGGAGATCTTCGTCGTCGATCCCGCGGCCCGCGTGCTCGGCGCGGTCGACCTGTCCCGCCTACTGCGCTCCAAGCGTGACGTACGCGTCGAGGAGATCATGGAGGAGGAGCGCCACGTCGTGCTCGCCACCGCCGACCAGGAGGAAGTGGCACGCCAATTCGAGCGCTACGACCTCATGAGCGCGCCGGTCGTCGACGAGAACAACCGGCTCGTCGGCGTGGTCACGGTCGACGACGTCGTGGAGGTCATCCAGGACGAGGCCGAGGAGGACATGAAAAAGCTCGCCGGTGTCGGCGACGAAAGTCTCGGCGACACGGTCATCGAGACGGTGAAGAGCCGCGTGCCGTGGCTCGTGGTCAATCTCGGCACGGCCATTCTGGCCTCGTTCGTCATCAAGGCCTTCGATGCCACCATCGAGCAGATGGTGGCACTCGCGGTCCTGATGCCGGTAGTGGCCTCGATCGGCGGCAATGCCGGCACACAGACCATGACGGTCACGGTGCGGGCGCTGGCGACCGAGAAGCTTGGTGCCGCCAATACCCCGAGGGTGGTCGGCCGCGAGGCGCTCGTCGGCCTCCTCAACGGTCTCGTGCTGTCGAGCATCATGGCGAGCGTGGTGTTTTTCTGGTTCGGCTCGGGCAGGCTCGGTGCCGTGATCGGCTCGGCGATGATCGTCAACCTGTTTGCTGCGGCGGTCGCCGGGATCCTCATTCCGCTCGCCATGGATCATTTCGACCTCGACCCGGCGCCGGCTTCGGGGGTTTTCGTTACCATGGTAACCGACTGCGTCGGCTTCTTCGCCTTCCTCGGGCTGGCGTCCATCTGGCTGATGTGAGGCGTGGCCCTCCCGACGGGCCGCAGGACGGGTCTCGCAGGCCGAGCCGGCTGGGATTTTCGCAATTTGCCCCAGCCCATCTGACGCGGCGGGGCGAGATTGCGCTCGGCGTAATCGTGGTGTTTAGGAGAGAGGCGGGCGGCCGCACGACCTATTGAAAGCCAGGGCGCAGGCACGATGAGGGCCGAGAAGCACGTAAGACACATGCGCCAGATCCTGCTCTGGCCGGTCTACCTCTTGCCGCTCGATGAGGACGCGCCGATCCAGGACCACTGGGAGCATCTGGCACGCCCGTCGCCCGGCAATCCATGGAGCGAGGTCGACGACGAGTTCGGCGATCCCAACGAGTTTCAGGAGCGCCACTACAACGAGTTCGCGACCTTCCTGCCGCCGGTGCAGCGGTTCCTCTACGGGCAGGGAATTGGACATGCGGTGAAGCGGGCCTATGGCGAAAGCCCGATCCGCGTCATGCGCAGGAAGGACATCTCGAAAGCGAGGGTCGTGCTCGAGAAGGGCGACGAGCCAGTCATTCTCGACATCGTTCACTGCGACCTCTACTTCTTCTTCGACATCGACATCGTCATCCTGGCGCTCGAGGTCGCGCTCGACGACGCGCCGCTCGATCTGGCTCAGAAAGTGCTTTTCCGGTTCGGCCGCGCCTATCCCGCCTATTGGGAAGGCGACGGCTGCGGCGGCCACTGCCCGTGGAAAGTCGAGTGGCTCGACGACGGCGGACGCGTTCTGGCCGCCTCCGACTACGAGAACAAAGAGAAGTTTCTCACCTACGTTTCGAAGCACCGGGCCGCGTGCGTCGCCTCGCACTGGGAATACCTGTTCTCGCCGCTCGTGCTCTACCACAGCGACAAGCCTGGCCTTCTGCGCTACCGGCAGCTCGAGTACTACCGGATGCCCTACATGGTGTTCCTAGGACTCGAGGACCCGAATGCGCTGACGCGCGCCGACCACATTCGGCTGGCGCTATCCAACGAGCCGGCGGGTGGGGCCGAGCTGCCTTACTCGGAGGACTATCTGGGCGACTTCGAGGAGCGCTACTGCTACGACCGCTACTTCAATACCGGTACCAGCGAGCGGCTTACGGGCTCGCGCTTCCTTGCCGCCGGCAATACGCTAGCGGTGCTGGGCGATTCAAACGACGCCTTCTTTCTGAACCCGCACGGGGGCATGCTGGGCCGCTTTCGCCACCAGCACTTCCTGATGTTCCTGATCGCCCACTTCCAGAAGGCGGCGCTGCGGATGTTCTCGGACCGGCTGGTGGCCGCGGTTAGCCGGCTCGACGTCACAGACGAGAGAACGAACCGCATCTTCAAGCGCGACACGCGTCACGCACTCGAGAACTTTCTCCGCTTCGCGCACCGGTACTGGTTCCTCGAGATCTCGAACCAGGCCCAGACGCGCGAGCTGTTCGCCATGATCCGCGAGCACTTGAACCTCGACGCGCTCTACGCCGAGGTTCGCGAGGAGCTGCAGGACATGGGCAATTTCCTCGATGTCGAGGCCATGAGAAAGCAGAACGATACGGTCGTGCGGCTCACCGTCGTGACGACATTCGGCCTCATCGGCACCGTGGTGACGGGCTTCCTCGGCATGAACCTCATCAGCTGGGCGGATGAGCCGGCATGGTGGCGAGCGGGGGTATTCGCGTGCGTGTTCGTATTCGCAGCCGCGTTGACGCTCTATACGGTGACGAAGTCGCGGCGCCTGTCCGATTTCCTCGACGCACTTTCCGACGACGGCACGAGTTGGAAGGAGGCGTTTCGAATCCTCGGGCGCGTATGGCGTGGATGAATGCCCGGTGTCCGACGCTGCGCGTCCGACACCGTTGCACTGGACTCGGGTCCCGCCCCGGAGGCTCGGGCACCGAGTGGAGCGTTAAATGATATTGTGCGTGCCGTCGCAGAACGGCTCGTCGTCGGTCGCCTTGCAGCCGCAGAGATTGAAGGTGCCGGTCGAGGGCGCGACGAAGCGGAGCGGGGAAATGTCGCTGCCCTTGTGAGCGCCGTCGCAGAAGGGCTGGTTCGCCGAACGGCCGCAGCGACAGTAGAAATAGGCTTTGCCCTCCTCGAGCTCGACCTGGTAGGGGCCCTTCTGGGCCACAAAGGCGTCGTCGGCCATCGGCAATCTTCTCCTCTGGCGCCGGGGGCGTCCGGCGCTGTTGCATGCTTCCACGGGTAGCCGGTGTCGCCGCCGCCTGCAAGACGTGATCTAGCGATCCTGGCTCTGTTCCGGCCGGTGTGCCACCGCGGGGCCGAGATCAAACCGCTGGCGTCTTCTTCCACAACTCCGGCAGGAGGTCGCGGACCCGGATCGGGGGCGCGTCGAGGAAGGGGAGGGGGCGGGTGACCTCGATGGCCGCGACGCCGATGCGTGCGGTCAGCGCTCCGTTGAACACGCCCTCGCCGAGCCGGCGCGACAGGCGGCGCAGTAGGTCCTGGCCGAGGAACTGACCCAAGAGATCGTCGGTCATGGCCACTCCGCCGGTGGCTATGATGTGGCCGACGACGAGGCGGGCAAGACGCAGCGCGCCGGTGAAGCCCGGCCGGCCGCCGTAGACGGTGGCGATGGTGCGGAGCATGCGCAGATTCTCGGCCATGACGTAGAGCATGGCGATCCAGGTCATGGGACTCATCGCAGTGACGGTCGCCACGCGCTTTGCGGACTTCATGACAAGGCGGCGCGTCTCGACGTCGAGTGGCGCCAACAGCTCGCGGTCGGCGAGCCGGAGCAGCGCGCCCGCATCGTGTACGTCGCGCTCGTGCTCGCTCATTCTCTGCAGGCCCCAGCGGGCGTCGTGGCGGCCGGCAAACAGCTCCTTCAAGGCGGCAACGGCAGAGCGCTCGCGCTTCATATCACGGTCGCGCAGCGCCGCGTCGATGTCCTTCTTCAGGCGACCGAGCCGGGCGAGACGGAGCAGGCCCACGAGCTCTTTCGCGGCGATGACTGCCGCGGCCAGCATGAAGAGTGCGAGCAGGGCCGAAGCGATCCAGCCGACGAGATCGTCGCGGGCGAGAGCCTCGCTGATGAAGCGGGTCCAGGCGACGCCTGCGGCAAGCGCCGTCAGGCCCGCCATGGCGGACAAAAGCATCGCGCCCCAGCCGAACCCGCGCTTGATGTCGGCGGCGGTCGGAAGGCGCGGCGTCTCGCTCTCGCCGGGAGGGGGCGCGGCGGTGTCTGCAGCGCTCGCCTGAGGCTCCTCCTTGACGATGACGAGCGCGGGATCGTCGGGCGCGAACACGCGCGGGCGTCTCTCGTCTGCGGTCGTCATTGGAGCCAGTCTCCGATCAGGAACTCGAGGGCGCGATCGAGCCTAATGTGGGGAACGGGTGGTGCTTCGCCACCGGGGCCGGGCGGCAGCACGCGGCGCGGGCGGAAGCGCACGAAGGACGCGCTGCCGCGGGGCTGAGCTGCCTCGATGTCGAGGGCGCGCGCGGGATCGGCCGGCAGGTCGCCGGGAAAGATCGCCGCCTCCTCCTTCCCGTCGAAGACCTTGTCGCCGACGCGCTCGCCCGGCAACGGCACGCCCGCGATGCACGGGAGCAGCTCTTTTCCGATCTTTGCCTCCGCCTCGCGTGTGGCGCGTAGCGCCGCCAGAGCCATCACGCGCACGCCCGCGCCCGCGCTTTCGGCGCGGGCGATGGCGCGGTCGGTCATGAGGCGCAGGATCGCTTCCAGCCGATCGTGGCTCGTGTGGTGCAGATGGTCGGCCTTGGTGGCGGCAAAGAGCAGGCGATCGACCCGTTTTCCCGTCAGGAACGAGTGCCAGGCGGTGGTCCCGGGGCGAAAGACGGAAAGGACACCCGCCAGAGCGCGCTCGAGATCGGCAACGCTCTCGGGACCGCCGTTCAATGCCGAGAGCACGTCGACGAGCACGATCTGGCGGTCGAGACGGCTGAAGTGGTCGCGGAAGAAGGGGCGTACGACGTGCTTCAGATAGCTGTCGTAGCGGCGCGCCATCATGGCGGCGAGCGAGCTGCGGCGAACGTCGGCTCCGGGCCCGAGGTCGAGCGGGAAGAACGTCAGGAGCGGCGAGCCCTCGAGGTCGCCCGGCATGACGAAGCGGCCAGGTCCCAGCGTCGAGACGGCCTCCGTCTCACGCGCAGCGTGGAGATATCTGGTGAAACGCTGGGCGCCGTCGAGCGCGGTCTGCTCGCTTTCCCTCGATGCCGGATCGAGGCCGGCGACGAACGCCAGCCAGTCGTCGGCCGCCGCTGCGCGTCGCGGCTCGCGGGCGAGACGGAGTGCTTCTGCCGACCAGGTGGCGTAGTCCTGTCCGAGCATAGCGAGGTCGGTGAGCCACTCGCCGGGATAGTCGACGATATCGATGTCGAGGCGGCTGGTCCCGAGCCAGCTTTTCAAGCCGTCGGACTTGAAGGCTATGGAGACACGAAGCTCGGATATGCGCCGCGTGCTCCTCGGCCACTCCGGCGGATCGCTGCCGAGTGCCGCGATGTGTGCCTCGTAGTCGAAGCGTGGCACCGCGTCGTCGGGTTGCGGCTCGAGAGTGGCGCTCACGATCCGTCCCTCGGCGTCGGCGGTGAGGAACGGCATTCGGCCGCCCGAGACGAGGCTGCGCACGAGTGCGGTGATGAACACGGTTTTGCCCGATCGCGAGAGACCGGTGACACCGAGACGCAGCGTCGGGGTGACGAGCCCCGTCAGCAGCGCTCCGGCTGTCGACCACGCTTCTCCGCTCGACGTGATGGTGACGGGCATGCGCAAAGGGGGCCTCATGGGCCCCCTCCTAAGGTCTCGCGCGCTCGCCCGCAAGAGCGGTTCTCGATCACAGTCGAATGTCTCGGGACCGACGTCCTGCTCCCGTCACCCGCGGGGCGGATCAACTGTAGAAGACGACCACGACACCGGCGCCGAGGACGGTGATGCCCATCAGCGCAATGACCGTGCTGCGAAGGAACTCGGCCATGACACCCTTCTCCAAAGACGTGCTGCGGATAGCAGCTTGACTTAGCTGTCACCATACGACTTTGGACCTGAACGGCCGCTGAAGGACTCATTAAGGTTCGGTAGGGGATTATTCGAACACACGAGCTTTGTGGCGGAGGCACGGCGAAGTCGTGAGCTGTCGGGGGCAGCAGGGGTTGCCGCCTCGTATTCGGAGCGGCCGTCCGCTCCCTACCCCCGAACGCTATTGTTGCGTCGCTGTCGGCTGCCAGTTCTTGTCGTGCATCGGGATCGTGGCGCGGCGCATACCGAGCTGTTGGTCCGAGATCCAGGGCAGCGTGCGCTCGAAGGTGAGCGTGGCCGGCTCTTTCGACCACATGCGGTCCCACCAGCCGAGGTTCTGGGGCAGGGCGGGCGTAACTTTCAGTGTGAAGCGGTAGTCGCCGGCGTCGTCGACGAGCTTCGGCAGCGGGTTTCCCATCGGATAGAAGCGTACCGTATCGGAAAACGTCGAGCGCCCGGCGAGGCTGAGGGGCGCGAACGAGCGGCTGATCTCGTCGTCCTTGACCGCATGCTCGCCGATGAAGGCGCTGTAGTAGCGCTTCTGCTTCAGCTCGGCATCTGTGCGCAGGTTTTCGACGTCGAGCTCGAGGTTGAGGACAGTGCCGGTGCGGGCGCCCGAGTTCACGACGGTCAGCGGTATCGCGAACAGCTCCACGTCGCCCCCCTGGTCGCGGGCGTAATGGATGACGGGCGGCACGTAAACCTCGAGCGACGAGGTCTTGAGCACGCTCTCGTAGAACGACAGGCCGGAGAAGCAGAGCGCGAGGGCCGACAGGAGGGCAGCCGCGCGTCCGCCGTGGCCGCCGACCTCGGCCGTGTTGGCGTCTGCTCCCGGCAGCGAGCCTTGCGAGATATGGCTGCCCGACATGGTGTCCCCCGTTGTGGTTCTGTGAATAGACCTTCAACGGACGGCACCACTGCGGCGGCGGTGTGACGGGCGCGCTCGACCCGTCCCGAAATGCAGTTCTGTCTAGGCTGACGCGATCCAGCGTCCGGCAACATAGCCGAACGCGACCGCATCGCGGTCTTTCATGACCGAGCGCCTGAGCTTGTCCTCGTCGCGGATGACGAGCACCGATCGGGGTGTCTCCTGTTCGCGCTTCGGCCTCTCGAAGCCACTCAGAAGGACAACCTCCCTATCCCGCACTGTAACTTTAGGCAGAGCCATTGTTGCCGCCTCCAGCTCAGCCTGCCGCGCCCCCACGGCAGACACGCCCTAAACAATGCCGGCACCTCCGTAGCCAGCTCCCTTGCGAGGTCGACATTAGACCAAAGTATTAGGCGCGAATACGACTATCTGTCAGATTTACAATGCTATTTCTTGCTGCGGTGCGGAATCAGCCCAATTTCCTGCCCTTCAAGCGGGCGATCAGGCTCGAGGTATCCCAGCGGCGGCCGCCCATCGCCTGCACCTCTTCGTAGAAGCCGTCGACAATGCGGGCCACCGGGAGGTCGGCGCCGTTTCTGGCGGCCTCCGCCAGACAGATGGCGAGGTCCTTGCGCATCCAATCGACGGCGAAGCCGAAGTCGAACTCGCGCGCATGCATGGTCTTCCAGCGGTTTTCCATCTGCCACGACTGGGCGGCGCCCTTGGAAATGGTCTCGATCACGGCCGGGACGTCGAGCCCGGCGCATTCGGCGAAGGCGATGGCCTCCGACAGGCCTTGCACGAGACCGGAGATGGCGATCTGGTTCACCATCTTGGTGAGTTGCCCGGCTCCCGCAGGCCCGATGAGGCGGGTCATGCGCGCGAACGTGATGATGACCGGCTCGGCCTTGGCGAAGTCGGCCGTGTCGCCGCCGACCATCACGGTCAAGACGCCGTTCTGGGCTCCGGCCTGACCGCCCGAGACCGGGGCATCCAGGAAGCCGATCCCCTTCGCTGCCGCTGCGGCATGCAGCTCACGGGCGACGTCTGCCGAGGCCGTGGTGTTGTCGATGAATACGGAGCCCGGCGCCATGCTTTTGAAGGCGCCGTCGGGTCCGATCGTCACCGCGCGCAGGTCGTCGTCGTTGCCGACGCACGAGAATACGAAGTCGGCGCCGCGGGCGGCCTCGGCGGGGGTCGGCGCGGTGCTGCCGGCCCCGTATTCAGCGACCCAGGCCGCGGCCTTGGTCCCGGTGCGGTTGTACACCGTTAGGTCGTGGCCGCCTCTCTTGAGGACATGCCCCGCCATCGGGTACCCCATCACCCCGAGTCCGATCCATGCCACCCGCGCCATTGTCACGTCTCCTTCGTCGATTGCCTCCGGGTTCTAACCCACAAAGAGACAGCGTCAAACCGTGCGGGCAGGCAGTGTGCGAAACGAAGAGGCCCGGCGTTGCCGCCGGGCCTTCATGCTGGTGCGTGCGGCGATCCTCGGGCGAGCCGGGCGCGCGCAGGCGATGGATGCGGACTCGATCAGGTTGCGCGCGGCTCGAGGCCGTACTCCTGCATCTTTCGGTAGAGGGTCGAGCGGCCGATGTTGAGGCGCTTGGCGACCTCCGTCATATGGCCGCGGTAGCGCCCGAGGGCAAGGCGGATCATGTCGGCCTCGATGGCCTCCAACGGCCGGATCTCTCCGGCCGCATCGACGGCGGGGATGCCGAGAGATCCCGATCCGCCCGAGGACTTGACCTCGACCGTCTGCGGGATGGTGTCCTCGGCGCCCTGCATGGCAGGGCCGGTGTAAGCCGGAGTACGCTGAAGCTCGGCAGGGGCCGGGGGGATCTGCACCTCGAAGCCCTCGACGTGGGCGGCGATCTGCGGGAACTCGTTGACGGTGAGCTCGGAGCCGTCGGCCAGCACCACCGCGCGGAACACCGCATTCTCGAGCTGGCGTACGTTGCCGGGCCAGGCATAGGCCTTGAGCAGCTTGTGGGCATCGGTGCTCAGTCCGCTCACGCGCTTGCCTTCCTCGGCCGCGAAGCGCGCCACGAAATGATGTACGAGGTCGGGGATGTCCTCGACGCGGTCGCGCAAGGGCGGCACCCAGATCGGAAACACGTTGAGACGATAGTAGAGGTCCTCGCGGAACTTGCCGTCCTTCACGAGCTGGATCATATCGCGGTTGGTCGCGGAGATGAGCCGGAAGTTGACCTTGACCGGGCGCTTGGAGCCAACGGGATCGATCTCGCCTTCCTGAAGCGCGCGAAGAAGCTTCACTTGCGCGTCGAGCGGGAGCTCGCCCACCTCGTCGAGGAAGAGGGTGCCGCCATCGGCCTCCTGGAACTTGCCGATGCGCTTGTCGGTAGCGCCGGTGAACGACCCCTTCTCGTGGCCGAAGAGGATGCTCTCCACGAGGTTCTCGGGGATGGCGCCGCAGTTGACCGTGATGAACGGCTTGCCTGCGCGCTCGCTCTCTCCCTGGATGGCGCGGGCGATGAGCTCCTTGCCGACGCCGCTCTCGCCCTCGATAAGGACGGGGATGTGGGAGGCGGCTGCGCGCTTGCCGAGCGCCACGACGCGCTGCATGGCGCTGCCGCGGATGATGAGGTCGCCGAAGGTCAATGTGCCTTCGTGCTTTTTCTTGATGCGGGTGATCTCGCCGGCCAGCGCCTCGATCTTGAGCGCGCTTCGGATCGACACCTCGAGCCGTTCGGGGCTAGCTGGCTTGACGACGAAGTCGACGGCGCCGGCGCGCATGGCGTTGATGGCGGCGTCGATGGAGCCGTGGGCCGTTTGCACAATTACGGGTGGCATGCCGGATTTGCCCGATATGCGCTCGAGGACTCCCAAGCCGTCGAGGCCGGGCATCACGAGGTCGAGGAGCATGAGCGAGATCGAGCCTTGATCGGCGTCGAGAATCTGCAGGGCCTGCTCGCCCGTATTCGTGGATCTGGTCTCGAAGCCCATACGCTTGATGGTTTCTTCGAGAATGCGGCGCTGGGCCGGATCGTCATCGACGATAAGAACACGCTGGACCATCTGGAACTCGTACTCGACACTTACAGGACGCGCCGGCGGTTTTTCTCCCGCCCGTGTGCCAACAGGGAACACGAGGGTACCGGCTACTCACTTCACCGGGCCGAGAGTGCCCTACAAGGGTAAACAAGGCGTTGCTGATACTCTCAGGATGAGCCTTTTTCGTGTGACGCAAACCTTCCGGTGTGCATTTTGGGACTGCCTCGAGGCGCGGGATCGCTGCGCTCGGGGCGGATCGTGGCGCCGGGTTCTCGCTTGAACTTGCCTGCCGCTCCGCGCACATAGGTACGACTTGCCCTGATAGATCCGGAGACGATTCTAATGCTGCCTATGCTTCCCGTCCGTTCGCTTCTAGCTCCCGAGACGGGGGCGGCCGAGATGGCCCCGGCGCTGGGTGAGCTGCCCGAGTGGGACCTTTCTGACCTCTACAGGTCGCCGGACGCGCCGGAGGTCGCCCGCGATCTCGCCGCCGCCGCCACGGAGGCAGAGGCAATCCGCACGGTTTATCAAGGCAAGCTCGAAGCGGCCGCACAGGACGGAGCCAAGCTGGCGGAAGCGGTCAAGGCCTACGAGGCGCTGTCCGATCTCATGGGCAAGATCGCATCCTATGCCGGTCTCCTTTACGCCGCGGACCAGTCTGATCCGGCGCGTGCCAAGTTCTACGGCGACGTGCAGGAGAAGCTTACCCGCATCTCGACCGACCTCATCTTCTTCGAGCTCGAGCTCAACGGCATCGACGACGCGGCGCTCGCCAAGGCGCTGGCGACGCCCGCACTCGCCCGCTACAAGCCGTGGTTCGCGGATCTCAGAAAAGAGAAGCCGTACCAGCTCGAGGAGAAGCTCGAGAGGCTTTTCACCGAGAAGGGGCAGACGGGCAGCTCGGCCTTCGGTCGCCTCTTCGGCGAAACCATGTCGGGATTGAAGTTCGACGTCGCCGGCGAGGCGAAGGCGCTCGGCATCGAGCAGACCCTGAACCTCCTTTCCGATCCCAGGGAGCCCAAGCGCAAGGCGGCGGCAGAGGCGCTGGCGAAGGTGTTCAAGGACAACATCCGCCTGTTCACGCTCATCACCAATACGCTCGCCAAGGACAAGGAGATCTCCGACCGCTGGCGCGGGTTCAAAGACGTCGCCGACAGCCGCCACCTCGCCAACCGGGTCGAGGCTCCGGTCGTCGACGCGCTCGTGCAGTCGGTGCGTGCGGCCTATCCAAGGCTCTCGCACCGCTACTACGCGATGAAGGCGCGATGGCTCGGCATGGAGAAGCTCTCGTACTGGGACCGCAATGCGCCGCTTCCAGACAAGCCCGAGCGCGTGTTCAGCTGGAAGGAGGCGGAAGCAACGGTGCTCGGAGCCTACGGCGGCTTCGCGCCGGAGATGGCGGGCATTGCCAAGCGCTTCTTCGACCATCGCTGGATCGACGCGCCGGTACGCGAAGGCAAGGCGCAGGGCGCGTTCTCTGCTTCGACCGTGCCGTCTGTGCATCCCTACGTGATGATGAACTACCAGGGGAAGCCCAGGGACGTGATGACGCTCGCCCACGAGCTCGGTCACGGCGTCCACCAGTGGCTCGCACGAGACCAGGGCCCGCTGCTCGCACCGACGCCCTTGACGCTCGCCGAGACTGCGTCAGTGTTCGGTGAGATGCTGACCTTCAAGGCCATGCTCGCCGGCACCAGGGACAGGAAAGAGAAGAAGGCGATGATCGCCGGCAAGGTGGAGGACATGCTGAACACGGTCGTGCGCCAGATCGCGTTCTACACCTTCGAACGGAAGGTACACGAGGCGCGCCGGCAGGGTGAGCTGACGGCCGACCAGCTCGGCGCCTTCTGGATGGAGGTGCAGGCGGAAAGCCTCGGCCCGGCGATCGACTTGAAGCCCGGCTACGAGGTCTTCTGGACCTACATCCCGCACTTCATCAACTCGCCGTTCTACGTCTACGCGTATGCGTTCGGCGACTGCCTCGTGAACTCCCTCTACGGCCTCTACCAGGAGGCGCATCCAGGCTTCGTCGCCAAGTATTTCGACCTCCTTAGGGCCGGCGGCTCGAAGCACCACTCGGAGCTGCTCGCGCCCTTCGGCCTCGACGCCCGCGACCCCGAGTTCTGGAACAAGGGCCTGCGCGTCATCGAGGGCATGATCGGGGAACTGGAGGCGATGGAGGGGGCGGCCTGAACCCGCCGCGGCTGTTGCCCGCTCTGTGCAGCGCCTCGTGATTGGCGTTAAGCGCATTGTATGACGCCCGACACGGAGCGCACCCCTGAAGCTCGAGCTCGAGGAGATCGGCAACTCGACCGGCCTCATCCTTACCAAAGAGCTGCTCGCGCGCCTCGGGCGCGAGCAGGGGGACGCCTCACTGTGACCGAGGGTCCTGAACGCACGATCGCCGTCTCGCCATATGCCGCCGCCGACGACGAGACCATACGCATCGCCCGGCAGGCGATGAAGCAGTACAACGGCACGCTCAGGGCTCTGGCCAACTGAGTGAGCCGCGCTGGATCGCCAAGAGCGAGGCGGTCCGCATCCACGCCGAGCAGCTGGGCACAATCGGCGGTCCCGTCGGGCTCGGTGACGAGGCCGTCTTCGAGTCGGCGCTCGGGAGGCCCCAAAACGAGTGGACCTACGGCGAGAATAATTTGGCGTCGCTCGCGGCTGCCTATGCCTGTGGCGTCGCTCGAAACCATCCATTCGTCGATGGCACCAAGCGGGCGGCCTTCATGTGCATGATGGTGCTCCTGCTCAAGAACGGCATTCTGTTCGCTCCACCGGAAGCCGAGGCAACCGAAGCGATGCCTGCGCTCGACGCGGGTGACATCGAGGGGGCTTGCGCGCTGGATCAGGGACAGCTGGCCGGTTGGGCAGCCCAATAAGACGCAACCTGAAAAGGCCAAGGCGAGGCCTCCGTCGGGTCGGGGAAGCCAGCAAGGGCGAGTCCAGCCGGCAAATCGGGAAACCGCGGTTCAAGGACGTCGAACTGAGCACGCGGTTTGGGGATGGCCCCGCGGCTGCGCTTTGAACCAGCCCAGGCAGGCCTGCGGGTGAGGGGGCGGGCGGCCGCCGGATGGCCGGCCCGGAGGCCGGCCATGACGCACCGAGTTAATCCCGCTTCGGCGCCGTTCGCTCCACCCACACGACGAGCGCGCTGGCGGCAAGGCTGAGCACGGCAAAGCCGAGCGCGAGGGGCAGCGTCGTGCCGTCGAAGGCGGAGCCGACGTAGCCCGCAGCCAGGGCGCCCGTGGCTGTGCTCAGCGAGCCGACGACCGAGGACGCCATGCCGGCGTTGTGTCCCTGTCGCTCCATGGCGAGCGCGTTGAAGTTGGGCGCAATGAGGCCGAAGCAGAAGAAGGCGATGCCTGCGAGGATGACAAACGGCACGAAGCTCGCCAGGCTCGCCGCCGAAAGCCCTGTGAGCGCGAGCGAGGCCGCGATGAAGCCCTTGAGGGCGGCATGGGAGAGGCGGCGCATGCCGTGTCGCTCGACGAGCCGTGCGTTGACGAGCGAAGCCGCCGACAGGAGCGAGGCCACGGCACCGAACACGACCGGGAACAGGTCGCCGACGCCAAATACGTCGACGTAAATCTGCTGCGAGCTCGCGACGTAGGACAGGAGGCAGCCGAACATCAGTCCGCCGGCCGCGGCATAGCCCATGGTCTGATGGTCCGTCACGACCTCTACGAGCGCCTGCCTCAGAGACGACACGGGCTCCTCGCCGCGCGCGTGCCGGCTCGTCTCGGGTAGCCGCAGGCCCGTCCACACAGCGACCGCGAGCGCAAGCGCCAGCAGCGCCTCGAACATGATGTGCCAGTCGCCGAGATGCATGAGGGCCTGCCCGATCGTCGGGGCGAGGACCGGAATGATGATGAACACCATCATGGCAAGGGACATGACGCGCGCCATCTGGCGCCCGGCATAGAGGTCGCGCACGACGGCGATGGCGATGACGCGGGGCGAGGCTGCTCCCAAACCCTGGACGAAGCGGGCGGCAAGCAGGCCGTCGAACGAGCTCGAGACGAGGGCCCCGAGCGTGCCTGCGACGAACACGGCGAGCCCCAGCATCAGCACCGGCTTGCGGCCGACATGGTCCGAGAGAGGACCATAGGTGAGCTGGCCAACGGAGAATCCGGCCATGTAGATGACGATGATCTTCTGCAGCTCGTTGGCTTCACCGATGTCGAGCGCACGCCCGATGGCCGGCAAGGCCGGTAGCATGATGTCGATCGACAGCGCGGTCAGCGCCATCATTGCGGCGATGAGAACGATGAACTCGGTGAAGCTGAGGTCGAGGGCGACCGGGTTTGGCGGCGAGGCAGAGGTGCGGGTCGAGTCGTTGGTGTCTTGCATCGATATCCTGAACTGTCACGCCGGCGCGGAGCGCACGGCGGACTGGGTTTGCTGTCTGGCTAGACGCCTTCTCGATAAATTGGACGGGCGGCAGACTCAAGGCGGCATAGGGAATCGTCAGCAAGTGCCGGGGGTGCGGCTCAATGCTTGGGTCCGCGCCGCGTCGCGAGGCGCGCCGCAAGTTAGCCCTCCCGATGGCGCCGCCTCGGATCGAGGTATCGCCTCGTGTGGCGTTTCTGAAGTCCGCTTCATTCTCGCGGCTGGGGTCTTAAGCGGACTTCAGACTCTGAGCCACACCAAGTCAAAGGCTTGCGAGTGTCCTTTCGACCGCGACGTTCGTTCAGAGCGTGCCGCCGAAAGTGACGGACATCACGGTCGGGACACTAGACCCTCCTCTACGCCAGCGCCAGTCGCGCGAGACCAGGATCCCTGCGCGCCGATCCGCCTTAGAGTTTGGACGGACCCGAGGGGCGCGAGGCTGCCATGAGGGTCTTGAAGAAGGTCTCGGCGTCGCTGGACGGAATTCCGAGGCGCGAGGCGAGGCGACGGAGCTCGTCGGAATTGTGACCAGCGAGTGTGCCGTCGGCCATCGACACATAGGCTCCGGCGCGCAGGAGCAGCGTCTTGTCAGGCCTGTCGAGCCGACGGCCCATGGCCCTGATGAAGTCGTCATAAGCGGCGGGGTTCGCGTCCACCCACGCCGCGTCCGCCTCGAACTCGGATGTGGAGAGAGGCTCATTGAACAGGGCGTTGTAGACGCTCTGCGCGATGCTGCGTCGTGCGTCAGTGGCGGCGGACGACGTCAATCGTGCCATGATGCGCCGCGCCATGAGCTGCAGAAGGCGGCGGTTGCTGTCGGCTTTCCGACTTTTCCTGGTCCTGGCGAGCGACAGCAGAAGGACGAGGGCGACGAGAAGGCAAAGAAGATAGACGACGGCGTACACGGTGCCGACGTCGGACGGTTCGGAACCGAGAGCCGCGCCGACGCCTCCGGCATCGGCGGCGGCCGGCGCAAGGCTGGCGAGAATCGGCCAGGTCCCGACCACAGCGGGCCTTGGGATCGACGGTCTGGGCACGTCCGTCTTGGAAACAGAATTTGGCATGAGCTGCTCCCCGATCTATGGGCTGCAAAATGCGTCCGACAAAATCGATAGTACTCGGAATGAACGACTGCTGACAAATACTGAGTTGGACCTCTGAAGGCGTGAGGTGACGCAGTACGTTCGTGGGGGTTTTCGTAGGCGCGGCCGAACGACCTAGGGCGGCAGGCGGCGGCGCACGTGAGAGAGAACCTGCCTCTAGACAATGGAGCTGCGTTGGGTTGAACTCGCGCCCTGACGGCAGGAGCAGGGGATTTTACGGGTTGAACGATGCAGGCACGACTTCCGCAGCCGAGACGCCAACTGCAGCCACGAACCTTGTTGTTGATCCTCGGTCTTCTTCTGGCGCTCGCCATTCCGCCGTGGTTCGTGGTCGCTGCCATCGTCCAATTCTCACCTACCATCGAGCTCAAGTCGCGGCAGGCTATGGAGCGAAAAGGGGCTCCTGACTGGGAGCACGTGGCGCGACTGGGTGACAAGGTCTGGCGAGACCCGACGCCAGAGACGTTCCAGAGCCTCAATGGGGGGCGGTGGACCCGGCTTTGCGTGAACGGCGGCTTCACGGACCCGGTGAAGACGTTCGAGAGCACGTTCGGACCTTCCGAGATCGCAGGCGAGTTGCGCCGGCTCTACGATCGCCTGACCCCCGTCGGCGAGTACGACGTCACGGTCAGCTACGCCGACGGGCCAGGACAGGTCGAGATCCTCTATGTCGTTGCGGGCGGGTCGCTCCAGGCCATCAACCTTGCCACGTGCATACGCCAGGCGGGCTGAGATTGTTCCCTAGTGCCGTGCCAGCGTGTCGATTGCGCTACACTGGTGAATGTTCGCATCTGTGCCTTGATTTGACTGGGATGCCAGCCGGTTAGCAAGAAGTCGGGCGCATCTGCACCGGCGCCGGTTGTGGCGCGAAAGCGCTTTCGGGCTCTTTCACGACAGTAAAGATGGGCGTATAAGCCCGCCCACTTCGCTGCTATGCAGCGGTCTCCTTCGGAGGTGCCTCGGTGGCACATGGCAAGGCTCAAGACCCCGGCGACGCCGGAACGTACGGTCCTCACGGAAAGCTCTGGGCCCTCGTCATCGGTGCCATCGGCGTCGTGTTCGGCGACATCGGCACGAGCCCGCTGTACGCGTTCCGAGAGGCCATCTCGCACACGAACGCGATCGGCATCTCGAACCGCGAGGCCGTGATCGGCGTTCTGTCG
>JAGVSR010000075.1 GCA_019137195.1 Alphaproteobacteria bacterium
AGCCCTTGCCAAGGGTAAGAAAGTCACCGTCGAGCTGCCAGGCGCGCTTCAGGCCCCCGTAGGCAAACGAGAATGTGTGCGATTCGTCGATGCAGAAGAGCGTTCCAGTCTCACGCGTGAGGTTGCGCACGGCGGCGAGGTATCCGGCATCGGGCAGCACAAGAGCGCAGTTCGTCAGTGCCGGCTCGGACAAGACGAGAGCGACCTCGCGCGTTGTGAGCGCCTTTTCCAGCGCGTCGAGATCGTTAAAGGGGAGAATGAGCGTATCCTCGCCGCGCTTCCCCGACAGACCTTCGTACTCTGGGACGCTACGGCCATTGTCGAGGCGTACGAGCGTCTCCTCGATGTGGCCGTGGTACTTGCCCTCGAACACGACAAGCTTTCTGCGCCCGGTCATGTGGCGGGCGATCCGCATGATCTCGGTGTTGGCACCAGAGGCGGCGAGCGTGAACTGCCACGACGGCATTCCGGTCAGCGCCGCGAGGAGCTCCGAGGTGACGACGGCGTCCTCGGTCGGCAGCAGGAAGTGGGCGCCGTCCTGATACTGCCGGGCCAAGGCGTCCGTGATCGCCGGCTCGCCGAACCCCATGGTCATCGACAAGTCGGAGACGTTGAAATCGATGTATCGGTTGCCGTCGGCATCGAAGAAGGCCGAGCCCGCGCCGCGGGCGGCGTAGAGTTGCGGGTGGGAATAGTAGCCCGCCATCCACGACATCGGGGCGCCGGCCGGCATGACGCGGAGCGCCCGCTCACGGAGCGCACGCGAGCGCGGCGTGCGCTTCCTGAAGTGCTCGATCTCGCGCCGGTCGATCGCGGCCACCCGCTCGCGGTCGGCACGGAACACGCCGCGGTCCGGCACTGTCGGCGATGTCAAGGCACAGCTCCCCCAAAGTACCCGCAATCACTGAAAGGTGCCGCGTCTGATCGCCAGGCCCGAAACGTCCGGCAGAAGACGCCGCGCAGACGATGGCCATGCATCGTCGACCCGCGTCGACGAACCGGGCGTCCGGACATGGCGACCCGGCGGGCGCTTGAGGATGAGCTGAGGCCTGAAGGAGCGGCGCTGGCGATGTGTCCCATCGCAAAGCCGCTCAAACGCCGCAACAGCTCATCCTCAAGCGTCATACGAAGCACCGTTCAGCGATTGCGGGCCCTAGACCGCACTGGCATTGCTAGCGCGTCCCGGCCTATGCTCGGGCATCGAGCAGTGAACCCGGGGTAACGTACCGATCAAGCAGGTCGCGTACAACCCCTCGAGCCCCGCCGCGGGACCAATACCCAGAGGCCTTTCCGAGCCGATGCACGATCATCGTCATGGCGCCAGCGAACACTGTGCTCAAGAGCAAGGGCAGGCGCACGGCCATGATCACGAGCATGGCCGTGGACCACGCGACTTCGGGCGGGCGTTTGCCATCGGGACGGCGTTGAACCTCGGCTTCGTCGCGATCGAGGCGTTCTACGGCTATGTCGCTGGCTCTATGGCGCTCATCGCAGATGCCGGCCACAATCTCTCGGACGTGTTGGGCCTCATCCTCGCCTGGAGCGCTTCCGCGTTGACGAAGCGGCCACCCAGCCCGCGCTACACCTACGGCTACCGCTCGACCTCGATCCTCGCAGCGCTCGCAAACGCCATGGTGCTCATGATCGCGGTCGGCGCGATCGCCTTCGAGGCGCTGCAGCGCCTCGTGGAGCCGGAGCCGGTCGCGAGCGGAACGGTGATGGCTGTGGCAGCGACCGGCATCGTGGTCAATGGTCTCACGGCGTGGCTCTTCACCGGAGGGCACCAGCACGACCTCAACGTCAGAGGCGCCTACCTGCACATGTTGGCCGATGCTGCCGTGTCGGCGGGCGTTGTGTTGGCCGGGCTCCTCATCCTGACGACGGGTTGGAATTGGATCGATCCTGTCGTCGGCCTCGTGATCGCAGGCATTATCGTTGCCGGCACGTGGAGCCTTCTGGCCCACAGCGTCCGCATGGCACTTCTCGGCGTACCACCCGGCATCGATCCGACCAAGGTGCGCCACGCCCTCGAGGCGCTGCCAGGCGTCGAGAAGATCCACGACCTTCACATCTGGCCGATCAGCACGACCGAGACGGCGCTCACCTGCCACCTCGTCATGCCCGCCGGCTGCCCCGGCGATGCCTTCATCGCCTGCGTATGCGAGGAGATGGCACACACGTTCGGGATCGGACACACGACCATCCAGGTCGAGCGCGGCGACGGGAGTGCCTGCGTTCTCGAGCCGGATCACGTGGTCTAGTCGAGCCGCCACCCCGTTGCACTATGGTCCTATCTGCTCGCCAAAGGCGCCCGCGCTGCGTCCTCTTCCGTCAGGTCATGGGCGCGTCGCGACATGACCGAACAGCACGAGGCAGGCGGCCAAGACGGAACCGGCATCGCGGACAGACCAGCTTCCGCCATGATGACGGGACAAGGTCCGCGGCATGATCAAGCCTATTGCGAAGCTCGGGATAGCCGGCCTTCTCGTCGCTGTAGCAGCGGCGATCGTCTACGCGCCACACCTGCCGCGGCTGGTCTGGGAAGGCTACCCGCGGGCAACCTGGCCGGCGCCGGGAACGTTTGCGGCCGTGGCGGGCGGGATGGGCGATCCGCTGCCGTCGGCCGCTTTGGTCGCCGCGCCAGAAGCCGGGCTGCGCGATCTCTTCGAGGCGACCGATGGGCGCGCGCTGCTCGTCGCGCACGACGGACGCCTCGCAATGGAGCACTATGCACCCGGCGTCGGCCGCGAGACGCGGCTCAACTCCTACTCGCTGGTCAAAAGCCTCATCGCGGCGCTCACGCTCAAGGCCGTCGCAGAGCAGCGCATCGGCGGTCTCGAGACGCCGGTCGGCAGCCTGCTGCCTTCGCTCGCGTCGAAGGACATCGGGCGGCTGCCGCTGTGCCGCGTACTCGACATGCGGAGCGGTGTCCTGCTCGAGCCCGGGGGGAAGAAGGGCGCCTCGGGCTTCGACGCGAAGGATCTCGAAGCGACGAAGCTCAACCTCCTGGGACCGTTGGGCCGCCTGCATACGGGCGGTCTCTCGGCCGTCATGGACCGGCTCGTCAGCGACGAGACCCGCAACGGCGCAACGCCACGCTGCGGCGACGGTATCTACAGCTACCAGAACGTCAATACCGCCATCGCCGGCGCCATCCTCGAGCAGGTCTACGGCGAGCCGCTGGAGGTCCTGATCGCCGGAAAGATCTGGAAGCCGGCTAAGGCGGCGCCGGCGGACTGGCGTCGCTACGGCGATGGGCTTCCCGTTACGCCCTACTGCTGCCTCTACGCGCGCCCAATGGACTGGCTCAGGATTGCCCAATTCCTTCTCGACAACGGCGTGCCGGGGTACCGCTTCCTGCCCGAGAACCTCTGGCGGCTCCTGATGGGCAGCAACCTCTCGCCTGACGAGCTGCGCAAAGGGCGCTATGGGCTCTTCACGTACCACAACCTCCTCGACCGGCCCGGCGAGCCTCTGCAAGGTCCGTTCGCCTACTTCTTCGGCAGCCGTGGACAGGCGGTCTATCTCGTGCCCGAACGGCGGCTCGCGGTCGTTCGCTTCGGCGGCCGGGTGCAGCTCCTGCATTCGACGCTCTACGGTGTCGGCCGCTCACTCGGCATCGGACCGTCGACCGCAGCGACGACCGAAGGGTCCGCCCGAGACCAGGTCTCGGCGCCCCGCTTCGGCAATCGTTAACGCGCTTCCGCTAGGTGTAAGTACTTGGGGGGAGGTGCCGCAGGGCCCTCGCATACGCGCTCGAGAGCATCATGACGACGACGGCAACGCTTAAAGTCACGGCGCCGCGGTATACGATTGCCAACACCTACGGCAATCCGAAGGCGGCTGCGTTCCGCTTCCGCGCCAGGCGCTTCGAGCGCCTCAAGCCGATGATCGAGCGCATCATTGCCGAGAAAGGCCACTGCCGCATCCTCGACATCGGCGGCACGGAATACTACTGGACCATCTTCGGCGATTTCGTCGCCGAAAACCCGGTCGAGATCGATCTATTGAATCTCAAGGCGCCAGAGGTCAGCGCGCCGAAGCTCAGCTCGATCGCCGGCGACGCGACGCGACTCGAGGGAATCGCCGACAACGCCTACGATCTCGTACATTCGAACTCGGTCATCGAACACGTAGGCAGCTGGAACCAGATGCTGGCGATGGCCGACAACGTGCGCCGCCTTGCCCCCGCCTACTTCGTGCAGACGCCCAACTTCTGGTTCCCGTACGAGCCGCATTTCCGCGCGCAGTTCTTCCACTGGCTGCCGGAGCCGGTGCGCTGCGCGCTCCTCATGCGCTTCAATCTGGGCTTCGGCGGCAAGCGTCCGACGGTGACGTCGGCCATGCGCGGGCTGCAGTCGGCAAACCTTCTCTCACGCACTCAGCTCGCGGCGCTCTTTCCAGACGCGACCCTCGTGCCCGAGCGCGTGATGGGGCTCACCAAGTCGTATATGGCGATCCGGGACCCGGGTGTCGACGGCGGCGTCTGACGCTTCGAGCCGGACATCGCTTTGCCATGGCTCATCGGCGTCGGGCCAACACGGTCGGCCTAGGCGCTCGGCCCAATGCCTGTTCGCATCAGTGCTGCGGATGAAATCCCCAGCCGACCGGCTCGGCACCATAGACGTTCGGTCCGACCTCGCCATGCACGCAGTGCAGCCACAGGATGGCGGCGAAGACCGGCAGCACGGTGCCTCCCACGGCCATATACCAGCCGATAGCGCCGGGCTCGAAGGCGGTGCCCGGCATAACGAGCATCAGCCCGACCACGAACACGACGGTCCAGACGACGATCCCGGCCCCGGCCTTCAGGATCCACCAAGCCGACAGACCGACGTCGTGGAGCCGCTTCGAGACGGCTGTGTTGACGAACCAGAAAAAGGTCAGGTTGAGAGCCAGTACCAGCGGTCCGTCCGGGTCGATCTTGGCAAATAGACATAGGGCGACGGCCGCGACCTGGAGCGCAAGCATCCCGACTGCGATGGCGAGGAAGCCCGACCGGTTGCAGCGGCCACCCGGGTGAGCAAGCTCGGCGATGGTGCGGACGAGGGACATGGGTCGGCTCCGGAGCAATCAGCGCCCGAGAGTGCCCGAAAGCGGTTCAGAAATTGTTGAGCCGGGCTCAAACCAGTCGATAACCTTGTCATCACGCGGGGTTGTCCTGCACGCGACGGCCCGCCGCCGCGCGATGTTCGAGCTCGCGCAATCGACAGGCGACGTCCTACCCCATCGGGATAGGGACCGGGTGCGACCGTCCGAAGGACGTCCTCAGGCGACGAACTCGAGGATGACCGCGTCGACGGCGAGGCTGTCGCCGGCCTTGCAGTTGATCTTCTTGACCACCCCGTCGCGCTCGGCCCGGAGAATGTTCTCCATCTTCATGGCCTCGACGATCGCGAGGTTGTCGCCGGCCTGCACGGCCTGGCCCTCGGTGACGTTGATCGCCTTGACGAGACCCGGCATCGGGCAGAGCAGGTACTTGGAGAGGTCGGGCGCCTCCTTCACCGGCATCAGCGCGGCAAGCGCGGCCTCGCGCTCGGTGTAGACGTAGGCCGGGGCCTTGATGCCGCGGTACTGGACCTCGCAGCCGTTCAAGATGGGACGGACCTGAACCGATACCTGCTTGCCGCCGACCTTGCCGCGCCAGACGGGCTCACCGGGGGTCCAGGTGCTCTCGATTTCGCGGGTCTCGCCGCGGGTGCCGTCGGACTTGAGCCAAGTGACGTAGGTCGGGTTGCCGTTGCCGCCTGCGACCTCGACCAGCCGCTCGCTGTCGCCGATACGCACCATGCGACGCTTGGCGAAGCGCACCTGCTGGCCGGACATCTGGTGGGTGATGGCGCGCCGGCGCGAGTTCGAGTTGTGGTCCATGGCTGCGGCGACCGCGACCAGGTTGGCGAGCTCGTCGCCCTCGGGCACGCGCGGCTTGAAGCCCTCCGGGTACTCCTCCTTGATGAAGCCCGTCGAGATCTTGCCTGAGCGCCAGCGCGGATGGTGCATGACGGCGGAGATGAACGGCACGTTGTGGGCGATGCCGTCGATGTAGAAGGCATCGAGGCCGTCGGCCTGGGCGTCGATGGCTTCGAGGCGGGTCGGCGCGTGGGTGACGAACTTGGCGATCATCGGGTCGTAGAACATCGAGATCTCGCCGCCTTCCTCGACGCCGGTATCGTTGCGGTAGGTGACATTGCCGAAGCGGCCCTCCTCGGGCGGCCGGTACTTCACCAGGCGGCCGATGGATGGCAGGAAGTTGCGGAACGGGTCCTCGGCGTAGACTCGGCTCTCGACCGCCCAGCCGTTGATCTTGATGTCGGGCTGCTTGAACGGCAGCTTCTCACCGGCCGCGACACGGATCATCTGCTCGACGAGATCGATGCCGGTGATCATCTCCGTCACCGGGTGCTCGACCTGGAGGCGCGTATTCATCTCGAGGAAGAAGAAGCTCCGGTCCTGTCCGGCGACGAACTCGACGGTGCCGGCCGAATCGTATCCGACGGCCTTGGCGAGCGCGACAGCCTGCTCGCCCATGGCCTTGCGGGTCTTCTCGTCGAGGAGCGGCGACGGCGCCTCCTCGAGAACCTTCTGGTTGCGGCGCTGGATCGAGCACTCGCGCTCGTGCAAGTAGACGACGTTGCCGTGCTTGTCGCCCAAGACTTGAATTTCGATGTGGCGCGGATTCTCGATGAACTTCTCGACGAAGCAGCGGTCGTCGCCGAACGAGGACTTGGCCTCGGAGCGGGCGAGCTCGAAGCCCTCGGCGGCCTCCCTCGCATTGTAGGCGATGCGCATGCCCTTGCCGCCACCGCCGGCGGAGGCCTTGATCATGACGGGGTAACCGATGCCGTCTGCGATCTCGACGGCGTGCTTGCCATCGCGAATCTCGCCCATGTAGCCGGGGACGGTCGAGACCTTGGCGGCGGCGGCCGCCTTCTTACTCTCGATCTTGTCGCCCATGGCGGCGATGGCCTTGGGGTTCGGTCCAATGAAGACCAAACCGTTCTTCTCTAGCGCGATCGGGAACGCCTCGCGCTCGGACAGGAAGCCGTAGCCAGGATGTACGGCCTCGGCGCCGGTGCGCTTGCAGGCGTCGATGATTTTATCAATCAGAAGATAGGATTGGGCGGCAGGCGGGGGCCCCAGATGCACGGCCTCGTCGGCCATCTCGACGTGTACGGCGTCGCGGTCGGCATCGGAGTAGACCGCCACGGTCTTGATACCCATCAGCTTGGCGGTCTTCATCACGCGGCAGGCGATCTCGCCGCGGTTGGCAATCAGGATTTTCTTGAACATCGCCCGGTCGGCCCCGTCCCTTTGACGTTTCTAGAGGTGCGATGTTCTAGACGGGTCCGGGGCCGCCGTAAACCGCGGCGGCGGCGGCAAAACTGCTCAGGTCAAGGAGGCAGAGGCTCCGGCCGGGGCGACCCTACCGGGACCGGCGAACCGGCTGGACCCGGTGAGCATGTCCAGGCCGCTCGGCGGGGCGGCTCAAGCCGCCTCGGGGCGGCCAATCAGCTGGGCGAGCCTGGGGTGGAGGCGCGGGCACTCCGCCTTGAGAAAATCGAGCAATGCCCGCTCGTTCGCCGATAGGTGCCCGTCGCGGCCGAGGCGCTCGTTGAGCCAGTCGGCCTCGCCCTCGGTGATCTCCTCGTTAGTGATGATCTCGATCCGCTGCCGCTCGAGGCGGGCCAGTGCCCGCTCCTCCGAGTTCTGCTCGGTGAACAGGGACCAGATCGAGCCGAGGCCGTGGCGCACGACCTCCCCGGCCATGCCGGACGGCGCGAGCTCGCCGCGGCAGTCGAGCCATTCGTCGCGACGCATGGCCTCCTCGCGCGAGGGGACGGCGTAGCCCGACGAGCCCATGACCACGTTGGCGATGGCCTTGGCGAACAGGTCGGTCCAGGCCGGGCAGGCGGCGCTCTCACCGAGCGCGTCGTTGATCTCGAACAGGATCTCGGCCTCGGCGCGGGTGACCGCTACGCCACCGTCGCCTCCGAATGCGTAAAGGATGCGGCGCAGCAGCTCGACCTCGCCCTCGCTGATCGTACCGGGCTCGAGGGTCCCGCCGTCACGCAACGGTCCGTCGCCGTGGACAACCGCCTCCTTGACCTGGGCAAGGGCAAAGCGAACGAGGCTCGCCGGGGACCAGCGGGCCTTGTCGAGGACGTTGATGAGAAGATCGAGCTCGGTCTTGGTCTCGACGCGGCCGTCTCGGGCGATGACGCCGATCAGCCATTCTGCGTTCGCGGCCGTCACGTAGCCTTCCGGCTCGACCTCTTTGACGATGAAATCGGTGATCGCCTCGATGAAGAACGGCGCCCAGGCGGCATCCTGGAGACGGCAGCGATCGTTGAGATCGATCAGAAGGCGTGCCTCGTCGGACGACAGGCTGCCATCATCGTACATGGCGGCACGGAGCTTGATGACGTCGATATTCTTGATTGAGCCCTCGGCCAGCATGCCGTCGACTGCGACTGACTTGAAAACGCCCATGCGACATCCCCAACGCGATCCGAAATTGGAACAGGGAGACCGTAGGGCGGTAAGCTTACCAATCGGCTAATTCGGGGGCCGTTCAGGGCCGCACCGGACCGGGCTTCAGGGAGTGTTGCCGGAAATCCCCATGAGCGCGACGGGGTCGAACGCGTGCGAGGCGCCGACACCGAGCGCCCCGGCCGCGATGGCAGCTGCGGCCCCGGCTGCAAGCCTCAACCCGGGGGCGCGGCCGCCCGCCACCCATCCCATGACCGTCTTCGAGACGGTGTTGACCGCCGCCGCGATCAAGATGGCGCCGGCGGCTACGTCGAGCCCGAGCCCGTGAGCGCCAAGGCGTGCCATGGATAGAGTCAGGGCATCGACGTCGGCAATGCCGGAGATGGCGGCCAGCGCGTATGCCCCGAGGTCGCCGCTCCAGGCGGTAACCGCCTTCGACGCCACCATGACCGCCGCGAGGAAGGCAGTAAACTTCAGCACGGTCCCGAGCTCGAAAGGATTCTTGAGCAGCAGCGGCTTCTCGAGCCCTTCGTCCGGCTGCTGCCACATGAGCCAGCCCGCGACCGCGAGCATTGCCATGGCGGCCAGCCCCAGTGGCAACAGAAGCCAGCGCATCAGCGCGAAGTTGATAGTGCCGGCGACGAGCAGGATGCGCAGCACCATGGTCACGCTGGCGAGCAGCGCGCCTGCCGTGAGGATGGAGGTCCGCTCCGGCTGGCGGAGGGCAAGCTGGGAATAGGAGAGCGTCACCGCGGTCGAGGAGACGAGGCCGCCGGCAATGCCGGAGAAAACCACCCCATGGGCGCCGCCGATCCATTTGATCGCGACGTAGCCAGCGAACGAGACGCCAGCGATCAGAATCGCCATCAACCACAGCTCGTGCGGGTTCAGGGCCCCGAACGGGCCCATGTCGCGATCAGGCAGGAGGGGCAGCAGGATAAGAGTCATGGCGAGCAGCATGAGCCCAGCCCTCAGCTCCTCCCAGGTGAGCTCTCTCAGCCAGCCGTGGAGCGCCGCCTTCAACGCCAGGAGGCCGGTTGCCGCCACTCCTGCAGCGGCGGCTACTGCCGGCTGGCCGGCAGCGGCCAGGGCTCCGAGAGCGAACGCCAACATGGATGCGACGACGGTCGTGGCGCCGAAGGTTTTCTCATGGAGCATCTCGCGGGAGCGAAAGAAGGCGACCATGGCGGCGGTGGCCGCGAACGAAATTGCGAGGATGACGGCGCCGCCGGTGAGTAGAAGAGAGAGGGCGCCCATGACGCCACCGAGGAGCCCGATGAGAGCAAACGTCCGCAAGCCCGCGGCGCGTTCACCCTCGGCTTCCGCACGCGCGCCCCAGCCGCGCTCGATTCCTATCAGCATGCCGACGGCGAACGCGACGCTGAGCCGCTGCAGAAGCTCGAGGTAATCCATTGCCATACCCGTTCCGGCCCTTCTCTTCCCGGCGCACCTTGTCCGGCCTACGCCGGCAGCGGGTAGGGTAGCAGGTTTTTCAAGGAATGGCGGAAAGCTCCCGACGCCGACCGGATCAGCAGCCGCGGGCTGCTTCCGCCTCCTTCAGGACCTCGACGTTGGAGCGCTGATAGTCGTTGAGCGGGACCTCGGCCTCGTCGGTGAAGCGGCAGCCCTCGTTGGCGAACCACTTCATTGCCCGCGCCGACTGGAAGCAGTAGCCGGCGTCGTCGTAGATCGAGTTTCTGAGGATCCAGAGCAGCTCGCAGGAACGGTCCGCGATCTGAGACCGTGTGATATAGACGTTCTCGACGCAGTCGACGAGATGGCATCCGGCGACGGCTGGCTTGCTCGAGGCCAAAGCGAAGGCGGCTACTGTGGGCGCAACGGCAAGAGCGGCGATCATGGACGTGTTCATGGTCTCGATCCCGTGGGCTCGTTCGATAGAGGGAGCTCTAGGCTATATGCTCGATTGGAATGGCTCATCGACGAGCCATCCGATTTGTGTACACGGCCTGGCAAGGCGTTGACCCGGTGTGGCGCAGATTCCGAAGTCCGCCTACGAGCCCAGCCACAGGAATGAAGCGGATTTCAAAACCGCTGCACCAGGAGGCGGGCGGCTCAGCGTACGAAGCGGGGCACCCACCACGGCCGGTGCCAACGGTCGGAACTCTGCGATAGGATGTTGTCCTCTGCCTTGTCCTGCATGCGGTAGAGGACGCGCCGGTCCTCCCTCGACAGTTTGCCGTCGGCCTCGAGCACCTCCTTCACGCGGGCGATCTCGGTCTGCTCCTTGCGCAGCTTGCGGCCTTCGCCCCAGGTGATGGCGCCGTTCCGGCGGCCGGCCTCGATCTGGGCGGCCTGCTCGTCCATGCGCGCTTCGTTCGAGTGTGCGAGCGCGGCGCCGGTTCCGAACAAGAGGAGGCCGGTGGCGAGGGTCAGGGTCTTTGACATCTGTGGTTCCTCATGTTGGGGCAAGCTGCCCCAATGTGACGGCCAGACTGTGCCAAGGGCGCCTTGAACTCGCCCTGAACACCTTTTTCAGCCGGCGTTCATCCGATGGGCACACATGGGCACGGGACGGTGGCGGGCACGCCGCTCCGCGCACATTCCTCTGCCCTGGCATGCGCCGGGGGCTGGTGCCGAGCAGCGGCGCTCGGCTAGGATGGGCGACGGCACCGATGTTTGCGGATGGGAGGAACGTTCGATGTGCTTCTCGGCACCGGCAAGCTTCGTGGCGGCAGCAGTGACCGGAGCCGCGGGTATAGCGGCCGTGGCGCGTTCGAGCGACAGTCGCGAACTGCCGCTCGCTGCCGTGCCGGTGTTCTTTGCCGTGCAACAAGCGATCGAAGGTGTCCTCTGGCTGACGCTGCCGGTGGCACCCGACAGCCCGCAGGCGTCGCTCCTGACCGACGCCTTTCTGCTATTTGCCCTCGTGTTCTGGCCGGCCTTCGCGCCACTCGTAGCCTGGCTGATCGAGCCAGACCAGCAGCGGCGACGGCTGCTGCTCGTACCGCTCGCGATCGGCCTCGGCGTGGCGGCGTATCTTCTGTGGACGCTCGCCATCGGAGACCATGGCGCCAGCGTCGTCGGTGGCCACATCGTCTACGAGAACAACCCCGGAGCGCCGTTCGGGGTCGGGGTGCTCTATCTCCTCGCGACGGCGGGTGGGCCGGCGCTGTCGTCCATTCGTACCGTCAACCTGCTGGCCGTCCTCCTGCTCGTCGGCTCGATCATCGCCTACGTCGTCTACACTGACGCCTTCGTGTCGGTATGGTGCTTTTTCGCGGCGGCGGCCAGCGCCATCATCCTCACTCACTTCGAGCGGGTCAGGGCGGCGCGGCTCGCCTCATCGAAGGCCAGAGTCTGACGCGTTGCCCGCTGTCCAGAAAATGTTTTCTCCTGACGTCAGATTTTCGTCTTGACCGCGGGCCACGTTTGGCATGATGCGGTGGTGTCTGGTTCGCCGGCCCTCCTAGGATCGCAGACCAGGGGAGACCTCGACATGCTCTCGGCCGTGGCACTCGTCGCTGTGCTCGCAATCGTGGCGCTCGCGGTCTACGCCGCGGCGCAGCCGGACGAGTTTCGCGTTTCCCGCAAGATGCGCATCGCCGCGGCGCCGGACGAGATCGTTCCCATGATCGCCGACCTCCGGCGCTTCAACACCTGGAACCCGTTCCTCAGGCACGATCCTGCGACCCGCATCACGTACAGCGGTCCCGCGAGCGGGTCAGGCGCCGCGCATGAGTGGGAGGGCAACTCACAGGTCGGCAAGGGCCGGGTCGAGGTGGTCGAGGCATCGGCGCGACGCGTGACCATGAGGCTTCACATGGTAAAGCCGATGCGGGCCTCGAATGATGTCGAGTTCTCGCTCGAGCCCATCGGGTCCGGCACGGACGTGACATGGACCTTGTGCGGGCGCTCAAACTTCATATCCAAGATCATGGGGCTCTGCATGAGCATGGACGGCATGGTCGGGGGCGAGTTCGAGCGCGGCCTTTCGGATCTCAAGCGGCTGGTCGAACGCTAGCAGGCACCGGAGCCCAACCGTCCATGGCCAAGGTCGTGTTCACGCCGAACATCCAGCGCCATGTCGCCTGCCCGGCGACCGAGGCGGACGGCGAGAGTGTCGGCGAGGTGCTCGCGGCCGTTTTCCGCGGCAACGCGCGGGTGCGCGGCTACGTGCTCGACGACCAGGGCGGTCTCCGAAAGCACATGACGATCTTCGTCGACGGCCGGCTCGTTCGCGACCGCACACGGCTGTCCGATCCCGTCGACGCGACCAGCACCATTTACGTCTTCCAGGCACTTTCCGGAGGCTGATCATGAGCGATACGCTTCTCGTCTCGACCCGCAAGGGACTGTTCCGGGTCGGTCGCCATGGCGGTAGCTGGAGAATCGAGGGCGTCGATTTCCTCGGCGACAACGTCACGTTGACGATGACCGATCCGCGGAGCGGCAGGCACTATGTTGCGCTCGACCACGGACACTTCGGGGTCAAGATGCACCGATCGGCGGAGGCGGGCGGCTGGGAGGAGATCGCTGCTCCGCAATATCCCGAAAAGCCCGAGGGCTACGAGGAGCACGACATGTGGGGCCGGCCGCTCGCCTGGACGACGGCCAGGATCTGGGCGCTGACCCCAGGTGGCGCGGACGAGCCCGGAGTCATCTGGTGTGGCACGCTGCCGGGTGGCCTCTTCCGCTCGGCCGATCACGGCAGGTCGTGGGAGATTGTGCGTTCGCTGTGGGACCATCCCAAGCGCAAGATGTGGATGGGGGGCGGCGCAGACCTTCCTGGCATCCACTCCATCATTGTCGATCCCAAGAACTCGAAGCGGGTCTGGATCGCAGTCTCGACGGGGGGGATCTGGCACACCGGGGACGCGGGTACGACATGGGAGCAGAGGGGCGAGGGAATGCGGGCCGACCACGTCCCGCCGGAGCTCACCCACGACCCCATCGCCCAGGACGTGCATTGCCTCGTCGCCTGTCGCGCTGACATGCGGCGCATGTGGGTGCAGCACCACAACGGAATCTTCGTCTCCTCGGACGAGGGGCGTACGTTCACTGAGATCACGGACGTTGCGCCGTCGACCTTCGGCTTTCCCGTCGCGGTGCATCCACGCGACCCCGACCAGGCATGGTTCGTGCCGGGCATCAAAGACGAGCTTCGGATTCCCAAGGACGCGAAGCTCGTCGTGACGCGTACGCGCGACGGCGGCAAGACGTTCGAGGTGCTCGGAAAGGGGCTGCCGCAGGAGCACGCCTACGATCTCGTCTACCGGCATGCGCTGGCGCTCGACGAAACGGGCGACCGGCTAGCGTTCGGATCGACGACGGGCGGGCTATGGGTGTCGGAGGACCAGGGCGAGACGTGGCAGAGCGTCGTGCATACACTGCCGCCGATCTACGCTGTGCGGTTCGCATGAGACACGTCGGCGACAGCTTCTGCCCCGACGCCAGACACCGGGAGCGAGAGTTGCCGATCGGGCGTCCTCCCACGCATCGTCACGGCACCGGGTCCTCGAGCACCTCATAGGTGCAGGCGAAGGCGGCAGCGGCGATGCGGTAAGTGTCCTTGGGATTGGCCGGGTCCTGGACGATGGCGTCGCCGAAGCGCGCGATCATCGGCTCACCCCAGGGCGCGACGAACGTCATCTCGCCGTCCTCCTCCGCGACCATGACAAAGCGCATCTCGATGCCCCTCGGCCGGTATACCCGCCAGCCCTCCTCATCGCCGAGCGGGCCCTCGTAGCGCTCGGCGAACTTTGCACGCTTGACCAGGATCTCCTCGTTGCCGGTCTCAGGGCAGCGGTTCCTCACCACCATGTCGCCCTCCTCGGCCGGCGGGCTCTCTGTCTCCTTCTCGCCACCGATGATCGTCACCACGATCTCGCCGGGCTTCGCAGGGCGCACACTGACGGGCATGGTCTTGCGCGCGATGCCCGAGCCGCGTTCAGCCTTAGCCTTGTCGAACCACGCGAGGATGTCGACCTCTCCGGCGCGCACCGGCGGCGAGAGGAGCAGTGTCTCGGCGAGGATCACGAGTGCGGCCAGTCCGCCGCTGCATCCGCGCATGCCCATCTTCCGCTCCCCGTTCGTTTGGCTCGGAGACTAGCACGATTGGGCGCAACGGTCAGGCTATGTGTGGGGCCGGCACACTGCCCGGAGCGGCAAGCGAGCGCCTGACGCGGCGCGCCGCCTCGGCTAGAACGGGTGCAGACGCTGCAGTCGCGCCGGGGACCGCAGCCGGGAGACCAAAGCCATGCCGCCACTGCTGCAAAGCCTCATGGGGCTCGCCGCCCTGCCCCTGATCGGGCTTCTCCTGTCCGAGAACCGCTCGGCGCTCTCGCGCGGGCGGACGTTCAGCATGGTGCTGGCAGGGCTCGCGATCCAAGTCGCTCTGGCCGGACTGCTGCTCAACGTCCCGCTCCTGCGTGCCGCGTTCGACTGGCCGGGGCGAGCCGTCGATGCGCTGCAGGCGGCGACGCTCGACGGCGTGCGCCTCGTGTTCGGGTATCTCGCCGGCGGGCCGGCGCCGTACGAGGCTGTGCATCCCGAAAATTCGTTCGTGCTGGCACTGCAGGCCCTACCGCTCATTCTCCTCATCAGCGTGCTTTCGAAGCTCCTCTATCACTGGGGCGTTCTGCCGAGGGTCGTGTCGCTGTTCGCGTTCCTGCTCGAGCGCTCGATGGGCATCGGCGGAGCGGTGGCGACGGGAGCGGCGGCGAACGTGTTCGTCGGCATGGTGGAAGCCCCGCTCCTCATCCGACCCTATCTCGCGGGCATGAGCCGCGCCGGGCTGTTCGCCACCATGACGGTCGGCATGGCCGGCATCGCGGGCACGGTGCTCGCGGTCTATGCGAGCGTGTTGAAGACCGCGGTGCCGGGGGTCGCGGGTCATCTCATCGTCGCCTCGGTCATGAGCGTGCCGGCGGCGCTCGTCATCTCATATCTCATGGTGCCGGAGCATCCGCCCTCCTCGTCGAGCGAGGCCAGGGACGAGGCGACCGCCGGTGTGGAGAGCACGGACGGCAGACCCTCCCTGCCCCTCGCCGGCAAGGGGGGAGGAGATCCGGCCATGCTCGACCGGGCCGTGGCCGGCGACGACGCGCCGCATTCGAGCATGGACGCCATTGCACAAGGCACGCGCGAGGGACTGGAGCTCCTGGCCAGCGTGACGGCGATGCTGATCGTGGCGGTTGCACTTGTGAGCCTCGTCAACACGATGCTGGCCGCACTGACCACGCCGCTCGGGATCGATCTCACGCTGCAGAAGCTGCTCGGCTGGGGATTTGCGCCTCTCGCGTGGCTGATCGGCATCCCGTGGGCGGAGGCGGGCACGGCCGGAAGCCTGCTCGGCGTCAAGACGGTGTTGAACGAGTTCGTCGCCTACCTGCAATTGGCGGCGCTGCCGGCGGACGCCCTTTCCGAGCGCTCGCGCCTCATCATGACCTATGCACTCTGCGGGTTCGCAAACCTCGGCAGCCTCGGCATCCTGATCGGCGGCCTCGTTTCGATGGTACCCTCGCGCCGGGCCGAGGTCGTGGAGCTGGGGCCGAAGACGGTCGTTGCGGGAACGCTGGCGACGCTGATGACGGCGGCGGTCGTGGGCGTGGTGGCGCCGCTCGCGGGTCAATAGGTCGCGTGCGGAATTGATGTGCTTCCAAGCATTGTGGTCACGCTCGCATCATTCTGTGGCCGGCCGCAAATGCAACCTCGCGATCCCGGCCGTGCCCTGGGAGAAGACCTGTGGACCTGTCAAAGCAGCAGCAATCGCCGAACGCTCTCGTCGGCCGCTTCATCCATGCCCTGGAGAACGTCTTCCTGCTCGCAATCGGCCTGTTCACCATTGCGGCCGTGGGGCAGGAGATCCTGACTATTATCGACGGGCGCACGGTTGCGCTGAAGGACCTGCTTCTGATGTTCATCTACGTCGAGGTCCTGGCGATGGTCGGCGTCTACTACGACAGCCACCAGATCCCGATAACGCTGCCGCTCTTTATCGCCATTACCGCGCTGTCGCGTCTCGTCATTTTGCAGGGCAAGGACCAGCCGCCGGTGAACCTTCTCTACGAGAGCGGTGCCATCCTGCTGCTCGCCGTCGCCTGCGTGGTCATCACCTGGCGGCCGGGCGGGAAGACGGGCCTTGGAGAGGGACCATAGGGCTGGCAGGCCCGGGTGGGCTCGAGCGGATTTCGCCCCGCTCGAACCAAGCTCGAGAATAGCTATCTCGCCGTCGACGGCGCAAACCACTCGCTGCTCGGCATCAAACGACAGAGGCCGATCGTGACAGATCGGCCCCATGTGTCTCTGCGCTCTACCCGCCTGCTCACAGCGGAATGTTGTCGTGCTTCTTCCAGGGGTTCTCGAGGGTCTTGTTCCTCAGCATATTGAGGCCGCGGCAGATCCTGCGGCGGGTGCCGTGGGGGAGGATCACCTCGTCGATATAGCCGCGCTCGGCGGCCACGAACGGGTTGGCGAAGCGGCGCTGATACTCGTCGATGCGGGCCTTGATCTTCTCGGGATCGGCGAGGTCGGCGCGGTATAGAATTTCGGCCGCGCCCTTGGCGCCCATGACCGCGATCTCGGCCGAGGGCCATGCGTAGTTGAGATCACCGCGGATGTGCTTCGAGCTCATGACGTCGTAGGCGCCACCGTAAGCCTTGCGGGTGATGACGGTGATCTTTGGGACCGTGGCCTCGGCGTAGGCGAAGAGCAGCTTGGCGCCGTGCTTGATGAGGCCGCCGTACTCCTGGGCGGTGCCCGGCAGGAAGCCCGGCACGTCGACGAAAGTGACAATCGGAATCTCGAAGCAGTCGCAGAAGCGCACGAAGCGTGCGGCCTTGCGCGAGGCGTCCGAGTCGAGCACGCCAGCCAAGACCATCGGCTGATTGGCGACGATACCGACGGTGCGCCCTTCCATGCGCGCAAAGCCGGTGATCATGTTCTTGCCGAAAGCTTCCTGGATCTCGAAAAAATCACCCTCGTCCGCGACCTTCAGGATGAGCTCCTTCATGTCGTAGGGCTTGTTGGGGTTATCTGGGATCAGCGTATCGAGCGAGTGGTCCTCGCGGTCGGCCGAGTCGGCAGCGGGAAGGGCAGGCACACCCGACCTGTTGTTGGAGGGCAGGAAGTCCATCAGGCGGCGCATCTGCAAGAGCGCCTCGACATCGTTCTCGTACGAGCCGTCGGCAACCGAGGACTTCGACGTGTGGACCTTGGCGCCACCGAGCTCCTCGGCGGTCACGGTCTCGTTGGTGACGGTCTTCACGACGTCGGGACCGGTGACGAACATATAGCTCGTGTCGCGCACCATGAAGATGAAGTCGGTCATGGCCGGCGAGTAGACGTCGCCGCCGGCGCAAGGGCCCATGATGACCGAGATCTGCGGGATCACGCCGGACGCCATGACGTTACGGGTGAACACCTCGCCATAGCCGCCGAGTGCGTCGACGCCCTCCTGGATGCGGGCGCCGCCGGCGTCGAAGAGACCGATGATGGGGGCGCGATTCTTGAGCGCCATGTCCTGGATCTTGGTCATCTTGCGAGCGTGCGTCTCGGAGAGCGAGCCGCCCATGACCGTGAAATCCTTGGCAAACACGTAGACGACGCGGCCGTTGATAGTGCCCCAGCCGGTGACGACGCCGTCGCCCGGGACCTTCGTCTTCTCCATGCCGAACTCGGTGCAGCGGTGCTCGACGTAGGTGTCGAACTCCTCGAAAGAGTTCTCGTCCATCAGGAGCTCGATGCGCTCGCGGGCGGTGAGCTTGCCGCGCTTGTGCTGGGCATCGATGCGGGCAACGCCGCCGCCGAGGCGGGCGTTGGCACGGCGCTTCTCGAGCTCCTCGATGACTTCCTTCATGGATGGCTCCCCTCACGGTCTCAAAAAGGGGCCTGGCCGCGGGCGGCCTGGCCCCTGTCATGGTTCTGTCAGCTGCTGGGATAGCACGGGTTTTCGGCTGCGCAAACCAGCGGGGGTGCGTCAGGCTGGCCGGACCCGGGGACAGGCCGGACTCGGATTAGGCGTTAACGGTCATGTGCAGGCCGGAGCACGACATTCTCGTCCAGCGCCTTGCACTCCCCAAGCCGTGCCGGCTCCCCGGGGCTGCCATCTGGCCCGGACCGTCGACATTCGACCCCGCCGCACCCCAGGGACCGGACACCCGCGGTCGCCACAAAAGCCGGAACAATCGACCGTGCCATGCAAAATCCGGAACGACGGCAACAACTTCATTATAGGCACGACAGGCACCGATCAGTGTTTTGGGCCCGGCAGAGACAGCATCCTCTATAGCACTGCCGGCGGCGATTTGCTCGATGGCGGCGAGAGCAACGAACTTGCTCACGTCTGGAAGCAATGTTGCGGCCGGCACGAGCTTCGGCGGCGACGGCAGCCTCGCTCGCTGAGCGATCGCGCCGCCCGGCAACGCTCGCGGGTCATGCGGCGGCGCACATCGTCGCCTAACGGACGCTCAGACGAGCCCCGTCACGCGGCGGGCACCGATGCGGAGCCTCAGGTCGGCGGCCTCGACCTCGATCGCGCCGGGTCCCGGCAAGTGCTCAGGTGCGACGAGCGTGCCGATCTCGGCAAGACCAGGCAGCGTCTTGGTGACGAAGTCGTCCATGCGGATACGCATGGCGACGGCCTCGCTCCAGTCGCCGTCGATGCGCTGGCTGGCCTGGCGCTCGTCGGACCAGCACGGCACAGCGAGGTGTCCCGGCCGGCTCTGCGACGAAACCTGGACGAGTCCGTAGACATCGCCCAGTGTCCACACGGCGCCGAACATGACGACACGCGCCAGAAAGCTCTCCATCAATTCTTGCCGCAGCATTCCGGCAAGGTCAGCGGGCTCGAACTCGGGCTCGCCTTTCTCCTCGCCTGCCCAGTCGACCCCGACCAGCCGCTGCGTATGGCCGAAGGCCGGCAACATGTCCGTGAAGAGCTCGTCGATGGCGATCTCCTGGAGCCGGGCGTCGCCAGGCTGCACCGCAAGCCAGCGCCGGGCGTCGTCGGGCTCGCTCCACATCAGCGTCACGTCGCGGCCGCGCAGTCGCCGGGACGGTGCCCGCGCAAGACCGCTTTCGGCGGAAACCGCGTAGACCCGGCGTGCGCTCACGGCGCGGCGCATGAAGCGGTCGGTCTGATCCTGAGCAGAAGCAATTGTCATGGTTCGGTCAATCGAGTTGCAGGAGCACGTCCAGGCATCGCGAGGCGCGGCGAGGTCCCAGCCTTTGAAGAGACGACGTTGCGGCAAGATCGCTAACAAACCTAGACCGTCCGACCGGAAAGATTGCGAGCGCGGAGTGTCTGCAGGTCCCTGCCAGGCCTGGCAGCCCCGGTCAGGCCTCGTGGCCAGGCGTCCCTGGTCGTGCCGCTCTCCGGTAGCAGCCGTCAGACCCGGGTTCCTAGCCATGCCCGCCACCCGCCATGGGCGGTGATGTCGGCGGCATCGGCGACCGCGTAAGACTCGCAGATGAAACCCTTGACGCAGGAGCCGTCGTCGAGGCGGAGCGTGCCGATGCCGAGCGGAGGGGGAATGAGCGCCACGAACGAGCCGAGCTCGGATTCGGCCATCTCCCAGACCTCGACCTCGATGCAGCCGGCGCCGCTTCCGTCGAACACGAGCCCGGGCTTCGGCGGCGTCGTATTGGCAAGCGCGTAGAGGCGGTAGCCGGGTGCGGTCCGGCAAGCACGCAACAGACGCGCGCCACGCTCGGTGAGCTGGCTGTTGAGCGGCTGCCCCGTAAGATGCGCGCCGACAACGGCGATCTCGACGGTTGCGCGTGGCCGAGGTGCGACCGGCGGCGTGGCGGCGAGCGACGTCTCCGTTGCACCGAGCTTCGTCTCGGGCAGCGTGCGATGCAGCCGATCACCCAGCGTCGCGAGCAGGCCGTCCGCGAAAGCGCGCGAGACGAGGGTGACGCCGAACGGCAGGCCGTCGGCACCGATGCCGGCCGGGACCGCGAGTGCGGAAAGATCCATCAGGTTGACGAAGTTGGTGTAGAGGCCGAGGTTCGAGTTGAGCTCGAGCGGGTGGTCGAGCATGTCGGCAATCTTGTAGGTTGTGGGCGCGGTCGGAAGCAGCAGCACGTCCATCTTCGTCCATTCCGCCTCTGCGACGCGACACAGGCGCATGAGCTCGTAGATGCCGTCGAACGCCTCCACAGCAGTAAGGCTGCGCGCACCGAGAATGATGTCGCGCACGGTTGCGTGCATGGTCTTTGCGTGGTGAAGCGCGTAATAGCGTATGGCCGCCAGGCGCTCGGCAACCCACGGACCGGCGTAGAGGAGCCGTGCCGCCTCGGCAAACGGCGCAAAGTCGATCGGCACGATCTCGGCACCAAGCGACTCGATGCGCTCGACGGCGCTCCGATAGAGCGAGCGGTAGCTCGTATTGCCGAAGAACTCGAGCGGGCCTCCTGGCACGCCGACGCGTAAGCGGGACGGCAGCGCGCCGGGGGCGAACGGCATCGGCGCACGGCGGGCGAACGGGTCGCCGTCGTGGAACCGAGCCACGATGTCCATGACGCACGCGGCGTCAGCAACGGTGAGTGCAAAAATCGAAACCACGTCCTGTGTGCGACAGGCGGGTACCACGCCTTCCGTGCTCACGATGCCCTTGGTCGGCTTCATGCCGACGATGTTGTTGAAGGCGGCCGGCACCCGGCCCGAGCCGGCGGTGTCGGTTCCGAGCGCGAACGAGACGAGGCCCTTGGCAACGGCGACCGCAGAGCCCGAACTCGACCCGCCCGAGACGTAGTCCGGGTCGAAGGTCGAGGCGGGGACGCCGTAGGGCGAACGCGTGCCGTTGAGGCCGGTTGCGAACTGGTCGAGGTTGGTCTTGCCGATGAGCACGGCGCCCGCGGCCTCCAGCAGCGTCACGACATGGGCCGAGGCATCGGCCGCGTAGGCGAAATCGGGACAGGCGCACGTGGTCGGCATGCCTAGGACGTCGATGTTGTCCTTGACTGCGAACGGGATGCCGTACAGCGGACCCCTGGGAGCGGAAGCTGCCTTGGCGAGGGCTTCCTCCTTCGGGACGAGCGAGATCCAGATGGGGCGCTCTCCGTCCAAGGCAATGCGACGGTAGACCTCGTCGAGGACGGAGGACGGCGTCAGCCTGCCTGCGGCATAGGCATTCGCAAGATTTGCGATGTCGAGAGAGAGGCTCATGCCACGACCTCCGGCGCCTCGTCACTCAGGACGAGCAGTGTCTGGCCGAGCGATACGGTCCGGCCTTCTGCGCAACGGATCTCGGAGACGAAGCCCGATTGAGGTGCCGCCACCGTCATCTCCATCTTCATGCTCTCGACGACGATGAGCGTGTCGCCGGCTGCGACGCGCGAGCCCCGCTCCACGGCGATCTTCCATACCGCGCCGGGCACCGGACTCTGCACGGCAAGCGCTCCCGGGCCGAGCACGTCGTCGTCGGCCGGCGAAGCCGCGGCATCGGCCGATACGGCACCGCTCTGATCGGCGGCCTGCCAGCGCGCGCGTTCCTCCTCGAATGCCGCCTGTTGGCGCGTCTTGAAGGCACGTATGCTTTCCGCGTTGCCGGCGAGGAAACGGCGGTAGTCGGCCAGCCTGAACGTGGTCTCCTCGACCGCGATCTCGTATTCACCAGCGAGGAACCCGTCGCGGAAGGCGAGCAACTCGGCATCGGATACTGGATAGAAGCGAACCTGATCGAAGAATCGCAAGAGCCAGGGCTTGCCCGGCTCGAACACGCGTGTCTCGTGGTACGTGTTCCACACTTGGCAGGTGCGCCCGTAGAGCTGATAGCCTCCCGGACCCTCCATGCCGTAGATGCACATGTAGGCGCCACCGATGCCGACCACGTTGTCGGGTGTCCATGTCCGGGCCGGGTTGTACTTTGTCGTGACGAGGCGGTGGCGCGGATCGATGGGAGTGGCGACCGGCGCGCCGAGGTAGACGTCGCCGAGCCCGAGCACCAGATAGCTCGTATCGAAGACGATACGCCTGACGTCGTCGACGCTGTCGAGGCCGTTGATACGGCGTATGAACTCGATATTCGACGGGCACCAGGGCGCGTCGGGGCGCACCGAGCCCATGTACTTGTCGATCGTCCTCTGCACAGCCGGGTCGTTCCAGCTCAAGGGCAGATGGACGATCCGCGACGGCACCTCTATGTCGCCGATGTCGCCCATGCCGTCCTCGATCCGGGACAGGATGGCTGTGAGCGCGGTGAGCGAGAGCACACTCGAGTCGTAGTGGATCTGCAGCGATCGGATGCCGGGCGTAAGGTCGACGATGCCTGCGACCGCGACCGCCTCGAGCCGCGTCGTCAACACGTGGATGCGGAAGCGCAGCTCGAGGTCGAGAACGATGTCTCCGTATTCGACGAGCAGGTACCTGTCGCCCTGGCGGCGATAGACCACGCGCGGCAGCGCTCCCGATGCCTCGCGCCCACCGACGATGCAGTCGTTGGCACCGAGCACCGCGAGGTCGATCGCGATCGCGCTGTCACCGGGTGCGAGCGCGGCGATAGCGGCGTTCTGGCGGCGTTCGAGAACGGCCGCGTCGTGAGGCGTCAGGCGGCGGAAGCGAACCTTGTCGCCGGGCCGCAGCTGGCCGATCTTCCACAACTCCGCGGCGACGATGGTCGCGGGGCACACGAAGCCGCCGAGTGACGGCCCGTCAGGTCCGAGGATCACGGGCATGTCGCCGGTGAAGTCGATGGCGCCGATGGCGTATGCATTGTCGTGGATGTTTGAGGGATGGAGGCCCGCCTCGCCGCCGTCGGTGCGCGCCCACTCGGGTTTGGGCCCGATCAGGCGCACGCCGGTGCGGTTCGAGTTGTAGTGGACGTCCCACTGTGCGGCGAAGAACGTCTCGATGTCGTCGTCTGTAAAGAAGTCGGGCGCGCCATGGGGGCCGTAGAGCACACCGATCTCCCAGGCGCGACCGATCTCCGGGATGAGAGGTGCGGGGAGGCTCGCCCCGATTCCGAGCGGCGGGCGCTCATTCGATTGCGGTTTGCCGACGTGGAGCACGTCGCCGGGCAAGAGTGCCCGACCGCCGTGGCCGCCGAAGCGACCCAGCGTGAACGTCGCGCGGCTGCCCAGGTAGAATGGCACGTCGAAGCCTCCGGACACGGCGAGATAGGCGCGCGCACCCGCCTCGGCGACGGTGCCCAGCGCCAGCGTCTCGCCGGCCGCGACCTCGACTGCCTGCCACATGGGCAGCACGCGCTCGCCGATCCGGGCCGGAATGTCCGCGCCGCACAGTGCGATGGTGGCCACGGTGTTGAAGCGGAGCATGGGCCCCGACAGCGTGATCTCGAGCGCCGCTGCGCCCTCCGCGTTGCCTACGATGCGGTTGGCGAGCCGGAAGGAGAGATGGTCCATGGGCCCCGAGGGCGGGACGCCTACCGCCCAATACCCGGTGCGGCCCGGCCAGTCCTGAATGGTGGTCTGTGTTCCGGGCGTCACGACCTCGATCGTCGGCGCCGCGTAAGAGAAGGTAGCGAGCGTGCGCGTCAGCATCTCGCCGCGCGCCAGCACGTCGGAGCCTGCGAGCTGGCGGAGGTAGAGGAGGTTGGTCTCCAGTCCGCCGATCTCGGTCTCGTGGAGCGCGTCGAGCAGACGATCGAGAGCTTCGTCGCGCGTCCCGCCCTTGACGATGATCTTAGCCAGCATCGGGTCGTAGTAGGGCGAGACCTCGGTGCCGTCCTCGACCCACGTCTCGACGCGAGAATTCTCCGGCCATCCGACGTGCGTGACGAGGCCGGCGCTCGGACGGAAATCGCGACCCGGGTCCTCGGCGTAGAGCCGAACCTGGATGGAGGCGCCCGTCGGTCGGATTTTGGACTGGTCGAGGGCCAAGTCCTCTCCCGCGGCCTGGCGCAGCATCCACTCGACGAGATCGATGCCGGTCACCTCCTCGGTGACGCCGTGCTCGACTTGCAGACGCGTATTGACCTCGAGGAAGTAGAAGGCGCCTGTATCGCTGTCGTAAAGGAACTCGACCGTACCGGCATTCTCGTAGCTCACCGCCTCACAGAGCTTGACGGCCGTCTGCCAGAGCGACTTGCGCACGTCGTCGGTAAGACCCGGGGCAGGCGTCTCCTCGATGACCTTCTGGTTGCGCCTCTGCGCGGAGCAGTCGCGCTCGCCCAAGGCCACGACCCTCCCCCTGCCGTCGCCGAAGACCTGCACCTCGATGTGCCGTCCGCGGGCGACGTACTTCTCCAGAAAGATGCCGGCGTCCTTGAAGTTGTTGCGAGCCAGCCGCTCGACGCGCTCGTAGAGCGGTGCAAGCTCCGATTCGGACTGCACGAGCTGAAGCCCAATGCCGCCGCCGCCCGCAGTGCTCTTCAGCATGACGGGATAGCCGATGCGGCGCGCCTCGGCTTCGGCATGGGCAAGGTCCCGGATGAGACCCGAGCCGGGTGCAAGCGGTACACCGGCGGCGGCGGCGAGCGCACGCGCCTCGTGCTTCAAGCCGAACGCCCGCATGTGGGCGGGTCTCGGGCCGATGAAGACCACTCCGGCCGCGTCGCAGGCTTCGGCAAAGCCCGGGTTCTCCGACAGGAAGCCGTAGCCCGGATGAATAGCCTCGGCGCCGGTCGCCTTGGCCGCGGCGAGAATGGCATCGACGTTCAAGTAGCTCTCGGCTGCCGGCGCAGGTCCGATCAGAACCTTCTCGGTCGCGCGCCTGGCATGGAGTGCGAGACGGTCGGCCTCGGAGGCGACGGCCACGCTCGCGATCCCCATCCGGTCGAGTGTACGAATGATGCGGACGGCGATGGCGCCGCGATTGGCGATCAAGACTTTCTTGAACATCGCGTCAGGCCCCCTGACCCCAAATGAGGACCTCGATCGGCGTCGGGTTCCAGGCGTTGCACGGGTTGTTGAGCTGCGGGCAGTTGGAGATGAGCACAATGACGTTCATGGCCGCCCGCATCTCGACGTACTTGCCGGGGCCCGAGAGCCCGTCGGCGAACATGAGCCCGCCGTCGGCAGTCACGGGCACGTTCATGAAGAAGTTGATGTTGTGGCCGATGTCTCGCTTCGTGAGGCCGAAGTGCTCGTTCTCGGCAATGGCCAGCATGTAGCTGTCGCGGCAGGCGTGCATCGACTTCTTCTCGAGCGCATAGCGCACGGTGTTGCTCTCCGTGGCGCAAGCGCCCCCCAGCGTGTCGTGGCGGCCGACCGTGTCGGCCGTAATCTCGAGCATCGGGCGGCCAAGGTCAG
>JAGVSR010000033.1 GCA_019137195.1 Alphaproteobacteria bacterium
GCGCTCGAGGAGCTCATTGGACTGCTCGTCCCAGACGTCGATCTTGTCGTCCTTCACGAACGGCGCGGCCTCTTTGAGAAACTGGTCCGTCGACCAGCCGCGCTTGTCCTTGAGGAGCCGCAGCTTGTCCTGGAACAGCGGCTTGTTGGTAGCGTTGAGATCGCGCAGGGCCGCACCTGCGGCATCGACAACGCTCTCGAAATCGGACCGCGAGCAGGCTGCCGGCGCTCCGCCCGCTGCAGCAGGGTACGACGGCGCAAGGCCACTCACGGCTGCCGCGCAACCGATGAGAGCGAGCGTCCACCAGAAGTTGCCGATCCCTGCTACCGCCATTCGGCGAGTCCTACCCGCCCCTGAGGCGAACCGCAAGCGCACCAGCACCGGGACCGCCCCCCTCTGGCCACTGCACGCGCTATATCCGACGTCTACGCGCGAGATGGACCGGTCCTGTCGCAAGTTCACCACAGCGCCTTGAGCGAGCCGGGCTCGAATCTTTCCTTGCGGTGAACGTGTACCGACATGGCGAGCCCGAGGCTCGCCATGATCGTCGTCATCGAGGTGCCGCCGTAGGAGAGGAACGGCAGCGGCACACCGACGACCGGCACGAGCCCGGTCACCATGGCGACATTGATGAATACGTAGAGGAAGATCATGGCCGCCGTGCCGCCGATGACGAGCCTGCCGAACCGTGTCGAGGCTTGCAGCGCCATAGCGAGAAGCAGCGCCAGCAGCACGGCGTAGAGGGCGAGAATGAGCACACCGCCTGCAAAGCCCCACTCCTCGGCAAACATCGTGAAGATGAAGTCGGTCTGCTTCTCGGGCAGAAAGTCGAGCTGGCTTTGTGTGCCCTGCATGAACCCCTTTCCGCTCGAGCCGCCCGATCCCAGCGCGATCTTCGACTGCGTGATGTGGTAGCCGGCCCCGAGCGGATCCTTGTCGGGATCGAGAAATATCTCGATGCGCCGCTTCTGATAGTCGCGCAACCGGTCCCAGACCACGGGCATCATCGCCCACGCCGACAAGAGCCCGGCAGCGTAGTAGAGCCACGACGCTCCCGCGAGAAACATCATGCAAAGGCCGACCGCAGCCAGAAGCATTGCCGTGCCGAGATCCGGCTGCGTCAGAGTGAGCGCCACCGGAGCGGCGACCAGGGCCAGTGGCACCAGGATCCGTCTCGGGCTGGAGGTTTCCTCGGGCGGCAGCCATTGATAATAGCGCGCCAGCGCAAGCACGAGACCGACCTTCATGAACTCCGAGGGTTGCATCGAGACACCAGCCACTCCGAGCCAGCGGCGCGCGCCGAGCGCCTCGATGCCGACCAGCGGCACCAGCGCGAGCAGGAGGAGCGAGATGGCGTACAGTGGATAGGCGAGCCGTGCCCACAGGCGTATGGGCACCAAGGCGGCCCCGAGCACCACGCCTGCGAGAGCCAGAAAGCGCAGCGCATGCGGCTCGGCCCACGGGTACATGGATCCACCCGCGACCGAATAGAGCGTCGTGGTGCCGACCGCGACCAAGAGCGACACCACCGCCAGCACGAGCCACGGCACGCGCCAGAGCTTGTCCTCTGCCGTGTCGACTGAGCGATGCTCGAACAGGTTCCTCACGTCCCTCCCCCTTGCGGCTCCGCGTCCTCGGCTCTTCCCCCCGCCGTCCTGACGGCGGGCATCGGCCGCAGGGCCGGGTCGTCCTTCAAGATGAGCTCGATCACGTCCCGCACGACCGGCGCCGCCGTTGCCCCGCCGCTGCCTCCGTTCTCGACAACGCACGAGATCGCGTAGCGTGGCGCAGAAGCCGGAAAGAACGACACGAAGAGCGCATGGTCGCGGGTGCCGTCATTGCTGCCAGTGCCGTCCTCGCTGCGGGTCGAGTTGCTGACCACCTGCGCCGTTCCCGTCTTGCCCGCGACGGCGGGACCACCTGGCAGGTACGCATTGCTCCCCGTCCCACCCTCGGCGTTGACGACGCCGATCATGCCCGCGCGCACGGCCTCGAGCCAGCGCTCGTCGATGCCGAGCGGCATGAACTGCGGCGCAGGAATGTCCGCCGTTCCGTCCCGCTGCAACGCGGGTCTGACCGCGAGTCCGGTCGCAAGGCGCGCCGTCATGACCGCAAGCTGCAACGGCGACGTCAGCACGTAACCCTGGCCGATGCCGGCGAGAACCGTCTCGCCGCCGAGCCACGCGCTGCGGAAGCGAAGCTTTTTCCAGTCGGCGTCTGGAACCAGGCCGCGCTTTTGTCCTGGCAGCCCGCACGCGTAGAGCTGTCCGAGCCCCAGCTTGCGCCCCATACCCGCGATGGCGTTGATGCCGATCCGGTTCGCCATCTCGTAGAAATAGACGTCGCAGCTTTCCGTGAGCGCTCGGTGGAAATCGCAGGCTCCGTGGCCGTGTCGCTTCCAGCAGCGGAAAGTCTGACCGGCGAGCGTATAGCTGCCGCGGCACTCCACCTGCTCCTTGAGATGCGTGGCGCCGGCCTCCAGCGCCGCCAGCCCCGTCACCATCTTGAATGTCGAGCCAGGCGGATAGAGCCCCGAGACGGCGCGATTGACGAGCGAACCGTTAGACTGACGGCCGACCGACCGCCACGCCGCCGCCGACGTGCGTTCGACAAGCGCTGCCGGATCGTAGGTCGGGATCGAGGCCATCGCCATGACCTCGCCGGTCCTGACATCGAGCACAACCAACGCGCCGCGCCCTACACGCGAGAGCCGATCGACCACCGCAGCCTGCAGCTTGAGATCCACACTGAGCACGAGGTCGCGGCCAGCGATCGGCTCCATCTCCTCGAGCACGCGAATGATGCGCCCTCGCGCATCGACCTCGAACTTGCGCGATCCTGCCTGCCCGGAAAGACGCTTATCGAAACCGAGCTCGGCGCCGGCCTTGCCCACGCGCATTCCATCCACCTTGAGCACCGGGTCGTCATCGAGCGCGTGCTGCTCCACGCGCCCCGTGTGGCCGACGAGGTGGCCGGCCGCGAGGCCCTGAAAGTATTGTCGCCGCCGCGTGATGCCGGTCTCGACGCCTGGCAGCTGCGGCGCGTTGAGATTTATGGCCGCCACCTGCTCGAACGTGAGGTCGCGGGCAATGGTCAGCGGCTCGCCTGCCCGCTGGTGGCGCGCCTTGTCGTAGTAGACCATGCGCTGCTCGTCCGTGAGGGGGACGATGTGCGACATGAGCTCGAGGCTCTGCTTGAGATCGCTGCCGCGGAAGTACCGCAGCGAGGCATAGAAGCTCTCCTCGTTGCCAGCGAGCACCGTGCCCGCGCGATCCATGATCCTGCCGCGTACCGGCGGCAGGATCTCGACCTCGATGCGGTTGTCGTCGGCAAGTGGTGCGTAGCGCGCGGCCTCGAGCACCTGGATCTGATAGAGACGGCCGCCGAGAAGCGCGAGCCCCCCCGCCTGGGCCGCTCCCAGAAGGAGCGCCCTGCGCGTGAACGTGTTCTCGAGCTCGAGGCCGACGAGGCGGCGCCAGTTCCAGCTCATGGCCCCTGCACTCCCTGGGTCCCGGGCGGTCGGCGTAGCGCGCTGCCGTCGCCGGGATCGACGAGGCTCATCACGAGCGCGACCAGCGGATAGGACAAAGCCGCCGCCAGAGAGGCGACGACGAGCGGCCGCCAGTCGGCAACCTCGAAAGCGTAGAGCGACGAGACTCCCCAGATGGCGCCCGCCAATACCGCGACCACGATCACGAGCGCAGCCCAGCCTCCGGCCCGGACCCGCCGCGCCCGCCGCGCCAGCATCAGCGATACCGCATAGCCCGCGAGATAGATGATCGACCAGAAGCCAAGCGGTCCGCTGGTAAGCACGTCGAGCATAAGTCCATCGAGGAACACGAACGCCTCCGAGACGCGGTCGGGACCTCGCACGACCCAGAAATGGATCGCTGCCACAGGGATCAGGGGCAACACGAAGCGGATCTCGGGCGCGAGCCCCCACGGCAGTGCCGAGACGAGTGTCAGCGCGATCACCGAGAGGGCCGGAACGAGTTTCACGAGAACTGGCATCTGGCTTCCGTCCGTCGCCTCTCGTCAGGGCTGCCGCGGGCTTGATCGCGACGGCGTGGCAACCGACGCCGCGCCGTCTGCAACGGGCAGTCCGGCCCCGGCGCCGCCGTCATTGTCGAGACGCGGCGTCTTGTAAAAAAGGACGGAGAGGTATTCGACCCGGTCGAGCGCGGCGTGCGGGCGCACACGCAGCCCGCGCGGCGTCTCGACCACAGTGCCGATCCTGAGTCCCCGCGGAAACATGCCGCCGATGCCCGACGTGGTAACCTCTTCGCCGGCCGCCACGCCGGCCTCGGCACCGAGATAGTCGAGCCGCGGCGCCGGACCGTTGTCGCCGATGAGCAGCGCGCGCGCTTCTGCCTTGCCGACCAGAACGGGAATGCGGCTATTGAGATCGGTGAGGAACAGAACGCGCGCCGCAGACCTTCCGGTCTCGATCACGCGGCCTACGAGTCCGTCACCGGACAGCACCGGGTATCCCGCCTCGAGCCGCTCGTCCGTTCCCGCATTCACCATCACGCTTCTCACGAACGCGCCCGACGAGTTGGCGATCACGCGCACGGTCACGAACTCGGTCGCCGGATCGCGCACCAGCCTCGTCAACGTGCCGAGCTCGTCGAGCTGGCGCTCGAGCTCGCGCGCCCGCCATTCCCAGCCCTTGAGACGCTGGTTCTCCGCCCTGAGCTCGTCGAGCTCGGCCGTCGTGGTGAGGAAGTCGGGAACGTGCTGGCCGAACCAGCGTACCGGCTCGAACGGCACCATGATGGCGCTCATCACCGGCGTCACGACCTCGGCAATGCGCCAGCGGATCGCGCGCACGGCGGGATGATCGATGCGGGAGAGCGCCAGCAGCACGATGGAGAGCAGCACCAGCACCGGCACCATCGCGCGCACCGGGCCGCGGCGGATGAGCGGCCGGGCGGCCGCCTCGTAGGATCGCTTCTCGCTCCGGCGCATGGCCATCAGATGCTTTGCTCCGAAATGCCGCGACAGCTCGGTGGTCCGGGACCGGCTTCCCGGGTCTGTTCGCCTCGCCCGCCTTAGGGCTGGATCAGGAGGTGCTTGCGCTTCGGCAGCCCAGCCAGTATTTCCGCCGAGCCTTTGACGACACATTGCATCGGGTTCTCCGGCACGTTGAACGGCACGCCGACACGCCGCTCGAGCTCCTTGTCCATCTTGTCGAGCAGCGCCCCGCCGCCAGTGAGGCAGATGCCGCGCTCGCAGATGTCGGTCGCAATTTCCGCCGGAAGCTCCTCGAGCGTGTTCTGGATGAACTCGGTCATCTCCTCGATCGGACGGTCGAGCGCCCGCGCCACGTCGGCCGAGCCCAACACGATCATCTTGGGACGCCCCTCCCTCAGATCGCGGCCGCGGATGTGAATCTCGACCGCCTCGCCGTTGACGTCCTCCGAAGCCGAGCCGGCCTCGATCTTGATGCGCTCGGCATTCGCCTCGCCGATGAGCAGGCGGTGCTCGCGGCGCACATAGCGGATAATGGCCTCGTCCATAGCGTGGCCCGCGCATCTGAGCGAGCGCGCCTCGATCACCCCGCCGAGGGAGAGCACGGCGACGTCCGTCGTGCCGCCGCCGATGTCGACCACCATCGAGGCCTGCGGCTCGTCGATGGCGAGGCCGGCGCCGATCGCTGCCGCCACCGGCTCCTCCATGATGAACACGTCGCGCGCACCCGCCGAGACCGCCGTCTCGTAGACGGCACGGCGCTCGACCGGGGTCGCCCCCGCCGGCACCGAGATCAGAATGCGCGGCCGGCGGAACCCGAGCATGGTCTTCGTGCGCTTGATGAATTGGCGCAGCATTTCCTCTGTGGCGATGAAGTCGGCGATGACGCCGTCACGCATTGGGCGGATGGTCTCGATATTCTCGGGTGTCTTGCCGAGCATCTGCTTGGCGCGGGTGCCGACGGCGAGCACCTCGCGCGTAAGACCGCCGTTCTTCATGGCGACGACCGACGGCTCGTCGATCACGATCCCGCGTCCGACCACGTGTACCAGCGTGTTGGCCGTGCCGAGGTCGATCGCGATGTCGTCCGAGAAAGCCTTGCCGACGTCGAAGCGCATTGGGTGAAGCGGCCTCTATCTCACCATGATCAACCCTGCCGTCCGCCGGTATGGAGCTCGTGCGCGACCGCCGCCGGAACGGGACGAATCTACGCCAGCATCCACATGCTGCAACGGTAGTTTTCGGCTAACAGCCTCTTTAAGCGTGCAACTGTCGTGCCGGGCAAATTCACGTTGCGAGTACATCAGCACGAGGATCGAACCGGCACGGACGAACGTTGCGAACTGGGTTAACGCCGGCCGATCCCGTCCGTTCGCCGTTGCACGCGCCCGCGTGGCACCAAAAGAGGGCGGCAGGCCCGATCGAGCCTGCCGCCCCATAACGCGATCGGTCCCCGCCGGCTCAGACTGCCTGTTGCGCCTGGGCGAGCTTCTGGCGCTTGACCATGAGCTTGTTCAGAGCAGCGAGATAAGCCTTGGCGGAGGCGACGAGCGTGTCGGTGTCGGCGCCGCGCCCCGTGACCAGCCGGCCCTCCTCCTCGAGCCGCACCGACACTTCCGCCTGGGCGTCCGTGCCCTCGGTGACGGCATGCACCTGATAGAGATCGAGCTTCGCCGTGTGCGGCACCAGCATTTTGATGGCGTTGAAGGTTGCATCGACCGGGCCATTGCCAGACGCCTGCACGGTCTGACTCTTGCCCTCGATGTCGAGGGTCAGCGTCGCCGATTGCGGCCCCATTGTGCCGGCGATCACCTGCAGCGCCGCCACCTTCATGCGGTCATGGGCATGCGCGATGCTGTGGTCGACGAGCGCCTCGATGTCCTCGTCGTAGACGTGCTTTTTTCGGTCGGCGAGTGCCTTGAAGCGGTTGAAGGCGTCCTCGAACGCGTTCTCGCCCAGCTCGTAGCCGAGCTCGCGGAGCTTGGTGCGGAACGCGTTACGGCCCGAGTGCTTGCCCATCACGAGCGAGGTCTTGGCCACGCCGACGCTCTCGGGCGTCATGATCTCGTACGTGCGCTGGTGCTTGAGGACCCCATCCTGGTGGATGCCGCTCTCGTGCGCAAACGCGTTCCGGCCGACGATCGCCTTGTTGTACTGGACCGGGAAGTTCGTCACCGACGATACGAGCTTGGAGGCCCGCGACAGCATGGTGGTGTCGATGTTGGTCCGATAGGGCAGCACGTCATGGCGCGTGCGGATCGCCATCACGACCTCCTCGAGCGCCGCATTTCCGGCCCGCTCGCCAATGCCGTTGATGGTGCTCTCGACCTGACGGGCGCCGGCACCCAACGCCGCCAGGGAGTTCGCGACCGCGAGCCCGAGGTCGTTGTGGCAGTGGGTCGAGAAGATGGCCTTGTCCGCGTTCGGCACCCGCTCGATCATGGCCCGGAACATGGCCGCGTACTCGTCGGGCGTGGCATAGCCCACCGTATCCGGCAGGTTGATGGTGGTGGCGCCGGCCTTGATGGCGAGCTCGACACAACGGCAGAGATAGTCGATCGGCGTCCGCGTCGCGTCCATCGCGCTCCACTCGACATCCTCGACCAGGTTCCTTGCACGCGAGACGGTGGCGGTGATGATCTCCAAGACCTCCTCCTCGCTCTTCTTCATCTGGTGCTGCAGATGAATGGGCGAGGTCGAGACGAAGGTGTGGATCCGGCCGCGGCGGGCGGTGCGGACGGCCTCGCCTGCTCGGTCGATGTCGGCATTGATGGCCCGCGCGAGGCCGGCGACGGTCGCGTTCTTGATGCGCTTGGCGATGGCGGAGACGGCTTCGAAGTCGCCCTCGGAGGCGATCGGGAAGCCCGCCTCGATGACGTCGACACCCATGGCATCGAGCATGTCCGCGACCTCGAGCTTCTCCTCGTAGGTCATGGTGGCACCGGGGCACTGCTCGCCGTCGCGCAACGTGGTGTCGAAAATGATGACGCGGTCGGCCTCGCGGGTCGGAACCTCGGTCTCGGTGGCGGGTTTGGTGGTCATGGACGTCTGATCCTTGGCTTTGAGGCGGCACTCGGCCTGCGCCCGAATGGTCTCTGGTCGCTTATGATCGGTGATCCCCTGGGCGTCCGGCGCGGGCTCCTGCCTGCGGCCTCGGAGGCTCAGGGGCTGGTAAGGAGGAGCGTAAGGAGAGCGCCACGTGGCAATGCGCGCCCACCGGCCAATGCGGAGGGGTCAAAAACACCAGCGATGTCAACCAGTTCGCGCATGGGCGCTGAAATCCGGCGGCTCGATCCGTTTGCAGTGCGAAAGAATAAGCCAAAGACCAGGGAAAAATGCAAGGCCCTCCGCGCTTTGGCCGCTGGAGGGACGGCCGCTCACGTCATGGACACGGGGAGCGGCCATGTCGCGAGGCAACCTTCCCGCCCGTTAGGCGCCGTCGCGGGGACCCCTCACCGCAGCAACGGCGCGAACCGAGAGCTCCGGTCCCTGAACACCGCCTCAAGTGGCCACGGCACCGTCTCCAGAAGGCACTGAAGCACAGGGAATTAGACGATCCGCCCGGTCGCGGGTCCGTTTGAGCCGGCATGGGGTGATGGTCTGGGCCTGGCCAATCCCGGTTTGCGCGGCGTCATTCAACTCATTGACGTCGTCTGATCCAATTGCACCGCACCACAACACGTCAGCCTGCCGTCAGGCACAGGTCATAGTCTGCTGCGACAACGCCCCGGCGCGATGCCGTTGCACGCCCTGAAGACCTTCGCCAGACTGGCCGAGCTCAGAATCGGGAGATCAGAGACCCATGCCGACCCATGCCAACGCCGAGCGCTATAGCGGCCTTTCCATCGCCCTACACTGGCTGATGCTGCTCTTGATCGTCGGCGTCTACGCCTGCATTGAGCTCCGCGAGTTCTACGACAAGGGCACGCCCATGCGCGACGCTCTGAAAGGCTGGCATTTCACTCTTGGTCTCACGGTCTTCGCCCTCGTCTGGGTGCGCATCGTGGCCCGGCTGATGGGGCCGACACCTGCCATCGTGCCCGAGCCGCCGGCCATGCAGGCGCTCCTCGCCAAGCTTGTCCACGTGGCCCTTTACGCACTCATGATCCTGATGCCGATCGGCGGCATGCTCATCCTGTCGGGCGAGGCGAAGCCCATCCCGTTCTGGGGGCTTGAGCTGCCCGCCCTCATCGGCCCCGACAAAGAGCTGGCCGAGACCATCGAGGAGATCCACGCGACGTTCGGCAAGATCGGCTATGCACTGATCGCCATCCACGCCGCGGGCTCGATCTATCACCAGCACGTCGTCAAGGACAACACGCTGGCCCGCATGATGCCGGGCGGGCGCAACGTGGCGTAGTCCGCAGTCGAGGTGTCTCTGACGGCTCGCAAATGCCGTAGAGGCTGCCGCCGCCTTCACACCTCCATAACGCCCTCGGCGACGCGCACCACGTGCCCGCCGATGCGAATGTTGGTGAGCCTCCCGGCGTCGACGGCGAGCGTCAACGTGATGGCGCTCGGCCGGCCCATCTCGTATCCCTGCTCGATGATGCGCCGGTGGTGGCCGTCGGTGAGGCCATCGAAGTGCTGGACGACGCCCGCAAAGCACACTGCCGCCGAGCCCGTCGCCGAGTCCTCGCGGATGCCGAGCGCAGGGGCAAACATGCGCACGTGGAACGACGACGTCGTGTGCTGGCACTGGCGTGTGTAGATGTAGACACCGGCCAGCCCCTGGTCGTCGAAGGCTTCCGCCCAGTGCAGGGAATTGATGTCGGCGCGGGCAATCGCGTCGAGGCTCGCGATCGGCACGAAGGCGAACGCAGTACCGACCGCAAAGCACGTAGGCTTGTGGTTTTCGAACCCGATCTCAGACGGGATCAGGCCGAGCGCAGCGGCAATCTTGTCGACGGGCGGCAGCACGCCTGCCTGCGCCGGAAGCTTCGGCGCGTCGAACTCCGCGAACGCGGCCAGGCCCGGGCGCTGGCGCACGCCGACCCTGACCGTGCCGATGTCCTCCTCGAGTATCACCAAGTGGTCGTGCTCCGTCGCGGGGTCGGGCGTCTTCAGCTGCGCAATCAACGCCGCTGCCCCGACCGTCGGATGCCCGGCGAATGGCAATTCCCTCAACGGCGTGAAGATGCGGAGCCTCGCCGAATGCGCCGGCTTGTCGGTCGCCAGCACGAACACGGTCTCGGACAGGTTGAACTCGCGCGCGATCCTCTGCATGTCCGATGACGGCAGCGCGTCGCCGCCGTGGACGACCGCGAGCGGATTGCCGCCGAACGGCTTGTCCGTGAATACGTCGAGGATATGGAACTTGAGTTGCATCTAGGTCCGCCGTGGTTCGAAGCCGGCGCAATCTGCAGCAATCGTTCCCGATCTCCAAGCAGAGAATGGCGCGCCCACTCGTGCCGAGCGACGGCTTAGGAGGAATTCAGCAGCGCCTCGAGCAGGAGGGGCGCAAAGGGCGGCATCGGCAGCCCCTCGATGTCGGCCTTCCTCCGAACCATCACGATTCCGGTCAGCTCCGAGTTGGGGTCGCTCGCGATATAGCTCTCGACACGGCCGGCGAGTTCGCTGGACGAATGCCGCGACACCACCTCGACCGCGATCGAGACCAGGTGTCCTGTCCTCGTGACCCAGTAGCCGGGCTGCACCGTGACATCGTCGGCCGCAAGCCCGGTTTCCTCCGCGACCTCGCGCAGCACGCTGCCGGCGAGGTCCACGAGCCCATCGGGACCGACATCTCGGCCGTCGATGAAGCCACCCGGCAAGTACACGAGCCCGGCGTTGATGTTGCCGTCCCGCTGCCGCCCGAGCAGCACGTGCCCGTCAGCCGAGCGGATCAGGGCTGACCCGAACGCGTCGCGGACACTACGGTCGGCAAAGCCCGCGTCGCGCCAGTAGAGGTAGCTCTTGAAGTCCGTCACGAGAAGCTCGCCCTCGAGCGAGCCGGCACCGCTCCGCTCTTCGGCGAGCAGGTGGATGCGGCCGTTGAAGAACCGCGGGTTCTCTGCAGCGCGTCGCGCCCAGTGAGCGTCGATCTCGGCCCGATGTTCCTCGGCATAGGTCCAGCGCCTTGCGCCCACCACGAGCCGGCAGCGCTCGATGCGCTCCACGGCTCCTCGAGACTGGATGTTCATGTGATGACCTCGAGACAACGGCCCCGCGAGCCGGGAGGCGGTTAAGAGCAGGCGGCGCGGCCGGGGCCTCAGGAGTTGACGAGCGAGTCGGCCCCGATGCCGGCGAGCACCAGCAGATAGACGAGCCCGATCAGCAGGGCCAGCACCCGGTCCCGCCCTGCGACCCTGCCCTCGCGCGCTTCGTCGGCGACGCTCCACGATGTGGCCGCGACCCGCGCCAGCACAAGCAGGATGAACGCATAGGATGCGAGATAGACCTTATCGAGCATGGTCAGATAGTCGACGTCGGGCAATGACGACGCCGCGGTCAGCTGCAGCGCGACCAGCGTGAGGAGCGCTGTGATCGAAAGACCGATGCGCCCGTCCACGTGCTGAGGGCGGATGAGAAGCGCCAGCCCCGAGCAGACGATGATAAGCAGCACCGGCACGAACGTCTTGAGCGACAAGGCACCCAGCGGCCGCGTGATCGGCAGCACCACGCTCGCCCGCGAGTAGGCCTCCTGCTCCGCGACCGTCTGGTCGCCGAAATTGGTGGGATAGAGATTTTCGACGATGTCGAGGCGTGGACGGCCTATCTTGAAGCCGGGCAGCGTGATGTAGGGATTGAGCGTCACCGCCGGCTTGTCCGCGACATAGACCTGGCGCCCGTCGCCATTGATCGTATCCTCGAACACGATCGTCAGCCGCTGCTCGTCGAACGGGTACTTGTCGAGCTCGAACTTGGTCGAGAAACGCCCCTGGGCGCGAACGATGGCGTACTTCGACCCGTCCGGCATGTCCTTGGGGTCCTCGAAGAGGCTTTCCCGCAGATGGTCGTTGGGCTGATACCGGTTCATGAACTCCATCGTCTTCGCCGGTGTGAGATCGCCGTCCTTCCATCGGAACCAGGCGTAGAAGTCTGCCGAGAAGCTGTTGGTGCGGAAGTCGATGTCCTGGATGTCGTTGATGTAGATGCCGGTCACGACCTTGGCGGGCCCGAGAGCCGCTTCGCTGGCGCCCTTCCCCCCACCGCGAGGCTCGGCCGCGGGCGACGCGACGGGTGGCGTACCGCCCTCGGTCGCCGCCGGTGACACCACGTCTGCCGGCGCGACCGCGGCCGGCGCATCCCCTGCCCCGGCCGTCGCCGGCAGCGGCAACAAGGCCAGCACGGCGAGCCCACCCACCGCGACGGCCATAGCCCACTTCGACGATCGGCGGCAATGCATTCCGAATTCCCCCGGGGTTCCGCCCGGAAGCTAGAGCAGCAGGAGACCGGCGGCAACGTCGAAGCCACCGCCCGCAGACGATCAGCTGCTTCAATGCGTGGTTAACACAACCTTAACCAATTCCGCTCCACGAATGGCGGGCGGACTCTGGATCGGGTCCGAACGTCCTCATCAGTTCGTGCGTAGGGACATCGGTCATGGTCAGCATCATTCGTAGCCGGGGCGCCGCCCTCGTCTCCGCGGCCCTAGCGCTTGCGCCCCCGATCTCGGCCGACGCTCAGGAGCGCACCTTCGATCCGCCTGCGTACGCCGGCCTGCTCGACGACCGCCGCCCGTTCGACAATTCGTACCGCTACGTCCCGGCCGCTCAATGGGCGGGCCTTTATGTCGGCGGCCATCTCGGAGCCGGTTTCGGATCGACCGACACTATGGGCTCGGCTGTCGGCGACCTTACGACCAGCGGCTTCACTGGCGGCATCCTCGCCGGCTATAATATTCAAATTGGAAGCCTCGTTGCCGGCGTAGAAGGCGACATCGCCTGGGCCAACATCGACGGCACCGATAGCACCGGGCTCGTCTCCGCCACTGCCTCTCACGACTGGCTGTCGAGCTTCCGCGCCCGTATCGGCTACGCCACAGAGAACTGGCTCGTCTACGGAACCGGCGGTGTCGCTTACACAGACTTCAATGTCGACGTGGAGGACCTCGCCGGCACGGTCACGACCTCGTCGACCCCCGCCGGCTGGGTGCTGGGAGCCGGTGCCGAGTACGCCATCTCGCCCCAGCTCAGCCTGCGCGGCGAGGTGCTCCACTACAGCTTCGAGAGCAGCAGCGTGCCGGCCGCGGACCTCACCGCCGACCCGGACGTGACGACCGTGCGCGCCGGCCTCTCGATGCGCTTCAACTGATCGGGCTCCTTCCGCGCGTCGCCGGACTTCTCGTCCATTATGCTCACTCGTGATAATCCGCTTTTGAAACAATGCATTGTGCCATGAAATGAGCGCATTTTCCTATCCTAATCGAACATAGGATTTGCCGGCGACGACAGGTTCCGCTGATTGCCGCCGGGAAGCGGTCATGGGCACGGAGGCAACGGGACAACGGGCGGCACGACGCCGCCGGCGAGGTCGATCCCTCCAATCGAGACCGGACGGGGCAACGGCCGGACGACCGCGCCCCGCTCCTTGTAGGAATGCCGAGAGCCGTCGACTGTGGGGCCGGTCCCGCACACCGTCTCTGCCAGGCTCTCAGCTGTTCCGTACGAAGCTCCGCTTCGAACGGAACGGGCGGCGGGGACCCCCGCTTCTCCGCCGCCCTACTTTGTCAGGCCGCGCGAGGCTCGATGCTCTCGCGCGCTCTGCCGGAAGGCTCGCCGAGCCGTACCGCCACATCCCCTCCCCGACACGGTGAGGCGAGTCTTCCGGTTATTGAGCCCCGCGTTCCCGGCCAGCGCGCGCAACTCAGGTCGCGAGCGCAGTGAAAAAGTGGCCCACCGCCAGCGCCAGAGCGAGGCGTTACAGGCAGCCGAGGCCAGGGTAGCCGCAAACGTAGAGACCCATCATCTGATTCACGCAGCAGGCCTGGTCAGTGCCGCAGCGCCACGTTTTGGTCTTGCCCTCGGCCGTCTTGGCTTTGCAGAGCTTGGTCCCGCCAGCTTTGGCGGTCGTGACCAGCGCGCCGCCGGACTGAGGACCGAACGAAAGAGCCACGGCGAGCACGAGGATCGAGAAAGCTGCGATCAAGCGGTTCATAGAAATCTCCCTGAAACGACTACTCCCACGCTGGGAGTATGACTCCGCTCGAGTTGCTGACGCAATCGCTGATCGGGGCCGATCGATCCACTTTTTTGCCCCCGGCCCTCGACGCACCATGCCCCCCGGCCGCCGCCCCATCACGCCATCCCGGAGCCGCAGACGACAACGGCTCGCGGAAAAAATTCCGCGAGCCGTTGTGCTCAAATCGCTTGTCTCGGACGATCAGTTCCGGCCCCGGTCAGTTCCGACCCTTGTCGACGAGCTTGTTCTTGGCGATCCAGGGCATCATAGCGCGAAGCTTGGTGCCGACCTCCTCGATCTGGTGCGCGTCGTTGAGACGCCGCGTGGCCTTGAAGTGGGGCTGACCCGCCTTGCACTCGAGCATCCAGTCGCGGGTGAAGCGACCCGTCTGGATGTCTGTCAGGACACGCTTCATCTCGGCCTTGGTCTCGGGTGTGATGACTCGCGGGCCCGTCCGGTACTCGCCGTACTCGGCCGTGTTCGAGATCGAATAGTTCATGTTGGCGATGCCGCCCTCGTAGATGAGGTCGACGATGAGCTTTACCTCGTGGAGGCACTCGAAGTAGGCCATCTCGGGCGCGTAGCCCGCCTCGACCAGCGTCTCGAAGCCGGCACGGATGAGCTCGACGAGACCGCCGCACAGCACCGCCTGCTCACCGAAGAGGTCGGTCTCGCACTCCTCCTTGAAGGTCGTCTCGATGACGCCCGAGCGCCCGCCGCCGACAGCCGAGGCATAGGAGAGAAAGAGGTCATGGGCGTTCCCGCTCTTGTCCTGGTGGACAGCAATGAGGCAGGGAACGCCGCCGCCCTTCTGGTACTCCCCGCGCACCGTGTGGCCCGGGCCCTTGGGCGCCACCATGCCGACGTCGAGGTCCTCGCGCGGCTCGATGAGGTTGAAGTGGACGTTGAGGCCGTGCGCGAACATGAGCGCGGCGCCCTTCTTCATGTTGGCGTGGAGGTGGTCGCGGTAGATGTCGCCCTGGAGCTCGTCCGGCGTCAGCATCATGATCACGTCGGCCCACTTCGCGGCCTCGGCGACCTCCATGACTTTGAGCTTCTCCTTTTCGGCCTTCTGGGCCGAGGCAGAGCCCTTCCGGAGCGCGATCGCGACGTCCTTGACGCCCGAGTCGCGGAGGTTCAGCGCATGCGCGTGGCCTTGGCTGCCGTAGCCGACGATGGCGACCTTCTTGGATTTGATGAGGTTCAAGTCGGCATCACGATCGTAATAGACGCGCATGGCTGTTCTCTTTCGGTTTGGCTTCTGGAGATGTCCCGGAAAACGGCGTGGGACGGGGCCGAAAGAGCACCGGTGCCGCAGCGGACGGGCCGGTTCTACACTCTGTCGAGCAAGAATTTCAACGCCCGAAGGGCCCTGGCATGCCCCTTGCGGCATACCGTCCGCCGGACGCGGGCCCGCAACGATCGATCGAATGCGATCCAAAACAATAACAAGTCCTTCACGATCCGGGCTTAACCTCGATCCCATCGTCGCAATCGAGTTTGTGTCATGCGTTCTGTCCGGTTGATCTCTGTGCTCGGCCTCTGCCTCGCACTCGCGGGATGCGGCCCCGGTGAGCCGCAGGGACCCATCGAGCCGGTCAGGATCGGCCTTTACAGCTCGGCCAAGGAGTGCGCCTCCCTCGGCAAGCTGCCGATGGAGTCCTGCGTCAAGGCGATCGAGACGGCAGGCAACGAGCACGACACCCGTTCCACGCTGCACCGCAAGCTCAAGCTCTGCGAGGCAGAGGCGGGTGCCGGCAACTGCGAGGCCGCCGGAGGCAACTACTATCGCCCGCGGCTCGAGGCGTTCGTCGTCGTCTCCCAGGGCTCAAACGTCATGGCCCGGCCGCTCTACGCCAACAAGGGCGACGCCCCGTTCAAGGACCTCGACGGCAAGCCGTACCTGGTCAACGACGAGCAGATCACAATCTCCTCCTCGGTCCATGCCCGGGCCGTCGCGATCAACCCGGCCGCCGACCAAGGTGCGAGCGCGATCGCCGATGCGGCGTCCAACATCCACTGAACGCGTGGTCCCGGTCGTCAGCCAAGCGAGGCGTCATGGCCGGGAGTTGCATGAGCCGGTCCGGCGGGCTGCCCTGCACGCCGTTTCCGGCTGCACGCCGGAGAGCCCCGGGAATCGGGCCGAGCCCTGGTAGGCACTCCCCAAGGATCTCTTAAATCCGGCCCTTCGATTGAGCGCTGGCCGCAGGTGCCGCACCGGATTCGCGAACTGTGATCCAGATCGCCTGCTAACCCTATCTTGACGGGCCTTGATTATACGTCTGAAGAGTATTCATCAGGGCGCCGGGCTGACATGAAACTAATGAACCTCTGCACCCTTCCTCTACTGTCGATGGCAGTTGCGGGTTGCGGCCAGTCGGAAGCCTCGAAGGCACCAGTCGAGCCACCCGTGATCGGCTACTTCAGCTCGACCAAGGAGTGCCGCAGCATCGGTAAGCTGCCGCTGGCCGATTGCGTGGCCGCCATCGAGCAGGCCGGCGTGGAGCACGACACGAGGACCGCACTTTATTCGAAGCTGAAGCTCTGCGAGGCCGCTGCTGGAGCCGGCAATTGCGAGCCGGCGGGCGGCGATTACTACCGGCCGCGACTGCAGGCTTTCCTGGTCGTCAAGCAAGGGCCTTCGGTAACCGCCCGCGCACTCTACGCCGTGACCGGAAGCTCGACCCCCTTCAAGGATCTCGACGGAAACTTGTATTCAGTCGACCCGGACACCACGACCGTCGCCCCGTCGGTGCTGGCGATCGCCAGCACCATCATGCCTGGCGCCGACGCCTCAGGCGGCATCGGCGAAGCTGCCGCCAACGTTCACTGATCACCCAAGTCCGGCTCGCAGCAGCGCCTCGCGTCCCGCCCGCACTGGCTTCTGCGCGGTCTCACATCCCCTGCGGCCCGCGGCCAATGGCGGCGATGCCGGAACGCGACACCTCGACGAGCCCAAGCTCGGTCATGATGTTGATGAAGGTCTCGATCTTCGACGGCTTGCCCGTGATCTCGAACACGAAGTGCTCGATCGAGGTGTCGATCACCTGCGCACGGAAGATCTCGGCGAGGCGTAGAGCCTCGATGCGCTTGTCGCCCTTGCCCGCGACTTTGACGAGTGCCAGCTCGCGCTCCACCGCCTTGCCCTCGACGGTCAGGTCATGGACCCGATGCACCGGCACCATGCGCTCGAGCTGATGCTTGATCTGCTGGATGACCGAGGGCGTGCCGCGCGTGACGATGGTGATGCGCGAGAGATGCTTCTCGTGCTCGGTCTCGGTCACCGTGAGACTGTCGATGTTGTAGCCGCGCGCGGTAAAGAGACCGATGACGCGGGCAAGCACGCCCGGCTCGTTGTCGACGAGCACAGACAGCGTGCGCGAGACGGCATCCTGGCGGACAGCGGGGCCGGAGTAATGGGTCTGCGCGTTGGGGGTCGTCATCGTCGTCTCGTCCGCCTCTCGTTCGTGTCTAACCTTGGCAGCACCGGCTCGCCACCGGCCGTCATCGCTCACCCGTCGCCTTGCCATTGCCCTTCGCGGGCCCGGCATTGCCTTTGCCCTTTGGCCCGTCGTCCTTGGCGGGCGGGAAGGCGATCGCCATGAACACAGGGAAACCTTCCTTCTCGACCAGCACGCGGAAGCTTTCCGCCAATTCCGGCGAGACGTCATACTGCTTGAACGCCGCCGCTACGCGCTGGCCCATGGCCCGCGTCAGCGAGGCGGGGCTCGGCGCTCCGCGCTTCTTGAGCTCCTCCGGCGGGATCTGCGCATAAAGGCCCGCGAGCGCCTGCGAAAGGATGTAGTCGCGGGCGATGCAGGCCTCGAAGGCCCGCGTGTAGGTCGAGGCCAAGCTGTGCGTTCGGTAGCAGGCGTCGATGAAGTCGACGGCCTTCTGCGCGCCCTGCTTGCGCTGGACGAGTGCGATGTGCTTCGCCGCCTCGACGATGTTCTCCTGCTGGCTCCAGGCCGGAGAGGCCGCTGCGCCGGCCTCGGCAGGCGCCGCCTCGGCCGAGGACGCTGCGGCAGCCGGAGCGGGAGCTGCCGCGTCCTCGGCCAGTGCCGGAACGGCTGCCGGCGCTGCCGCACCGACGGCGAGCGCGAGCACGGCAGCGAGGCGTCTGATCGATGTCATCGGATAACCTCAGTCATTGATTCGACGCGAACCTCGGCCTCGACACGGGTTTTTGTGTGGCGCCGGGCGGCGATACCCGCTCGCCTTCACACCAGCACCTTGCCTTCCTTGCCGATCGCGCGGCCGACCTCCTCGTCGGAGACCTCCTCGCCGAGCAGCATTTCGTTGTGCGCCTTGCCCGACGGAATCATCGGGAAACAATTGGCGAGCTTGGCGACGCGGCAGTCAAACAGCACCGGGCCCTTGAACGCGATCATCTCGCGGATGGCGTCGTCGAGGTCCGAGGGATGATCGCAGCGCATGCCTTTCCAGCCATAGGCCTCGGCGAGCTTCACGAAGTCGGGAAGGCTCTCGGTATAGCTGTGCGACAGCCGGTTGCCGTGCAAGAGCTGCTGCCATTGCCGCACCATCCCCATGTACTCGTTGTTGAGGATGAAGACCTTGACCGGCAGGTTGAACTGCACGGCTGTCGAGCACTCCTGGATGTTCATGAGGATCGACGCATCGCCCGCGATGTCGATCACGAGCGACTTCGGATGCGCGAGCTGCGCGCCAATGGCGGCCGGTAGGCCATAGCCCATGGTGCCGAGGCCGCCGGACGTCATCCACCGGTTCGGCTCGTCGAAGTGGTAGAACTGAGCCGCCCACATCTGGTGCTGGCCGACCTCGGTCGTGATGTAGGTATCGCGGTCCTTGGTCAGCTCGTAGAGACGCTGGCAGGCGTACTGCGGCATGATCACGTCCTTCGACGCCTTGTAGGCGAGCGAACGCTTGGCGCGCCAGCCGTCGATCTCCTTCCACCAGCTCTTGAGCGCGGCCTTGTCCACCTGCGGCGCCAGCGACTTCCAGGTCCTCAGCATGTCCTCGAGCACGTAGGCCACGTCGCCGACGACGGGAATGTCGACCTGCACGTTCTTGTTGATCGACGAGGGATCGATGTCGATGTGGATCTTCTTCGAGCCGGGCGAGAAGGCGTCCAGCCGGCCGGTGATGCGATCGTCGAAGCGCGCGCCGACGGCGACCATCACGTCGCAGTCGTGCATTGCCATGTTGGCTTCGTACGTACCGTGCATGCCGAGCATGCCGAGCCACTGCTTGTCGCTGCCGGGATAGGCTCCGAGCCCCATCAAGGTCGAGGTGATCGGATAGCCCGTGAGGCGCACGAGCTCGCGCAGGAGCTGGCTCGCCTTCGGTCCGGAGTTGATGACGCCGCCGCCGGTATAGAAGATCGGCTTCTTGGCCGACGCGATGAGCTCGACCGCCTGCCGCACCGGACCCTGGTCCGGCTTGACCTTGGGCTTGTAGGTCTTGTGTACGATGTTCGACGGACCGACGTAGTTGCCGGTGCCGAACTGCACGTCCTTCGGGATGTCGACCACGACCGGTCCCGGCCGCCCGCTCCGTGCGATCTGGAACGCCTCGTGCAGCGTGCGAGCCAGGTCGTTGACGTTCTTCACCAGCCAGTTGTGCTTGGTGCAGGGCCGCGTGATGCCGACCGTGTCGCACTCCTGGAACGCGTCGTTGCCGATGAGATGCGTCGGCACCTGGCCGGTGAGACACACGACCGGGATGCTGTCGAGCAGCGCATCGGTAAGGCCGGTGACGGCGTTGGTGGCGCCGGGCCCCGAGGTCACAAGCGCGACGCCGACCTTGCCGGTCGAGCGCGCATAGCCCTCGGCGGCGTGCAGCGCACCGCCTTCCTGACGCACCAGGATGTGCTTGATCTTCTCCTGCTGGAAGATCTCGTCGTAGATCGGCAGCACCGCGCCACCGGGATAGCCGAAGATGTACTCGACGCCCTGGTCGGCCAGCGCCTTCAACACGATCTCGGCGCCCGTCATCTGCCGTGCCATGGTCCCGCTCCTTCAAGATCCGGAAGTCCGCCCCGCCGCGGGGCCGATCGGCTCCTTAGAAGAGCGAGTGTCCCCGGTCAAGCCTAAGAACGAATAAATGCCAAAGCATCGCGCAGACAATATTTCATTTCGTTCACGACAATAGCATTCCACGCAATCATATTGCTATTGAGCCAAGTTTCCTGCCTTTTGATGTACTGCCGCGTCTCGGCTTTCCCCTGCTCCACGGCAGCCGCGCGGCGGACCTCGCCCCGCACGAGTTGCATCAGCGGCCTGACACCCAGCGCCCGCATCACCGGCAGACCGGGATCGAGCCCCTCGGCCATGAGGCCCTCGACCTCGCCGAGGGCTCCCGTTGCCATCATGGCGTCGAAGCGAGCGTCCGCACGCCGGTGGAGCTCGGCCCGTTCCGGCAGAAGGACCAGCTTCGTGGCCCGGGCCGCGTCGATTGCGGGCCGCCCGGGCGTCGCCTGCCAGTCGGCCAGCGAACGTCCCGTGCTGTCGAGCACCTCGAGCGCGCGTGTCACCCGCTGCGGATCGCTCGGAGAGAGCCGCCCTGCCATTGCGGGGTCCCGCCGCTCCAGCTCTGCGTGAAGCGCCGGCGGACCGAGCCGGACGGCCTCGGCCCGCCAATGAGTGCGTATGGCTGGATCGATGGCCGGAATCGGCGACAGACCCTCGGTGAGCGCCCTGAAGTAGAGCCCCGTTCCACCGACCACGATCGGTAACAGGCCGCGCGTCCATGTTTCCCGGATCGCGGCGGACGCCTCCGTCGCAAACCGCCCTGCCGAATAGCCCTCGTGCCCAGCTACGTGACCATAGAGGAAGTGCGGCGCCCGTGCCTCGTCCTCCGCCGAAGGTCGGGCAGTCAGAACCCGCAGCTCCCGGTAGACCTGCATGCTGTCGGCGTTGACGACGGCGCCGCCGAGCTCCTCGGCGAGCTTGAGGGCCAAGGCCGACTTGCCCGACGCCGTCGGGCCTGCGATGAGAACGATCCGGTCGATCATTCGGCCCTTTTAGACGAGGCCTCGCTGCACCGCGACCTCGAAACGGATGGAGCCGCATGCGCCTCGCCTACGCCCTCGTCGTTGCCGCCCCCCCGGACTCCGGCGCACTGACCGATGACATCGTCGGCGCAGCGCGGACGGGCCTGCCGGCCGGCGCCGTGATTGAAGACCGCTGGCTGGCCGAGGGTGAGGCATGGGAAAGCGAGTTCTCGGCCGACGACGCGAGCGGCGAAGCCATGGCAATCCGCGACCGCGTAAGCGCCACGCTCGCGGGGCTTCCCGTCGACGTCAACGTGGTCGCGAGTGACCTTGCGTTCCGGCGCAAGGCGCTCCTTGTTGCCGATATGGAGAGCACCATCATCGGCCAGGAGCTGATCGACGAGCTGGCGGACTACGTCGACCTGCGCGAAAAGATAGAAGGTATCACAGCGCGGGCCATGCGGGGCGAATTGGAATTCGAGGGTGCGCTCCGCGAGCGCGTGGCATTGCTCGCCGGCATTCCCGCGACGGTGCTCGACGAGGTCTACACAAAGCGCGTGACGCTCATGCCCGGCGCCTTGACACTGGTCGCCAATATGAAAGCGAATGGCGCCTACTGCGCCCTTGTGTCGGGTGGCTTCACCGTCTTCACGGACCGCGTCCGAGACCGCGTCGGCTTCGACGAAGAGCAGGCCAACGTGCTCGAGATCGAGAATGGAAGGCTCGCGGGCCGCGTCAGGGAGCCGATCCTCGGCCGCACCGCCAAGCGCACCGCCCTCGTGCGCATTGCGAAAGCGCGTGGCCTAGACCTCGTTCAAACGCTCGCCGTCGGTGACGGCGCCAACGATCTCGACATGATCTCCGCTGCCGGCCTCGGCGTCGCCTTCCGTGCCAAGCCCAAGGTCCAGGATGCCGCCCGGGCGTTGCCAACCGGCGCCGTCATCACTCACGGCGATCTGAGGGGGCTGCTTTACCTGCAGGGGTATCGGCGGGACGAGTTCGTCCACCGATAAAGCAGACCGGCGACGCGGCTTCACCAAACCTCAAGCGCTGTCGGCTAGGGTCGCGGATCGAATGGGGCCGAGGACGTGCCGATCGGGCGTGCAAAGCGCGCGCGACAAGGCCCGGTTTGCGGCACCACGTCGGGCTTCTCTCCGGCCTGTCTGCGCAGGCCGTCATCCCAACCTGCCCCGACGAGTAACCCTTTGTTTGCCACGAGTACCGCGTAGCACCCATGACGGCGCCCACCCCCACCTCGCCTGCCCTCGAGATCCAGGATCTCAGAAAGACCTTCAGCCGCCCCGCTGTCGACGGGCTCTCACTCACCATCAGGCGCGGAGAGTTCTATGCCCTGCTCGGTCCCAACGGTGCCGGCAAGACGACGACGCTGAGGATGGTCGCGGGGCTCCTCAACCCCGACGCGGGTGCCATCTCCATCTGTGGAATCGATGCCCGCACCGATCCGATCGAGGCCAAGCGGGTCATGGCCTGGGTACCGGACGAGCCGCTCATCTACGACAAGCTCGATCCCATGGAATATCTCGAGTTCGTTGCCGGCCTGTGGGGTATGGACGCCCAGCGCGCCGAACGCCAGGCCCGCGACCTGATCCGAGTGCTCGGCCTCGAGAGCAAGGCCTCGACCCGCTGCAACGGCCTCTCGAAAGGCATGCGCCAGAAGGTGGCGCTTGCGGGCGCCCTCATCCACGATCCCGCGCTCATCATCCTCGATGAGCCCTTGACCGGGCTCGACGCCGGCTCTGCCCGACAGGTGAAGGCCGTGCTCAAGGAACGAGTGGCGGCTGGCGCCACCGTCATTATGACCACCCACATCCTCGACGTCGCCGAGCGCATGGCCGAACGCATCGGCGTCATCGCCAACGGAAAGCTCCTCGCCGAAGGAACTCTCGATGAGTTGCGCACCCGCACGGGCCGTGACGGCGAGACGCTGGAGGAGGTGTTCCTGACCCTCGTCGCCGAGACCTCGGACGAGGCCGCCGCCGCATGACGGCACTTGTGTCGCGCGCCGATGGCCGCCGCCGACAGCGAAGTCACATGGGGAAAGAGATGACGTCTGCGCAAACTCTCTCCTGGTTCGCCGGCCACGAGCTGCGTCTCGCCTGGCGCGACTGGGCGACCATGATGGCAGGCGGGCGCACCTCGCGCGAGCGCCTCGTAACCGTCATCGTGCTCATGATGGTCGCCGCCCTGCACTGGCTCGCCTTCGCCATCCTGAAGCCCGTCCTTGCCCACGGCGTGGAGCTCGACGTCCAGACGCTCATCGTGCTCTCGGCGACGATGCTGACCAGTTTCTCGATGATGCTGTCGCAGGCGATCGAGCACGTGACGCGAGCATTCTATGCCCGCGCCGACATGGACCTCATTCTGTCCTCGCCCGCGCCCGCGCGTCACCTATTCACGGTCCGCATCGTCTCGATCGCCATGACCGGCGCGCTGATGTCGGCCCTGATGCTGTCGCCGTTCATCAACATGGCAGCCGTCCTCGACGGCCCGCGCTGGCTCTCCGCCTACGCCGTCATCGCCGCACTCTCGGCCCTCTCGACCGGCATCTCGCTCGTCGTCGCCATGGCGCTCTTCCGCTGGATCGGTCCAAAGCGCACGCGCCTTGCCGCTCAGATCGTCGCCGCTGTGGTCGGCGCCGCACTGCTCATCGCCATCCAGGCCGTGGCGGTCATGACCTATGGCAACCTCTCGCGCTTGAGCGTCTTGACCTCGCCCGCACTCGTCGCCGTGCTCCCCGACGTCTCGAGCCTCGTCTGGATCCCGGCCAGGGCCATGCTCGGTGAGACCGGCCCCGCGCTCGCCATGCTTGCTGGCTGCCTCGCGCTGCTCGCGACCGCCATCGCAACCCACGCCGACCGCTTCGCGACTCTCGTCATCGCCGCGGCCGGCACCTCCGACGACGTCCAAGAGAACGCGTCGCGCAAGCGGCCCTACCGGTCGTTCACCACCGCTCAGGCGCTGCGTGCCAAGGAGTGGCAGCTTCTTGCCCGCGATCCCTGGCTCGTATCGCAGACGCTGATGCAGGTGCTTTATCTCATCCCGCCAGCCCTTCTCCTCTGGCGCGACATGGGCTCCGCCGAGAGCATGCACATCATCTTGTCACCCGTGCTGGTCATGGCCTTCGGTCAGCTCGCCGGCGGTCTCGCCTGGCTCGCCATTTCGGGTGAGGATGCGCCCGACCTCGTTGCCACCGCACCCGTCTCGCTCACGGCCATCACGCGTGCGAAGATCGAATCCGTTCTCGCCGTCGTCGCTGCAGGAGCCGCGCCGTTCGTGCTGGCCATGGCGCTGTTGTCCTTATGGGGCGCTGTCGTGACCACGCTCTTCACTGCGCTGGCGAGTGCCGCCGCAATCCTCGTCCAGCTCTGGTTTCGCTCGACCGCCAAGCGCGCGAACTTCCGCCGCCGCCAGGTCGCCTCCAAGGCCGCCACCTTCTCGGAAGCCTTTTCCTCCGTATTCTGGGCCGGCGCCGCTGGTTTCGCGGCCTCCGGAAGCTGGTACGCCGTGGGCTTCGTGGCACTGGCGCTGGCGGTGCTCCCGATCACGTGGTGGATCAGGCCGCGAGCCTGAGACCGCGGACGGCGGCGGCCGTCAGAGCGAGTAGAACTACCCAGGGCGCCTCTAGCCCGTCGTTGCAATGGCGCCACGTGGTGCGGCGCACAGTCCCCGACTCCGCCGGCCGCCAGATCAATTGCCTTGTCTCGGGCGTGCCATGATGCTGCAGTCCCACCCTGAGCCCGGCGCGGTCGCCCTTGCGCCGCTGATGTCATACGTTTGCGAGTAGCATCGATGCAGATCGTCCAAGATCCGACACCGCCACAGCCCGAAGCCGACGACGACATACCCTCGCGGGGCCGGGAGATCATCGGGCGCCTGCGCCGCGGTGACCTGCCCCAGATGGTCGACTGGTTCGATCCGAAGCTTCTGGCCAAGGTCGGCGTCCGCTCGATCATCTCGGCCACCCTGGGGCAATACACGGACCAGCGCCTGATCCAGGCGGCGACCGATAACGCCTCCGAGGGCGCGCTCCGCATGCGCTACGACTACAGCGGCGCCTCGCCCAATCCTGACGACACCATCGAACACGACGCCAGCGGCGCCGTCTGGATCGACTACATCGCCGACCTCGGCGACGGCTTCGAGAGCACCTATGCCATGGCCTATCTCCTGGCCGCGGACGAGCTCAAGGTCGACGGAGAGGATCGCTATCTGCCAGCTGGCCGCATCCTCATCATGGGCGGCGACCAAGTCTACCCGGACGCCACCCAGCAGGAATACGAGGCGCGCCTGCGCGATCCCTACGATTGGGCGTTCTCGACCGAGGCACCGCAGCGCCGCCTTTTCGCGATCCCCGGCAACCACGACTGGTACGACGGTCTTTCCGCCTTCAGCGCCCTGTTCTGCTCGGCCCGCGACCGCATCTCCGGCGGCATCGGCACCAAGATCGGCGGATGGCGCTGCCACCAGCACCGCAGCTACTTCGCGATCAAGCTTCCGCACGACTGGTGGATCTG
>JAGVSR010000126.1 GCA_019137195.1 Alphaproteobacteria bacterium
ACTCGCTCGAGCTTATCGTCGTCGACAGCGACGTAGGACCGGTGGCGATCGGCGTCGACGAGATCGTCGGCCAGCAGCAGGTTGTCGTGAAGAGCGTGCGTGAGAACTATTGCGACCTGCCGGGCATCGCTGGCGCCACTCTTCTCGGCGACGGTACGCTCGCACTCATACTCGACGTCGCTGAAACCTTGGCGCTTCCTGGCGCGCGGGCGTCCGCCTGCGATCTCGTCCCATCGACCGGCCTATCGGGAGACCAAGCCGCATGACCGAAGCATCGAAATCCGCTGTTACCGAGGCTCCCCAGGCGACCGGCTCTGAGGAGACCCAGGAGCAGTACGTCACATTCGCGCTCATGGGCCAGCGCTACGCGATCGATATCATGGCCGTTCGCGAGATCCGCATCTCGAATGCGATTGCATCGCTGCCCGGCGCTCCCGACTACATCCGCGGCGTAACCAACCTTCGCGGTACCATCATTCCGGTCATGGACCTGAGACTGCGCTTCGGGCTTCCACCCCATCCTCAGCCGGCGGCCGGAGTGGTCATCGTCGCGTCGCTCGCAGGCAAGCTCACGGGCCTTCTCGTCGACGAAGTGTGCGACATCCTCTCCCCGGCATCGGGTGCGGCAGGCTCCTTGCCAATCGCCGGACCCGCCCACGACAGTCCGTTCTTCGCCGGTCTCGTCATGGAAGGAGAGGAGATGCTGATCGTGCTCAAGCCGGAGCGCCTGATGCCGCACGCCGCGATGGGCGAGCGCCCTTCCTTGACGTTGGCCTGAGACGGAGATCGGATGCAGCGCCTAGCCCGACAGATCGAGAAGTGCGCCACGGACGCGCCTGACGTCGCCGAGCTCGATGGGGCGCACGACGCTGCCGGCATGACCGAGCGTCAGTTCGACATCGTGCGCGACTTGGCGCGCGAGCATGCGGGCCTCGCCATCGCCGACTACAAGCGGAGCATGGTCCGCCGCCGCGTCGCCGTCCGCGTGAAGGCGCTGGGGTTGGACAGCGAGGGAGAGTACTGCAACCTCCTCAGGTCGCCGGCCGGGTATGCAGAGATCCAGGCGCTCATCAACACGCTCACGACCAACAAGACCGAATTCTTCCGCGAGCCGCATCACTTCGATCACCTGTCGCGCGTCGCGCTGCCCCGCATCGTAGCCGAGAAGCACCGGGAAGGAACGAGACGGTTGAGGCTGTGGTCGGCCGGATGCTCGACAGGCCAGGAGCCCTACTCGATGGCAGTCGTTGTCGACGGCGTGTTGGGGCCGCTTCCCGGATGGGACGTCAAAATACTGGCTACCGACATCGACACGGAGGTTCTCGCACGGGCCCGCGCCGGTACCTACTCACTGACGGAACTGTCCTCGCTGCCGGCAGACCTCAGAAGCCGATACACGAGGCCTGCACCGGGCAATCCCCACGATCGCATCATGATCCCGTCCTTGAAGCGAATGATTGCGTTCAAGCACCTGAACCTCAACGGCCCATGGCCCATGCGAGGGCCGTTCGACATCATCTTCTGCCGCAACGTCGTCATCTATTTCGACAAGGAGCATCAGAGCCGGCTGGTCGAGCGTTTCGCCGCCATGCTTCCCGTGGGCGGCCTACTCTACTGCGGGCATTCCGAAAGTCTGATCGGGCTGACACGTCGCTATCGTCCGGTCGGCAAGAGCCTCTATGAGAGGGTGTCATGAGCAAACGGCCGGTGAAGGTGCTCATTGTCGACGACTCGCTCATCATGCGCGAGCTCCTGCGCGAGGTTCTGTCCGAGGCACCCGAGATCGTCGTTGTCGGCGCCGCCGAGGACGCTCTCATGGCGCGTGAGCTGATCAAGACCACCAGGCCGGACGTCATCACCCTCGACATCGACATGCCGCGCATGGACGGGCTAGAGTTCCTGCGCCGCCTCATGAAGCTCAATCCGCTGCCTGCCGTCGTCATTTCGTCCCACGTTCACCCCGGCGCCGACATGACCATCGAGGCACTCGAGATGGGCGCCGTCGACTGTGTCGCAAAGCCGGGCGGGTCGGATGCCCATTCCGTGCTGTCGCTTGCCGACGAGATCATCACCAAGGTGCGCAGCGCGGCAATGGCCGACATGGAGGCGGCGGCCAAGCGCGCCTCACGCTGGCGGCTCAGGAACGAGACCCGCCGCCTCGGCAGTGGCAGCAGCTGCCGGCTGATCGGCATTGGGGCGTCGATGGGCGGCGTGCAGGCCCTGATCCGCATCCTGCCGGTGCTGCCGGCCGGTCTGCCTCCGATTGTGGTTGCGCAGCACATGCCGGCCGGGTTCACGAGCTCGTTCGCCGACCGTCTCGACCGTCTGAGTGTTCTCGACGCCGTCGAGGCGCGAGACGGCATGCGGCTGGAGCAGGGGGGCGTCTACCTTGCACCCGGAGGATCGCAACTCACGATCGTCACCAGTCACGGCGGCTATGCGTGCCGTGTGGCGGAGGGCCACGGTGGCGAGCGCCACGCGCCCTCGATCGACCGGCTGTTCCTGTCGATGGCAGAGACTGCTGGCCGGTCTGCCATGGGTGTTCTCCTGACGGGTATGGGCAAGGACGGTGCGGAGGGGCTCCTCGAGCTCAAGCGGAGCGGAGCGGTCACGGTGTGCCAGAATCGCGAAACGTCGCTCGTCTACGGCATGCCCAAAGCCGCCGTCGACATCGGCGCCGTCGAGCGCGAGCTGTCGCTCCCCGCCATTCCAGGCTTCATCATAGACCACTGCTGGCGCCCGCACCGGGGCCATGGTGCGCACCAGGCGCGGATGGGGTCGAGGTCATAGGCTCTGGCCCCAACCCGCTGTCGCCCGTTCACCGTGTCTCGTCGGCCGTGCGCTTGTAGATGTCGTCGGTGCGAACGATGTCGTCCTCGCCGAGGTAGGTGCCGATCTGCACCTCGATCAGCTCGAGCGGCACCTTGCCGGGATTTTCGAGCCGGTGCCACTGGGTGGCGACGATATAGACGCTCTCGTTCTCCCTCACGAGCTCTTCACGGTCGCCGATGACGACTTTGGCCGTCCCCTGCACGACGATCCAATGCTCCGAGCGATGGTGGTGCATCTGCATGGAGAGCTTGCCGCCGGGCTTGACGTGTAGAAGCTTGACTTGGAAACGCGGACCGATGTTGAGCGTCTCGAAAAAGCCCCAGGGACGGTAGTTGCGCAGGTGCTGCTCGTGCTCGCGCCGGTTCGACTTGCGCAGCCGGGCGACAATCCTCGATACGTCCTGGCAACGCGACTTGTCGGCGACGAGGAGCGCATCGGGCGTGTCGACGATGACGAGATCCTTGACGCCGATGGTGGCGACGAGCGAGCGCTCCGAATGAACGTAGGTGCCGCTGGTATCGTCGAGCACGGCGTCGCCGTGAACGTAGTTGTCGTTGACGTCGCGGGGAGCGATCTCCCACAGGGACGACCACGAGCCGACGTCGTTCCAGCCGACGTCGATCGGGAGCATGGCGGCGGCTTTGGTTTTCTCCATGACCGCGTAGTCGATCGAGATCGAGGGCGAAGCAGCGAACGCCGTCCGCTCGAGCCTCAAGAAGCCGAGGTCCTCCTCGGCCTTCGCCCACGCCTTCTTTGCGGCCTCGAGGACTTTGGGCTCGAGGCGGTCGAGCTCGTCGAGATAGGTCTTGGCGTGCAAGACGAAGATGCCGCTGTTCCAGAAATAGCCGCCGTCGGCGAGGTAGCGCCGGGCAGTCTCCTGGTCGGGCTTCTCGGTGAACGCGTCGACCGAGAATGCTGCCCCGTTCGTGCCGTCGAGCGGAGCACCGCGGCGGATATAGCCGTAGCCCGTATGGGGCTCGCCGGGCACGATACCAAACAGGACGAGGCGGCCGGTCGCGGCGACCTTGGCGGCTCTCGTCACCGCCTCGAGGAATTTCGCCTCGTCTTGGATAACGTGGTCGGACGGCATGACCGCGAGCACGGCACCCGCGTCCTCGGCGACGGCAGCGAGCGCGGCGACGGCAATGGCAGGCGCCGTGTTGCGGGCGATGGGCTCGAGCACGATGGCCTTGGGATTGATGCCGGCGCGCTCGACCTCCTCGCGCACGAGAAAGCGGTGATCGTTGTTGCAAAGAAGGATCGGCGCGGCAAAGCCGGCTGTGTCCGGCAGCCGTCTCAAGGCTGCGCCCAGGAAGCTCGAGCTCTGTCCGCTGAAGAAGTGGATGAATTGCTTTGGATACATGGCGCGCGACAGCGGCCACAGGCGCGTACCGGAACCGCCGGACAGGATCACAGGGTAAATGGCGCTCATGGGGACAGCCTTCGAGTGAGAGCGGGACCGTTTGATCGATAACGGGATCGTCAGCCTGCGACTGCAAGTCCGGGGCCATTCCTTCTTACTAAAGTTCCGTTAACCAACAAAGCCGGTCAATGGCGTTGCCGGCACGCGCCCGAAAGTCCGCGAGCGACAAAAAAAACCGGCGCCCGTGGGCGCCGGCCGAAAACGATCAGAACGGGAGCCGATCCGTCTCTCAGCGCGCCGCCTGCGGACGCAAGAGACGATCGCGCAGCGACAGGCGCGCGGCCGGGTCGGCGGCCGGAGCGGCCGGCGGGCCTCCAACCGGGGCAGACGGATCGCGCCGCAGCGACGGGCGGGGTGCCTCAGCAGGAGCCTGAGCCGCGGCCGGATCGCGCCGCAGCGAGGACATCCCGGGTTGCGTGGGCGCACGAGCGGGGCCCGGCGGGGCGGCTACCTGAGCGCGCGCTGGCTGCGCCAGGGGAGCACGCACGTCGCCAGCGGACGCGAGCCGCTGGTCGACAACAGGCTCGCCGGCCGCGGCGCTATACGCGACGTCCGTATGCAAGTCGCCGTGGATCGCCTCGAGTCCCGGAATATCGCCGACGCCGTGGTGGTGGCTTCCCTCGCCGCCAGCCCCCATTCCGGAGGCGCGCCAGCGCTCGACGACGGCGTCGAGGAAGCCTTCGTCGCCGACCGAGACCTGCCACTTCTCCGAGAAGCGGGCGGTGGAGGAGCGGGGCAGGTGCTTCTTCGGCAGCTCGTCGAAGCGAATGCGCACGGGGAGGGGAACGCCGTCGCCGAAGGCAATCGCCTCGCGCTGGCCGAGGGTCGGCAGGAACTCGAGAAGACCGGATCCCGTGTCCGAGATGGCCGAGGTCACGATGGCCTGGTCATGGTCGTTCGACATGCGCAGCGCAAACACGGTGTTGCACTGCGAGAGAATGGTCGGGTCGATCTCGGCCGGGCGCTGGGTGACGATGCAGAGCGAGGCGCCGTACTTGCGGCCCTCCTTGGCGATCTTGGCGATGGCACGCTTGCAGGGCTCGAAGCCGAGGCTGGCGTTCAAGGGGACATAGCGGTGAGCTTCCTCGCACACCAGCGTGACCGGGATCTGGCCTTCGCTCCAGAGCGCGAAGTCGAAGGTCATGCGGCACAGCACCGAGACGACGACGTTGACGATCTCGGTCGGCAGTCCCGTCAGCTCGAGGATGGTGATCGGCTTGCCGTTGACCGGTACGCGGAATATGCGCGACAGAATCTGACTCATACCGTCGTAGACGGTGAGCGAGCCGAACATGAAGGCGTAACGGCCATCCTGCGACAGGGAATCGATGCGCGTCTTGATCTGGCGGTAGGGCGCGAGGTCCTTCTTGTTCTCCAGCTTGCCCATGCGCTCGTCGATGAGGCCCATGAGATCCGAGATACGGTAGGGGACCGGCGTATCGACCGTGAAGCGGGTGACGTCGACGACGCCGCGGCGGATTCTCGCGCTGTCGCTGCCGCGGCCCATGCTGTAGCGGCTCTTGGCGAGCGGGATCAGCTCCTGCAGGATCTCGATCTCGGCCTTGCGGCTGGTATCGCCGATCAGCACCTCGACGGCTTCCTCGAAGTTGAGGAGCCACAGCGGCAGCTGCATGTTGCGCGGCGAGATGACCTCGGCCCAGTCGGAGAAGGCGGTCGCATACTCGTTGTGGGGATCGAGCAGAACGAGGTGGGCGTTCGGGTTCCTCTCGAGGATGGCACGCAGGATGAGCGCGGTCGTGCAAGACTTGCCGGTGCCCGTGGTGCCGAGAATGGCGAAGTGCTTGCCGAGCAGATCGTCGACGCGGACCATGGCGGCGATCGAGCTGTCCTGACGGATGGCGCCGACGCGGACCGAGCTGGTCTCGGTGCCACAGAACGCGAGCTGCAGCTCAGCCTTGGACGCGACGCGCACGCGGTCTCCAAGGGCGGGATAGATGGTCGTGCCGCGATTGAACGTCGTGGCGACGCCTTCGGCGTTCTTCCACAGCTCGCCGACGAGGCCAAGCTCGGCGATCCACACCTCGGTATCGCCGTCGCGCTGAGCCGGAACTGGTACGCTCAATGCCGAGACGATAGCCAGGACGACGGTGGTAGCCGTGTCGATGGCGAGCAGCGTGCCCATTTCCGGGCGCCCGATCTTGGTCTTGACGCCGCCCTTGGTTCCCCCGTCGAGCAGCACGATGGCCTTCGAGCCCGTGACCGAGACGATGCGGCCAATTGATTGGTCTGCCGACGGTTCGTTGGCACCTTTGCTGGTAGCTTGAGCTTGCATGGGCGTCACTGGTTCTTCTTGCCGGGTTATTGCGCGAAGGCGCGTTGGTCGGTGTGGTCGGCGTCGGCATCCTGGCCGGACGCAGTTGCTGGCGGCAGGTCGACGGAGACGTCCGTTCCCTTGCCTTTCATGCTGGTGATCGTTAGTGCGCCGCCGTGGAGCTCGACGAGCGCCTTGGCGATCGGAAGGCCGAGGCCAGTACCCTCGCGCCATCGGTTCTTTCCGCCGTCGACCTGTCCGAACGGCGTGATGGCGACCGCCAGCTCCTCTGGGGTCATGCCGATGCCGGTGTCGCGGACGCGGACGGTCGTGCCGTTGTCGGAGCGGCGCAGGCACTCGACCGTCACCGAGCCGCCACCTGGTGTGAACTTGATGGCGTTGGAGATCAGGTTGGTGAAGACTTGGCGCAGCTTGACCGCATCGCCCGTGATGTGTGGCAGGTCATAGGGCGCAACGAAGCGCAGCTCGACCTGGGCCTCCTGGGCCATCAGCTTCAGCCCCGAGACGCAGGCCGAGAGTATCTCGTCGAGAACGATCTCCCGCGCGTCGAGCGTGAACTTGCCGCTCTGGATTTTTGATATGTCGAGAATGTCGTCTCTGACGGAGAGAAGATGGCGTGCTGCGTCGTGAATGAGGCGTGCGTACTCGACGACCTCGGCATCCGGCAATTTACGCTTCTCGTGCTCGGTCAGGAGCTTCGAAAAGCCCATCACCGTGTTGAGCGGCGTCCGAAGCTCATGGCTCATATTGGCGATGAACTCGGACTTGACCCGGCTCGCCAGCTCGGCCTCGATGCGCGCTGCGTGCTCTGCCGTTCGCGTCCGGTGGCGCAGCACGGCATCGCCCAGGAGCGAGGCATACTCGTTCATGAGCGATGGTTGTTTGTTTTTTCCGAGACCGTTACCGAGCATCACCCTACCGGCACACCTGATATGGGGTATGTCGGAAAAGTAGCCGCGATAGGATAATGAGTTGTTAGCGGACGCGGAATTCCCAGAGGACTGCTATTCGAGCGGAAAGTCGGCTGGAACGTCCAGATTGAAAGTGATTTTCGGCAGGATTTTGAGTTGCGCCGATTGCCGCCAAGTTGGACGGTCAATTCCCTCCCGAAACGCTTTTGGCTGCAACTCAGCGCCGCGGCAGAAAGCGAGCCGCGAAGGAAGACGGCGTGCGGGCATGAAACGGCGCGACTGGAGTCCGCTGCCCCACGGACTCGATCTCCTCCAAGGCAGCGGCAAGTGCGTCGGCGATGCGGTCGAACTCCGGCACGCGGCGCATGTC
>JAGVSR010000112.1:0-1663 GCA_019137195.1 Alphaproteobacteria bacterium
AAAGCGGGTCGCAGCCGTCTGCGCGTCGGAAAGCTTCTGCGCGACGGCCTTCTGATCGGCGGTGGGGGGCGTGAAGATGGAGATCCGATGGAGCTGCAACTCTACGTCGTCCTCGCCCCCGGAGCTGTTGGCGACAAGGCGATCGATGTCACGGTCGTTGATCGTCACGTCACGGCCGAAGCGGCGGCGGATGACCTCGCGCCACGATGCCTCGGCCTGGAAACGCGAGCGCATGGTCGAAATGTCGACGCCCATCTGCTTCATGTGCTGGCCGAACTGCGCCAGGGTCATCTTGTTCCGCTCGGCGATGCTGCCGACGAGTTTGTCGATCTCGTCCTCGGAGGCGACCGCACTGAGCCTCTTGGCCTCCTGAAGCTTCAATTTTTCGTCGATGAGCTCGTCCTGTGCCTTGCCGCGGCTCGACGAGAGGGCCGCCGAGCGGGACTCGCGCTTCAATCCCTCGATCATGTTTTGCTGAAGGCCCTTGATGAACTCGGTCTGCAGCTTGCGCGCCTCTTCCTCGGTCTTCACACCCCTCTCACGCAGCAGCGTCTTGAAGCGCTCATTGGTCTTGGGATCCTTGACGATGGCCTGCCAGCGCGCCTCGGCTTTGGCCTTCATGTCGCCGCCGCCGCCGGTGGAGAGCGCGATGAACGCTGCGCGCTGCTCGATCTCGTAGCCGGTGATGGGCTCGTCATTGACGAGGATGGCGATAGACTGTCCACTCGCCTTGCCCTTGGGAGCGTCCTTGGCCGTGGCCGTTCGCTGGCCGGCGTCGGGCTTTGCTCCTGCTGGCTCGGCGGGCTTGCTGGCGGGCTTTGGTTTCGGCTTCGCGGCCGCCTTGTCGGGCTTCTTGGCCGTCTCGCCCTGGACGGGCGCGCCAGGTGTAGCCGTGGCAGGGAAAGCCGACGAAAGCGGGTCGTCGATGGCGCCGTGCAGCGTGATGCCCGGAACCTGCGGGAGGTCGTCCTGAGCCTCGGCGCGCGATAGAGACCCCATGAGCGCGACAGCAAGCGAAGCAGCCGCGGCGAGGGCCGCGGTTCGTGCAGCGAGGGCAGGGCGGTTTGCAGCGACGCGCATGGCGCTCAAGTCCGTGACTGATTCTGGAGGGTCGAATCTAGCTTGATGCCAGGCTCGATGTGCCGCAGCCGGAGGTGCAAGCCTTCGGTTATCCACGGAACAGTGGCAGCGCCGTGGCAATCGAGGCGGCGGAGCTGGTCAAAACGTCTGTGGCCCAAAGACTTGCCGGCGAAGGCTGACGCAACGCGCTGTCGCGAGCCTGTCGCGGTGGACCTCCCGTCGGCCCCGCGCCTGCCGGATCACTGAGGCTGGTCGCTGCCGTAGACGTGATCGAGGACGTCGGTCTTGTACTTGAAGCCGCCGAGGTGCTTCAGCTCGAAGCGCAGCATGACCGTCTGATCAGGCTCGATATCCTCGTTCTTGAGATACGTCTCCTGGTAGGTCACGCTCAGCATGAAGCACTCGTCGAGATAGCGTACCTGTATGGCGTCCATCAGGCGCTGATCGTTCTCGATGTCGTAGCGGATCGATCCGAGCAGGCTCCACGTGTCGGTGAGACGCAAGCCGAGCGAGGCAAGAATCTCCTGGCCGGGATTCTCCTCGTCGTCGACGTACGTCAACGGATCGTAGGTCGAATAGGTAT
>JAGVSR010000112.1:1681-2476 GCA_019137195.1 Alphaproteobacteria bacterium
CGAATAGGTATAGCCGCCTGAGCCCCACACAGGCCCGTAGTCCATGACGACCGACACGTCCTCGCGCCTCAGAGCGAGATCCTTCTCGTCGAAACGGCTTTGCGACACGAACCGTACGATGTCGTTCGGTGCGAAGTAGGCGCCGAGCACGTAGTCGGAACGGTCGGTCTCGAGCCCGCTCAGCGGCGAGAAGACGAAATTGCCGTCGGTGTCGACGCCGGGGTTGGCGTACGCATTGTCGCCCTTGACGTGGAAGCTCTGGCCGGCCAGCACCCGCACCGAGCCGCCAGTGGCCGCCTGGAACGTGTATTGCACGCCGGCATTGATACGGGTTCCGGTCTCGAGCCGGTCGAAGCCTGAGAACTTGTCGGTCTCGAACAACGTCGTGTCGTCGAAGACGAGGCTCTTGGCGTCCTCGTCGGGGAGTGTGCGCTGGTCGACGCTCGCGGTGCGCGTGACCACCTGCCCGATCGGTTCGATGACGTGCGAAGCGGACGGGGTGTAGGCGACCCAGGGATAGGAGACGGTGACACCGCCCGTGGCGCGCCCGCGCGTGACGGTCTCGCTGCTTTCGATCTGGCACGACGTCGACGTGCCGACGAGACACGTCTCTGGATTTTCGAAGTTCGAGAGCTGGTAGACGTCGCCCCGCAACTCGCCGAACGGCGTATAGGTGATGCCCAGCGCGTCCGTGAAGCGGCGGCGCCACTTCACCTCGGTCACGGCTCGGTTGATGTCCTCCCGGTCGCGTGCATCGGGGATGAACTCGGACAGCTCCGAGCGCGAGAAGCTCAT
>JAGVSR010000014.1:0-823 GCA_019137195.1 Alphaproteobacteria bacterium
CAATAGCCGCATCTTGATCCGCGGCGCGTCCGGTACCGGCAAGGAGCTCGCCGCCCGCGTCATCCATCAGAAGTCGCACCGCGCCGACGGACCATTCGTGGTCTTGAACGCGGCTGCGATGGCGCCCGACCGTGTCGAGGAGGAGCTTTTCGGCACCGAGGACCGGACCGGCGGTCCGAGAAAGGTCGGTGCCCTCGAGGAGGCGCACTCGGGGACCCTCTATATCGACGAGGTGGCCGACATGCCGCTCGAGACGCAGGGCAAGATCCTGCGCGTCTTGGTCGAGCAGAAGTTTCTGCGCCTCGGCGGCACGCAGAAGGTGGCGGTCGACGTCAGGATCATCTCGTCCACCTCGCGTGACCTCGAGCGCGACATGGCCGAGGGCCGCTTCCGCGAGGATCTCTATCATCGTCTCAACGTGGTGCCCTTGCGCGTTCCGAGCCTCGCCGAGCGGCGCGAGGACATCCCGGATCTCATCCACTACTTCGTGACCCAGCTGTCGCAGGCTTCGGGCCTCGCGCCGCGACGCATCGGCGAGGACGCGATCGCGGTGCTGCAGGCCCACGACTGGCCAGGCAACGTCCGCGAGATCCGGAACAACATCGAGCGTCTCCTGATCCTCGCCGGCGGCGACCCGAACACGGTCATCACCGCCGACATGCTGCCCGAGGAGATCGGCTCCAACGTGCCGCTTCCCGTCAACGGCGGGGCAGAGCACCTGATGAGCCTCCCCTTGCGCGAGGCGCGAGAGATCTTCGAGCGCGAGTACCTCTTGGCACAGATCAACCGGTTCGGCGGCAACATCTCGAGGACCGCCGAGTTC
>JAGVSR010000014.1:869-2456 GCA_019137195.1 Alphaproteobacteria bacterium
AAGCTGCGCGCTCTGGGCGTCTCGTCCGAGACACGCGGTGGCGAGGCGCGCGCTTGAGCAGGAGCCAGGACAAGGGACGAGAGGTCGACGAGAGGCGCGCTTCTATTCGACCGCAAAAATGCCGGGACCTCATCGGCTAGCACCTGACACCGAACATTTGGCACCCAGATCTTCCCATGCCGCGCACAGTCTACGTCAACGGCCGCTATCTCCCCTACGCCCACGCGGCAGTCCACGTCGAGGACCGCGGCTTTCAATTTGCCGATGCGGTCTACGAGGTGGCAGAGGTCTGGCGTGGCCGGCTCGTCGACGAGGCGCGCCACATGGCTCGCCTCGAGCGATCGCTGACCGAGCTCGAGATCCCGCCGCCCATGAGCCAGGCTGCCCTCGCCCATGTCATGCGCGAGACCGTGCGCCGAAATCGCGTCGCGAACGGTCTCGTCTATCTGCAGGTGTCGCGCGGCGAAGCTCCTCGCGACTTTCCGTTCCCGAAGGACGTCGCGCCCACGCTCGTCTGCATCGCTCGCTCGATCGATCCTGCCAAGATCGCCGCCCGCGCCGACGGCGGCATCGGCGTCAAGACCATGCCCGACATCCGCTGGGCCCGCTGCGATATCAAGACCGTGATGCTGCTTCCGGCCTGCCTAGCAAAGGAGGCCGCGCGCCGCGAGGACGCGGGCGAGGCGTGGTTCGTCGACGAAAGCGGTCTCGTGACCGAGGGCGCCTCCAGCAACGCCTGGATCGTCACTCGTGCCGGACGCCTCGTCACGCGCCCGCTCGGCCACGACATTCTGCCGGGAGTGACCCGGCGCACGCTCGTCGACCTCCTCGGCATCGAGGGGCTCGAGCTCGACGAGCGCGCCTTCAGCGTCGCGGAGGCGCTCGCGGCAGGCGAGGCGTTCGTGACCTCCGCATCGGCCACAGTGATGCCGGTCGTGCGGATCGACGGGCGTCCGGTGGGTGACGGCAGACCGGGGCCCATCACCTTGAAACTACGCTTGAATTTTCATCATGCTGCTGCAATTTCGGAACCTTGAGGGGCTTTCATCAAATCTGCGTGTATGCACAATAATGCTGCTTGCGAATTGATCGATTCGCACGTCAAGCGATGAAGTCTGACTAAGACAAAATTGGCGAAAGCTAGAAGACGTCCGAAACAGCCACCCGGGCAGCCGCCCGAGAACCGTGGCGATCATAAGAGGCGAACCTACATGGCCAGCGACCGCGCCCAGAACCTGCAGGACACGTTCCTGAACCACGTGCGCAAGAACAAGATCCCCCTCACCATCTTCCTCGTCAACGGCGTCAAGCTCCAGGGCATCGTGACCTGGTTTGACAACTTCTGCGTCCTCCTCCGGCGCGACGGGCATTCGCAACTCGTCTACAAGCACGCCATATCGACGATCATGCCGGGTGCCCCGGTTCACCTGATGGACGGCGAGCCGGGCGACGGCTAAATACGCGGGATCGTAACCCCACACTCTGACCCACTTTCTAGAGGCGAGTGAATTCGGCCGGCGCTCGTTGCCGTAGCGAGCTCAGGCGGCCGGCGCCGTCGCAAGCCCGTCTCCCAAATGGAGGGGGTCA
>JAGVSR010000013.1 GCA_019137195.1 Alphaproteobacteria bacterium
GATGCGCTACGCGCGGCTGATTACGCGCCAATCGTGCGCAATGCGCTGGCCGCAGCCGTTCCCGGCGTTGAAGGGCGGGCTGCCAGGAAGCAGCTCAACGATCTCGTCAGCGTCGGTGCCGTCGATGGCGTGCGCGATCTGGTGCTCGCCGATCCGCAACTCGTCGGGCAGACGGCGACGGTACGCCACTTGTTGTCGGACAACGCCGACCTCTACCTCAAGGGCTACGAGACCAAGGTCTCGGGTCGCGCCGATACTCACGGGATCGCCACGCCGAGCGGCACGTCCGGCGAGGTGACGATCAGTGTCGCGGCCAATGACTTTGCCGGCGAGCTGGTTGCTATCAAGAAGGAGCTCGCGATCCGTGCGGCTGCCATCGAGCGCGAGGCCACCCGGCTGGAGCAGTCGGCGGGCAGCGCCGTCAAGGCCCGTGTCGATGAGATGCGAGCTGAGGCCAAAGGGCTTGTCGATCGCTATTCCAAGCCCGCGATCGCCGAAATGGTGGACGGGCGCATGCCGAGCAGGCTGATCGCAATCAACGGCGGTCTCGTCAAGGTTTCCAAGCTTTCGGATACGCAGGTCATCGGCGAGGCCCTATTGCCGCTCAGCTCGGCGTCCGATGCCGCGCCGGGCACATGGCAGGTCGTGACCTACGAGACGCCGGAGGGAAGCCGGAATATCTCGGACCGCTCCGTCGCCTATCTCGAGAAGCTCAAGGCCGACGGACGCATCGAGCGGCACTTCAACTGGCGCTTCTTCACCGCTGGCGACAGCCGCGAACCGGAGCTTGCCGGCATACGCGGCTCTCTGGTTGGCTCCCTGATCACGCTGGCGATCACGCTGGCATTCTGCCTGCCTATTGGCGTGCTCGCCGCCATTTATCTCGAAAAGTTCGCGCCCAAGAACCGGATCACCGACCTCATCGAGATCAACATCAACAATCTCGCGGCCGTGCCGTCGATCGTGTTTGGCCTCTTGGGGCTGGCCGTCTTCCTGAACTTCTTCGGCATGCCTCGCTCGGCCCCGCTCGTCGGCGGCCTCGTTCTCGGCCTCCTCGTCATGCCGACGATCATCATTGCCGCCCGTGCCGCTCTACGTGCGGTGCCGCCCTCCATCGAGGAGGCGGCGCTCGGCGTCGGCGCCTCCAAACAGCAGGCGATCTTCCACCATGTGCTGCCGCTGGCGCTGCCCGGCATCATGACCGGCACCATCATTGGCATGGCGCATGCGCTTGGTGAGACGGCGCCGCTCCTCATGATCGGCATGATCGCCTTCATCGTCGACATACCGAAGAGCTTCACCGAGGCCGCGACCGTGCTGCCGGTGCAGATCTACCTTTGGTCGGATCTGCCGGAGCCGGCCTTCCAGATGAAGACGGCGGCGGCCATCATCGTCCTGCTGGCGGTGTTGTTCCTGATGAACGGCACGGCGATTTGGCTCAGGAAGAAATTCGAGAAGCGCTGGTAGAGGGCAGAGGGACTCATGGACATGACTGTCACAGCAGAGCTGCCGGGGGCACAGGCTGGCGCCGTCGTGCGAGTGCCGAAGATCTCGGCGCGCGGCGTAAATGTGTTCTACGGCGAGAAGCACGCATTGAAGGACGTTTCCGTCGACATTCCGGGCAAGGGCGTCATGGCCTTCATCGGTCCCTCGGGCTGTGGCAAGTCCACGTTCCTGCGCTGCATCAACCGCATGAACGATACCGTGCCCACGTGCCGCGTGACCGGCAAGCTGACAATCGACGGAGAGGACATTTACGATCCCACGCTCGATCCGGTGCAGCTCAGGGCTCGCGTCGGCATGGTGTTCCAGAAGCCTAACCCGTTTCCGAAGTCGATCTACGAAAATATCGCCTACGGCCCGCGTATTCACGGCCTCGCCCGCACCAAGGCTGACCTCGACGAAATCGTGACGTCGAGCCTGGAAAAGGCTGGCCTGTGGAACGAGGTCAAGGACCGGCTGAACGATCCCGGCACCGGTCTTTCCGGTGGCCAGCAGCAGCGGCTCTGCATTGCCCGCGCGGTCGCCGTGTCGCCGGACATCATCCTGATGGACGAGCCATGCTCGGCACTCGACCCCATCGCCACCGCAAAGGTCGAGGAGCTCATCGACGAGCTGCGCTCGAACTACTGCATCGTCATTGTCACCCACTCATTCGCGCAGGCTGCCCGTGTTTCGCAACGCACCGCTTTCTTCCATCTGGGGCTTCTGGTCGAGGAAGGTCCCACCGACTTCATCTTTGCAACGCCACGCGACCAGCGTACTCAGGACTACATCACAGGCCGATTCGGATAAGGACGCTGTTATGAGCGAGCACATCGTCAAATCCTACGACGCCGAGTTCTCGGAGCTCGATCGCATGACCGCTGAGATGGGCGGGCTTGCGGAAGCGCTCATGCGTGATGCTATCGACGCTCTCGAACGCCGTGACCCCAAGCTCGCTGAGCAGGCGGTGGCGAGCGACAAGACCATCGACCAGCTCGAGCGCGAGGTCCAGGAGCGCGCGATCTACATGATCGCCAAGCGCCAGCCGATGGCCAACGACCTCCGCCACATCATGACTCTCCTGAAGATCGCCGGTGACCTGGAGCGCATCGGCGACCTCGCCAAGAACATCGCCAAGCGCGCGCTCGCCATCTCCGGCGAGAGCCACCCCAAGCCGCTCTTGAGCGGGCTTCGGCATCTTGCCGATCAGGCCCAGCGGGAGGTGAAGGACGTGCTCGACGCCTTGGGTACCCGCGACGCCGACAAGGCTGTGCTGGTCTGGCGCGGCGATGCCGATCTGGACGCACTCTACAACTCGGTGTTCCGAGAGCTCCTGACGTACATGATGGAGGATCCGCGCAAGATCGGGCTTTGCACTCATCTGCTGTTCGGCGCCAAGAACCTCGAGCGCATCGGCGACCATGCCACCAACATCGCCGAGAACGTATATTTCCTCGTCACCGGCAAGACGATGGCCGAGGACCGCCCCAAAGGTGACGACACGAGCTCGGTCGTCATCAACGATCCGAGAGCATGACGCGAAATGAAGCCATCGATCCTGGTCGTCGAGGATGACACCGCGCTGACCACCCTTCTGGAGTACAATCTGGCCGCAACCGGCTACGACGTCGTTACCGCGCCTTCCGCCGAGATTGCAGCCGATCACCTGGCTGAGCAGACGTTCGATCTCATGGTGCTCGACTGGATGCTTCCGGGCCAGTCCGGCATCGAGTTCTGCAACCAGCTCCGTCGCTCCGGAAAATTCCCGAAGCTCCCGATCCTGATGCTGACTGCACGTGGCGAGGAGGCGGACCGCGTGCGTGGCCTTGCGACCGGCGCCGACGACTACGTTGTCAAGCCGTTCTCGGTTCCGGAGCTTTTGGCCCGCGTCAAGGCGCTGATGCGCCGTTCCGCGCCCGAGCGCGTGGCCGACAAGCTCACGTTCGGCGACATCACCCTCGATCGCGCCGCCCACAGGGTGCAGCGCGGCGCCCGCACGGTCCACGTCGGACCGACCGAATATCGCCTGCTCGAGGTGCTGTTGGAAAGCGCCGGGCGCGTGCTATCGAGGAGCCAGCTCCTGGACCGCGCCTGGGGCACCGCGGCCGAGATCGACGAGCGCACGGTCGACGTCCACATCGGCCGGCTCAGGAAGGCTCTGGTCCGCGGCGCCGAGAGCGATCCCATCCGCACGGTCCGCGGGGCAGGCTACGCGCTGTCCGACGAGCTCGAGTAGATCGGTCGATCGGGGGCCCCTTGGGCGGGGCTTGTGCGGTGCAGCGTGGCCGGTTTGCAACGCCGGCAGCACAAGCGAACCGGTGTCATCCAACTGTCACATACCTGTTATCCCCCCGTGATTTTGTGGGCCTAGGGAAGGCAGTGTTAAGGAATTCTCGTGTCAACTGGGGGACCAAGACTATGAAGTATCTGTTGGTTAGCGTTGCTGCGGCGGCAGTGACGCTCACGGCCGGACAGGCCTCCGCCGCCGATCTTGGCGGCAACTGCTGCGCCGACCTCGAGGAGCGTGTCGCCGAGCTCGAGGCGACCACGGCCCGCAAGGGCAACCGCAAAGTTTCGCTCACGGTCTACGGCCAGGTCAACGAGGCCGTGATGTTCTGGGACGATGGCGGCGAGAGCAACGCCTACGTCGTCACCAACGACAACTCCCGCTCGCGCTTCGGCTTCAAGGGCGACGCCAAGATCACCGAAGGCTGGAAAGCCGGCTACGTGCTCGAGATCGGTGTCCGCGGCGCCAACTCCAAGCGCTTCAACCAGTCGGACGAGGATGCTGTCCGCAGCCTCGACGTGCGCCACAGCCGCTGGTTCCTGGCCAGCAAGGAGCTCGGCACCGTCAGCGTCGGCACCACGCCGACCGCCTCCGAGGCCTCGACCGAGGTCAACCTCGCTCACACCAAGGACGTCGCCAAGTATTCCGACGTGGAAGACTCGGCACTCGGTCTGTTCCTCCGCACGACGTCCGGGCAGCTCAGCTCTGGCGGTACCGCCGAGTTCGATGCGAAGACAGGCGCGATCAAGCGGAACAGCGAGGTGCAGTGGCGCCGCATGATCCGCCATACCGGCGACCAGCCGGGCGAGACCGAGCGTCGCCAGGGCGTGTGGTACGTGTCGCCGGAGTTCGGCGGCTTCAACGTCGAGGCCGGCTGGGGTACCGACGACTACTGGGACATCGGCCTCAAGTACAAGGGTGACGCAGCTGGGTTCAAGCTTGCTGCTGCCATCGCGTACGGTCAGAATACCAACGAGGAAGGCAATGACAACTCCTTCGTCGAGTGCTTGAGCACCGACCGCGTTGCAGCCAAGGGATCCGGCACCGGCTCTCTCGCCGACTGCGAGCACGCGGGCGGCTCGATCAGCGTCATGCACGAGGCAACCGGCCTCTACTTCAACCTTGCCGGTGGCTACTTCAAGGACAATAACGTTCTCTTCGATAGCGACATCGACGGCACCAACGCCGACGACACCTCGACGTTCTATGCCATCGAGGCAGGTATCGAGAAGAAGTTCTTCGAGCTCGGCAAGACGACCCTGTTCGGCCAGTACTACGATTACGACGGTGGTGCCAACGGACGTCTGACCGTCGATGCGGACGACCCGATCCACGGCAGCCCGCTACTCGGAGACGCCAACGTGTTCAGCTCCTCGCTCCAGATGTACGGCGGTGGCGTCGTGCAGGAGATCGCCAGCGCCTCCATGCTGCTCTATCTCTACTACCGTCACTACGAGACCGATCTGGCGCTTGTGAACGACGACGTCGTCTTCCAGTCGGCTCCTCTCGAGAGCCTCGACGTTGTGGTCGGCGGCGGCCTGATCAAGTTCTAGTCGCCGGAATTCCTCTCCCGTCGTGGCAGGGGCCGTCCTTCGGGGCGGCCCTTGTCTTTTTTCTCATCCGGCCGTCTGTGCTCGAGGCAGCAGCCTCGTCGATGTGCCGCCCGGCACGAGCTCGCATGCGGCGTCGAGAAGGTGTCGCGTCAGTGCGGCGGCGCGCAGGGGGAGGCAGGGCGCGCGGGAGGGCGTGTGAAGTCCTCGATCACCGCGCCTTGACCCCGCCCATCCGGCAGATCTCCGCCCACTCCTGAGCCGCGACCGGCTGCACCGACAGCCGTGAGTTCGTGGTGAGCACCATGCCCGCAAGCTTGGGGTTTGCCTTGATGGCATCGAGGCTGACCGGCTTGGCGAGCGGCACCACAGCCTTCACGTCCACGCACTCCCACTTGCCGGTGTCGTCGGTCTGATCGGGATGCGCCGCCGCGATCACCTCGAGGATGCCGACCGCCTCCCGTCCTTCGTTCGAATGATAGAAGAAGCCGCGGTCGCCGACGTTCATCGCCCGCATGTAGTTGCGTGCCTGGTAGTTCCTCACGCCCGTCCACGGCTCACCCATCTCGCCCTTTGCCACGAGATCGCTCCACGAGAACACATCGGGCTCGGATTTCAGGAGCCAGTAGCCGCTGGTGGTGCCGGGTCCGTCGCCCGGATTTGTTTTGCGTCCTGCTGTCTTGGTCGCCATGTTGCACTCCCGATCGAGCCGTGGAGCCTATCGCACGGCCATGCTGCGGCAAGCCCGTGGGATGCGCATATGAGTGGTCTATCCGGTGTTTTCCAGGGACGGGATGACGCGATTGGATGAGTGTGGACTCACGCCCGGCCGGCAAAGACGACCGACCGCCTGAGCACGAACACCGCAGCGAATGCCAGTATGACGGCCGCGAGCTTGGCGGCCATGGCGCCTGCATGGAAGACCTCGGTAATGACGGCGATCACGAGCGCCGTGACGCCGATGCCGACGAGCCCGCTCACCGCAAACTCCAGGAACAAGCGCAGCTGGGACTTTCCGGTCCCCTTACTGTCGAACACGAGCCGGGTTGACAGCGAGAAATGGAGCATGAGCCCGTGGACGTAGCCGAGCACGCCTGCCGCCGACGGCCGCCAGCCGAAGCCCGTCAGCACGACATAGACGGTGATGTCGAGCGCGAGCGCCGCCACGCTCGCGAGCGAGTAGCGGCTGATTTGCGGTGTCATGTCGACGAGCGGGTGGAGCGTCGCCGGCAGTACTTGGCGCAGGAGCCCGGCAACGGCCGGCCACGCGTCCGCGAGGTCGAGCCGCCGGGGAGATTCGGAGGTCTTGGCGTCCAACGTCATGACCGCTCGCCGGCACGCTTCGGTACCATGCGTACGCTCTGAAGGGCCTCGTGCGAGCCCGAGTTGCCCGCCTCGTGATACTCCGCGTCCTCGTTGACGTTCCACACGTCGTAGAGCTTCTCGCCCGCGATGATGTTCTTGACCGTCAGCATCGAGGTCATCATCGCGTGGTCCTGGTTGTTGTACTTGTGCATGCCGTTGCGTCCAACCAAGTGCAGGTTCGGGTAATTGGCCTCGATGTCCTCGCGGATGGTGTCGACGTGGAAGCGATAGAGGTCGTCGTACACCGGGTACGCCTTCTTCTGCCGCACCACGCAGCCGTCGGTGATGTCTTGGGGCCGAGCGAGGCCGATTCTGGCGAGCTCGGTCTTGGCGAGCTGAATGAGATCGTCGTCGGACGAGGCCCAGAGACCATCGCCCTCGAAGCAGAAGTATTCGAGGCCGAGGCAGGTCGAGGTCTCGTCCGGGATGAGCTCCGGGGACCACGAGCGGAAGTTCTGGATACGCCCGACCTTCACCGACGGCTCGTGAATGTAGATCCAGTTGTCGGGGAAGAGATCGGGCTTGTCGACCATGAGCGCGACGGTGAGGAAGTCTCGGTAGCGGAGCCGCTCGGCCGCGGGGAGACTGATCGGTTCCGGGGTTATGGCGGCCATCAGCTCGCGCACCGGTGCCGACGAGATCACGTGGTCGGCGGTGTAGACGCGGCACTCGCCGTCGGCGGTCCTGGCCGTGATCGTCCACACGCCGAGGTGCTTGTCGTGGGTGAGGCTCTCGAGCGTGGTCCCCATGTGGATGGTGCCGCCCTGTGCGAGCGTCTTGGCGGCGGCGGCCTCCCACATCATGCCAGGACCCTTGCGCGGATATTGGAAGCTCTCGATCAGCGTCTTGATGACCTCGCCGTCGTGGGCCGTCGTTCCGTCCTTCTGTCCCTTGGGCAGGATGGAATTTCTGAGCGCATTCGACATGGCGCTCCATAGATCGAGGCCCTTGATGCGCTGCGCAGCCCAGTCGGCCGAGATCTCGTCGCAGCTCATGCCCCACACTTTCTCCGTGTAGGTCTTGAAGAAGATCGAGAACAGCCGCTCGCCGAACTGGTTCGATACCCACTGGTGGAACGTCACCGGCTTCTCGTTGGGGAACGCCTGCTTGTAGAGGAACGAGAGAACGCAAAGCCCGCTCTCGACGACTCCGAGGTTCGTCAGCGCCTCGAACGCCTTCAGGGGATAGGAGTAGTACTTGCCGTCGTAGTAGATCCGCGACAGGCGCGGTCGTTCGATGAAGTCCTGCGGCAGGATCTCCTTCCACAGGTCCACGACCTCCTTCGACTTCGAGAAGAAGCGGTGCCCGCCGATGTCGAATTTGTAGCCCTTGTAGTGCGCGGTGCGGCTGATGCCGCCGACGTAGGAAGGGTCGGCCTCGATCACGGTGGTGAGCGCGCCCGCCTTGGTGAGGAGGTACGATGCGGTCAATCCTGCGGGTCCAGCGCCGATAATGAAGACTTCCGAGTGACTCATGAACGCCGGGCCTTTCCAACTCGTTTACGCATGTCTTGAACTGAGTGCCGCCGCCGGGCGTGCGCGACCTGTCGCCCGCCCGCAATGGCTGATCGCCTCGGACAGTACTTAGAAACGCTGAACTTAGTCTTGAGAATGCAGGCTTTCGGCTGCGCGTTCCGCCGGCGGACGCACTCGTTTACCGGCACGCAAGCACGCCGCCCCTAATGTGGTCTTTTCGGGCAGCGAGGATCGGTACCTATGGCGACGACGACCCTTGCCGGCAGGACATCCGGCCTGCCAGCGGTCGACCTCGGCGAGCTGCCGTTGTGGACGTTGGCGGCGGCCGCTTCGGTCTTGTTCGGTCTCATGTACGCCGTGGCCGGTGCATTCCCAGACGCCATGACCTTCGCCGACACCGACGATGCGACGCGGATGGTTCAAGTCCGGGAGCTCATGGACGGCGCGTCCTGGTTCGACACCACGCTGCCGCGCTTCGGCGGCGACTATATGCTGTACTCGCATTGGTCGCGCCTCGTCGATCTTCCGGTCGCGACCCTGATCGCCGTGTTCCGTCTCGTGCTGGAGCCTCAGGCGGCGGAGGTGGCAGCGCGGGTCGTGTGGCCCCTCTTGCTGCTGGCGGGCCTCTTCCTTCTTGTCGCGCGGGCAGCCGAGCAGCGCGGCGGGCGCCGCGCTGGCGCCATCGCGATCGTGCTCACGATGCTTTGCATGCTTGCAACCCCGCAGTTCGCCCCGGGCCGCATCGATCATCACAACGTCATGATCCTGGCGGCGGTATCCGGCGCGCTGCTCCTCGCCGGCTCCGTGTCGAAGCCAGCCTTGGGCTGGCTGGCGGGCTTCGCGCTCGGCTTCGGAATTGCCGTCGGGTACGAGGCGATCCTCTACACGGTCCTCACCCTCGTGGCCGCCGCCATCATGACGCTCGTCACCGGACGCGGTCAGGCGGGACTGCGCCGGGCGGCTCTGGCCTTCGCCTCGACGCTTTCGGTCGCGTTCCTTCTCACGACGGCTCCCGAGCGCTGGTTCGACGTCTACTGCGACGCTCTCTCGCTCAACATGGTGCTGCTCGCCTCTGCCGCAGCCACCGGCCTGACAGCGGTGGTGTACATGCGCCCCAGCAGCCCCGCGTTGCGCGTTGCTGGCCTCGCTGCAACCGGTGTTCTTGGCATCGCCCTCTTCGCCACCGTCGAGCCCGCGTGCATCCGCGGGCCGTTCGGGCAGGTCGACCCGCGTCTTTGGCCCGAGTGGCTGAACATGGTGCGCGAGACGCAGAGCCTCGGATGGTACTGGACCTCGTTGCCTGTGCTCGCCGTCGTCTATCTGGTCCACATGGCACTTGGATTGGCGGCCAGCCTCGCCATGTGGCGGCGCGATCGCGATCCCGTGGCGCTTCGCTACACGGTCTTCCTCTGGCTGTGGAGCGTTCCGAGTATCTGGCAGGTGAAGCTCGTGCCCTATGCGGCCGTGCTCGCCATCCCAGCTATCGCGATCGCCATCGCCCGCCTGCCCGGCACGGCGACGCTGTCGGCAGCGGCTACGCACGTCATCGCGACGACCATGCTCTCGCAGCAGGTGATGTTCGGGACGTTGAGCGCCGTCGTGCCCGGCAGCGCCGCCGCTATGGGCCATTGGTCGGCCGACCTTGCCGTTGCGCGCGAATGCTCGCAGCCGGCAAGCCTTCTGCCTCTCGCCCATTTGACGCCGGGCCTCGCGCTCGCGCCCTACGACCTCGGTCCCGTCCTCGTCGCCAGTACGGCGCTCTCGGCCTACGCAGCGCCCTATCATCGGCTGGGCAAGCAGATCATCGCCGCGAACGACATCTTCCGCAGTGCGTCGGCCGACGTCGAGCTGAAGCTGCGACAGACCCATATTTATTATATCGTCATATGCAGGCCCGAGGCGGCATCGGCGAGAGCCCTTCCCCCGGGCCTCTACGGCGACCTTATGGTCGGTCGTGCGCCGGACTACCTGCTGCCGGTTCGGCTACACGGTCCAACGCCGCTTGCGGTCTGGCGCCTGCGCTGAGACCCCGCAGCGACAGCCGCTCGCCTCGCCTCGTCCTGAACGGAGCCTGAGTTGAACGGCAGAGCGCGTGTGACGGGAACGCGGCTATGCCGCTCACCGCTGCGCCATCGAGATCAGATTGGCAGAGCGCGTTCCCGTGCGGCAGAACGCGAGCATTGGCTTCGGCAGCTCCTTGAGAGCGGCCCGCATGGCGGCCACATCCGCCTCCGTGAAGCCGCCAGGCACGACCGGAATATGCCGCGTCTCCAGGCCGGCGGCCTTGGCTGCCGCTGCAATGGCCGCGAACGCCGGCTGGCCCCATCCCTCGCCGTCCGGCCGGTTGCACACGATCGACCGGAAGCCCTGCGCCGCGATCGACGGGATGTCCGCGGCCGTAATCTGGCCGGCGACGGAAATGTCGTTCGAGAGGGCCTGAGTGGTCATGATCAAACGGCTCCGGTGACTAGGTGACGACGGCGTCGTCGATGTGGGTGGGAACGAGGCGAGCTTAATCTGCCTCGCAGCTTGGCACAGCTACGCCGGAGAGCGGCTATTGATCGCGCTTCGTTCCCAGAGCGGCATGCCGCCGGACGGGCGGCCCCGTTCAGCTCTTCGAGCAGGTGTTGACGCCGATGAGGCTGTAGGCCGGGCAGAAGCTGATGAAGCCGGTGAGGAGCGGTACGAGCCCGAGCCAGCCCCACGGTGTTTGCGGACCCACGAAAACGAGGCTCAAGAGCACCAGCCCGACCACGATTCTGAGAATGCGATCCAGACCACCGACGTTCGCCGACATGACCAACCTCCTGCTAGAGCTGCTTCCTGGAACATAGCTGCTGGCGCCGCCCGGTCTGTGACCAAGTCACTCCCTGTGCGGCATCGTGAAACGGCCGGTCGGCGCCCAGACGGCCCCACAGGACACCCGCCCGGCATTCAGGGCGCGCTCGCGAGGTGGGCGAGGCCGTCCCGCTTGACGATGTCGATCGCTCCCCGCGAGGTCACGACCCAACCGCGTCGCTGAAACTCGTTGAGCTGCCGGCTGACCACCTCGCGCGCCGTACCGAGCTCGGCCGCCAGCTGCTGGTGAGTGAGCGCGAGGTGGCCGTTCTTGTCGGCGATTTCGAGAAGCCGTTGCGCGAGGCGCACGTCGATGCGCGCGAACGCCACCTCCTCGATCAGCCGGAACAGGTTGGTGATACGCTGGCTGAAAGCCGTGAACACGAAGCGCCGGAACTCGGCTGAGGTGGCGATGAGCTCGTCGAAGGTCGAGCGCGGGATGGCAACGGCCTCCACGTCCGTCTCGGCGATGCCCTCCGCCTGGTATTCCTCGTAGCCCATCAGGCAGGCGGTCGTGAGTGCGCAGCTTTCGCCGCCCACGACGCGGTAGAGCACGATTTCACGGCCCGTCTCGGACACCTGCTGCACGCGCACGGATCCCTCGATGAGCAGGAGATAGGCCTCCGGCGCCTGTCCCGGCCCGAAGATCCGCGTGCCGGCCGGGAGCCGCACCACCTTGGACGCCTCGAGCAGTGGCTTCGCCAGTTGTGGGTTGAGCTTGGTAAGCCCTGGAAACTTCTCGATCCAGCTGGGGGTCATTCCGGGCACCGGTTGAAAGCGCAGAGGCGGGAAGCGCTACTATGGCGGTCGTTGGCGCATAGGGCAATAGAACGTCCCTGTCGCGCCGGGACTTGAGCGCGGCGATCGCAGCCCCGGACCCGTATTGACACCCGTCAATTCGAAGCGCCGGAAGCCGGACGAGAAGGAGGAGTGCGAGACAGCGGATCGAGGCTCAGCTACGATCGCGCCAATGACGGGGTAATTCGGGGCAATTGATGAACGACCTTGCCGCAATGGACATCTCGGACGCCGAGCCGCTGACCCTTCACCAGCGCGATCGCTTCCCGGACGACTTGCTCGATGTACCGGCCCGCGACCTCTGGCGCCACCTTCCAGGGCCGACCCTGTTCCGCATCGAGGGTCGCGAGCAGAGCCCACTGTTCGTGACCGTGCTCCTGCACGGCAACGAGGATACGGGCTGGGAGGCGGTCCAGGCGGTTCTGAAGCGTCACCGCGGCAAGCCACTGCTGCGACGCATGCTGCTGTTCGTCGGCAATATCGCCGCGGCCAGGGCCGGCGTTCGCACGCTCCACTCGCAGGTGGACTACAATCGCGCGTGGCCGGGAACCCTGCACCCCGCAGCCGCCGAGGCCGATCTCATGGCACGCCTCGTGGACATCGTGAGCGCGGCCCGTCCATTTGCCAGCATCGACATCCACAACAACACCGGCCTCAATCCGCATTATGCGTGCGTCAATCGCCGTGACGAGCCGTTCCTGCACCTCGCGCGCCTCTTCAGCCGCACTGTTGTCTACTTCGACAAGCCGATCGGCGTGCAATCGGCAGCGATGGCAAGAGTTTGTCCGGCGGTGACCGTGGAATGCGGTCGCGCCGGCGCCACGGCGGGCACGGCCCATGCCGCAGAGTTTGTCGAGGCGGCGCTCGCCATGAGCCATTTCCCGGATCACAAGGTGCCGGACCACGACATCGACCTCATGCAGACCCTCGCCATCGTCAAGGTGCCGCCCGAGGCGACGTTCTCGTTCGACGGCAGCAGCGCCGACTTCCGCTTCCGGGGCGACCTCGACCATCTGAACTTTGCCGAGCTGAAGCCCGGCACGGTGATCGGTCATCTGGGGCGAGGGATGAACGAGCGCCTCGCCGTTGTGCCGGGCGGGTGCTCGGACGACGTTGCAACCTACTTCACCTACGATGGCGGCGAGATTCGCCTCGCCGTTCCGGCCATTCCGTCGATGCTGACGCTCGACGCCAATGCCGTTCGGCTCGATTGCCTAGGCTACATGATGCACCGCATAGGCCGCGACGGAAAGCGGCTGCCGGACTAGGCCGTGACGGAGTGGGTGTCTTTTGAAAGGACTGGCGTGACGGCAAGCGGCATGACAGAGACCGTCGATCTCGATGCACCCGCTTCTCCCGAGGAGCGGGCCCGCTTCGTCGAGCTGCAGTCGAGGCTCTCGCGCTCGTTCCGGGAGCTCGTCGCCGATCCCAACGCGCCGCGCACGGTGCTAATCGTTCCGAGCCTGAGCCTCGACCAGCAGGTCATGGCCAAGGTCTCGGGCGTGCATCACTATGAGGAGCGCATGCTATGCCTGCTTCTCCTCCTGCGCCTGCCACGCACTCGCGTTGTTTACCTCACCTCGACCGAGATCCCAGAGACTATCGTCGACTACTACCTCCATCTATTGCCTGGCATACCGGGCGGCCACGCGAGGAAGCGCCTGACACTCTTGGCCTGCAACGATGCCTCGGCGCGCCCGCTGACGAGAAAGGTTCTCGAGCGCCCTCGGCTCGTCGAGCGTATTCGGGAGGCGATCCCCGACATCGGCACCGCGCATATGACGTGCTTCACGGTCTCCGAGCTCGAGCGTCGCTTGGCGCTCGCGCTCGGCATTCCAGTCTACGGCTGCGATCCCTCGCTGCTTGAGTGGGGCACCAAGAGCGGCTCGCGCAAGATCTTCCGCGAGGCCGGTCTCGACCTGCCGGCTGGCTTCGAGGACCTCGCCGACGCCAACGACCTGGCCCGCGCGCTCGCAGAGCTCAAGGCGCGCAATCCGGGCCTCAGGAAAGCGGTCGTCAAGATGAACGAGGGCTTCTCTGGCGAGGGAAATGCCGTCTTCGATCTCTCGGAGGCGCCCGACGGCCCCGTGCCGCTCTCGTGGTACAGCGCCCGCCTCCCGCATATGGCCTTCGAGGCCCGTGGCATGACGTGGGACCTCTACGAGGAGAAATTCCGTTCCATGGGTGGCATCGTCGAGGAATTCGTCCCCGGCGACGTGAAGGAGAGCCCGTCTGTGCAGTTCCGCGTCGATCCCATGGGCCATCTCGACGTCGTCTCCACCCACGACCAGGTCTTGGGTGGCAATTCGGGCCAGATTTTCCTCGGCTGCCGCTTCCCGGCCAGCAGGGAGTACCGGCTCGAATTGGCGGACATCGCCTCGAAAGCCGGCCGTGCGCTGGCGTCGAAGGGCGTGCTCGGCCGCTTCGGCATCGATTTCATCTCGGTGAAGGAGAAGGACCGCTGGCGTCACGTCGCCATCGAGATCAACCTCCGCAAGGGCGGCACCACGCATCCCTACCTGATGCTGCAGTACCTGACCGACGGCCAATTCGACCCCGTGCGCGGCGAGTTCATCACGCCCGCCGGCCAGACGAGGAGCTACTTCGCGTCCGATAACCTCGAGAGCGAGCGCTACCGCGGGCTGACGCCCTCGGACCTGATCGACATCGCCGTCCTCAACAAGCTGCATTTCCATGCTGCAACTGCCGAGGGCGTCGCGTTCCATCTGATCGGCGCGCTGTCCGAGTTCGGCAAGCTCGGCGTCGTGTGCATCGGCGAGACCTTGGAGCGCGCCGAGGCCTACTACAAGAAGACCGTCGCCGTCCTCGATGCCGAAGGCAACAGGAACGGCCCCTCCCGCTCGGTTGGGAGGGGCTAGGTGGAGAATGCCCGGACGCGAGGCTCAACTGAGGACGACAAGCTATGACCGCTCGCCCGCTGACATCCGTGACGCTTTCAATTCTTACCGCGCTCGTGCTGAGTGCTGCCGGTCCCGCCTGGGCAGCGGAGGACGACGATGAAGGGGAGCACACCGGTGCCATGGAGTACGAGATCGCCTGTCAGCCCTGCCACGGCGTGATGGGCAAGGGCGATGGCCCAAAGGCATCGAACCTCTCGACGCCGCCCGCCGACCTCACACAGATCGCCAAGCGCAACAAGGGCCGGTTCCCCCGCGAATGGATCACCGAGACGATCGACGGTCGAGCCGACGTCGCCGCCCACGGCCTTCGCGACATGCCCGTGTGGGGCGATCGCTACCGCGCCGCCACACTTGCGGCCGGTGAAAGCAAGGAGTTCGCCGACGAGAGCACCCGCGACCAGATCACCGCCCTCGTCGATTACCTCGAGAGCATTCAGGAGGAGTAGCGGCCACGGCCGTGGTCAATGGCCACGGTGCGCCCGCGGATCGTCGGGCTCGACGACGATGAAGTCGGGCACGCCGCCGGTCTTAACCTGGAGAATGTATTGCTCCTCGCGCACACGGCCTAACGGCTTGTCGCCCCACGGCAGCACGATGGTCGCCTCCGGACCGCTCCAGACGAGGACGTATCCGCCCTCCAACAGCATCTTGTGCGACCAGTGCTTGATCTGCGCCAGGTAGGGCGCACGCTTCCAGGCCTCGGGCCGGTCGGGGTCGGCGTGGACGACGATGCGGTTGGCCGCGCTTTCGAAGTTGATCAGGAAGCGGGCCTTAGACGGCTTCCAGTGCTCGTCGAGGTGCGGAATCCTGAGATAGCCGCAATGGAACGTCCGGCATGCCTCCGGCCGCGAGTCGTAGATCTTGCAGCCGCGACTCTTGTCGCAGTCGGGGCACCACGCTCCGCGCGCCTTCCCGATCTCCTCGATGCCCATCAGCTTGCAGCAAAGCGTGCATCCGTCACAGGAGCGGCCGGGGACGAGTGCGAGCTCCGGGCTTGCGGGCCGGATGTCGGACGTGGGCAGCTCAGTCATGGTTTCGTCTCGTTCCGCTAACGCCGGGTTCGCGAGATCAGCGATCACATACAACTGTCGCGCTGGTCGGCAGTCGGAGCCTAGCGAAGCCAAGCGTCCGGGCCGGTTCGCCGGCTCCGCTACTAAGCATGCCTGATTGACTTTTCCATAGTCTCCCGCCATAAACCGCCCACACCGCGCCGGGCCAGCTTGGCGCGGTTAATAGCGCTGTCCGAGGCTCCGGTCGACGGCCCACTCCTCTCACGACGATGGGACCTGTCAACCCCTTGAAAGTCCGCTGAGTTTCAGCGGCGCCACAGGGCGCGGTCGAGACCCACGAGAGCGCCCGGTCGGGCGCGGAAAGAGGCAAATCCATGTACGCAGTCATCAAGACTGGCGGCAAGCAGTACCGCGTCGCCAAGGACGATGTCATCGAGATCGAGCGCCTTCCGGGTGATGCCGGTGGCAAGGTCGAGTTCACCGAGGTGCTGATGGTGGGCGAGGGCGCCTCCGTCAAGGTCGGCAAGCCGACCGTGTCCGGCGCCAAGGTCACCGCCGAGCTCGTCGCTCAGACCCGCGGCCCAAAGCTCATCGCCTTCAAGAAGCGCCGCCGCAAGAACTCGCGCCGCAAGAAGGGCCACCGCCAGGACCTGTCGCAGGTCCGCATCACCAGCATTTCCGGCTAACGAGCCCGGCCCCTTTCGGAGGACTATTTCATGGCACAAAAGAAAGCTGGCGGCTCGACTAAGAACGGCCGCGATTCACAGAGCAAGCGCCTCGGCATCAAGAAGTTCGGCGGTGAGCACGTCATCCCCGGCAACATCCTGTGCCGTCAGCGCGGCACCCAGTGGCACCCGGGCACGGGCGTCGGCATGGGCACCGATCACACCATCTTCGCACTCACCGAGGGTACGGTCGATTTCCGCACCCGCGCCAACGGCCGCGTCTACATCTCGGTCGTGCCCGCCAAGGCCGAGGCCGCCGAGTAATCGGTCCAAAGAGCTGGTTGAATTCGAAAGGGAGGTGGCCTGTGCCGCCTCCCTTTGTCTTTCCTCTCCCCCGATCGGGGAGGACGGCGCGCTTTCAGTCGGCGTCGTGTGACGCGCTCTGCGCGTTCCGTCCATCGGGCCCCCCGACGGGACCGATCCCCGGCGTACTGTCCTCCCCCTTCGAGGAGGTGGCATGGCCAGCCAGATACACCAGCACGTCCTTTGCGTCCTGCTCAGACAGCCCGAGGTTCGGCATCCGCACGTTGGGATAGCGGCTGTCCATCTCCATCACGACCGGATCCTTCTCGGCCCGCATGCGGTCGGGTTCCTTGACGAAGCGCAGCAGCCACGCGCCGTCACGCCGAGCGGTCACGCCAGCGAGATCCGGCCCCACGAGGTCGCCGCTGCCGATCGTGTGGCAGGCGGCACATGCTTTCATAAACAGGCCCTGCCCGGTCGCGGCAGTGATGTCGATCGGCGCTGTCGCCTTGGCACCAGTCGTCCGGACGGATCGAGGCGCGCTACGCCACGCGGGATCCATGCTGCGAATCGCGTGCTCGAGCTGCTCGATGTCCGAGAACGCCGAGTCGCGTCCCCACTCGCCAGTGCGGCCGTTGCCGAGCATTACGTCGTTCCTGTGCTCGGCAAGCTCGCGGCTGCGCTCGCCGAGCTTGTAGCGCACCAGCCCGACATCGGCCGGTGTACCGGTGAGAAAGAGCCAGCCCGCACCAGCGTGGTAGGTCTCGGCGTAGGTCTTGAGTAGCTCCGGCCCGTCCATCTCGGGATCGAGCGTGATCGAGTAGAAGAAGATGTCGCGCCCGACCGCGTCGCCGAGACGGTCCTTCACCGCCGCGAGCCGCGCAGTCGTCAACGGGCAGATGTTGGTGCAGCTGGTGTAGAGGAAGTTGATGACAACGATCTTGTCCTTGACGAGGTCGTCGTAGAAGCGGAAGCGGCGCCCGTCGTGACTGACGAGCTCCACGTTGGGGAAGTAGCTGCCGTCCCACGGCGAGGACGAGGCGGACGGGCTTTGCGGCGGCTGTGTCGCCGCCTCGACATGCGGCGGAGGACCTTGCGCCGCAAGCGTCGCAAGCAGGGCTAGGACGCACGCCAGGACAGAGATCAGGAGCGGCCTCGGCCGCCCCCGAAGTGACCGGGTGGTCCTAGATGTAGCCTCGTCGGTCATGACATTTGCCCGAAGCGCAAGGTGGAGCTTCAGCCGGTGCCAGACCTCGAGCCGGTTCGAGGATCGCCCTCGGGGAGGATTTCGGGCGTGCGGAACTCGATGCCGTCCTCGGTCGGGATGGGGGTCGGGGACACGGCCATTTGAGGAGAGCCGCCGCTGGTCAGCACCTGGTAGCGGAGCAGCATGCCGAAGTCCTCATGCACCGTGTTGTGGCAGTGGTTGACGTAGGACCCGCCGAACTCGCCGAACTGTACCTGGAACGTCACGCTGCCGCCGGGCCTCAGGCGCCACACGTCCTTGCGCGCGAAGCGCTCGGTCGCCGGGATCGGATTGGTGCCCCGGTTCATGGTTATCCCTTCCTCGAAGTGGAGGTGGATCGGATGGTCCCAGCCGCCGCCGCCGTTGACGTAGGTCCAGTGTTCGATCTCTCCCGGCTTTGGGATCAGGAGTGAGATGCGGTTGGCGTTGAGCGAGTGCGTGGCTTCTCCGTTGACGCGGATGACCCACGGCAGGAAGTCCTTGTCCTCGCACGACGGCGTGCAGCCGCCATTGGACGAGCTCGGGTTGTTCTCGTCGCGCTTGAACTCGACGATGCGCGTTCGGACTGGGGTGACGATCGGGATCTGCTCGGTGAGCTGAGATGGAACGCGGCTCTTGTCCGGGTCCGTGTAGCGCAGAGTGACGCCTGGAACGTCGACCGAGGGCACCTGTCCCACGACACGGAACTCCATGAACGGCCCGACCGAGGGGTCCTGCGAGTCTCCCTTCAAGGCGTCGGCGATGCTCAGCACCTTGTCCGGCTTGCGCCCGTTGGTCTGCCGGATCAGGTTGACCATGCGGATCTTGCTGCCGATCTTGAAGCGCGAGAAGTCGACGATGATGTCGTAGCGCTCGGCCGTCGCCTGCTCGTCGAGTGCCGTGAGTGTGATCGGGTTGACAACGAGATTGCCGTCGTTGGCGATGAACTGGAACGGTACGGCCCGGTTCGACGAATCGAGCAGCACGATCTTGATGAACCTTGACATGCACGCGTTGAGAACGCGGAAGCGGTACTTCCTCGGCAGCACCTGGAAGAACGGCGCGTACGTGTTGTTGACGCACATGAGGTCGCCGAGCGTGCCGTCCGAATTGAAGATGTCGAAGAAGAGCTGGCCATTGCTGCGCGTGCAGCAGTCTGTGATGTTGAGGTTGACGTCGAAGTCGACGTTGCCCCAGGGCAAGAGCCGTCCGGACGGCAGCCTGAGGTTCACGCCGTCGTCGATCTCCTCGTTGCCGCGGTCGCGTCCGCTGTAATAGGTGATGTTGGCGAAGTTGCCTTTGTAGACGTTCTCGGCGGTGAAGAAGAAGCGGTGGTCGTGGAACCACATGGTCCCCTGCAGCTCGCGCCAGTCGCCGGGCACGAGCACGAGGCCTGTGCCGTCGTCGGGGCCGGAGGCACGCCGGTCGGTCGCGAGCGTATTGATCTTGTCGCTGCGCGCGAGCGTCGTTCCGTAGCGGTAGTCGTAGAACGTGCCCGGGAAGTGGAACGCGTTGTTGGCGCCGTCGCTCTCGGCGCCGTTGTGGGCGTTGTGGAAGTGGGTCGCGATCTCGTTGCGGCCGAAGCCGTTGTTCTGCGTCCGGTCCACCGGCAGGTTGTTGTAGATTCGGAGCAGCAGCGGCTCGCCGTAGCGCGCCTTGATCAGCTGTGGCGCACCGCGGCCGCGGGCGAACCGGCCCGGTCCGAAGGTCCACATGCTGTTGGGCTGCTGTTGCGGCATCTTGTGATTGAAGTAGGTCTCGGCCGCGCACTGACCCACGGACAGCACGTAGCCGACCTTCGGAAAGTACTCGTCCCACCGCTGATGAGCGAAGAACTCTCCCGGTGGCCGGCCTTCCATCGGGCCTCGGCCGGTGATGGGATTGAGGAACGGGTTCGGGCTCGAGCCGCTGCCCGAGTTGCTCCAATTGCTGAAGTCGGTGTGATACGAGAGCCGCTTGGCGTTAGGCTCGTTCATGTCGCTCGGAAACACGGCGTGACCGTCGTCGTTTCGGGTGAGCGGAATCGGTTTCAGGTGCTCGACCCTCGGCATCGGCTCCGAGAATTTCGTCGTGCCGAACAGCGGGCTCCTTGGCACGCCGGTCGGAACCTGGGCAAATGCGCTTGGCGCGAACGGGCTCAGCCCGTTCTTGAATGCGAGCGAGCCGGCTGGCGTGAGGAGCCCCCACTTCACGAGCTCTCGCCGGGTGACCGTTCCATGTGACAGCGCCGCCGTGATCTCGGCCCGGTTGTTTCGGGCGTTCTCGGCTTCTCTCTGGCGGCGGCGGGATTCCCTATCGTCTATGAACATGACTGAAAACCCTCGAGATCTGCCGGCGCGGGCTGCGAAGCGGTGTGTCGTGCAAGGGTTCGGACAAACGCAGCCCGTGCCGCGTAAACCATGTTCCAAGTATCGGCCGGAGTTTCCGCCTGCGATAGGGACCATGGTCCGAGACCATCGGGCCGAATCTCTGATCCGGGTCGTCTCGGCGATGGACCTTAGGCCCGCCGTTCTCCACGCTTCCCCGTGTCCGGGGGCTCGCGGAGCCGGCACCGGATCGCTATATGAGGAGGCCCATCCATGTCCCGGGACGCCCGAACGGCACCCCGGCAACGTAGCTCGAACAGGCTCGCCAGGAACCCCATCGCATGACGACAGCCAAGCACGCCAAGGTCCTGATCCTCGGCTCCGGCCCGGCCGGCTATACCGCGGCCATCTACGCCGCCCGCGCCATGCTTAAGCCGGTCATGATCCAGGGCATCCAGCCCGGCGGCCAGTTGACCATCACGACCGACGTCGAGAACTACCCGGGCTTCGCCGACGTGATCCAGGGCCCCTGGCTCATGGAGCAGATGAAGGCCCAGGCCGAGCACGTCGGGACCGAGATCGTCATGGACCACATCTCCAAGGTGGACCTTTCCAGTCGGCCCATCCGCCTCGAAGGCGATTCCGGCGATCATTACACCTGCGACGTGCTCGTCATCGCGACCGGCGCCCAGGCGCGCTGGCTCGGCATACCGTCCGAGGAGCACTTCAAGGGCCACGGCGTCTCGGCGTGCGCCACCTGCGACGGCTTCTTCTATAAGGGCAAGGAGGTGATCGTCGTCGGCGGAGGCAACACCGCGGTCGAGGAGGCGATCTTCCTCACCAACTTCGCGAAGAAGGTTGTCGTCGTCCATCGACGCGACCACTTCCGTGCCGAGCGCATCCTGATCGAGCGTCTGAAGAAGAATCCCAAGATCGAGGTGGTGTGGGATAGCGCCATCGACGCGGTCCTCGGCACCGAGGAGCCCAAGACGGTGACCGGCGTGCGGCTGAAGAACGTCAAGACCGGCAAGCTGACCGAGCGTCGCGTGGACGGCGTGTTCATCGCCATCGGTCACGCGCCGGCGACCGAGCTCTTCAAGGGTCAGCTCGACATGACGCCGGGCGGTTACCTGATCACCAAGCCGGACAGCACCGCCACGAAGATTCCAGGCGTGTTCGCGGCCGGAGACGTCAAGGACGAGGTCTACCGCCAGGCTGTCACCGCGGCCGGTATGGGCTGCATGGCGGCACTGGAGGCCGAGCGCTATCTAGCGTCCATCGGCGCCCACGCCGAGGCGGCAGAGTGAGGATGTGAAGATCGTCGCCCTCACGCCGAGCCTCTTCGCAGCGGTGAGGGAGCGACGCTGTTGATTGTCGATAGGCTCAAGCCCGGGCGCGAGCTCGCTCAATGCGCTCAATCAGGGAGAGAGGCGAGGGGTTGCTGACGGTGGCTTGGAACCAATGACCGATCTCGTGACCGGCATCGCTCGGACGAGCCCGCACCATACCCATGGCAGGCAGGCGAGCTGCTGCGACCACCACCACGCGCCCACGCTCGGCCCGCTCGACCAGACCGCGCTCATCGGTGCCCGCGGCCTCTCGGTCGTCCGCGACGGCCGCCGCCTCATCGACAATGTCGACATCGACGTCCACGAGCGCGAGATCGTCACTGTCATCGGCCCCAACGGCGCCGGCAAGACGACTCTGGTGAAGGCTCTCATGTCCCTCTTGCCTGCGGACGCAGGCGAGCTGCACAAAAGGCCTGGTCTGCGAATTGGCTACGTTCCGCAGCGGTTCGACGTCGAGCGTGCGCTTCCCATGACGGTCGAGCGCTTTCTGATCCTTGGTGACCGCCGCCACCGCGCCAAGGTCGCCGGCGTGCTGGCCGAGGTCGGCGCGGAACAGATTGCCTCGCGCCAGCTTGCCGAGCTTTCGGGCGGCGAGCTGCAGCGCGTCGCGCTCGCGCGCGCCTTGATCGGGAACCCGCAGCTCCTCGTGCTCGACGAGCCGGTGTCCGGCGTGGACTATACGGGCGAGGCGGAGCTCTATGACCTCATCGGCCGCCTTCGCGACCACCGTGGCCTTGGCGTGCTGCTCGTATCTCACGACCTGCACGTCGTCATGGCGTCGAGCGACCGCGTCGTCTGTTTGAGCCGTCACGTCTGCTGCTCGGGCGTACCCGAGACGGTGGCGGGGCATCCCGAGTACGTGCAGCTGTTCGGCCCCGAGGCGGCGCGCGCCTTCGGCCTCTATCTCCATCACCACGACCATCGCCACGACCTTGCCGGCGCCGAGCGACCGCCCGCGCCAGGAGGGAACCAGTGAAACCCGCCCCCAAAGCGCGAGGATCTTGTGTGCGCTCGTCCGCGCGCCGGGATTTGCACGGCCTGCCTGCCCTGTGCAGTGCTGCCGTGGATGGTGGTGGACCGGCATGATGGATCCCTTTCTCGTCCGCGCGGTCGCTGCAACGGCGGGGCTGGCGATCGTCGCCGCACCGCTCGGGGCTGTCGTCGTCTGGAGCCGCATGGCCTATTTCGGCGAGACCATTGCCGAGGCGAGTCTCTTGGGCGTGGCGCTCGCTCTGGCGATGAATGCCAGCGTGACGGCAGGTGTGCTCGCCGCTGCGCTCGCCGCCGCGGCGCTCATCGTGTTCCTGTCGCGGCAGCCGTCCGTGCCGCTCGATTCCGTCCTCGGGCTCATGCATTATGGGACGCTCGCGGCCGGAATCGTCGCCACGAGTGCGCTCGGCGGCCCGCCGGTCGATCTGATGGGCTATCTCTTCGGCGATGTGCTCGCGGTGACGGGCACCGATCTCGCCATGATCTTCGGCGGTGGCGCGTTCGTGCTCGCCGCCGTCTGGCACCTCTGGGAACCGCTCCTGCGCCTCGCCGTCCACGACGAGCTCGCCGCCGCCGAAGGCGTCAGCCCAGAGCGCGTGCGCGGACTTTTCGTCGTGCTACTCGCCGTCGTGATTGCCTTCGCGGTCAAGATCGCCGGCATCCTGCTCGCCGTCGCCTTCCTCGTCGTGCCCGTCGCGGCCGCGCGGCCGTGGTCCTCGAGCCCTGAACGAATGGTGGGGTTGGCGACCGTCGTCGGCCTCGCCAGTTCGCTCGCGGGACTGTGGCTGTCGTTCCGCTGCGACGTGCCGGCCGGGCCCGCGATCGTTCTGGTCATGTCGGTGCTGGCGGGTGTTTCGCTAGCGGTGAAGTAGGCGCCGAGGTTGCAGGCCCCGGCGCCGGCCGTGACCCGACCGTGAAACGCAAGATGGGTTCTCTGGCTTGCCGACGGGCTGCACCTGTCAACCAATCGAACAGGCGCGGTCTCACGGCCTCACGGGGCCGAAGAGCCTTCTCCAGCACGAACACGAGGTCCCCGGTCGCCACGGATGGCCGTGCCGTGGAGTGCCGGGCAAAACCGAGCGACTCGTAGAAGTTGATGGCACCTGCGTTCTGCACCAGCACCTCGAGCCGCATACGATTGGCGTGCGGCTTCGTTCGTTGGATGGCCGCGATCATGGTCCGGCCGATCCCCTGCCGCTGATGCGACGGCAGAACGTAGAGCATGCCGATGAAGATCGTCCCCGGCGAAGACTCTGAGTAGGCGGCAGCCGCCACGACTCTGGTGCCCGCTGTGGCAATGGTCGCGTTTCCGAATAGGATCTGCATCCTGACGGCGCCCAGGGAATAGCTCATGGCGCCGATTTCGTCGGCGTGGCTCCTGCCCATAATGGCGTCATATGCGTTGTGCCATGCCACCTCCAGCATGGCCGCGATCGCCGACGCATCGGCCCAGGTTGCACGGCGGATAACGACTTCCTTCGTGACCATGGCAGGACTCGCGGACGGCAGGAGCATTCTGCACACGGAGTCTGAATTCGGAATTAAGGGGCGGCAATCGGTCAGCCGGCCACGAGCCGCGGTTGGGCTGGAACTCGAAGAGTGAGGGGGCTAAGACGGCATCGATCAGGCTTCTCGAGCCGACCCGAGGGCATCTGCTGGGCCACGAATGCATTACGAGCAGGGCGCATGACGACAGGGAACCCGACCGGCCCGGAGCCGCGGCACAAGACGACCGCCGTCGATGTCGGTGGCGTGATCGTCGGCGGCGGCGCACCCGTCGTCGTGCAGTCGATGACCAATACCGACACTGCCGACGTCATGGCGACCGTCGCCCAGGTCGCGGCCCTCGACCGCGCCGGTTCCGAGCTTGTGCGCATAACCGTCGATCGCGACGAGGCCGCCAAGGCCGTGCCGGTGATCCGCGACAAGCTCCGCGCCCGCGGCGTCAAGGTGCCGCTCGTCGGCGACTTCCACTACATCGGACACAAGCTTCTGGCCGAGAATCCCGCCTGCGCAGAGGCCCTCGACAAGTACCGCATCAACCCCGGCAACGTCGGCTTCAAGGACAAGAAGGACCGCCAGTTCTCGTCCATTATCGAGCTTGCTCTGAAGCACGAGAAGCCGGTCAGAATCGGCGTCAATTGGGGCTCGCTCGACCAGGAGCTCTTGACCCACCTCATGGACGAGAACGCGAGATCGACGGCGCCGCTCGACGCCCGCCAGGTCATGCATGAGGCGATGGTTCAGTCGGCGCTCGGCTCGGCGCGCCGCGCAGAGGAACTGGGGCTGGGCGCGAACCGCATCATCATTTCGGCCAAGGTCTCGTCGGTGCAGGACCTGATCGCCGTCTACTCCATGATGGCGGCACGCTCGGGCTACGCGCTCCACGTGGGCCTGACCGAGGCCGGCATGGGCTCCAAGGGTATCGTCGCCTCGTCGGCCGCCATGGGTATCCTTTTGCAGAAGGGCATCGGCGACACCATCCGCTTCTCGCTGACGCCGGAGCCTGGCGGCGACCGCACTCTCGAGGTCCGCGCCGCCCAGGAGCTCTTGCAGACCATGGGCCTCCGCTCCTTCGTGCCCATCGTCGCCGCCTGTCCAGGCTGCGGCCGCACCACGTCCACCGTGTTCCAGGAGCTCGCCCGCGACGTGCAGGAGATGATCCGCGAGCGTATGCCGGACTGGAAGTCCCGCTACCCCGGTGTCGAGACCCTGAACCTCGCCGTCATGGGCTGCATCGTCAACGGCCCCGGTGAATCGAAGCACGCCGATATCGGCATCTCCCTCCCCGGCACCGGCGAGACGCCGGCCGCGCCCGTATTCATCGACGGCCAGAAGGCGATGACACTCCGCGGCCCCAACATCGCCGCCGAGTTCAAGGGAATCGTCGAGGACTACATCGAGAAGCGCTACGGGCGGGGGAAGGCCTGAGCCAGCGCTCGCGACACCAGCGCGTCCCTCTCCCCGTCGCGCTTGTGGCGCAAAGGGGAAAGGGACGACCGCCCGCCATCACACCCCCGCCCCAAAGCCGTCTGCCGCCTGCCATAAACCGGGCCTAGGCAGGGGCTCGAACCTCCCCGGGAGCGCCCCGGGGCCGGGACGCCCTATCCGTTGCGTGTCCGATGCTGCCGATTTTTCGATTTCTGAGCCGCGCCTGCGAGCTGGCCGTCAGCGGCCCGCGTCTCGTCCTCAGTTTTCTCGTCAATGGCATCGCCTTCAATCCCCGCCTCGGCCCGCTGCGCTACCTGACCGGCGCCGCTGTCGCCTACGTCCTTTTCGCAGTGCTCCTCGTCTACGTGGTGGCGCCGCTGCGTGGCTCGATCGGCGCGATCTACATGGCGGACAAGATCCGTTACGACGCCGAGCGCTGGGTCGCGACCGCGATCTACGATGCAAAGGGCGACTTCGCCGGCACCTTCGACCCGCGTCTCGATAGCCGTCGCGACGTCAACTACACCGACAAGTCGATCGAGATCGGCGACTACACCGCCAACCCGGACCACAAGTCGATCCCGGTCCTCAAGGTGCCGGAGCACTACTGGAGCTGCCTCAAGTATCAAGAGGACCGCTACATCGGGACGGCCCTCAATCCTTACGGCATCGATCTTCTAGGCGTTCTGAAGATCCCTTATTCGACCGTCGTGCGCTCGCTCGCGCTGAAGCGCCCGAGCCTCGGCGTCGGTGGCTCGACGCTGCCGATGCAGTTCGCCCGCGTCATCTACAAGACTCCGCCCGACGCGAGCGAAGGCGGCGTGACCAAGCTCCGCCGCAAGCTCTCCGAATGGTGGCTCGCTCCCGTCATCTACCACGTGCTGACCGAGGGCGGCGACGACACCGGCCTGAAGCAGTGGGGCGCTAACCACCTGTGGCTTGCCCAGCGGACCGGCGGCCAGCCGCTGCACGGTATCGAGGTCACGAGCCAGATCGTGTTCGGTAAGGAGGCCAAGAACCTCTCGGTCGCCGAGCAGTTCGTCCTCGCCTCCGCCGTCAACAAGCCGATCATTCTCATGCCCGGCAGCGAGCGCCTGAACGCAGTGCGCCTCGACCGCTGGCGCTACCTCGCCGAGGTCCGCGCCCGCACCTGTGCTGAGAGATTGCTCGACGACGAGGCGGCGAAGGCCGAGGTCCTGTTCGAGCTCGTGAACCTTGCCGGTGGACCGCCCGACCCACACGTCAAGCCGAGGCTCGAGGCGGCGCTCGAAAAATACGCCCCTGCCCAGGCCGCGCGCGCCGAGGCAAACCCGATTGTTCGCGCCAATGCCCTGATGCCGTCTGCCCGTTTCGGCCTCCGCGAGGAGATGAAGCAGACCTACGGCTTCGACTGGCGGAGCTACGTAAGGGGCGTTACCACCACGCTCGACGCCGCCGAGAACCTCGCCTTTAGCGAAAAGATCAGGGCGGCCCTTGCCAAGATCGATGCCGACAACCGCGACCGGATCGGCGCTGGCTATACCCTCGATCCGGCCCGAGTATCTGCCGAGACGCGCCTGCCGAACGTCGTCGTCGCCGCCGCCAACGCCAAGGGCGAGATCGTACGCTATTTCGAGACCGGCGAGACGGCACCCTACTTCGGATCCATCCCGGCCCGTTCCACCTCGAGCGGTCAGTACGACGCCGACCGCGAAAGCCGCATGATCGCCTCCACGGGCAAGATCGTCGCCGCCATCGCCATCGCCAATACCGGCCGCGACAATGCCGGATCGCTCTACCTCGACACCGACGCCCCCGCGACCGGACTCGACACCTGCGCCAAGGGCGGCGGCGGACGCCACGGCAGGAAGGCCATCGTCGCCTTCGCCTGTTCTCTGAACAATCCGCTCATCAATCGCACCGCCCTGGTCGGCCAGGACAAGGTCGAAAAGCTGATCGACGGTTTCGGCTTCACCATGCCGCCGCCGGACGCCAACGGCGAGCGCGTGCCGCCCTCGACCGCCGCCGTGCTCGGCCAGATCGCGGGCTCTCCACGCCGCGTTCACCAGATGTCGGCCGCTGTCCTCGCCGCGATGATCGGCCAGGGCCACCGCCGCGTGCATCTGCCGACCCTGGTCAAGTCCTACGACTACACGAAGCCCGGACAAGCCGAGGCAACCGGCATGGCCGTTGGCGATGTCGTTCCCAATAAGCTGATCCGGCGCGGCGCAGTCCCCCTCGTGCGCACCCTCCTGAGTGCGCCGCTCTGCTACACGGCGGGCGGCGCTCCGGCCGGCACGTTGAAGGCGATCTCCGGGTGGTGTGCCTCGCGCCGCGGAGACCTGCGGCTTCATTTCGCCAAGACCGGAACCCAGGTCACGGCGGACCCCAACGCCACCGTCGACGTCTGGTTGACCGGCGGCCTGCAGTTCAGGAATGGCGCCGCCTATTCCTACGTGGTGCTCGTCGGCACGGGTTCCGGCTCGGAGCCATGGGCAACCAAGGTCCATGCGGCTCAGGCCGCCGCCCCGCTCGCCGAGGTCTTGCTCGCCGACCTCGCCGCCCATGCCAAGTCCAATCCGGAGCCGCGCCTCATGCCGCCGGTCCCCGCTCCGAGGACTCCGGCCCCTGTCGCCTCGGCTGCCATCGGCAAGGACGGACCGACGCCAGCCGAAGAGACCCTGAAGAGCCTGCGCTAGGGCATTTTCCGGTGAGGCGGACGCCGGTCTGTCGAAGGAACTGCGACCATTGGAGCGCCGGCGGTGCGGCTCCGGTTCCGGGAGAACGGAGCCCCGTCTCGTCGCCTCGAGCGCGACGGTCTGATATCGTTAGGTCATTGGCAGCGTGGCGTCGGCGCCCTCCGTGCGAGCCGCACCGTCGCATGCGAGGCGCCGTCCGAGGAAGACCTGCTAACGTCAGACTGCGCCAGGAGAATCTTTACCAGTCTATTTCGTCGTTGCGCGGTTCGGCTGTATAAGCGTTAGCGAGGGCACGATAGAGGAGACCGGGATTTGGCCATGCTCTCCGGCGTTTCGCGCGTGGTGATCGGCTTTGTGGCGGCGGTGCTGGCGGCGGCGACCGTCCAGGTGCTCTTCGCGCACCCGCCAGCCGAGATCATCGACACGGGCGCGCTCGCAGGTCGCCGGTCGCTAGCCGGCGGCATGGACTATTTGCTTCAGGTCGCGGCCATCATCGGCGTGTTCGCGTTGTCGTTCGTGGCCATCGCGGTCGCGGTGTCCGAGGGCCTGCACGTGCAGGGCCTTCCCTTCTACCTCGTCACTGGCCTCGGGATCGCGGGCATGGGCCTCTATGCCCGGATGAAGGGCGAGGATCCGGGCGATCCGTCGATACTCAACGCCTATGCGATGCTCGCCTATGCAACCGCAGGCCTTGCCGGCGGCGTCGTCTACTGGTGGCTCGCAGGCTGGCGTGCAGGAGGTCGTGCCTCGGCCTGGGACAAACGTGCAGATGCCGGGCCGCGCGCGCCAGCGCTCGCGGTCGAGCCCGACACGACAGCCGCATCGTCCGCTATGCCCGTTGCTTCATCGTCCCCGACCGCGCCAGCTACGCCCCCCTCGCCGCCGCCCCCGCCGCGCTTCACCATCGAGCGCACGCCGCCCGGCACAGGCCCGCCGCGCTTGTTTGCCGCCAAGACTCTCGAGCGCAGTGATTTCGAGGACATCGCCGAGGCCGCGATGGTTGACGTACGCCGCGCGCGCAAGATCGGCCTCGTGGCCGCTCGCAAGGCGGATCAGGAGCTGGTCGTCGGGACGCACTGGAACGGTAAGGAGACAACCAACACCGCGAGGCCCGGAGATTGGATCGTCACCAATATGTCGGCGGAGAAGGAGCTGCTCAGAGACGACGACGGCAACGTCAATACCTACGTCATCAAAGCGGAGACCTTCCCTCTCCTTTACCAGAGCGTCGAAGGAGAGAACGAGCACGGCGCTTTCTACAAGTCGATTGCCGTCGTCGATAGCATTCAGTTGCCGGGCGGCTTCGATATTGTGGCGCCCTGGGGGGAGCGTCAGAGAGCAGACAAAGGTTACTTGATTATGAATGGTCGGGACATCTACGGCAATCACGCCGACACGTTCGAGGCGAGCTACGCGATCCTGCCCTGAGCGGGTCGACCGAGAAGCGTCCGTTTTCCTGGCATCGCCACGGCCGCCACCTTTTCCCTGTCGGAGAAAGTGCTGCTTTTCTCCCCTTTACCGGATGTTGAGGCTGCGCGGCTAATCCTTGGTGTGGGGAATTGGTTTCCAAGGTGCACCAATGTTCGTTGCCGGATCGAAAACACCGAAGGGGCTTGCGAGCGTACTGGTCGTCGACGACGAGTTGATCACCCGGTCGCTGCTCGTCAGCAAGTTTGCGATGCTCGATGTGGGGGCCACGGAGGCCGAGGACGGGGAGCAGGCGATCCGCATCCTCGAGCAGAAGACGTTCGACCTCGCGATCGTCGATCTGGAGATGCCGAACGTCGACGGCTACGAGCTCCTGCAGGCGATCCGCGCCAATCCGCGCACAGCAACCATGCCGGTCATCGTTCTCTCGTGCCGTGAGGACAAGCCGGCCATCGACGGCGCGCTCGCCGCCGGTGCCACGTCCTATCTCGCAAAGCCGATCGAGTGGAAGTCCTTCGGCGATCACGTTGCCAATGCCATGCAGACGAAACGTCTGCGGCCCGCTCAGCCGATGCGCCGCGCTGCCACGACCTGACTCTCTAGCTCGGGCTGCTCCATTTGCTTGCGGGCCGCCCGGCGCATGCTTTCCTAGTCTCGAACGTCTGCGCGAGACCAGAAGTCTTTCCCGAGTCCTGCCGATGACCGAGTTCGCGTTTGACTTTCGAAGGCACGCCACGACCGTCACGGTCGTGCCTGTCCTTGTGCTCGTCGGTGCCGCCATCCTCTTGGTCGCTGGATCGCTCTACTGGGGAATGCGCGAGACCGACCGACTGGCACTGTACCGCCAGCGCGAGACGATCGGAAACGCAATTCACCAGTATGGTCAGTCGCTTGCGCGCGAGCTCAAGCCCAACACGGTCTGGGACGAGGGCTACCAGAAGGCCAAGGACGGGGATCTCAAGTGGCTCGACGAGTACTACGGACCCTACCTCGACAACCTGCTCGGCTATAAGCGCGCCTACGTCCTCGATAGCGCCGGTAGCAGTATCTACAGCTACGCGACGGGAGGTGGCGGTCGCACCAGCGACTACAGCGCCGTCAAGGACCAGCTGACCGACCTAGTCGAGGCCATCCGCACCGGCACAGGGCCTGCAGCGGGTTCGCTGATCGAGACGCCGTTTGATCTCGGCGAGGGCCAGAAGATCGTTCATCGCGCCATCTCCGACATCAGGATGCTCGAAGGCATCCCGTCGATGGTCGTCATCTCGACGATCGATCCCGATGTGCCGCAGCCTGATCCGATCCTCGAGGTGCCATTTCTGCTGGTCGCGGTCATGGAGCTCGACCAGAGCTTCCTCGCCGACCTCGGCAAGACGTTCGGTTTCGCAAAGCTGCAATGGGAAGCCGTCAAGGATGATCCTACGCTCTCGACGCGTGCCATGGTCTCGCTCGACGGCCGCGACATCGGTACGCTCGGCTGGTCGAAGCGCCAGCCCGGCCAGGATATGATCGTCAACATGGCGCCGGGCCTGTCCGCAGCCCTCGGCGTTCTTCTCCTTCTCGCCGCCTATCTCATCAGGCGCGGCCGGATCGAGGCGGCCTTGATTGCCGCCAAATCGCACGAGCTGCAGGTCTTGAACCAGGAGCTCGAGAAGCGCGTCGAGCAGCGAACCGTGCAGCTCATGCTCACCATGCGCGAGCTGGAGAGACAGAACACGAGCCTCGCCACCCAGGCCGGTGATCTCGCCAAGGCCAAGGCCTCCGCCGAGGCAGCCAATCAGGTGAAATCCGATTTCCTGTCGACCATGAGTCACGAGATCCGCACGCCCATGAACGGTGTCATGGGCCTCCTCGGTCTCCTCCTCGAATCCGATCTCGACCCCGAGCAGAGAGCTTTTGCCACGACCGCGCGCGAGAGCGCAGAGGGTCTGCTCACGGTATTGAACGACATCCTCGACTATTCGAAGCTCGAGGTCGGCAAGGTCGAGCTCGAGAAGATCGGCTTCAACCCGGGTCACCTTGCTCACAGCGTCGTTCACCTCTTGCGCCCCAGGGCCTGCGCAAAGGGCCTCCAGCTCCATTTCGACATCATGCCGGGGGTGCCCCGATATGTCATGGGCGATCCGACACGCCTGCGCCAGATCCTGTTCAATCTCGTCGGCAATTCCATCAAGTTCACCCACAAGGGCACCGTCGGCATCACCGTCGGCTCCCGCGAGAACGACGGCCGGCTTTGGCTGGAGTTCTCGGTCAAGGACACCGGAATCGGCATTTCCCGCCAGCAGCAGGCGAAGCTCTTCAAGCGCTTTGTGCAGGCCGACAGCTCTACGACGAGGCGTTATGGCGGCACCGGACTCGGCCTCGCCATCTCGAAGCAGCTCGTCGACATCATGGGCGGCGAGATCGGCGTCGAGAGCGAGCCGCGCCAGGGCAGCCGCTTCTGGTTCACGGTCCCATGCACCGTCGCCGAGCAAGGAGACGAGGACGTCGTCGGCCCTGTGCAGGACGAGGTCTGCGTGTCACGCAAGCTGCGCATCCTCGTCGCCGAGGACAGCCACGTCAATCAGCTCTTCATCAAGGCGCTGCTCGAGCGCGATGGCCACACGGTCGACGTGGTCGGCAACGGCGCCGAGGCCGTGCTCTCGGTCCAGCGCTTCGATTACGATGTCGTGCTGATGGACCTGCAGATGCCGGAGATGGACGGCGCGACCGCGACCACGCTGATCAGGAATCTGCATGGACCGCTGGCGCGGATCCCTATCATCGCCTTGACCGCCAACGCCATGAGCGGCCAGCGCGAGGAGCATTTGCGTCAAGGCATGGACGACTACATCACCAAGCCCGTCAAGGCGCCGGTGCTCATGGCTGCCATCGCGCGCGTGGTGGGGCCTGCCGCCGAGAAGGACGGGAAGGAGTCCCCCGGCCAGGATGGCGGCGGACTGTCATCGGCAGCTGATGCAAAAGAAGGTCATGAGGGTATGAGCACGACACTGGAGGCCGAGCCGTTCGAGGCATGCTCGGTCGCCGCAGTAGACGGGGAGGCCGGTGCGGTTCCCGCCCCAGTCACGGCTCCGTGCAACGGAGCGGTGGCGCAGCCGCCCTCCGGCGAGCCGGTGCTGATCGACGACCAAGCCATCGACGGTCTCCGCGACATGCTGAGCGAGGACAAGCTGCGCCATATTCTCGGCCGCGTTCCGCCCGAGGCCGGCGCTCAGCTCAACGCCATCAAGACGGCGATCGCCGGCGGCGATCTCGACACCGCACGCCGTGCCGCCCACAAGCTGAAAGGCATGGCTGGCAACATCGGGGCCCGCCGCCTTGCCGATGCCGCCCGCCGCGTCGAACTCGAGTTCAGGGACGCGGACACCATGAGTGTCCATCTGGCTCCGCTCGAGAAGGCGCTCGAGGACACCGCGGCCGAGTTGCGGCGCCTTGCATAGCGTCCGCCGGTAAGAGAAAAGATCGCGGCTCCGGTCCGGTCGGCTTGCAGCGGCCTGACCCAAGGATAGCAGGTTAACGAAAGGATGCCGCAATCAGCTGCCTTGCCAAGGCGCGGCGGCGCAAGTACCGCTTCCCGTATGGCGAGCTCCCTAACCAATCTCCTGCGCCTGGCCAGGGCCGGCATTACGCTGTCCCAGCATGGCGTGAGCTTTGTGCCCAGGGGTCAGAAGGTGCCCTTCGCGCTCAGCCTGGCGCGCTGGGCCACGTTGCCGATCCGTCTCGTGATGTGGCCGTGGAACGCGGGCAAGGGGAACGACACCCGCATCTCGCGCGCCCTCGCCTCGCTGGGGCCCTCCTACATCAAGCTCGGTCAGTTCCTGGCCACCCGCGGCGATATCCTGACACCCGAGCTGGCCCACGACCTGTGCCACCTGCAGGACAAGCTCCCGCCGTTCTCGATGGAAGACGCCCGCGCGGTCGTGGAGGAAAGCCTCGGCGGCCGGCTCGAGGACCTGTTTGCGGAGTTCGGGCCACCGGTTGCCGCTGCCTCGATTGCCCAGGTCCACAAGGCGGTTGTGGTCGAAGACGGCAAGCGGCGCACGGTCGCCGTCAAAGTTCTGCGTCCATCCGTCGAGCGTCGTTTCAAGCGCGACCTCGATAGCTTCTTCTTCGCCGCGCGCCTCATTGAGCGGTTTCATGCCCCGTCGCGCCGGCTGAGACCCGTCGCCGTAGTCGAGAATCTCGCTCGCACCACCGAGCTCGAGATGGACCTTCGCCTCGAGGCAGCGGCCATGTCGGAGATGGCCGAGAACATAGGAGCGGACGAAGGCTTCCGCATCCCCGCGGTCGATTGGAAGCGTACCGCCAAGCGGGTTCTCACGACCGAATGGGTCGACGGTGTCCCGATCGCCGACAAAGCGCGACTCTTGTCGGCCGAACACGATCTGAAGCGGCTCGGGCTCATCGTCCTCCGTTCGTTCCTCACCCACGCCATGCGCGACGGCTACTTCCATGCCGACATGCACCAGGGCAACCTGTTCGTCGACGAGTCCGGCAAGGTGGTCGCCGTCGACTTTGGCATCATGGGCCGACTCGGCGCCCGCGAGCAGCGCTTCCTTGCCGAGATCCTGCACGGCCTCATCACGCGCGACTACGTGCGAGCCGCCGAAGTGCATTTCTGGGCCGGCTACGTGCCGCCCCACCATCCGGTATCGGTGTTCGCTCAGGCGCTCCGCGCCATCGGCGAGCCTATTCACGGCCGCACCGCCAACGAGATTTCTATGGCGGATCTGCTGGGCCAGCTCTTCGCCTACACCGAGGTCTTTGACATGGAGACTCGGCCGGAGCTCATTCTCCTGCAGAAGAGCATGGTCATCGTCGAAGGCGTGGCCCGCGGCCTCGATCCATCGCTCAACATGTGGGTTGCGGCGGAGCCGGTGGCCAAGGCGTGGATGGAGAAGAACCTCGGAATCGCCGGCACGCTGCGCCAGGCAGGCGAAGGCGCGACCACGTTGGCGAAGACTCTGGCTGAGGTGCCCGGTCTCCTGGCTGAGGCCGAGCGGGCGGCGACCGGATTCGTCGGCATGGCCAGGAACGGCGTCCGGCTCGATCCGGAGACCGTCGCGAGCATCGCTCGCGAGAACCGGCGCCAGGACCGCTGGCGGGCCGCGGCGCTCTGGATCGGCGCCGCAGCCCTCGTCGTCATTGCCCTCGTCGAGCTCGGCATCCTGCACCGGCTCTGATCGGGCTCAGTTGGGACATTTGACGGTCAGTGTCACGTACGGCACCTTGAGACGGCATTTGCCGTTGCCGGTCTCGTGCAGGCCATAGTCGCTGTCGCCGAATTTCATGTTCTTGAGCGTGTCGAGCGAAAGCGTCTTGTCGCCCGCCTCGTCGTCAGCTCCGCTGGCGTCGGCCGTCTGCTGGCGTCCCTCGGCGGGTGCTGCTGCCGCGCGCTCCTCCGCTAGCTCGTCCTTGGATGGCTTGAGCGCCGTCTTTTTGGCGGCTTGCGGCGCAGGAGCCGGCTTGGCGGCTGCGGCCTTGTCGGTTGCAGCCGGCGGTTGCCGGCCGCTAGACGAGGCTTCGGAAGCCGTCGCGGGCTCGGCTCTCGCCGCCGTAGCAGGCTTGCCAGCGGCCGTCTCCGCCGGCGGCGTCGGCTCCTCGGCGTTCGCCTCGACCGCAGAGCCCTCGCTGCAGCGCTCGAGGTTGGCAGGTGCGGGGGTCCAGACCATCGTCTTGGAGAAGAGCTTGGTGCCGGCGAAGCCGGTGACCCGAAGTGTGCCGTCGCCGAGCGGCTTCAGCTCGACGTCGAACTTGCGCTTCCTTTCGGGGCTATAGATCCAGCCGCCGCCCCAGGTGCCCGAGCCGGACGGCGAGGCCTCGCCGATGATCTGCCGGCCACAGCCTTTGGTGTCGGATGCATCCCGGGTCCAGACTACGTGGCCGCAGAGCTTGGCGCCGCAGTCACGGATCTCGACGGCGCCACGGCCCGAATCGTTGAGCCAGACTCCGCGCGGATCGGACCCCGCCGCGAGGGCGCCGCCGGCCGCGAGCATCACCGTAGCCCCCGCTACGGCACCAGGCGCGATGCTTGAAGCAATTCTTCGCTGCATGTACGGGCACTCCTCTCTGTTGCGGGCGCGGCTTGGCGCCGGGCGGCGATCCTGACAATGGTCTCTCAGAAATGCGCTGACGCGCTGCCGCTGGCTGTTCCAGCGGGAACAGGCTGGCGCGGGTGTGGCAAATGCCCGGCACACACCGCCTGCAACGACGAAGGGCCCGGACGAATGTCCGGGCCCCTGCGAAGGCTTGTACTCGTAGAGCCGACGCGCTGGGCTCAGCGCAGCACGTTGTAGAGCGCTTTGCCGGCAGGCGTCGCCAGCTCGTCGCACTCGATGGTACGATCACCGTCGGTGTTGGCGTGGAGGAAGCGCATCTTCACGAGCCGCTTCCACTCGCCCATGCTGAGCGAGCCGTCTTTGTCAGGATTGGCGGCGGCGAAGGCAGCGTCCGAGACGCGCCCACCGACCTCGGCCCGCTCGAGCGTGCGATCCTTGTCGGGGTTCATGGCATGGAAGGCGGCCTTCGCGGCCTTCATCGCCTCGCCCAGGGTCATCGAGCCGTCGCCGTCGGGATCGATGGCGTCGAGCGCCGGGCAGCTGCCGGCCGCGGCAGGGGTAGAGACCACAGCCGTGGAAAGGCCGGCGGCCACCAGGGCGATACCAAATGCATGTGCGAGCTTGATCATCTTGATCCTCCATGAAGAGACGCGTGTCGCGTCGCGGAATGTGGTCCGATTGTTACAAACCGGGCGTGGACGGGAAAGCAAAAAGATTGAGGCTTTTCCGCGGCTTTTCTGTTGCGGCTCGACAATTGCTTGAAATGGCTAGCAATCCGTCCGCACTGGAATGCCCGCCGCGGCCATGTGGCGCTTGGCCTCGCCGATCGTGTACGTGCCGAAATGGAAGATCGAGGCTGCCAGCACCGCCGATGCGCCGCCGAGCTTTACCCCGTCCACCAAGTGATCGAGCGTGCCGACGCCCCCCGAGGCGATCACCGGCACCGGCACGGCATCCGAGATTGCGCGAGTTAGTCCGATGTCAAACCCGGCCTTGGTCCCGTCGCGATCCATCGACGTGAGCAGGATCTCGCCGGCCCCAAGCGACACCACCTCGTCGGCATAGCGCACGGCGTCGATGCCGGTAGGCTTGCGCCCGCCATGCGTGAAAATCTCCCACCGCTCCGGTTCGCCCGCGTCCGACACCTTTTTGGCGTCGATCGCGACCACGATACATTGCGATCCGAACTTCTCCGCGCCCTCGCTCACGAACGTGCGCCGGTTGACCGCTGCCGTGTTGATCGAGACCTTGTCGGCGCCAGCCTCGAGCAGACGGCGTATGTCGTCCACGGTGCGCACGCCGCCGCCGACGGTCAGCGGCATGAAGCAGCGTTCGGCCGTGCGTTCGACGATCGAGAAGATCGTGTCGCGGTTCTCGTGACTGGCCGTAATGTCGAGAAAGCAGAGTTCGTCGGCTCCCGCCGCGTCGTAGGCGGCCGCAGCCTCGACCGGATCGCCGGCATCGATGAGGTCGACGAAGTTTACGCCCTTGACGACGCGGCCGTCCTTCACGTCGAGGCAGGGGATGATGCGGGTCTTGAGCATGGTCTCAATTAGCGTGGCCGCTCGCACAGTTGCAAGGAAATCCCCTCTCCGTCTTGAGGGGCGTCCGGGTGTTGGTGGCGAGAGTACGCGAAAGGGGCGCCTCGCGGCGCCCCTTTCCTTGCTTGAGCCCGGGTCCGAGCACTTACCTGGAAAGGTAGAGGCTCGAGATCTTGAGAGCGATGTCGCGGAACGCAGACTTGAGCTGCTCGCCGTCGTCGGCATCGTAGAAGTGGCCGGGCGTCGTAGCGCAGTAGTTGAGCGTGCCGATCGCCGTCTGGTTGCCGCCGAGCTGGAACCCGACCGTATAGACCGTGATGCCCTGGGCCTTCATGCCGTCGCACAGAGCCCTGGCCTGGGTATTCGAGTCTCCGTTGGGCGAGGTGCCGGAGATGCCGTCGGCCGTATACTGCGTGTTGTACTCGCCGTCAGTCATCAGGATGGCGATCTTCATCAGCTTCGGCGCATCGTACGCTTGAGCGCCGCTGCCGGACGGCCAATAGGGAGCCCAATTCGGCGACAGAGCGTACCAGGACCATGCGGTCCCCAGATGGCCAGCCGTTGAGCCGGCGATGGTGAGGCCGTTGATCGCGGCATGAAGCGCGGTCTTGCTGTTGGTCAGCGGCGTGATGGTGTCCGACGCCGGCTGCGTACACGACGAGTTCGTCTGGCGCTCGGTGGTAACGTACTGGCCGGGGCCCGGAGGAGCATCGGTGAACTTCTCGGTGCCGATCCGTTCGACGACGCACGGGACCGGCCGATAGGTCTTGCCCGACTTGATGATATTCGGCGGGTTCGAGCCGCGGACGGCGTCCAGCATCGAGGCCGGAGGACGCATGTCGGCCGAGAACGGCACGATGGCCATCTTAGACGTGTACTGGCTCTGGTCGTCCCAGATCACGATATCGACGAGATCCTCGGCCGCGTCCTTGAGGTCCCTGATCTTCTGGCCCTGCATGGAGCCCGAGGTATCGGCCATGAGCGCGATCTCGATGCTCATCTCCGCATTCCCGCCGACCTGGAGCTGCGCCTTGGAGTACTCGGTCTTGGCCGCGTTGATGAGCGGCATCTCGTTGATGTTGGCGAGCGCCAGGATCGGCGTCGCGATGTAGGCGTTGCCGCTTGCGCTGAACGCAGTCCCGTTGTCAGTCGGCGCGAACGTGATGTCGTCGCTCTTGACCGGGATGCGGGTCTTGATGTTGTCCTGGTAGTACTTAGTAGCCGCAGCGATCGCGCCCGCGGTGTCCTTCGAGTTGAGCTGCAGCGCGCGCCCACCTGCGAGAACCGCGGCGTCCATGGCAGAGATCGTTTGCCGGCGCGCGTGCAGCCAACGGCCGAAGTCGACGGCGCCGCCAATTCCGAGCAGCATCACCATCAACATCAACGCGAACAGCACGGCCACGTTGCCGGAGGTGTCGTGACGCGCATCCTCGAGAACGTCTCCTAGCCGCTTGATCAGCCTTGTCGAGCTCATCCGACGCACATCCGGCGTTGCGTCGCGGTTTTGCGCCCTAAGAGCAAACATGGTACGCCTCCTGCACCAAACTTCCACACTTGGCAAAGTACTCGCTCGCCATTTCATAGAAGTAAAAGCCTCAAACTGGCGAGACATTGAGGAAAACCAAGTAAAAAATTGTATAAATGCGCAGTTTTACTAAAATTGCATCTCGAAAAGTAGTAGACTATTAGCGATGAATACTTGCATTTGTCAGAAAGTATTATGGTTGCGACTCAAGAGTGAGCAGTTGTTATTGAAGTATTCAGATCTTGGCCATGCCACATCAAGGCATAAAGACTTGTTTATGTCTTTGTTGCGCTCTAGGAGCCGCTGAGCTATGCAACGCCCGGGCGCCGTGAAGGGCTCGGCGGACACGCGTCTCGATCCGAGGCCCACAGTCCAACGGCGGGACGACTTCTGGCCGCCGGCAGCACAGCCGGACGTATCAAAATGAGGAACGACGCATGACCGACTACATCGTCAAGGACATCGGCTTGGCCGGCTGGGGCCGCAAAGAGATTGCCATCGCCGAGACCGAGATGCCGGGCCTGATGGCGACCCGCTCCGAGTACGGCCCCCGGCAGCCCTTGAAGGGAGCTCGCATCGCCGGCTCCCTCCACATGACCATCCAGACGGCCGTGCTGATCGAGACCCTGAAGGCGCTCGGCGCCGATATCCGCTGGGTCTCGTGCAACATCTACTCGACCCAGGATCACGCCGCCGCAGCCATTGCCGCCGCCGGCATCCCGGTCTTTGCGTGGAAGGGCGAGAGCCTGAAGGACTACTGGGACTACACGCTGAAGCTCTTCGAATGGGGCGACGGCGGCATGCCGAACATGATCCTCGACGACGGCGGCGATGCGACGCTTCTCGTCCATCTCGGCGTCCGCGCCGAGGGCGGAGACACCGCGTTCCTCGACAAGGCCGGCTCCGAGGAGGAGGAGATCCTGTTCGCGCTCATCAAGCGCATCCTGAGCGAGAAGCCGAAAGGCTGGTTCGGCGAGGTCGCCAAAGCGATCCGCGGCGTCTCCGAGGAGACCACGACGGGCGTCCACCGCCTCTACGAGATGGAGAAGGCAGGCAAGCTTCTGTTCCCCGCGATCAACGTCAACGATGCCGTCACCAAGTCGAAGTTCGACAACCTCTATGGCTGCCGTGAATCGCTCGTCGACGGCATCCGCCGCGGCACCGACGTCATGATGGCCGGCAAGGTCGCCATGGTCGCGGGCTTCGGCGACGTCGGCAAGGGCACGGCCGCCTCGCTGCGCCAAGCCGGTTGCCGCGTGATGGTGTCGGAGATCGACCCCATTTGCGCGCTGCAGGCCGCCATGGAGGGTTACGAGGTCACGACCATGGAGGACGCGGTGTCCCGCGCCGACATCTTCGTCACTGCGACCGGCAACAAGGACGTCATCACCACCGAGCACATGCGGGCCATGAAGGACCGCGCCATTGTCTGCAACATCGGCCACTTCGACAACGAGATCCAGGTTGCCGGCCTCAAGAACTTCAAGTGGGTGAACATCAAGCCCCAGGTCGACGAGATCGAGTTCCCGGACGGCCGCCGCATCATCCTCCTTTCGGAGGGCCGCCTCGTGAACCTTGGCAACGCCATGGGCCACCCCTCGTTCGTCATGTCGGCCTCGTTCACCAACCAGACGCTGGCTCAGATCGAGCTGTGGACCAATTCCGGCAAGTACGAGCGGAAGGTCTACACGCTGCCGAAGCACCTCGACGAGAAGGTCGCGATGCTGCACCTGTCGAAGATCGGCGCCAAGCTGACCAAGCTGAGACCCGATCAGGCCGCCTACATCGGCGTGCCGGAGCAAGGTCCCTTCAAGAGCGATCACTACCGCTATTGATAACGGTTCCGACTGCCGGCCGTTGGCCGTACTCGAGCGGCGCCCCACAAGGGGCGCCGTTTTCGTTTGGAATGGGGCACTGGGCATGCCTATGCAACGCCACTTGCTGGCGAGCGCACCCGGTCCTGCCCGGAGCACTCCCGCGCCTCGAATGCCACCACGTCGCCGCATCTCGCTTGAGATGCCGCGCCGCTCTGGCCGAACGGCTGCCCTGCCCGCATAATCCGCAACTGATTCGGCCTGGCGCCAGGGGCCGTTCGCTTCCACCGATCCGCGTCCCCTGCCTCGTGCGTCCGGCGGCCATGACATCGACAAACCGACGGTACCGCGAGCCCCGATGCTCTCCCTCTCGATCCCGACCAGGCTGCGCAGCACCCGATCCGAGGTGCTGGCTCTGCTCGCGGCGAGCCTCGCTTGCGTCGTTATTCTGACCGTCGGCATCGTGCGGGGAGACGGAAATGCCGCGGACGGCGTGCCGGGAGCCGGCTCGCTCCTCCTCATGGCGTTGATCGCCGGCGTGGCCTTGCTTGCGCTCCTCGCCCTCTTCAACGCCATGCGATCCTTGAGAGGGCGGGTCGCGAAGGCCGAGTCTCATGCGCGCGAGATGCAAAGGAACCTCGTCACCGCCGAGGCGCTCGTCAAAGCCGAGCCACAGATCCTGATCTACTGGGAGCAGGGCCGTACCTTCAAGGTCGTTACGCAGACGTTGACCGGTGTGCCAGGTTTGCCCACGAGCCAGCCCGAGCTCTTGCGCTTCGGGCTCTGGCTCGACCAGCGTGCGGCGCAGAGTCTCAAGGCGGCGCTCGACTCGCTGTTCGCCCAGGGTCGCGCCTTCAACCTCATCCTGAAGACCGCAGCCGGCGGCCACCTCGAGGCCGACGGGCGCGCAGCGGGCGGCCGCGCCGTGCTGCGCCTCCGCGACGTCGCCGGCTACAAGCGCGATCTATCGACCATTCTCGACCTCCATAGCGGACTCGCGCGCGACATCCGCTCGAGCCGGGCGCTTCTCGACGCCCTGCCGAGCCCGGCTTGGCTAAGAGCCGACGATGGCCGCCTCACCTGGGTCAACACCGCCTACGTCGCAGCCGTCGAAGCACGCTCCGACAACGAGGTGTTGAAGAGCCAGATCGAGCTCATGGAGAGCCGCCAGCGCAACGCGGCGTCCCTGATCCTGCGCCAGGGCAAGACCTATCGTGACCGACTGCCGCTCGTCATCAAGGGCGAGCGCCGCCCGCACGACGTCGTCATCGTTGGTCTGGGCGATGCCACCGCCGGTGTCGCCATCGACGCTGCGGCCATCGAAACCGCCAAAGGTGAGCTCGACCGCCAAGTCGCCGCCTACGACCGCACCCTCGACCGCGTCTCGACCGCCGTCGCCATCTTCGACGCCAACCGGCGCCTCGTGTTCTTCAACACCGCCTACCAGAGGCTATGGCAGCTCGATGCCGACTGGCTCGAGACCGGCCCCTCGGCCTCTGACGTGCTCGACCGGCTGCGCGAGCTTGGTCGCCTGCCCGAGGTCCACCCGTACAAGGAGTGGAAGAAGCGCGTGCTGACCGTGCCCGAGGCCGGAAGTCCGGTCGACGACGGCTGGCACCTGCCGGACGGCCGCGTGCTTCGGATCTCGACCGAGCTCCGCCCCGACGGCGGCACCACCTGCCTTTACGACGATGAGACCGAGCGTATCGGTCTCGAGCGCCAGTACAACACGCTCATCACCACCCAGAACGAGACGCTGAACAGCCTCAAGGAAGGCGTGGCAGTGTTCGGTACCGACGGTTGCCTCCAGCTCTACAACTCCGCCTTCGCAGCCATCTGGAAGCAGTCGCGCCGCCAGCTCGCGCAGCGCCCGCACATCGACGTCTTCATCCGCGATGCGAGCGTCCTCTACGAGGACGCCGCGGTGTGGAGCGCCATCGGTCAGGCGGTCACCTCGTTCTCGAGCGAGCGAAAGGCGCTCTCCGGTCAGATGATGCGCCCTGACGGCAGCGTCATCGACTACGCCGCGACGCCGCTTCCCGATGGCGGCACGCTCCTGACCTTCGCCGACGTCACGGTATCGAAGCGCTACGAGCGCATCCTGGTCGAGAAGAACGAGGCCCTCGAGGCCGCCGACCGCTTGAAGGACCAGTTCATCGGCCATGTCTCCTACGAGCTGCGCACGCCGTTGCAGAACATCATCGGCTACACCGATCTGCTGGCGAACCCCGTGTTCGGCACCCTGAACGAGCGTCAGGCGGGATATCTCGAGGCCGTTTCGTCCTCGTCGCGTACGCTCCTATCGCTCATCGACGGTATTCTCGATCTTGCGACCATCGACGCCGGCGCCTTGAAGCTCGAGCTCGGCTCGGTGAAGGTGCGCGAGGTCATCGATCAGGCGATTCTCGGGATCCGCGAGCGCGCCGCCACGGCCAGTCTCACGCTCGACATCGCGCTCGCCGACGATGTCGACACGGTCGTGGCCGATGCCGCACGCGTGCGCCAGATCCTCTACAATCTCCTTTCCAACGCTGCCGGCTTCTCGAAGTCGGGCGGCACCATCAACATCAGCGCCTGGCGCGACAAGGGCTTTCTGGTGCTCTCGGTCGAGGATTTCGGCCCCGGCATTCCGAAAGATGAGCTCGGCCGCGTGTTCGACCGCTTCGAGAGCCGCACGCAGGGCTCCTCGCACCGCGGCGCAGGTCTCGGCCTTTCTATCGTCAAGAGCCTCGTCGAGCTCCATGGCGGCGACATGACGCTCGATAGCGAGATTGGACGTGGTACCCGCGTCACGGTACGCTTGCCCGAGCGGGGCAGGGCCCGCAAACCCGAGACCGCCGCCGACAGTCATGACACATCGCTGGACCGTTCCACAGGCTGACGAGGGCGCTCTTCGCCGTTTCGCCGAGGCCGTCGCGCTGAAGCTTCGCGCCGGCGACACGCTCTCGCTGGCAGGCGATCTCGGCGCTGGCAAGACGACCTTCGCGCGCGCGCTCGTCCGGGCCCTCCTCGACGACGATGCCGCCGAGGTGCCGAGCCCCACTTTCTCGATCGTCCAGACTTACGACACGCCGCGTCTCGCGCTGGCGCACCTCGATCTCTATCGGCTGTCGCACGAGGACGAGGTGACCGAGCTCGGCATCGAGGAGTTGCGCGCCGCCGGTGCCATCGTGGTCGAGTGGGCCGAGCGTGCGCCGTCGGTGCTCGGTCCAGACCGTCTCGACGTTGCGCTGGCGGAGGGCGCCGGCGAAACGACGCGCAACCTCACGCTCATGGGTTTCGGCTCGTGGGCCGACCGCTTGCAGCGCATCGAGGCGATGCTCACGTTCCTTGATCGCGTCGCGGCCTGGCGGCGCTCCCGCATTCATTACCTCCAGGGCGACGCGTCCGCGCGCGCCTATGCGAAGCTCACCCTTCCGCAACATCCCGGACGGGACCGCCCTCGCCAGCCGTCCGCCACGAGGGACCGGGGCGGCGCTGCGACGACGCCGGCAGGCGAGTTCGTCGTTGTTTCGAACGAGGGGGCGGGGCGTGAGACCGCCCTTCTCATGGATTGGCCACGCCAGCCGGACGGTCCGCCGATCAGGAACGGCCTGCCCTATAGCCGCATTGCGCATCTCGCCGAGGACGTGTCCGCCTTCACCGCCGTCGCCGGCGTCCTCGCGCGCCACGCCTTCGCCGCTCCAGCCATCTTCGCCGCCGATCTCGACCAGGGGTTCCTCGTCATCGAGCACCTGGGCGAGCGCGTCTTCGGCCGCGAGATCGCTGCCGGACGGCCGATGCTACCGCTTTGGCGCGACGCCACAGACGTTCTCATCGCCCTGCGCTCCATTCCGTCGGCTGCACTCGACGGCGCACCCGTCGGTTTCGGCAGCAGCGCCGTCCGTAGGCTCCCCGCCTACGACATCGACGCCATGGCTATCGAGACCGAGCTTCTGCTCGATTGGTACTGGCCGATGATGAAGGGCGCTCCGCCGACCGTGGAAGCCTATGCAGGGGCCGCGCACCTCTGGTCAGCCCTCTTCCCGCACGTGAGCAGTCACCCGCCGTGTATCGTGCTGCGCGATTTTCATTCGCCGAACCTACTCGTGCTCGATGGCCGCGGATCAGACCCGAAGGCGCGGGTCGGTCTCATCGACTTTCAGGACGCCATGCAGGGTCACCCGGCCTACGATCTCGTCTCCCTATTGCAGGACGCGCGCCTCGACGTACCGCCGGAGATCGAAGCGGAGCTGCTCGATCACTATTGCCGCCGGGTCGCGAAGGGCGAGCCCGCGTTCGACGAGGCAGCCTTCCGTCTCGCCTATGCCATCCTAGGCGCGCAGCGGAACACGAAGATCCTCGGCATCTTTGCGCGTCTGGCAAAACGCGACGGCAAACGGACCTATCTCGCTCACATTCCGCGCATCTGGCGTTACCTCGAGCGCGACCTCGCCCACCCGGGGCTGGCTGACCTGAGGACCTGGTACGACGCGGCGTTCGCCCCCGCCCTCCGCGCCACCGTCCCCACGGCCTGATCGGCGTCTTGCCGGCGGGCGCTGCCGTCGCGTTCCGAATTCGCCATCCCGATCGAGACATGATACCCCCTCACTACGGCCCCCGAGAGGGGGAGCGGGCGAGTTGGGCGAGAGGCAAGCAAGGACGATGACGACCGGCGGAACGACCAAGGCCGACTGGTATCCCGACTGCGCGATGGTGCTGGCGGCTGGCCTTGGCACGCGCATGCGCCCGCTGACCGACACGCTGCCGAAGCCGCTCGTCAGCCTCGACGGTCGCCCGCTTCTCGACCATGTGCTCGACCGCATCGCCGCCTCCGGCATCCCGCGTGCCGTGGTCAACGTCCACTACCTTGCGACCAAGATCGAGCAGCACCTCGCCTCCCGGACGACACCCGCTCTCGTCATCTCCGACGAGCGCGACGCGCTTCTCGACACTGGCGGAGGTGTTGTTCGCGCACTCCCCCTTTTGGGCCCGAAACCGTTTCTCGTGCATAACTCCGATTCGGTCTGGATCGAGCACGGCACGAGCAATATCGCGCGGCTTGCGAAGGCCTGGGATGGCGCGCGGATGGACGCCCTGCTCCTGCTGGCCCGGAAATCGACCAGCCTCGGCTACGAGGGCAAGGGCGACTTCGAATTGGACGTGGACGGTCGCGTCCGCCGCCGTAAAGAAAACGCCGAATCGGATTACGTCTTCACAGGTGTCTCGATCGCCCATCCCCGTCTGCTTGAGGGAATGCCGCAGGGCGCATTCTCGCTCAACCGTCCTTGGGACGATGCCATTCGCCGGGGCCGGCTTTTCGGCATCGTGCTCGACGGCATCTGGATGCACGTCGGCACCCCCGACGCGGTGGACGACGCCGAAAGGTTGATCGCACGTGAAAGAGCAAACGCCACCCGATCGCTCGAAGGATAAGCCGCGCATCTACACGGTGCCGGCCGGCAAGCCGTTTCTCGATCACCTCGCCCGCGCCATCCTCGACGGCAACCTGCCCTCGCCCGGCGGAGCACCTCCCGATACTCTGGGTCTCGCAGGCGTCACACTGCTCATGCCGACGCGGCGTGCCACCCGAGCGCTGCAGGAAGCGTTCCTCGAGGTGTCGGGCGGCCGCGCCATGCTCCTGCCGGCGATCCGTCCCATCGCCGAGGGCGACGAGGAGCTGTCTCTTCTTGCCCACGGCGCTGGCCTCGTCGCTGCCGGCTCGTCGCCTGCTGGCATCCCCCCGGCCATCTCGGAGCTGCACCGCCGCCTCGCGCTCACCATGCTCGTCGAGCGATGGTCGAAGCTCGAGCGCGACAAGAAAGGCGCGTCCGACGCGCTCGACATGGAGCCGTACGCGGCCGCTGGCGCCTCGACGCCCGCTCAGGCCGCTCAGCTCGCCAAGGAGCTCGGCCAGCTCATGGACATGGTCGAGACCGAGGGCGCGAGCTTCGACAGGCTCACGGACCTCGTGCCCGAGACCTATGCCGAGCACTGGCAGAAAACGCTGGGCTTCCTCAGGATCGTGACCGAGTACTGGCCCGCCTATCTTGCCGAGCAGACGTTGATACCGCCTGCCGAACGGCGCAACCGCCTCATCGAGGCCGAGGCCGTGCGGCTCGCCTCCCTGCCGCCCGCAGGTCCCATGATCGTCGCCGGAGTGACGGGGTCCATCCCCGCCACAGTCGGCCTCATGAAGGCGGTGCTCAGCCTGCCGAACGGGGCTATCGTGCTTCCCGCGCTCGACACCGCGCTCGATGAGGAGAGCTGGCAGCGGATCGTACCAGACCATCCTGAGCATCCGCAGTTCGGCTTGAAGAAGCTGCTCGATGGCCTCGGCTTGACGCGCGCCGACGTCGCGGTGCTGCCGGGCGCCGAGCCCGATGGCATAGGGATGGCCCGCCAGCAGGTCATCAGCGAGGCCTTGCGCCCGTCCGCCACCACGGGCCTGTGGCACGCCTTCACGCGCGCGACGAGCGCTGAGACCATGTCTCGCGCGCTCGACGGCGTGAGCCTCATCGAGGCGCCCGGCGCCCAGGACGAGGCAGAGGCGGTCGCATTGATCCTGCGCCAAGCCGCCGAGACCCCGGGGCTCACCGCCGCGCTCGTCTCGCCCGACCGACTGCTCGCGCGCCGCGTCGCAGTCCGCCTCGAGAGCTGGGGCATCCGTGTCGACGACTCGGCCGGCCGTCCCTTCGCCAAGACGGTGCCTGGCGCGTTTCTCAACCTGGTGATCGAGGCCATCGCCAAGGACTTTGCCCCGGCCGCGACTATGGCGCTCCTGAAGCACCCCCTGACCCGGCTCGGGCTCGATCCCTTCTCCGTCCGCCGCGCCGCGCGCGCGCTCGAGATCGCCGTCTTCCGGGCGCCGTATCTGGGCGTAGGCATCGACGGCGTCGACGAGGCGCTCGAGCGCGCGGCCCGTGACGTGAAGGCAGGATCCGGCAACCGCCGTCACGGCGCTGTGCGCCGTCTGTGGCCCGCCGACTGGGACGCTGCGCGCGATCTGGTGCAGCGTCTTCGCGCGGCGGCAGCGCCGCTGGCGAAACTGTTTGCCGATCCGGCGCCGCAGTCCTTGCGCGCTTTCGCGGCCGCTCATTCTGCAGCGGCCGAAGGCATCGCCGCCCTGCCCGAAGGCTCATCCGACGCCGACAAGACCGCCGAGCTCTGGCGCGGCGAAGCCGGCGAGACGGCACACACGTTCTTCCAGGGCCTCGCCGACGAGACGCTGCCCGAGCTCATGATTTCGCGCCATGACTATCCGGATCTCTATCGTAGCCTGCTCGGTGCCGAGAACGTCCGCCCGCGCGTGCCCGTGCATCCTCGCCTCTCAATCTGGGGCCCTTTCGAGGCCCGCCTGCAGCAGCCGGACATCGTCATCCTCGGCTCGCTCAACGACGGCACCTGGCCCGAGAACGCCGATCCCGGGCCGTGGCTCAACCGGCCCATGCGCCAGGGCTTGGGCCTGCCGTCGCCCGAGGAGAAGACCGGGTATGCCGCCCACGACTTCGCGACGCTCCTCGGCGCGCCGTGCGTGGTCCTGACGCGCGCCGAGAAGGTGAACGGTGTGCCGGCCGTGCCCTCGCGCTGGCTATTGCGCCTCGAGGCACTGCTCGCCGGCATGGGGCTCGACAACGCGCTCGAGCCGAAGGTGCCCTGGCTCGGCTGGGCCCGCCATCGCGATCACGTCACGGCCCCGCAATCGATCGCACGGCCGGAGCCGCGTCCGTCGGTCGACCTGCGCCCGCGCAAGATGTCGGTTTCCGAGGTCGAGACCTGGATCTCGAACCCCTATGCGATCTTCGCCCGCAAGATCCTTGCCCTTGAGCCGCTCGATGCGCTCGGCTTGCCGCCCTCGCCCTCGCTCCGCGGCAGCATCATTCACGAGGCCCTTTCCCGCTTCGCCCGGGCATATCCTGACAACCTTCCCGCCAATGCGGAGGCCGAGCTCGTGCGCCTCGCCGCAGGCGTGCTCGACGAGTATGCCGCCCATCCCCGTGTTGCAGCGTTCTGGGTGCCGCGCTTCCGGCGCTTCGCCGCCTGGTTCGCCGAGACCGAGCCCGCTCGCCGCGCGGCGGGCGGCACGGTCGTCGCCGAGACCTCGGGCAGGCTCGTCTTCGAAGCGCCAGGCGGGCCGTTCGAGCTCACCGCGCGCGCCGACCGCATAGACGTTACGCCTGACGGTCTCGTCGTCACCGACTACAAGACCGGCGCCATTCCGGCCGGAAGCGCCGTCGCCGACGGCATCGCGCCCCAGCTCCCGCTCGAGGCCGCCATCGCGCTGGGACTCGAGGACAAGGCTGGCTTCACGGGCGTGAAGTCCGGGCCCGTCACGTCGCTTCGCTACATCCGTGCCTCCGGTGCCGAACCGCCGGGCGAGGAGAAGGCGGTCAAGTGCGACGACATCGCGGCCCTTGCTCGCGCCCAGCTCGACGGCTTGAAACGCCTCGTCGCGCGCTTCGACGATGTCGCCACGCCGTATGAGCCCGTGCGTCGGGGGCGCTTCAAGTACGACTACGACGAGTTTGCGCACCTCGCCCGTGTCGCCGAGTGGGGTGCTGCACGCGGCGGCGACGGCGAGACGTAGAAGGCGGCACGCTCATGTCCATGCACGCTCTCAATCACGATGTCGCCGCGGCGCTCGAACGAACCAACCGCGCGCAGGCCAGCGCGTCCGATCCCTCAGCCTCCGTATGGGTCAGCGCCAACGCCGGCACGGGCAAGACTCACGTGCTCACCAACCGCGTGCTGCGCATCCTCATCGCCGGCACGCCGCCCGAGCGCATTCTCTGCCTTACCTATACCAAGGCCGCCGCCGCCGAGATGTCGAAGCGCGTGTTCAAGGTGCTCGGCGAGTGGGTGACGGCCGCGCCGGCCGTTCTCGAGGCCAAGCTGGCGAGGCTTCTCAAGCGCACGCCGACCGGCGAGGAGACGGACCGCGCGCGCACGCTCTTTGCCCGCGCCATCGAGACCCCGGGCGGGCTCAAGGTCCAGACCATCCATGCCTTCTCTGAGCGCCTGCTGCAGCGCTTCCCGCTCGAGGCCGGCGTTCCGCCGGGCTTCCTGATCCTGGAGGACGAGGCCGCCCGGACGCTGCGATCCGAGGCGACGGACGTTGTGCTCGCCCGCGCCACGAGCGATGCTGCCTCGCCTCTGGCCTTGGCGCTCGATGCCGCCATCGCCTACGCCGCCGGCGACCAGTTCGACGAGGTGCTCACGGAGGCGCTCCGATATCGCCCGTGGCTCGCCGAGATTCCGCGTCTGGAAAGGAACGGCCTGTCCGGCTTCGACGTCTGGGCAGACATCTTGCGGCGCCATCTCGGCGTCCGCCAGCACGCCACGTCTGGCGCCATCGAAGCCGAGATGTCAGACGTCGTGCGTAGCGACGATCTCGCATCGGCTGTGCATGTTCTGTCCGGAGGCGGCAAGACGGACGCGAAGCTCGCCGCCGTCGCCGATGCCGCGCACAAGGCGCCTTCGCCGGCCGCGCGCGTTGCACGCCTCGAAGCCTTGTTTCTCACCGGCGAAGGCGAGCCGCGCAAGACTCTGATGACGAAGGCGCTCGCGGCCGAGCATCCCGAGCTCGCCGAGCGCCTAGGCCGCGCCCAGGACCGCTTCGCGGGGCTCGCCAGGGAGCGCGCGGGCGCGACTGTGCTCGAGGCGACACTCGCCCTGACGCGGATCGCGGAGGCCGTGCTGCAGGAATACACGGAGGCCAAGGCTCGCCGCGCCGCCCTCGACTTCGACGACCTCATCGCGCGCACCGCGAGCCTGCTCGCGACCCAGGGCTCGCCCGACTGGGTGCTCTTCAAGCTCGACGGCGGACTAGACCACATCCTCGTCGACGAAAGTCAGGACACGAGCCCGGAGCAGTGGCGTATCGTCGGCGCGCTCGCTGAGGAGTTCTTCGCCGGCACCGGCGCACGCGAGGAGCCGCGCTCGCTGTTCGCGGTCGGAGACGAGAAGCAGTCGATCTACTCCTTCCAGGGTGCGGCACCGAGAATGTTCGCTTCCATGGGCGACGAGTTCGCCCGGCGAGCGACGCGAGCTGGCGTGACCTGGCGGCGCATTCCGCTGGATCTTTCGTTCCGCACCGTCGAGCCCGTGCTCGGCGCCGTCGACCGCGTGTTCGCCGATTCCGTATCGACGCCAGGCGTCACCGCCCGGGGCGGCGCTGTCCGACACGTAGCCAAGCGTGCCGGATCTGCCGGCATCGTCGAGCTGTGGCCGACCGAGGTCCACGACGAGCCCGCCCACTCCGACACCTGGTCGCCTCTAGACGAGACACCGCCCGCGAGTCCCGTCGCGCGGTTGGCGGATCGCATCGCCAAGACCATCGAGCGCTGGCTCGAGACCGGGGAGCGTCTCGCCTCTGAGGACCGCACGATCAGGCCTGGCGACATTCTCGTTCTGGTTCGCAAGCGCAGGCCCTTCGCCGATGCCATGGTCAGCGCCTTGAAGGCCCGTGGCGTGCCGGTGGCCGGCGCCGACCGCATCGCCCTCGTCGATCAGATCGCAGTGCAGGACTTGATGGCACTCGGCGATTTCCTCACTCTTCCCGAGGATGACCTTGCGCTCGCCAGCGTCTTGAAGAGCCCGCTCGTCGCCATCGACGACGAGGCGCTCATGGGTTTCGCGCCTGGCCGCAAGGGTACGCTGTGGAAGGCCCTGCTCGACAACGTCGCAGCATCGCCGCTGCTGGCCGGGGCGGCGGCGACCCTGAAGCGCTGGCGCAAAGCGGCCGACTTCGCACCGCCCTACGAGTTTTTCTCGAGCATCCTCGACAAGGACGGCGGCCGTCAGCGCCTCCTCGCCCGTCTCGGTCCCGACGCCGCTGACCCGATCGACGAGTTCTTGAACCTTGCCCTCACGTATGACGACAGCGAGCCACCGTCGCTGACCGGCTTCCTCGCCTGGCTCCGCTCCGGGACCCGCGAGATCAAGCGCGACATGGAGCATGGCCGCGACGAGGTTCGCGTCATGACCGTGCATGGTGCCAAAGGCCTGGAGGCGCCCATCGTGTTCCTGCCCGACACCTGCGGTGGTCGGGGCAAGGGCGGCGTGCGTGGCGGCCCTCTGAAGGTCACCGGCCTCGACATGCCGGTCGGCGCCCCGGACGCGTTCGTCTGGCCGGTCAAGGGCACCTCGCGCCTCGAGTCCGTCGCCGCCGCCCGCAACGCCGTCGAGGAGGCCGACGCCGAGGAGCGCGACCGACTTCTCTACGTCGCCATGACCCGCGCCCGCGACCGGCTCTACGTAGCGGGCTTCGAGGGTAGGAACGGCCGCGAGCAGGGCTGTTGGTACGACATGATCGAGGGTGCGCTGGCGCCCGTCCTCGAGACCGTCACGCTCGCTGACGGCACGGCCGTGCGCCGCTGGTCCTGCCCACAGACGGCCGGGACCGAGCCGTCGAGCCGCGAGCTTTCGACGGCGGCAATCGCCGAGGCGCTTCCGTCTTGGGCCACCCACAACGCGCCCCGCGAGCCGCAGCTTACTGTCCCCCTCGCTCCCTCGCGCCTCGCTCCGTATGAGATGGACGAGACCGGTGAGCCGACCGCGGCGCCGCGCAGCGAGCCGGCTGCGCTCGCCGAGCCTCCGATCTTGCCGCCGGGCGGCCCGTCTGATCAGAGCCGCTTCCTGCGCGGCACGCTGACCCATGCGCTTCTCGAGCACCTGCCGTCGATCGACGCCGCGTTGCGGCCCAAGGCGGCCAAGGTCTTCGTCGCCGAGCGCGGCCGAGCGCTTTCGGCCCGCGTGCGCGCGAGCGTCGTCGCCGAGTCCCTCGCCGTGCTCGACCACCCGACCTTCGCGCCACTGTTCGGGCCCGAGAGCCGGGCTGAGGTGCCGATTGTGGCAGAAATTCCGCGCCCGAAAGGCTCCGGCCCGGCGTTGCGGCTGACCGGGCAAATCGACCGTCTGGCCATCGTCGGCGGCACCGTCCTCATCGTCGATTACAAGACCAATCGCCCGCCGCCCCGCGACCCGCAGGCCGTGTCGGACGTATACCTCTACCAGCTCGCGGCTTACGCGCTGGCGCTCGGCACCATCTTCCCGGGCTCCCCCGTCCGGGCCGCCCTACTGTGGACCTGCGACGCTCGGCTGATGGAGATTCCGCCCGAGTTGCTCGAGCGCTATATGACCCAGGTCTGGACCCTCGATCCGTCGAGCCTTGACGCATGAGCCGGCCATTCCTACTTGTTCGGTCCACGACAAAAAGCGAGTCTCGCCGCCAAGCGGGCCGCGTTCATCCCTCGAGGAGAAAACCATGAGTGCCGCCGCACAAGTCTCTGATAAGACGTTCGAAACCGAGGTCCTGAAGGCCACGGAGCCGGTCCTCGTGGACTTCTTCGCGGAATGGTGCGGGCCCTGCAAGGCGATGGCACCGGCGCTCGACGCGGTCGCGGCCGAGATGAAGGGCAAGATCAAGGTGGTCAAGGTCGACGTCGACCAGAACCCTGGAATCACTCAGCAATTTGCGATCCAGGCGATGCCCACGCTGATGATCTTCAAGGGTGGCAAGATCGCCGCCAAGCACACGGGGGCCATGGTCCAGAAGCGGAGCCTCGAGGACTGGGTGAAGAAGACCATCGTCGCCTGATCCCTCGACGTCGGACGCGGACGAGCCTCGTAACGCCTGGAGCATCTTCCGGCGAGCCGGCTTAGGATTCGTCGCGGAGCGGGTGTTCGAACAAGGGACCGGAGCGGCGTTCCGCGGTCCCTTGAACGCGACCCGTTCCGGTCTCGCGTGGGACTTCCGGCGTGCCGGCACTGCGGCCGAGTATCGAGCTAACGCGTGGCTGAGGCAGCAAAATTGAGCCTCGGCCTTGCCTCGGCGTCATGGAACGGCTTCAATGGCCCACAGTCCGTAGACCGCCGAGAGCCCCAAATGATCCGCTCCATGCTCGCCGCCTTGACCCTGACGCTCGCCGCATGGGCGACTGGCGCTCACGCCGAGGAGACGACACCGACCACGTTCGTCTGCGAGTTCAAGATCGGCTCGACTTGGGGCTACGACGCCGGCAAATTCACTGCCAAGGAGCCGGCACCGCTCACCTTCGAGCTCGACAACGTCGACCTAGATGCCCAGCACGCGAATCTGAAGACCGGCGCCGCGGGGCAGACGGGCACCATCGCCATCGCTCGCGCATTGGGCGCCAACCATTTCCTCGAGGTCGCGACCGAGGGGTTCTGGAACATCACGACCATCTACGACAAGGACCCCGCGACCGGCCTCTACCCGGCCGTCCACTCGCGCCATACCGGCCTCGTCGGCCAGCCCGTGTTCGCCCAGTACGCGGGCACCTGCGCCGGCAAGTGACCGGGGCGCGTGGGGGCGGCGCCTCATCGTCTCGCCTCCCCGCTCCGTCCACTCACCCTCTGCGTAGAGAGAGTGTGTGGTGCGGGAGGTGAAGCGGCGCCGTCACGTCTTGGTTTGCGGTTGATCTCACTCAACATCCCTAGAGCCGCGACGGTTCAACATAAGCAAGAGCAGTATTGAAGCGAGCAACATATGAATCTCGAGAAGGTCATCTTCGGCTTCTTCATCCTTCTCGCCGCGACATTGAATTTCGGCTTCGTCTATGGCGACATCTCGAACCCCGAGCTGCACAACCACTGGGAGCTGTTCGCGACCATCGTCGTGAACCTCATTGCCACGGTCTTGAAGTTCGGCGACCGCACACACATTGGCGCAGTGCATCTGGCTTCCAGCCTCGTTGCGCTGTTGCAGCTCATTGCGGCGGCTTTCGTGTGGTTCTTCGCCACGCAGAACGGCAGCTCGATCCCGATCTCGACGTTTGCCAGCATCATCTCGCTTTCGGCTGGTGCGCTTCTCGCCAACATCGTGTCCGTCGTGATCATGATTGCGGACACTACGATCCAGAGGCGCTGACGTGCATAGCGTTTTCTTCATCGCTATCAGGCGGCTGCGCGCACCCCTTATTCTTCTCATCCTGATTTTCGCCTTCGCGACCACGGGGCTCACGCTGATCCCGGGCATCGATGCCGCTGGCAAGCCGTGGCACATGACGCTGTTTCAGGCGTTCTACTTCGTGACCTACACCGCGACGACCATCGGCTTCGGCGAGGTGCCGCACGCCTTCACCGACACGCAGCGACTGTTCGCGACCTTGATCATCTACCTGTCGGTGATCGGCTGGGCCTACCTCCTTGGCTCGCTCCTGGGCTTGGCGCAGGACCGCGGCTTTCAGCAGGCGATCATTACCTCTCGGTTCAAGCTGGCCGTCTTCCGCCTCAAGGAGCCGTTCTATCTCGTTTGCGGTCTCGGCGAGACCGGAATGACGGTCGTCCGCTCACTCGATAAGCTCGGCTACCGTTTCGTGGCACTCGACCGCGACGACGGACGCATCCAGGAGCTTGAGCTCGAGGAGATGGCCAGCGACGCTCCGGCGCTGGCCGCGGACGCACGCTCGCCCGAGGCGCTCGCGTCGGCGGGCCTCCTCAAGCCGGAATGCGTCGGCGTTTTGGCGTTGGCCAACGACGACCACTCCAACCTTGCGATCTCCATCGCTGCGCGCCTGCTGCGGGCCAACGTTCCGGTGATCGCAAGGGTGGAGTCGGCGACCGTGACGGCATCCATGATCTCGCTCGGCACTTACCAGGTCATCAATCCGTTCCGCGAGTTCAGCGAGCACCTCGCTCTGGCCATGCGTGCGCCCGACAGCCATCGCCTATTCTCGTGGCTCACCGGGCCGCCCGGAACCTACCTGCCGCCTCGCGTGCCGGCGCCGCCGGGACGCTGGATCGTCTGTGGCTACGGCCGCTTCGGCGCCGAGGTAGTTGCTGCCATCCAGCGCGGCGGGTTCGAGGCGACGATCGTCGATCCGACAGGGGCCACAGCAGGTGGCATGTCCTCGGTCAAGGGCGAGGGAACCGACCTCGGGGTTCTCCAGGACGCAGGCGCCGCCGATGCATCCGGAATCGTCGCCGGCACCGACGACGACACGGCCAATCTCGCCATCGCCATTGCGGCGCGCTCCATAAATCCCGGCATCTTCGTGATCTTGAGGCAGAACCTGCAGTCGAACGAGATGCTGTTCAGGGCATTCGCCGCCGACATGACCATGGTCTCGAGCCAGATCATCGCCAACGAGTGTCTTGCCGTGTTGCGGACCCCGTTGCTTTCGGAGTTCCTCCGCCTGATCAAGACCAAGGACGACGTATGGGCTTACAAGCTGGTCGAGCGCCTGCAGGCGCTTACCGGAGACGAGACCCCGCGGTTCTGGAGCATCTCGATCAGCCCGGGCGAGGCGCCGGGCCTCGTCGACGTCATGGGCCGTTTTGCTGCTCCGGTTCGAGTGGGCGATCTCGCGCGCAGCGTGACCTTCAGAAGCGATCGCATGCCGTGCATCCCGCTTCTGCTCGCACGCGATGGAGCACTGACCGAGTTGCCGGCAGACGATGTCGTGCTGCGGCTCGGGGACCGCATCCTGTTCGCCGGTCGCGAGCCTGCCGACGAGCACCAGCGCCTGATCATGCGTAACGCGAACGTCGCTGGGTATACGATCTTCGGCAGTGACGAGCTGGGCAGCTGGGTGTGGCGCAAGCTGAAGGGCCTGCGACGCGGGCGCCGCGCCGCCGCACTTACTTCACCTCGACCTTGACCGAGAACGCGCCCCTCAGATCGCCGGGCTTGAACCCTGTCGCCTGGTCCTCCGGATAGCTCGCCTCGATCGCTTGGGTCACCTCGGGAGCGAGCGCGCTGCCATGGCAGGCGAGGCATGGCTCCGCCGCCGTTGGGATCGCCTTCAGGTAGCGCACCACCGTCTTGCCGCCCTCGGCCACAGTTTCGTAATGCTCGAGGCTCGCGGGATCGGCTCCGGCCGCAAGCTTTGCTGCGAAGTCCTCGAGTGCGCGCCGTTCGAGGTCATCCGGTGCGTTGAGCGGATTGCGCACCTTGAGCGCTGTGCGCCGGATGGCGACCGAGTGCGCTGCCGAGGCCTCCTTGGCTAGATCCTGAGCGACGCTCTTGCAAACCTCGATGGCCTTGACGGGTCCGCCGGCTTTGATCGCCGAGACGAGCTGGTCTTTGAGCTTGGCGCCGAGGTCCTTGACCGCGGCGCGGGCCTCGGCGAGTGCCGCAGCCTCGTCGGCCCGGCTGTCCCCGGCAGCGATCGGGCCGGTCAACACCAGAACCGCAACGCCAGTAACGACTGCTTTCCACATGACAGGAGCTCCCGCATTCACTCAAAAGGTACGCCTCATACGGTCGCCGCTGCGGCAGGCTCGCTGGTCTCGGACTCATCGAGCGGCCGCCCGTCGTCGCGAAGCACCACGTAGATCGCCGGGATGACGAGCACCGTGAGCAGCGTCGACGACGCGAGCCCGAACAGGAGCGAGATCGCAAGTCCCTGGAAGATCGGGTCGGTGAGGATCACCGCTGCGCCGAGCATGGCCGCGAGCGCGGTCAGGAGAATTGGCTTGAACCGGATCGAGCCGGCCTCCAGTAGCACTTGCCTGAGCGAGGCCCCGCTTCCCCGCCGCTCGCGGATGAAGTCGACGAGTAGGATCGAGTTCCGGACGATGATGCCGGCGAGCGCAATGAAGCCGATCATCGAGGTTGCGGTGAACGTCGCTCCGAGGAGCCAGTGCCCGAGCATGATGCCGATCAGCGTCAGGGGCACCGGCGTCAGGATCACGAGCGGCAGCTTGAAGGAGCGGAACTGCGCCACGACCAGAACGTAGATGCCGAGGAGGGCCACCATGAATGCCGCGCCCATGTCGCGGAACGTGACGTACGTGACCTCCCACTCGCCGTCCCACAGGATGGTGGGTCGGCGCTCGTCGTTGGGCGCGCCGTGGAGCCTCACCTCGGGCTTGCCGAGAGAACCCCAGTCGGCTGCCTCGATGAGGTCGCCGACCGCGAGCATGCCGTAGATCGGAGCCTCGTACTCGCCCGCGAGCTCGGCCATCACCATTTCGGCCGGCCGGCCGTTGTGGCGAAAGATCGGATAGGACGCCGCCTCGCGGTCGAGCGTCACGACATCGCCGAGCTCGACGACGCTGCGCTCGCCGGGAAGCGCGTTGGCTGGCACTGGCGTCGCCAGCATCGTCTCCGACACCTTGAGCGCGCTCTTCGGGTTCTGGACTGCGATCTCGATCGGATGCCTCCCGCCGCCTTTGTGCGAGTAGCCGACCGGCACACCGCCGAGATAGGTCGAGATGGTGTCGTAGACGTCGCCTTCCTCGACCTTGTAGAACTCGAGGTTCTCCTGGTCGATGGCGAAGCGCAGCCTGGGCGCACGCTCTCCGAACGACACGTCGTCGTCGACGATGTACGGCACCGAGCGGAAGATCTCACGGAGCTTCGTGGCCGCGGCTCGCCGCTCCTCGGGGTTGTCGCCATAGACCTCGGCTAGCAGCGTCGCAATGACGGGCGGCCCTGGCGGCACCTCGACCACTTTCAAGACCGAGCCTTCCGGCAGCTTGATCGCCTTGAGCCGCTCCCGCACATCGAGTGCGATTTCATGGCTGGTCCTCGCACGTTCGCCCTTGGCCTTGAGGTTGATCTGAAGTTCGCCCTGCTCCGGCCCGTCGCGCAGGTACGAATGGCGCACGAGGCCGTTGAAGTTGAAGGGCGCGGCCGTGCCGACGTAGCTCTGAATGGACATGAGCTCTTCGAGCGAGGCGAGGCGCTCGGCAGCCTCGGTCAGAATGCGGTCCGTGTCCTCGAGCGAGGCACCGCGCCGGAGGTCGAGCACGACCAGCATCTCTGACTTATTGTCGAACGGCAACAGCTTCACTGTTACCGACTTGGTGTAGAACAGCGCCATCGCAGCCAGTGTGCCGATGCCGATCGCGACAAGAAAGCCGAGAGCCCGCTGTTTGGAGACGAGGATCGGCCGCGCTGCCGTCCGGTAGAGGTTCCCGAGCGCACCGCCCTGAGCCGCGTGCTGGTCATGGGTGCCGTGGCCGCCTTTGCCGCCGATTTTGAGCATGAGCCACGGCGTAATCGTGACCGCGACAAAGAACGAAAGCACCATTGCCGCCGAGGCGTTGGCGGGAATAGGGCTCATGTATGGCCCCATCAGTCCCGACACGAACAGCATCGGGAGAAGCGCCGCGACCACGGTCAGCGTGGCGACGATAGTCGGGTTGCCGACCTCGGCGACCGCCTGGATGGCCGCGTCGACCCTGGTGCGTCCGTCGTGCATGGCCCAGTGCCGGGCGATGTTCTCGATGATCACGATCGCGTCGTCGACCAGGATGCCGATCGAGAAAATGAGTGCGAACAGGCTGACGCGGTTGATGGTGTAGCCGAGAAAATACGACGCGAACAGCGTCAACAGGATGGTCACCGGAATGACGACCGTGAGGACCGCGCCCTCGCGCCAGCCGATGGCGATCACGACGAGGAGAACGATCGAGATCGTCGCGAGGCCGAGATGGAACAGAAGCTCGTTGGCCTTCTCGTTGGCGGTCTCGCCGTAGTTGCGCGTCACCGTCACCTCGACCGTGTCGGGGAGCAGGCTCTCTTCGAGCTCCCCGACGCGCTCGACGATGCGCTCCGAGATGACGACGGCATTGGCGCCGGCCCGCTTGGCGATGGCGAGCGTCACCGCCGGCGCGCGCGTCATCTTGCCCGAGGCGTCCTTCTCGAAATGCCAGGCCTGGCGTTCGAGCGGCTTTCGGTCCACGACCACATTGGCCACGTCGCGCAGATAGACCGGGCGTCCGTCGCGTGACGTGAGCAGGAGAAGGCCGATGTCCGGAATGCCTTGCAGTGTCTGCCCGGCGGCCACCGCCTTGCTCTCGCCCTCGTCGCGCACGCGCCCCGCCAGGAACGAGCGGTTTGCATTCTTGGCCTTGCCGATGAGCTGCGCCAGCGTGATGCCGTAGAGCGACATGCGCTCGGCGTCTGGTTCGATGCGGATCTGCGGCGGCCGTCCGCCCGATATGTAGGAGAGCCCGACGTCCTCCAGCTTGGCGATCTCTACCTGAAGATCGCGCGCGATGTCGTAAAGCGTTGTATCGTCGATGCGCTCGACCCCGGGCTTCGGCTTCAGTGTCAGCGTGACGATGGCGACGTCATCGATGCCGCGCCCGACGATCAGCGGCTCGGGAATCCCGGCCGGCATGCGATCGAGGTTGGCGCGGATTTTCTCGTGTACGCGGAGGATGGCGTTGTCTGGTGAGGTGCCGACGAAGAAGCGCGCCGTGACGACCGCCCGGTCGTCCGTGGTATTCGAGTAGACATGCTCGACGCCACTGATGCCCTTGATGATCGTCTCCAGAGGCTCGGTCACCAGCTTGACCGCGTCGTCCGCCTTCAGTCCGTCGGCAGTGACGAAGATGTCGACCATCGGCACCGAGATCTGGGGCTCCTCCTCGCGCGGCAGCGCGACGAGCGCAATCAGCCCCAGCATCAGGCTTGTGAGCAGGAGGAGCGGCGTCAGCGGCGAGCGGATGAACGTGCGGGTGAGCCGGCCGGAGATGCCGAGATCCGGCGCCGGGGTCGCAGACGTACCGGTCATGGTGCCACCACCGTATCGCCGTCTTTGAGCCCGCCGAGGATCTCGATCTGATCCGTACCATCGGCATCTTTGAAGCGCCGTCCGGTTTGCACGACGGTCTCGCTGGTGGTGCCGCCCTCTGCGGCGAGTCGCACAAAGTCGAGCCCGTAGCGCTTGAAGACGTACCACGGCGGTATCACGATCGTTGTCCGTTTGCCGGCCGAGATCCACACCGTAACGCGCTCGCCGACATAGTAGGTGCCGAGCCCCTCGACCTCGGCATCGGCCACGACGCGCCCGTTCGAGAGTTCCGGATAGACCTGCGTTATCTGCCCCTCGGTCGTGCCGTCGGCCTGGCCCTCGAGCGAGCGGCTGCCTGTACGCACCTTGTCACCGGCCTTGATCGTGCGCGCCTGCCGCTCTGGCAGCTCGAGCCGAAGCAGGAACTCGTTGGCGGCTATGGTGGCCACCGTTTCGCCGGCCATGACGACGCTGCCTTGCGTCACCGGCACCTTGAGCACCCGGCCGGCGGCCGGCGCGATCACCTCTCCCTCCGCGATCTGCGTCTCGGTGACGGAAAGCTCGGTGCGCGCCGCTTTGAGCTCGTTTGTGGCGGTGTCGAACGCCGTCTGAGCCTGGTCGACACGGGACTGAGGGGCCACGCCCTTGGCCTTCAGCGCGAGGGAGCGCTCGAGCTCGGCCTCTGCGGTGTTGAGGCGGGACTGCGCGGCCTTGATCCGGGCTTCCAGGGCCTTGATCGTGAGGGCGATCTTGGGATCGGCGACCAGCGCGATCACCTGCCCTGGTGTCACCGCGCTGCCCTCATCGACCTTGAGCGAGACGATTGTCCCGGGCGTGCGCACGCGGGCCTGGCTAACGTCCTTCGAACGAACGGTAGCGTAGACGGACTTGAGGTCGTCGACGCTCGTCGCATGCACGGTGAGGCGCGGGGCGTTGGCGGCCGCATCGGCCTTCGTCGTGTCGGGCTCCTCGGCCAGCACGCCGGGACCGGCAGTGAGAAGCGCAGCGGCGAGTCCCGCTGCAATGGTTCTGGTGATTGACATCGCGGCTGCTCCGCACCCTCTTCGGACTCCCGCCGGCAAAGAGCCGGCAGATTGCTTCTCCATCCGGCCATTCAGTGGCCGGTCGCAAACGCGAGCCGCGGCGAATCAGCCGTCGAGCCGTGCCGTGGCGCAGTTCTCGTGCTTGTTCCGGCTCCCGCTTGCCGTACGAGCACCCACAACACGGCCCAACGACTGCTCCGCGCCCTCGGAGCTCGTTCAGGTCGATGCGGGCTTTTGCTTCAGCTTGTTGACGCCGAGCGTCCTCATGATGAATTTCTCGTAGACCGGCTCGCTGGTTCCGTTCTTGATCTTGTTCAAGAAGTACTTCTCGAAGCCCACCTTGGCGAGATGCACCCAGTAGCCCTGCCCCGACCAGTTGACGTTGCGGGGCGGGATCTGTGGCAGCGCGATGAAGGCCACGCCCTCGTCGCCGAAGTCCGCCAGGCAGACCGCGTTCCAGGTCGCCTCGTGCGTCGGCTCCTTCCCCTTCAAGAGATCCTCGATATTGTGAGCCGTTGCCGTCACCATGCTCTCGATCATGTAGCCGGTCTTTGGAACGCCGAGCGGTACAGGGGTTTGCTCGGTTGGCGCAATGGCGACGCACACGCCGGCCGAGAAGATATTCTTGTACTTCGGGTTCTGCTGGTGTTTGTCGACGATCACGAAGCCACGCGGATTGGCGAGTCCCTCGATCCACTTGCCCGTGTCGTCCTTGAGGCAGTCGACGCCCTTGAATGCGGGGATGAACATCGAGCTCTTGCTCGGAAGCTTGTGCGCTTTCTTCAGAGTGCCGTCTTCGTTAAGCTCCGAGACCTCGACGCTGTCGGGGTTCACGCGATCGATCTTCGCGTTTGTGATCCACCGGATGTCGCGGTCGCGCAGAGCCGACTCGAGCAGCGTCTTGGTGTCGCCCACGCCGCCGAGGCCGAGGTGACCGATATAGGGCTCCGAGGTGACGAACGTCATCGGCACGCGGTCGCGCACCTTGCGCTTCCTGAGCTCAGCAGAGGCCAGGAACGCATATTCGTAAGCTGGCCCGAAGCATGACGCCCCTTGCACCGCGCCAACCACCATCGGCCCGGGATCGGCGCAGAACGCCTCCCACTTCTGTCGCGCCACTTCGGCGTGGTCCACATGACAGATCGAGACGGAATTGGCATGGGGGCCGAGGCCCTCGATCTCGTCGAACGCGAGCTTCGGCCCGGTGCAGATGACGAGGTAGGTGTACTCGGCCTTGGTACCGTCGCCGAGCATCACGGCATTCTCCTCGGGGAGGATGCGCATTACGCCCGAGGCATTGAAGCTGATGCCGAACTTCGGCAGAACGGTCCTGAGATTGATGCGGATGTCGTCGGGCTTGCGCCAGTTGATGGCGACCCACGGATTGGACGGCACGAAGTTGAAGTAGTTGCTGTCGTTGACGACCATAACCTCGGTCGCCATGCTGAGCTGACGCCGCAGCTCGAAAGCCATCGGCACACCGCCTATCCCGGCGCCTACTACCACGACTCTTGGCATCTGCGATCCTCCCGACCTGCACGGCCTCGCGTTCCGTGCGTTTGTGATTGGTTATGCGAGGAATGCCGCCGCTGGGGCGGACGAACGCTTAGGCTCAGTCTCCGGCGCAGAATGCAGCGCCGGGCTTGACGCCGAGGCGCGCGAGGATGGTCGCGAGCGGGCAGAAGCCCGTGAACGACGCCTGCAGGAGGTTGAGCCCGACGAAGGCCGTGAAATAGAGCCAATAGGGGCTCACCGTCTGGCTCAATACGAGCGACAGAAGGATCATGGTCCCGGCGAAGGCCATCACGGCGCGGTCGATGGTCATTTGGAGGATGCCTTTCTGGATCGTGTTGCTGGTGCGGTGCAAAAAAGCTCGTAGAGAGTGCCCATGATCCTTTGGACGCGCGGATCCGAGAGCGAATAGTAGATGGTCTGCGCCTCGCGCCGCGTGATGACGAGGCCGCTTTCGCGAAGCTTGGCGAGATGCTGCGACAGCGCCGACTGGCTGAGCGGAACCACCTCCTCCAGCTCGCCGACCGAGCGCTCGCCCTTGTTGAGCTCGCACAGGATCATCAGGCGATTGTTGTTCGACATGGCCTTCAAAAGGCCAGCCACTTCCTTGCTGCGGGCGCTGAGATCTTGCATATGCATAAAAGCTAAATTAGCAAACACGCATATACAGGTCAAGCACCGGATTCGTCCGAAAGGCTGCGGCAGACCATCAATCGGCCAAATGCGAACGCGGCTCGGTGACTGAGATCACCAAGCCTCGGATTGGTAATTGGGTGGCGGCTGCACGTGTGCTGCGGCCAATTTGGCCCCGCGACGGCGCCTGTGGGCAGCAGGAAAGAGCTTTGCGCGTGATCGTCCGGTCTCGCAGCGCTGGAGTCTGCCGACGTGCGATCTACCTGTCGCGAACCTTTCCGAGGTGGCCCGCGCCCTCGGCTGCGTCTGCATCCTCGTCCGCGAGCTTGGGGCAGGCGTAGCC